>NZ_BAAAQI010000003.1:0-526109 GCF_039531585.1 Streptomonospora arabica | reverse complement strand
GAGGAGCTGCTGCGCTCCTACGACGAGGGCGTGGCCGAGTTCCTCGACCTGGAACGGGTCAAGCCCAACACCCTGGGCAACACCCGGATGCTGGTGCACCTCAACGAGCCCGGCACCCCGCGCACGCACTGACGTGCGCGCCGCCCGCGCCGGGGCGGCGCGCACGCCTCACAGCAGGCGCATCTGCTTCTCGCGCGGCCGCCGGCGCGTGGCCGACTCCTCGTCGACCGGCATGGTCAGGCCCGGGTCGATCGCCTCCAGGAACGCCGAAGGTGCCGTGTCGTAGGCGGTGCCCCGCCGGGTGCGGCGCCGTGACCGCGAGAGGTAGAGCCGCTGCCGGGCGCGGGTGAGCCCGACGAAGAACAACCGCCGCTCCTCGTCCTCGCCGGCGGCGCCGCGCGCCTCGCCCGGCAGCCGGAAGGGCAGCAGCCCGTCGTCGCAGCCCACGAGGAACACCACGGGGAACTCCAGGCCCTTGGCCGCGTGCAGGGTCAGCAGCGCCACCCGGTCGGCCCGGGGGTCCAGCGCGTCGACCTCGGCGCCCATGGCCAGCGCCGACAGGAACTCGCCCAGGTCCCGCCCGCACTCGGCGGCCAGCGGGAGCACCAGCTCGCCGGCCGTGCGCAGGTCGGCGCAGCGCTCCTCGGAGTCGGCGTCACCGGCGTGGCGGTCGCACAGCAGCGCCACCGCCGAGCGCACCCGCTCCACCAGCGGCCCGTCGGGATGGCGGGCCAGCTCGTCGGCGAGCATCCGCACGCCCGGCCGCGCCAGCAGCCGGTCGTGCGAGCGCTTCTGGTAAGGCACGCCCGCGGCGTTGAAGGCGCGCATGATCGCCTCGCTCTGGCCGTCGGTGCGGTAGAGGACGCAGAAGTCGCTGAAGGACAGGCCGCCGTCGCCGTCTCCGGTGACCCGGCCGCTGTCCAGCGAGTGCCAGGAGGTGCCGCCCAGCAGCCGGTCGATGGAGCGCGCCACGAACGAGGCCTCCCCCCGCTCGTCGGCGGCCGTGTGCAGGCCGATGCGCGGCGGGTCGGTGAAGTCGCCGACCGCCCGCAGCTCGCGGCCCGGTACCAGCGAGGCGGGGGCGATGGCCTGGACCGCGGCGTCGACGATCGCGGCGTTGGAGCGGTAGTTGCGGCTGAGCCGGACGGTGGCGGCGCCGGGGAAGTCCTCGGTGAAGCGCAGGAAGAAGCCGACGTCGGCGCCGCGGAATCCGTAGATCGCCTGGTCCGGGTCGCCGATGGCGGTCAGGTTCCCGTCGGGCGGGGTGAGCAGGCGCAGCAGCGCGTACTGGCGCTCGTCGACGTCCTGGTACTCGTCGACGCTGATCCAGGGCCAGCGCCGCCGGTACCGGTCGGCCAGCGCGTCGTCGGCGCCGAGCAGGCGCACCGGCAGGGCGACCAGGTCGGTGAAGTCGACCAGGTCGAGCTCGCGCAGCCGGCGCTCGTACGCGGCGTCGACGTCGGACGCGGGAGGCCCGCCCGCGTCCCGGCGGGACAGCAGCCGCCGCCCCTCCTGCTCGGAGCCCGCGGCCTCGGCCGCCACCTCCAGCTGCCGCGCGGTGTCGGCGATGCCGAAGGAGGCCGACAGCCCGGCGCGCTCGTGCTGCTCGCGCAGGATGAGCAGGCCCAGCCGGTGGAACGTGGCGACGGTGAGGTCGCGGGCGCGCTCGCTCAGCAGGTCTTCGAGTCGCTCGGCCAGCTCCTCGGCGGCGCGGCGGGTGAACGTGATGGCCAGGAAGCCGTCGGCGGGGACGTCCCGTTCGGTGACGAGATGGGCGATGCGCCGGGTGAGCGTGCGGGTCTTGCCGGTGCCCGGACCGGCGACGATCAGCAGCGGGCCGCCGGGGGCCTCGGCCGCGGCGCGCTGCTCGGGGTCGAGCCCGTCGAGCAGGCTGCGGGGGGCGGGGGCGGCGTCCGCGTACCCGTCGTCGGGGAACAGCTCGTCGGAATCGGGGCCGTTCGCCTCTAGCGTCGCCGTGGCGCGCGCCGCGGGCGGGGCTGAGGCGGCCGCTGCGGCGCCGGGGGCGGTTGCGGCGGGGGAGGGCGCGGGTTCGGAAACCGTGGCGGCCGTGCCGGTCCCCGAGGCGGCCGCGCGGGGCTCGTCGGAACCGGGCCGCGGGCGGCCGCCGCGGCCGGCGGTCACGCCCGCGCCGCCTCGCGGGCCGGGCTCGGCGCCGCCGCCCGCGCCGCCTCGCGGGCCGGGCTCGGCGCCGCCGTCGGCGCGCCCGCTCCGGTCGGGGCCGGCGCCGTCGCCGCTCGGGTCCGACGGCCGCCGGGGCCCGCGGCGCGGGGCGGTCCGGGAGGGGGAGGGCCCGGCGAGCTCGCCGGCGTCGAACAGCGCGGGCGCGGCGTCGGCGGCGGCCAGCTCCCCGGGCTCGAACATGTGGATCGTGCCGTACTCGCCGTCGTAGCCGGCGTCGCGGACGACCGCCCCCGCGCGCAGCCGGGTGACGGCCTCGCCGAGCAGGGTGCCGCCGACGCGGGCGACCTCGTCGGCGGGCACGGCGGAGAGGATGTCCAGCTCGGCTCCGAGCTCGCCCACCAGCCGGGCGACCTCGCCCTGCACGCGCTTGCTCTTGGGGCCCACGCCGGCGATCTCGCTGACGATCTCGGGCAGCGGCACGAGGCTGGTGAACCCGGCCGCGCCGTCGGGGCGGTGCCCGACAGGGCGGTCGGCCAGTTCGAACACGCGGTGGGAGACCCCCACGGTCAGCGGCTTGGCGCAGACCGGGCAGAGGCCGCCGCGCTCGCGGGTGGCGTCGGGGTCCAGGCGCACCCCGCATTTGCGATGGCCGTCGAGGTGGTATTTGCCTTCCTCGGGGAAGAACTCGACGGTGCCGCGGAATCCGTCGCCGGTCTCCAGAGAGCGGCGTATCGCGTAGTAATCGAGATCGGTGTCGAAGCGCGTGGCCTCGCGGGCGAGCATCGGCGGCGAGTGCGCGTCGGAATTGCTGACCTGCGTATAACCGTCCAGCGAGGAGACGGTCCAGTTCATCTCCGGGTCGCTGGAGAGCCCGGTCTCGACGGCGAAGATGTGCTCGGCGAGGTCGGCGTAGCAGTCCGCGACGGCGTCGAATCCGGATTTCGAGCCGAGAACGGCGAACCAGGGGGTCCACACGTGCGCCGGCACGAGATAGCTTCCCGGGTCGCTGGCGAGGGTGATCTCCAGGAGGTTGCGCGAATCGAGGCCCAGGATGGGGCGCCCGTCGGAGGCGAGATTGCCGATCCGGGCCAAATCCGCGGTGATGGCCTCGGCCGCCTGCATCGTGGGCGCGTAGAGCAAATGGTGTACCTTTCGGGTTCGTTCGCCCCGTTTATAGATGGTGGAGATCTCCACCGACAGCATGAAGCGCGACGGATTCCGACATGCGGGCGGCAGAGTGCGCAGCACCTCGGCTTCGATATCAGGGGCCAGGCGGAACAGGCCCGGCTCGGCCGGGACCAGTTTGGTGCGCAACTCCTCGCGCCAGGCGGGGTGAGTGAAATCACCGGTACCCACCACTCCGACGCCCTTGCGCGCCGCCCACCACGCCAGGTGCTCCAGGTCGCAATCCTTGCTGCAAGCCCGCGAGTACTTGGAGTGAATATGCAGATCTGCGTGGAACTCCACGGTGAGGTCCTCTCAATGCCCACGGTGACCGGACCGCGCGGTGAACGCGCGGAAGTCGCGCCGGCTCCGGACCGCGGATGCCGGACTCGCCCGAGTCAGGGTGCCACGATCCCACAACCGGACGGGACGCTTCGAGGCTTATGCGGGCCGGGGTGGGAGAGGTGTATACGACCGGGTAATGTGTCCAATGCGGTGGAGATCTGCGAGGCGCCTGCCAGGGAGTCTTCGCTTCCCCCTCCTCCGCTGGGAGGGCGGCCGACCATATGCCCGACCCGCCGCGGCATCCAATCCCATGCGTGTTCGGCTGCTTCGGCCACAGGAGGCCGTCATTTTTATGGCGATTCGGTTGCGGCCGACTGCCCGCAGGCGGCCGCACGCGTCTCGCTGCACCCCGAAACCCCTTATGCAGCGGGCTTTCGGGTGAGCGGCTAAAGCTTCCCGCGGTCGGTGTCCGCGCGGGCGCGAAGGATGTCTATGATGACGGTGTCCGCGCCCGTTGTATGAGCGGGCGACTCGGCCCGCCGCCGATCCGACTCGGCGGCACCCCTCCGTGGGGTAATTGCTGCATAAAGTGACACCAAGGAAGGGGTGCGCTCGATGGGCGACGTTTTGTCGGCGCTGCTCCCCCCGGCTGTGGTCGCGGCCGTCTTCTGCACGTTCGTGGTGAAGCTGCTCCGTAAGGAGATGGCTCCCAGAACGTCGGACGGGCGACTCGTGAGCGAGGCGGACTCGTCATCCGGCCGCGGAACCGCGAGTGCCGCAACGGCGTCTCAGCCGGAGGCGGAGGGCTTCGCGGCTGAAGGCGGGGCAAAGAGCGCAGAGGCTTCTGGGCCGGAACTTCCAGACGGGGGGCCCGCGCGGGAGGACCGCTAACCGGTTACGCGCGGGAAAGGAGCGGTGCGCGCCGCGCGTTAACGACTCCCACGGCTGGTCCGGGAGGCGCGGCCCGTATCGGGGGCCGGGCCGCGATTTGCTCCGCGCTCGCGGCCCCGGCATAGGCTGGTCCGGTTTTCGGTGGCGTGGAGAATTGTCTTCCGCGTTCTCTCGGGATAGCTTTATATTCAGGTGCCACTGCACCGCTCTGCTGGAAAGGTTCTATCCATGGCACAAAAGGTTCAGGTGCTTCTCGTCGACGATCTGGACGGCGGCGAGGCCGAGGAGACCGTTTCGTTCGGGGTCGACGGTTCCTCCTACGAAATCGACCTCAGCGCCGGCAACGCCACCAAGCTGCGCGAGGCCCTGGCGCCCTA
Organism: Streptomonospora arabica; assembly: GCF_039531585.1. Lineage (NCBI taxonomy): Bacteria > Bacillati > Actinomycetota > Actinomycetes > Streptosporangiales > Nocardiopsidaceae > Streptomonospora > Streptomonospora arabica. The sequence goes on along the minus strand of NZ_BAAAQI010000003.1, from coordinate 521,250 downwards.
CGTCGAGGCCGCTCGCAAGGCACCGTCCAAGACCAGCGGGCGCGGCGGCAAGCGCCAGCAGCGCAACGCCCCCAGTCGCGAGCGCAGCGCCGAGATCCGCGCGTGGGCGAAGGCGGCCGGCAAGCAGGTCAACGAGCGCGGCCGGATCCCTGCGGCCATCGTCGCCGAGTACGAGGCAGCACAGCGCTGAGCCCTCGACCGGCGCCGGCTCGCGAGTGGCGGTTGCGCGGACCTCTCCGGCACCCGGGAGACCCGCGCAAGGCCATTACCCGCCGGACCGGTCGGCGGCCGCCGCTGTTCGCTGAGAGCAAATACGCGCGCGAATGCGTGTCCACGGCCCGTGTGCCCTCGATATACCGGGGTACGCGGGCCGTTCGCTTGCGGCGTAGTCGGAACACTGGGCCCCCGTTAGGTAGTTGGATGAGGATGAACGCCCTATCGTCGGGGAAAGTCTCAGGCATGGAAGGTCGGCAGCGTCCTTCCGTGCAGGATGTGTTCGTCGGGCGGGCCGCGACGCCGGCCGCTTGGTGGACGGGTGCGGCAGCGCCTCCACGGGGCTTTCCCCTGAGGGGCCGAAATGCGGAAAGCGAGGGTCGGAACTTCCGTCCCTGCCTGACCGCTCTGTGAGGAGCGACGAGACATGTTCGAGAGGTTTACCGACCGCGCACGGCGCGTGGTGGTCCTGGCCCAGGAAGAGGCCAGGATGCTCAACCACAACTACATTGGTACAGAGCACATCCTGCTCGGCCTCATCCACGAGGGTGAGGGCGTCGCTGCGAAGGCTCTGGAGAGCCTGGGAATCAGCCTCGAAGCGGTTCGGCAGCAGGTAGAGGAGATCATCGGCCAGGGCCAGCAGGCCCCCTCCGGCCACATCCCCTTTACCCCCCGCGCCAAGAAGGTCCTGGAGCTCTCCCTCAGGGAAGCCCTGCAGCTCGGGCACAACTACATCGGTACGGAGCACATCCTGCTCGGCCTCATCCGCGAGGGCGAGGGCGTGGCCGCCCAGGTGCTGGTCAAGCTCGGCGCCGACCTCAACCGGGTGCGCCAGCAGGTCATCCAGCTCCTGCACGGCTACCAGGGCAAGGAGCCGCAGGCCACGGGTGCCTCCTCCGAGTCCACCCCCTCCACCTCCCTGGTGCTGGACCAGTTCGGGCGCAACCTCACCCAGGCCGCGCGCGAGAGCAACCTGGACCCGGTCATAGGGCGGGATCAGGAGATCGAGCGCGTGATGCAGGTGCTGTCGCGCCGGACCAAGAACAACCCGGTGCTCATCGGTGAGCCCGGTGTCGGCAAGACCGCCGTCGTCGAGGGGCTGGCCCAGAAGATCGTCAAGGGCGAGATCCCCGAGACCCTCAAGGACAAGCAGCTCTACACGCTCGACCTCGGCGCGCTGGTGGCCGGCAGCCGCTACCGCGGCGACTTCGAGGAGCGGCTGAAGAAGGTCCTCAAGGAGATCCGCACCCGCGGCGACATCATCCTCTTCATCGACGAGCTGCACACGCTGGTGGGCGCCGGCGCGGCCGAAGGGGCGATAGACGCGGCGTCGATCCTGAAGCCGATGCTGGCCCGGGGCGAGCTGCAGACGATCGGCGCGACCACGCTGGACGAGTACCGCAAGCACCTGGAGAAGGACGCGGCGCTGGAGCGCCGCTTCCAGCCGATCCAGGTCGACGAGCCCACGATCTCGCACACGATCGAGATCCTGAAGGGCCTGCGGGACCGCTACGAGGCGCACCACCGGGTGTCGATCACCGACAGCGCCCTGGTGGCCTCGGCCCAGCTGGCCGACCGATACATCAGCGACCGCTTCCTGCCGGACAAGGCGATCGACCTCATCGACGAGGCCGGCTCGCGGATGCGCATCCGCCGCATGACCGCGCCGCCGGACCTGCGCGAGTTCGACGAGAAGATCGCCGACGTCCGCCGCGACAAGGAGTCGGCGATCGACGCCCAGGACTTCGAGAAGGCGGCGTCGCTGCGCGACGACGAGAAGAACCTGCTCACGCAGAAGGCGACGCGGGAGAAGGAGTGGAAGGCCGGCGACATGGACGTGGTCGCCGAGGTGGGCGAGGAGCTCATCGCGGAGGTCCTGGCCACCGCCACCGGCATTCCGGTCTTCAAGCTCACCGAGGAGGAGTCCTCCCGGCTGCTGCGCATGGAGGAGGAGCTGCACAAGCGGGTCATCGGCCAGGAGGACGCCATCAAGGCGCTCTCGCAGGCCATCCGGCGCACCCGCGCCGGTCTGAAGGACCCCAAGCGCCCCGGCGGCTCGTTCATCTTCGCCGGCCCCTCCGGCGTCGGCAAGACCGAGCTGTCCAAGACGCTGGCGGAGTTCCTCTTCGGCGACGAGGAGTCGCTGATCCAGCTCGACATGAGCGAGTTCATGGAGAAGCACACCGTCTCGCGGCTGTTCGGCTCGCCTCCCGGCTACGTCGGCTACGAGGAGGGCGGCCAGCTCACCGAGAAGGTGCGCCGCAAGCCGTTCTCCGTGGTCCTCTTCGACGAGATCGAGAAGGCCCACAACGACATCTTCAACTCGCTGCTGCAGGTCCTGGAGGAAGGGCGCCTCACCGACGCCCAGGGTCGCAACGTCGACTTCAAGAACACGGTCATCATCATGACGACCAACCTCGGCACCCGCGACATCTCCAAGGGCGCGGCGATGGGCTTCGCCAAGGAGGACGACGCCCAGACCAACTACGACCGGATGAAGGCCAAGGTCCAAGAGGAGCTCAAGCAGAACTTCCGGCCCGAGTTCCTCAACCGCGTCGACGACGTCATCGTGTTCCACCAGCTCACCGAGCAGGAGATCATCGACATCGTCGACCTGATGGTCAACGCCCTGGACGAGCGGCTCAAGGACCGCGACATGGGGCTGGAGCTGCGCCCGGCGGCCAAGAAGATGCTGGCCGAGCGCGGTTACGACCCCGTGCTGGGCGCCCGGCCGCTGCGCCGGACGATCCAGCGCGAGATCGAGGACGCGCTGTCGGAGAAGATCCTCTTCGGCGACCTCAAGCCCGGCCAGATCGTGGTGATCGACGCCGAGGGCGAGGGGACCGACGGAAAGTTCACCTTCCACGGCGTGCCCAAGCCCGAGTCCGTCCCGGACACTCCCGCTGTGGAGGAGACCGCGGCCGGCAAGGGCGAGTAGCGGCCGGATCCGGTTGAGCCGGATCCCTCCGGCGCCGGTGCGTCGGCGGTGACCAAGGGGGGCGGTCCTTCGGGGCCGCCCCCTCCGCTTTTCGCGGGCGGATCCGGCGCGCTCCCGGAGTGCTCCCGGGGCTCTGTTCCCGGCGGCGGGCCCGGGCGGGCGTGCCGAGCACCGCGTCCGCTCGATAGGCTTCGGCCGTGGTCCCCCCTGAGAGCAACCCTCCGCACCAGCCTCCGCAGCCCGCCGGCGCGCAGCCGCCACCTGGCGGCGCGGGAGTTCCGGGAGGTCCGGAGCAGCCCTCCGGTCCGCAGCACGCGCACCCGCACGGGGCGCCGCCCGGCCAAGGCGGCTACGGGCCCCCGCACGGATACCCGCAGGGGCCGCCGCCGGGCCCGCCCGGCCGGCCGCCCCACGGATACGGGCCCCCGCCGGGCGGAGGCGGGCAGAAGGGCTCGTCGGGCGCGCTGTGGTGGGTCCTGGGCGGCTGCGCACTGGTCCTCGTGCTCGTGGTGGTCGGCGGCGGAGTGGCCGGCTACCTCTTCCTGCGCGGGGGCGGCGGCTCCGCCGCGCCCGCGGAGGACCTGCCCGGCAGCCACCGGCCCGGCGACATCGCCGGTGTGCGGACCTTCACCGACGTCCCGCGCGAGCACACCGAGGAACTCGTGTCCTACGAGGTGTATCCGCCGCCCGGCGGCAAGCACCACCCGGTGTGGCAGAACTGCGGCGTCTACCGGAAGGAGCTGAAGCCCGAGCACGCCGTGCACTCCCTGGAGCACGGCGCGGTGTGGGTCAGCTACAAGGACAACCAGCCCGGCGACGTCCGGATGACGCTGGAAGGGCTGTACCGCGAGGGGGACTACCTGCTCGTCAGCCCCGCGCACACCCTCCAGCGCGAGAACATCGTCCTGGTGGCCTGGGGCAAGCGCCTGGTCGTGGACGAACCCGACGACCACCGCATCGCGGAGTTCCTGAACACCTACGTGCAGGGGCCGCAGACCCCCGAGCCCGGTGCGCCCTGCAGCGGCGGCACCGACGAGACGCTGGAGACGGCCTGAGCGGGGCGGCCCCGCGGGGCCGCCCCGGCCCGCCGGCCCGATCGGGTCAGTTCGGCAGCGCGTAGGTGCCGTCGTCCAGCGGGTCCACCAGGCCGTCGGCGACGAGCGCGTCCAGCGCGCGCTCGCGCTGCACCGGCTCCTGCCAGACCACGTCCAGCGCCGACTTCGGCACCGGCGCGGGCGACTCCCGCAGCACCGCCAGCAGCCGCCCCCGCACCTGCCGGTCGGTGCCCGCGTAGGTCTGGCCGCGGCGCGGCGGACCCTCGTATGCGGGCTTGCCGGCCAGCCGCCAGGCGCACTGTGCGGCGATGGGACAGTCGGCGCAGGCGGGGGAGCGGGCCGTGCACACCAGCGCGCCCAGCTCCATCACGGCCACCGCCCAGCGGGCGGCCACCGCCGCGTCCGGCGGCACCAGCGACTCCGCCAGCGCCACCTCCGCCTTGGTCTGCGTCTTGGGCGGGTATTCCGCACCCGTGTGGGCCCGGGCCAGCACCCGCCGCACGTTGGTGTCGAGCACCGCGTGCCGCTGCCCGAAGGCGAAGCTGGCCACCGCGGCCGCGGTGTAGGCGCCCACGCCGGGAAGCGCGAGCAGGTCGGCGTGGGAGGAGGGGACCTCGCCGCCGTGCCGCTCCACGATGGCGCAGGCGGCGGCGTGCAGGTTCAGCGCCCGACGGGGGTAGCCCAACCGGTTCCACATCCGCACCGCCTCGCCGGAGGGCTCCTCGGCGAGGTGCGCCGGACTCGGCCAGCGCCGCATCCACGCCTCCCACGCGGGAAGCACCCGCACGACCGGCGTCTGCTGCAGCATGATCTCGCTGACCAGGATCGACCAGGGGGTGGCGTCGTCGCGCCGCCAGGGCAACTCGCGGGCATTGGTCTCGTACCACGCGAGAACGGCTGTGCTGTAAGGGTTGTCGAACATGTCAATCGATGTGTGGATCGGCGGGTTGAGTAGGTACGGCGGCGGTAAACCCGGAATACTGCGCCCATGGCGTCAAGTGCTGGACAACCGGGGCCGGTGAGTCCCGAGACATATTGGAGAAGGCGAGTCTTCGTTCTGGTGGGGCTCTTCGTCGTCGTGGCGCTGATCACCTACGCCTGCACCAGGCCGTCATCACCCGGCGAAGGCGGCGAGGCCTCCGGCACCGGCGGCGCTCCGAGCCCGACGCCCGAAGAGTCGTCGCCCAGTGTCTCACCTCCCGCGTCCCCGAGCGCCTCGCCCAGCCCTTCCGCCGGCGCCGGCCAGGACGCCGGGGGCGGCGGTGAAGGCGGCGGCGACGGCGGCGGAGACACCGGGAGCGGAGGCGGCGACTCCGGCGACGAGTCGGGCGGCGGATCCGACGAGGGCGGCGGCTCCGGCGGGTCCGAGGGCGTCGCCGCCCCCGAGGCGCCCGGCGACCCCTGCCGGCCGTCCGACGTGGTGGTGACCATCAAGACCGACAAGAGCGACTACGACTGGAACGACAAGCCGAAGTTCAAGCTGACCCTGGTCAACACCGAGGACCAGACCTGCACCGTCGACGTCGGCCCCAAGAGCCTGGAGCTGCGCGTCACCTCCGGCGACGACCGGATCTTCTCCACCGCCGACTGCGCCGGCGGATCCTCCTCCGACAAGCAGAAGCTGCAGCGCGGCGTGCCCTACACCACGACCGTCACCTGGGACCGCAAGCGCTCCTGGAAGGACTGCCCCGACCGCGACGTGACGGCCAAGCGGCCCGGAACCTACGTGGTGCAGCTGCACAGCAGGTACGACCAGAAGGCCGAACCGCAGGTGTTCCGGCTGAACTGAGCGCCGCCTGCTCACCGCCGCCGTCCGGCGGACGAGGGCCGGGTGCTTCGCCGCACGGCGGACCGCCCGGCCCTCGTCCGCACCCGGTCCGCCGGAGAGCGGGCGTCATGCGCCGGCCGGCGCGAACAGCAGGTCGAGGCGGCGGCGCAGGATCGCTCCGGACTCCCACCGCTCGGTGATCCGCCGGGCGGGCGGCGCGCCGGCGCGCCGGGGCTCGCTGGGCTGGTGACCGTCGCCTGAGGCCGCGGCTCGGGAGCGCTCACCGGGGACTGTGTCGGCTCGTTTCCGATCGTCGCCGCGGTGCCGTCAAGGTGTTGCCGCTTCGATGTGCGCCGCCCGCATCGCGCGGCGGCGCCGCGGGGGACTTTCGTCAGGGGCGAGCGGGACGCGCGAGCGGCCGGCCGCGCCGCGGCGGTGGTCCCCTCCGCCGGCGGGGGCGGGTCAGCTCGGCTGGGGTGCGGGGAAGGCCGAGCGGAGCGCGCCGCCGACGTCGTCGACGCCCACGATCTCGATCCCCTCGACCGGCTCCTCGCTGTGGCGCGGCACGATCGCCCGCGTGAACCCCAGCCGCTGGGCTTCGACGAGCCGCCGCTGCACGCCGGTGACCGCACGCACGTCGCCGGCCAGCCCGACCTCGCCGATGGCGACCACGCCGCGCGGCAGCGGCTCGTCGCGCACCGAACCCGCCACCGCCAGCGCCAGCGCCAGGTCGACCGAGGGCTCGCCCAGCCGCACACCGCCCACGGTGGAGGCGTAGACGTCGGCGCCGGCGATGCGCACCCGGGCGCGGCGCTCCAGCACGGCCATGACCATGTTCACCCGCGCGGTGTCGAGCCCGGAGTTGGCCCGGCGGGGCTGGGGCAGGTTGGACGACGCCACCAGCGCCTGGACCTCGGCGATCAGCGGCCGCCGGCCCTCAAGGGTGACGGTGACGCAGGTGCCGGGTACCGGTTCGTTGCGGCGGGTGAGGAACAGGCCGCTGGGGTCGGGCAGGCCGAGGATGCCGGAGTCGGTGAGCTCGAAGCAGCCGATTTCGTCGGTGGGGCCGTAGCGGTTCTTCACGGCGCGCAGCATGCGCAGCTGGGAGTGGCGGTCGCCCTCGAACTGCAGGACGACGTCGACCAGGTGCTCCAGCAGCCGGGGCCCGGCGATGGAGCCGTCCTTGGTGACGTGGCCGACCAGCACGGTGGCGATCCCGCGCTCCTTGGCCAGCCGGATCAGGGCTCCCGCGACCTCGCGGACCTGGGTGACGCCGCCGGGCACGCCCGCGACGTCCGGCGAGCTCATGGTCTGCACCGAGTCGACGATCAGCAGCGAGGGCGCGACCGCGTCGACATGGCTGACCAGCGAGGCCACCGAGTTCTCGGCGGCCAGGAACAGCTTGGGCGAGAGCGCCCCCAGGCGGTCGGCGCGCAGCCGCACCTGGCCTGTGGACTCCTCGCCGGTGACGTAGAGCACCGGGCCGGAGTCGGCGCACAGCGACGCGACCTCCAGCAGCAGCGTGGACTTGCCCACGCCGGGTTCGCCCGCGAGCAGCATGACCCCGCCGGGGACGACCCCGCCGCCCAGGACGCGGTCGAGCTCGTCCAGGCCGGTGGGGGCGGCGTGCGCGGTCTCGACGCTGATCTCGGTGATGGGGCGCGCCGGGGTCGAGACCCGGGCGGGGGCGATCACGGTCGAGGTGGGGGCGCCGGACTCCTCGACGGTGCCCCACGCCTGGCACTCGCCGCAGCGTCCGACCCATTTGAGGGTGGTCCAGCCGCATTCGCTGCAGCGGAAAGTGGTCTTCGCAGCCTTGGCCATGCCCTGCACGGTAGCGGTCGGGGGAGACATCGCGTGCCCCCGCGGGCGCGGTCTGTGGAAAACCGGGCGGGCTGTGACTACGGTCGGTAGCGTAAACGTCGCACAAGGTCGGTGTCCGGGTGTGGTCGGCGGTGTTGACGCAGCGCACTCGGGCGGTGACATTCGGGGTCGACGCACTCGGGCGGCACGTCCGCGCCGTCCGCGCCGGCCCGGCCGATCCGCTCGGCGCCCGCAGCCAACCAGGAGCCGCCCGTGTCCGCTGCCCGAGCCGCCCGCCGCGGCGCACCCGCCGCCCGCTTCCTCGCCCCCGCCTGCGCGTTCGTCCTCGCCGCCGCCACCGGGGATCCCGCGGCCGCCGCCACCGGCGGCGCCGCGCCCGGAATCGCCGCCGAGTACGTCGCGCTGGGCGACTCGTTCACCTCCGGCCCGTTCATCCCGCCCCAGTACGGCGACCCCGCGCTGTGCCTGCGCTCCCGCTCCAACTACCCCAACCGCGTCGCCGAGGCGCTGGGCGCCGCCGAGTTCACCGACGCCAGCTGCATCGGCGCCGAGACCGAGCACATGACCCGGCCGCAGAACCTCGCGCTCACCTCCAACCCGCCGCAGCTTGACGCGCTCACGCCCGGCACCACCCTGGTGACCCTGGGCGTCGGCGGCAACGACCTCGGATACGCCGAGATCGCGCTCAAGTGCCTCGCCCTGGCGCCCACCGATCTCGACGGCGACCCGTGCCGCGACCACTACACCGGCCCGGGCGGCGACGAGCTGCGCGAGCGGCTTCCCGGGGTCGGCGAGCGCATCGGCGGCGTGCTTGAGGAGGTCCGCGAGCGCAGTCCGGACGCCGAGGTCGCGGTCGTCGGCTACCTGGAACTGCTGCCCCGGCACGAGAGCTGCCTGCAGGCCCCCTACGCCGACGGCGACGTCGAGTACCTCTACGGGATCTGGTCGGAGCTGAACACGGTCATCGCCAAGGCGGCCGCCGACGCGGGGGCGGTGTACGTCGACACCTCGGGTCCGGGCCACGACATGTGCGCGGCCCCCGGTGAGCGGTGGGTCGAGGGCATCTTCCCCAACCGCCCCGCGGCGCCCGTGCACCCCAACGCGGCCGGAATGGCCGCGGTCGGCCAGCGGGTGCTGGAGGCACTGGGAGCCGAGGAGGTGCGGCAGGACAGCCCGCACCTGTGACCGCCGGCCGCGGCGGCCGCCCGCGGCCCGTGTCAGTACTCGCGCCACCACAGGTTGACGGCGTAGTCGACCTCCAGGCCGGTGTGCTCGGCGACGACCTCGTCGGCCACCTGCGGGGACAGTTCGATGCGCACCACCGCCTCGAAGTCGGCGCGGTCGCGGAACGACCAGCGCATCGTCAGCGGCGTGCGCGAGAACCCCTGCCGGAACCAGAACCGCTGGACCCGCTCGGGGTCGTAGTCGGGCAGGAACCGGCGGAACCAGCCGCCGAACGTGCTGCGGGTGGCGTCGTTGTCGATGACGAAGGCCACCCCGCCGCGCCGCATGACCCTGCGCAGCTCGGCCAGCCCCGGCTCGCAGCCGGGGCCGAGGAAGTACGCCCAGCGGGCGTGGGCCAGGTCGACCGAGGCGTCGGGGACCGGGAGCCGCTGGGCGACCCCGGAGCGCACCTGCACCCCCGGCATGCCGGCCGTGCGCGCCCGGGCCGCCCGGGCGAGCCCGTGGTGCGGCTCGACCCCGGTCGCCCGCGCTGCCTCGCGCGCGAACCGGGCCAGGTGGTAGCCGTCGCCGCAGCCGATGTCGAGCACGTGGGCGCCGGCCCTGCCGCGCACCTCGCGCATGGCCGCGTCGATCACCCCGTCGGGGTCGGCCGCCCGGTTCTCCAGCTCGTAGACGCGCGGGTGGTGCCAGATGTTGGGGCTCGGGACCGCCCCCGCCAGTGCTGCTCTCACCCGACGAAGGATAGGCAGCCCGGGAAGCGCCCGGCGCGGACGCCCGGGGTGCGGAGGGGCGGACGCCGCGCCGCGCGCCGGTCCCGGCTCCGGCGCGCCCGCGGCCGCCCCCCGATCCAGCAGGCCGCGACAGCACATACTCTTGGTTGAGTGAGTTCCGTCCAGGTTCCAGACGCGCCCGTCGTGCTGTCGACGGCGTCGGTCTACCCGGAGAAGACGCCGGCCGCCTTCGAGATCGCCGCCAAGCTCGGCTACGACGGCATCGAGGTCCTCGTATCCACCGACCCGGTCAGCCAGGACGTCGACATGCTCCGCCGGCTGTCCGACTACCACGGCGTGCCCATCCTGGCCGTCCACGCCCCCTGCCTGATCTTCACCCAGTGGGTGTGGGGCCGCGACCCCTGGGGCAAGCTGGTCAAGTCCAAGGACATGGCCGAGGCGCTGGGCGCGCGCACCATCGTCGTGCACCCCGCGTTCCGCTGGCAGCGCGAGTACGCCCGCGAGTTCGAGACCGGCATCGAGCGCATGCAGGAGGAGACCGACGTCGCCTTCGCGGTCGAGAACATGTACCCGGTGCGGATGCAGAACCGCGAGGTCGTGCCCTACGCCCCCAGTTGGAACCCGATCGAGCGCGACTACCCCGATGTCACGCTCGACCTGTCCCACTCGGCCATGTCGCACTCCGACGGCCTCGAAATGGCCAAGCAGCTCGGCGACCGGCTCTCGCACGTGCACCTCGCCGACGGCACCGGCACCCAGAACTTCGACGAGCACCTGATCCCCGGCCGGGGCACCCAGCCCTGCTCCGCCGTGCTGGAGCACCTGGCCACCACCGGCTACAACGGCCAGATCGTGCTCGAGGTCAATACGCGCAAGGCCGCAGACTCCGAGACCAGGCACCTGGAGCTCGCCGAGGCGCTGGCCTTCACCCGGCTGCACTTCGCCGGTGTCAGCACCGACCCCGCCAGCGACGGCCCTCAGCACCGGCAGCGCGCGACGCTGCTGCGCGAGCCCGCCGAGACCGCGCCGCCGCGGACTTTCGCGGTGTCCTCGGAAGGGACGGTCGACCTCACGGGCTGAGGTCGACCCGGAACCCGGCCCGCCTCCGCCGTCCGGCGTCCGTCGGCAGTCCGGCGCGGGCGCGGCACGGACCTTCCGGCGCGCGAACCAGGGGTGAGCCCGCGATCCGCCGAGGCCGGCGCTGCGACGGTGTTGTGCGGTTGTGATCTCCATGGGTGTCCGAACCGCTGTCTGCGGCCGGGTTCACCCGAGTAGCTCCCGTCACCCCCGCAGCCGCCGCGGGCGGCGACGATCAGGCGCCGGCGGCGCGGGGGCTGAGACGAAGGGGGGCGTGCCCGCCCCCTTCGTCGTGTCCGGCCCGCTCCGGGCGGGCGCCCGAGCGGGCCTACCTCCAGCGGCGGCCGGTGATGCGCTCGTAGCACTCCACGTAGCGGGCGCGGGTCGCCTCGACGATGTCCTCGGGGACCTCCGGGCCGGGCGGTGTGCGGTCCCACTCGGCGATCGTGCTGCTCCAGTCCCGCAGGAACTGCTTGTCCAGCGAGTTCTGGGTCCGGCCGGGGCGCCACTGGTCCGCGGGCCAAAAGCGCGACGAGTCGGGGGTGAGGACCTCGTCGGCCAGGACGAGTGTGCCGTCGGGGGCGCGGCCGAACTCCACCTTGGTGTCGGCGATGACGATCCCGCGCTCGGCGGCCAGCTCGGCGCCGCGGGAGTAGATCCGCAGCGTGGCGTCGCGCAGGCGCTCGGCGGTTTCGGCGCCGATCAGACCGACGACGTCGTCGTAGGTGATCGGCTCGTCGTGGCCCTCCGCGGCCTTGGTGGTGGGGGTGAACACCGGTTCCGGCAGCCGCGACGCCTCGACCAGGCCGCCGGGCAGCGGGTTGCCGGAGAGCGACTTGTGCTTGCGGTACTCCGCCAGAGCCGACCCGGCGAGGTAGCCGCGCGCGACGAACTCCACCGGCATCATCTCCAGCCGCCGGCAGCGGATCGCGCGGCCTGCCCACTCGGCCGGGACGTCGCTGGCGGAGACGACGTGGTTGGGCATGATGTCGGCGAGGCGCTCGAACCACCACAGCGACAGCTGGGTGAGGACCCGCCCCTTGTCGGGGATGGGGGTGGGCAGGACCACGTCGTAGACGCTGACACGGTCTGAGGCGACGAGGACCAGGTCGTCGCCGTCCGCGTAGACGTCGCGGACCTTGCCGGAGTGGACGGGTTCCATGGCTTGTCTGCTGTCCTTGCTGTGGGTCGGTGTGCGCCCGGATACCGCCGCGGCCCGCGGCCCGGTCGCCGCTCGGCGGCACGACGACATGACCCTACTCCATCGCCTTGTGCGCCTTTCAGGAGGTCGTCGAGGCGCCGGCGGCCGCGTGCGCACCGCCGGCGCCGCGCCCTGCGCGCGCCGCGGGGGGCCGTTGTGCGCCGGCGCGCCGCGGGCTACGTTCGACGCATGGACGGTTCCGCGCCGGTGATCGACGTGCAGGGTCTGCGTGTCGTCCGCGGCGGGCGCGAGGCGGTGCGCGGTGTCGACTTCGGCATCCCGCCGGGCGAGGTCACCGGCCTGCTCGGGCCGAGCGGCTGCGGCAAGTCCTCGCTGATGCGCGCGATCATGGGCGTGCAGGTGGTCGCCGGGGGCACGGTGACCGTGCTGGGGCGGCCGGCGGGCCACCCCGGGCTGCGGCGCAGGGTCGGCTACGCCGCGCAGACCCCCTCGGTCTATGCCGACCTCACGGTCGCGGAGAACCTGCGGTACTTCGCCGCGGTCCTGCGCGCGCCCCGCTCCGACGCCGAGCGGGTGCTGGCCGAGACCGGGCTCGCCGAGTCCCGCAAGCAGCAGGTCGGCCGGCTCTCGGGAGGCCAGCGCGCCCGCGCGAGTCTCGCCGTCGCGCTGCTCGGTTCGCCCGAGCTGCTCGTTCTCGACGAGCCCACCGTCGGCCTCGACCCCGTCCTGCGTGAGGAGCTGTGGCAGATGTTCCACACGCTGCGCCGAAGCGGCACCTCCCTGCTGGTCTCCAGCCACGTCATGGACGAGGCCGGGCGCTGCGACCGACTCCTGCTGATGCGCCAGGGCCGCGTCGTCGCCGCGGAGACCCCCGACGCGTTGCGCGAGCGCACCGGCACACCCGATCTGGAGCAGGCGTTCCTGCGGCTGGTCCGCGGCGGCGAGTCGGCCGGGGCCGCCGGGCCGAGCGCCGCACCCCGCACGCCCGGGCCGGGCACCGGCGGCCCCACCGGCGGCCACGGGCGCCACGAGCGGCCCGGCGGCGGCTCCGCTGACACCGGAGCCCGGCCGTGAGCCCGGCCGCCGCCGCCACCGCCGCACGCATCCTGCGCCAGCTCAGGCACGACCCGCGCACCGTCGTCCTGCTGATCGCGGTGCCGGCGGTGCTGCTGGCCCTGCTGCGCTACGTCTTCGACGACGAGCGGTTCTTCGACCGCCTCGCCCCGCAGCTGGTGGCCGTCTTCCCGTTCGTCGTGCTGTTCCTGGTGACCTCCATGGCCACCCTGCGCGAGCGGCAGTGCGGCACCCTGGAGCGGCTGATGACGCTGCCGGTCGGCAAGCTCGACCTGCTGTTCGGCTACGCGGCGGCTTTCGGGCTGGTGGCCGTGGTCCAGGTGACCGTTGTGGTGGCCGCGGCGCTGGGCCTGGGCATGGAGATCGAGGGAGGGCTGTGGGTTCTCGGCGCCATCGCCCTGGCCGACGCGCTGCTGGGAATCGCGCTGGGCCTGTTCGCCAGCGCGTTCGCGCGCACCGAGTTCCAGGTCGTGCAGTTCATGCCCGCGTTCGTGATGCCGCAGATCCTGCTGTGCGGCCTGTTCGCGCCGCGCGAGGACATGCAGGCGATCCTGGAGGCGCTGTCGTATGCGATGCCGCTGTCCTATGCGGTGGAGGCCATCGGCGACGCCGCCTCCTCCACCGACGTGACCGGCGACCTGATGGCCAACACCGGTGTCGTGCTGGGATGCGCGGTCCTGGCCCTGGTCCTCGGTGCCGCCACGCTGCGGCGCCGCACGCCGTGACCGGCGCCGGGGCCGCACGGCGGCGGTCGCGTACGCCCCGGCCGGGCGCCACTAGGCTCGGAGGCGGCGCGGCACGAGGCGAGTCCGGCGAGTGAGGAGATCGGGATGGTTCTGCGGCAGACTCTACTGGCGGCCGCGCGCAGCGACCGGTTGCGGGCGCTCGCCTCGGGCACCCGGCTCACCCGCGGCGTCGTCGACCGCTTCGTGGCGGGCAAGCACGCCGAGGACGCGGTGCGCGCAGCGGGGGAGCTCGCCGAAAAGGGCATCCTGTCCTCGATCGACCACCTCGGCGAAGACACCGAGCACCCCTCCCAGGCCGAGGAGATCACCAAGGGCTACCTGCACCTGCTCCACCTGCTCAGCGAGGCCGGGCTGACCGACTCGGCCGAGGTGTCGGTGAAGCCGACCGCCGTCGGCCTGGCGCTGGGCGGCGAGGGGCCGCGGCTGGCCGCCGACAACCTCGCCCGGATCTGCGCCGCGGCCGCCGAGGCCGGAACCACCGTGACCGTCGACATGGAGGCCGAGCGCCACGTCGCCCCCACACTGCGGCTGGTGGCCTCGCTGCGCCCGGAGCACCCCTGGCTGGGGTGTGTGCTGCAGGCCTACCTGCACCGGACCGAGGGCGACACCGCCGCCGTCGCCTCCGAGCCCGGGGCGCGGGTGCGGCTGTGCAAGGGGGCCTACGCGCCCGACCCCGTCACCGGCCACACCGCGCGCCGCGACGTCGACGCCGCCTACGTGCGGTCGCTGCGACGGCTGATGGACAGCGAGGCCTATCCGATGGTGGCCACGCACGACCCGCGGCTGATCGACATCGCGACCACCCTGGCCCGCCGATTCGGCCGCACCTACGACGGCTTCGAGTACCAGATGCTCTACGGCGCGCGCCCCGACGAACAGCGCCGCCTCGCCGACCTGGGAGCCCGCATGCGCGTCTACATCCCCTACGGTGCCGACTGGTACGGCTACCTCGTGCGGCGCATGGCCGAGCGCCCCGCCAACGCGGCCTTCGCCGCGCGCTCCGTACTGCGCCGCCGGTGAGCGCGCCGCCCGCGGACGGCCGCCCCAGGCAGGGGCCTGCGGGTGCGCTGCGGACCCGCGCCTCGGTAGCGTTGAGGAAAAGGCGGACGCTATGGGGTGAGGTCATGATCGCGATCATCGGCGGCGGCAAGATGGGCGAAGCGCTGCTCGCCGGGCTGCTGGCCACCGGGCACGAGCCGAGCGGGGTCCTGGTCACCGAGCCCGACCCGGCGCGGAGCGAGGCGCTGCGGCAGCGCTACGGCGTCGCCGCCGTCTCCCCGGCCGAGTCCGCCGACCGGGCCGACGCGCTCATCCTCGCGGTCAAGCCGCAGGACATGGTCGACCTGCTCGACCAGCTCGACGGCGCGATCGGCCCCGACACCCTGGTCATCTCCATCGCGGCGGGCATCACCACGTCGCTGCTGGAGAAGCACCTCTCCGGCGAGGTCGCCGTGGTGCGCGCGATGCCCAACACCCCCGCGCTGGTGGGCCGCGGCATGACCGCCGTCGCCGGCGGCGCACACACGAGTGCGGACCAGCTCGACCACGCCGAGTCCCTGCTGCGTTCGGTGGGCGAGGTCGTGCGGGTCGCCGAACGGCACATGGACACCGTCACCGCCATCTCCGGCAGCGGCCCGGCCTACTTCTACTTCATCGCCGAGACCATGATCGAGGCCGGCGTGGCCATGGGCATGACCCGCGAGGCGGCCAAAAAGCTGGTCACCCAGACCATCGGCGGCGCCGCCGCGATGCTCGACGACCCCGGCGCGCACCCCGTGGTGCTGCGCGAGGCCGTCACCTCGCCCGGCGGCACCACCGCCGCGGCGGTGCGCGAGCTCGAGCGCCACGGCGTGCGCACCGCCTTCACCGACGCGATCGAGGCCGCCCGCGAACGCAGCCGCGAACTCTCCGAGGGGTGAGGGCACCGGCCTCCGGGCCGGCGGCCGGGCAGGGCGCCCCGCTGGCGGCCGCCCCCGCGGGCGTTGACTAGGCTGGGACGAGGCGGGTGACTCCCCACACACCCGCGCAGACGCTATCCGCTCGGCGGGAGGGGCACATGGCCTGTTCGCTGCACGTCGCCTGGGATGACGGGCTGACCTCCTACAACTTCGGTCCGCAGCATCCGCTGGCGCCGGTCCGGGTGGAGCTGACGATGGCCCTGAGCCGCGAGTACGGGGTGTTCGACCGGCCCAATGTGGCGCTGCGCCCGATCGAGAAGCCCGCCTCCGACGACCTGCTCGGCCTCGTCCACGACTCCGACTACATCGAGGCGGTCAAGCGGGCGGGCACGACCCTGGAGCCCGACGACCGGTACTGCCTGGGCACGTCGGACAACCCGGTCTTCCCCGACATGCACGACGCCTCGGCCCTGGTCGCGGGCGCCTCGGTGCAGGCGGCCTCGGCCGTGTGGAACGGCGAGTCCGAGCACGCCGCCAACATCGCCGGCGGGCTGCACCACGCCATGCCGGCCGGCGCCTGGGGCTTCTGCGTGTACAACGACGCCGCCCTGGCCATCGCCTGGCTGCTGGAACAGGGCGCCAAGCGCGTCGCCTACGTCGACGTCGACGTCCACCACGGCGACGGCGTGCAGGCCATGTTCTACGACGACCCGCGGGTGCTGACGATCAGCCTGCACGAGTCGCCGATGACCCTGTTCCCCGGCACCGGGCGGCCGTCCGAGACCGGCGGCCCCGGCGCCGAGGGCTACGCGGTCAACGTCGCCCTTCCCGCCGGAACCAACGACTCCCGCTGGCTGCGGGCGTTCGAGGCCGTCGTCCCGCCGCTGCTGCGCGAGTTCCAGCCGGAGGTGCTGGTCACCCAGCAGGGCGCCGACACCCATGCGCTGGACCCGCTCGCCAACCTGATGCTCAGCCTCGACGGCCAGCGCCGCACCTACAGCGCGCTGCACCGCCTGGCCAAGGAGACCGCCGGCGGGCGCTGGGTCGTGCTCGGGGGCGGAGGCTACGAGCTGGTGCAGGTCGTGCCGCGGGCCTGGACCCACCTGCTGGCCGAGGCCTCCGGCGCCGGGATCGACCCGGACCTGGAGACCCCGCAGAGCTGGCGCGACCTCGTCCGCGAACGGACCGGCGAGGTCCCCCCGCTGTACATGACCGACGGCCGCACGGTCGAGGTCACGCCGTTCGAGGCCGGGTTCGACCCCGAGGACCGCGTGGACCAGGCCATTCAGGCCACCAGGCGCGAGGTCTTCCCCAGCCACGGGATGGACCCCAGCCTTTAGCGGCCGCGGCCGAGCGGAGG
Organism: Streptomonospora arabica; assembly: GCF_039531585.1. NCBI lineage: Bacteria > Bacillati > Actinomycetota > Actinomycetes > Streptosporangiales > Nocardiopsidaceae > Streptomonospora > Streptomonospora arabica. Next base: position 504,219 of record NZ_BAAAQI010000003.1, on the reverse strand, counting down.
GCCCGGCGGGATCCGGACACCCGCGCACGCCGGTCGGGCCGGGCCGAAACCCGGTCGGCGCCGCGCCGCCCACCCCGGAGCACCGGCGGAACGCAAAGTTGAACATGTCATGAAAGGGGTATGACGCCTCGTTAGACCGTGTGCCCTCCCCTTGCACGGGCGGGGCGGGCACCCACCGGGCCGCCGGACGCCGGGTCGCAGACGCCGGTCATTAGGGAAGGGGATCGCTGGTGACGCCGCCTTCGCGCGCAGAGCTCGTCGCCTATCTCGTGCGCACCGGAATCGCCGGGCACGTCGACACACCCAGGCAGAACAATCTGCGGCACTACCGGCGGCTGTGCCACAAGGACCCCTACTACCAGTTCGGGTTGACCTTCGAGCACGAGTGGCAGTTCGACGAGGTGCTCGCGCTGATGTCCAAGCGCTGCGGCGTGGTCGCCGACGAGGCCCATCAATGGGGCATCGACACCATCGACCCCGACCGCACCGTCGACGCGCTCGACGGCACGGCCGACCGCCTGGCCCAGGCCGCGCGCCGCCGCGAGCGCGTCATGTTCGCCACCGGCCACCCCAAGAACCTCGCCGAGACCTACCGCACCTGGAAGGCCGCCCTGGAGTACCGCGGCTGCGAGGTCGTCACCGCGGCGGCCGGCTACTCCTACGAGGTCGCCACCGAGCACCCGCCCAACCGCCGCGTGCTGGTGTGGAAGGACGGCGTCGGCTTCGTAATGGACGGCGGCAGCCCGCGGCACAGCCACCACCCTTTCGCCATGCGCGCCGCGCTGCAGGCCATGGCCGACGACGGTCGGCAGTGGCCGCAGTTGGTCATCGCCGACCACGGGTTCGCGGGTGCGGCGGGTGAGGCCGGTGTGCCGACCATCGGGTTTGCGGATTGCAACGATCCCGCTTTGTTCCTGGCCGAATACGAGGGAAAACTGCTGACCACGGTGCCCCTGGACGACGGCTACGCGCCACCCGAGTACCGGCCGCTGGCGGCATACGTGCTGGAGAGGGCGGGACTGGCCTGAGCGGCGCCGGGAGGGCCCGAGGGGCTACCCACTCCTAAACCTCACGTGACCCCCGACTCTCATGTAGCTGCAGAGACAGCAAACCCGACCTTTCAATGCCGTGCCCACGGATCTACCCTGAAATCGGACGTGCCAGCAGTTACCGAACGACACGCCGGCGGGGCGATGGCTCCGCACCGCCGGATGTAAGAGGCAGGGACATCCACGCTCACGTCCGGAAGTGAGGGCGTCGGAAGATGAACGGGAGTAAGGCTCCTCTCGACGAGGTCCGGTTCCTGACCGTGGCGGAGGTCGCCTCGGTCATGCGAGTGTCCAAGATGACGGTCTACCGAATGGTCCATTCGGGCGCGCTCCCCGCGATCCGCGTGGGGCGCTCCTACCGCGTACCCGAACGTGCCGTGCAGGACTACCTCCGCGAGGCGTTCGTCGAAGCGGGCTAGGGCGCCTTCGACGGGCTCGCCGCAGCGAGCGGCGCGCTCGGGTGCGCCCCGCGCCCGATGTGCGAAGTGCCGCTGCGGTGCGGGGCGCTGCGACAGCCCCTACTCGGCGGGCTCCGCCGGTGTCGCCGAGCGGGGGCTGTGCCGCTCTCGTGAGGCCGAGGAGGGAGGCAGGGCGGCCCCCTGCCGACCGACGGGAACGCAGCGAGAGCGGTGCCGGGGCGCCGCGCGATAGGACGGCGATCCATCAGAACGCCGTGAGTGGCCTGCGGCGTCGCCCGCCGGGGGCGGTGTGATCCGCCATCGCCCCGCGGGTGGGCGCACGCGCCCGGACGGCGGACCGGGCGGGATGGGTCGGGGGGCCCGAAGGGGTGCCGGAGCGTCTACTACACTTTGTCGTTGATGCACCTGTCACCCTGCCTCCTCCCCGACTGAGGTCCGCCGATGCCCAGGAAGACCCGCGTCCGGGTACTCGCCGCAGCGGCCGCCGCGGTGTCCCTCGCCGCAGGCTGCGCCCAGAGCGGGACCGCGCAGAGCTCGGGAGGCGGCGGCGAGTCCCAGGAGGACCGCTACGTCGCCGGCGACGGCTCCAGCACCGCATTCGCGCCCGGCGACCGCGAGCCCGCCCCCGAGGTCTCCGGCGAGACCCTCGGCGGTGAGGCGGTCAGCCTCGCCGACTACCGCGGCGACGTCCTGGTCCTGAACTTCTGGGCCAGCTGGTGCGGGCCCTGCCGTTCCGAGGTCCCCGTCCTCAACGAGGTCCACGCCGAGAACAAGGACGCCGGCGTCGCCTTCCTCGGTGTGAACATCAAGGACAACCGCGCCGCGGCCCAGGCCTTCGAGGAGAACCAGGACGTCGAGTACCCCAGCCTCTACGACCAGCCCGGCAAGGTCGCCCAGGCCTTCCGCGACACGGTGCCGCCGGCCGCCATCCCCAGCACCCTGGTCGTCGACCGGCAGGGCCGCATCGCCGCCCGGGTGATCGGCGAGACCAGCTACAACGAGCTGAGCGAACTGGTCGAGCCCGTCGCCGCCGAGAAGGGCGGAGCGGCGGCCGGCGCCTCCGCCGGCAGTCCCGGCACCCCGGACCCGGCATGATCGCCGAGACGGTCCAGCACGGCTCCCTGCTGCTCGCCGCCCCGCTGGCGCTGGCCGCGGGGCTGGTGTCGTTCCTGTCGCCGTGCGTGCTGCCGCTGGTACCCGGCTACCTCTCCTACGTCACCGGGCTCAGCGGGGCCGACATCGCCGCCCGGCGCCGCACCCGCGCGGCGGCCCGAACCGCCGGCGGCGACCCCGCCGCCGAGCCGGAGGCCGGGCCGGTCGACGCGGTGCTCCAGCGCCGCCGCGGCACCATGCTCGCGGGCAGCCTGCTGTTCATCGCCGGATTCAGCGCCGTCTTCGTGGCCGTGGGCGTCTTCGTCGGCGGCGTCGGCGGCCTGCTGCTCGACTACGCCGAGCCGATCACCCGCGTCCTGGGCGCCGTGACCGTCCTGCTCGGCCTGATGTTCATGGGCGCGGTGCCCGGACTCAACCGCGAGATCCGCATCCACCGCGTCCCCGGCGCAGGCCTGGCCGGGGCCCCGCTGCTGGGCGTGGTCTTCGGGCTGGGCTGGACGCCCTGCATCGGGCCGACCCTGGCGGCGGTGCAGACCCTCGCCTTCACCGAAGGCAGCGCCGGCCGCGGCGCGCTGCTCTCGCTCGTCTACTGCCTGGGCCTGGGACTGCCGTTCGTGGCCGCCTCCCTGCTCTACCGGCGCGCCCTGGGGGCCTTCGAGCGCGTCAAGCGCCACTACCGGGCCATCACCGTCGCCGGCGGCGCGATGCTCGTGGCGGTGGGGCTCCTTCTGGCCACCGGGCTGTGGACCGACATCACCGCGTTCATGCAGCGGTGGGTGGCCGACTACACGACGGTGATATAGCAGTGGCTTTCGAACCGACCTCCGCATCCGAGCCGGCCGCCGCCGAGACCGGCCGCCCCGCCGACCCGCAGCCTCCCGTGCCGGGCGCGCTGTCCGTGCTGGGCTGGGCGCGCTGGACGTGGCGCACGCTCACCTCGATGCGCACGGCGCTGATCCTGCTGTTCCTGCTGGCGGTGGGTGCCATCCCGGGGTCGATGCTGCCCCAGCGCGGCGTCAGCGTCGAGCAGGTGAACAACTACTTCACCGAGCACCCCGACCTCGCGCCCTGGCTGGACCGCCTCTACCTCTTCGACGTCTACTCCTCGCCCTGGTACGCGGCGATCTACCTGCTGCTGTTCGTGTCGCTGACCGGGTGCGTGCTGCCGCGCGCGCTGGCCCACTACCGGGCGATGCGCGCCCCGCCGCCCCGTACCCCCCGCAACCTGGGCAGGATGCCCTACTCGGCGTCCTTCACGACCGCGGCCGGCCCCGAGCAGGTGCTCGCCGGGGCACGCGGCCTGCTGACGCGCCACCGCATCCGCACCGAGACCGACGGCCGCACCGGAGCGCGGTCGGTCTCGGCCGAGACCGGCTACCTGCGCGAGACCGGCAACGTGCTGTTCCACCTGGCGCTGCTGGCCCTGCTCGCGGCGCTGGCGACCGGGTCCTTCCTCAGCTACCGCGGGAACATGCTGGTCGTCGAGGGCGACGGGTTCGCCAACACCGTCACCTCCTACGACTCCTACTTCCCGGGTACCGCCGTGGACCAGGAGGACCTCCAGCCGTTCTCGTTCACCGTGGAGGACTTCGACGTCTCCTACGTGCAGGAGGGGGAGATGAGCGGGCAGGCCGCCTCCTACACCGCAGACCTGTCCTACCGGTCCTCGCCCGAGGCGCCCGAGCGCGACCACCGGCTGGAGGTCAACCACCCGCTCTCGGTCGACGGCGCTCAGGTCTACCTGCTCGGGCACGGCTACGCGCCCGAGTTCGAGGTGAAGAACAGCGAGGGCGAGGTGGTGTTCGACCAGCCGGTGCCGTTCATCGCCCGCCAGGAGCGCACCTTCACCTCCGACGGAGTGGTCAAGGTGCCCGACGCCGGCGAGCAGCAGCTGGGGTTCACCTCGGTCTTCCTGCCCTCTGCCGCGAAGGGCCCCGGCGGCGACCTCGTCTCCGACTTCCCCGCCGCGCGCGACCCGGTGGTCACCCTGACCGGCTACCGGGGCGACCTGGGCCTGGACAGCGGCGCCTCGCAGTCGGTGTACCAGCTGAACACCGAGGACATGAACCGGCTCGGCGAGTCGCCCGAGCTGCGGCCGGGCGACTCCTGGAAGCTGCCCGACGGCGCCGGCACGGTCACGTTCACCGGCTACAGCGACTACATCAGCATGCAGGTGAACAGCAACCCCGCCCGGCTTCCGGCGCTGGCCGCGGCATCGACGGCGGTGCTCGGACTGCTGGCGACGCTGTTCGTGCGCCCGCGCCGGGTGTGGGTGCGGGCCCGGGCGCGCGAGGACGGGCGTACCGTCGTCGAGGTGGCAGGCCTGGGCAAGAGCGAGAACGCGGCGCTGACCGCGGACTTCCACAGCTTCGCCACCTCGCTGAGAGACCGGCTGCGGGAGGGTCCCGCTACCGAGACAGGCACGAAGGAGTAGCCGGTGGTGCACACGCTCGCCGCGGACACGGCGATGGACAGCCGGATGTCCTCGATCAGCGACGGACTGATCATCGCGATGATCGTGGTCTACGCGATCGCGCTGTTCCTCTTCGCCATCGAGGCCGCATACGGGCGTCGGCGCAAGCTGCGCGCCAACCGCCTGATGCCGGCCGCCGCCGGCGCGGCCGCCGCGCCGGGCGGAGCGACGGCCTCCGCCGGCGGAGGCCCGGTGGAGCTGGACCTCGACGCGGACGGGAGCGGCACCGACGACATGTCGGTCAGCGTGCGCCGCGAGGAGCCCGAGGCCAGCGCGGCCCAGCACGTCGTGGGCAGCGTGGCGGTGGTCGTCACGGCACTGGGATTCCTGCTCAACGCGGCCCAGATCACCACCCGCGGCCTGGCGGCCGACCGGTGGCCGTGGGGCAACATGTTCGAGTTCGTGGTGGCGATCTGCCTGTGCAGCGTGGCCGCGTTCCTGTTCGCGGTCGTGCGCTACCAGGCCCGCTTCCTGGGCACCTTCGTGCTGGTCCCGGTGGTGCTGCTGCTGGGGATCGCCGCGCGGTGGCTCTACAACGAGGCCGGTCCGGTGATCCCGGCGCTGCACTCCTACTGGATCGCGATCCACGTCTCGGCGGCGATCGTCGCCACCGGCGGGTTCATGGTGGCGGGCGCCGCAGCGGTCGCCCATCTGCTGGCCAACCGCGCCGAGCTCCAGCGCGCCGCGGGGCAGCGGGTCGCGGGCGTCGCCGCCAAGCTGCCGGCGGCCGAGCTGCTGGACCGGGTGTCGCACCGCTTCATCGTGCTGGCGTTCCCGCTGTGGACGTTCGCGATCATCGCCGGCGCGATCTGGGCGGACGAGGCCTGGGGCCGCTTCTGGGGCTGGGACCCCAAGGAGGTGTGGTCCTTCATCACCTGGGTGGTGTACGCGGCCTACCTGCACGCCCGCGCGACCGCGGGCTGGCGCGGCTCCACGGCCACCTGGATCGGGCTGGCCGGCTTCGCCTGCCTGCTGTTCAACTTCTTCGCCGTGAACTTCGTCTTCAGCGGCCTGCACAGCTACGCCTGACCCGCGGGCTCAGCGACGCCCCCGCGCTCCGGCCGCACGTCCTGTGCGCCGTGCCGCCGGAGCGGGAACCGGCGGAGCGTGCGGCGCGCCCGGTCGGGCGTTCCGCACGCTCTTTCGGTGCAGCGCTACTCCTCGGGGTTGATGCGCCGGTTCAGCTTGCGCAGGAACTCCGGGTCGTCGTCCGGGCCGAGTGGTCGATCACGGTCGGACGACTGGTTGAAGTCCGCGGGATCGAGGTGGTCCAGCGAAGCGGTCTGGGCGGTCGGCGCCGCGGGTTCGGGCGCATCCGACTCCCGAGGGCGGCCCAGGAACAGCCAGAGCAAGGGGCCGACGGGCGTGAACAGCGCGATGATGATCAGCCAGAGGATCTTGGGCAGATTGCGTACTTCCGCTGCGGGACTGGTGAGCGCGTCGAAGAACGCGTATACCCAGACCACGATCGTGAGCAGCGTGATTAGGCCAGCGAGCCACACCATGGTTTCAGCCTATCCGGGATCGTCCGAGGACGCTCCGCACGAACGCGGGAGCCCGGTGGTGGCGGGAGCGGGGCCGCCTGATGGGCTCCGACGCGCATGCGGCGGTGCGGACGGCGGTCAGGGCGTGGACTCTGTCGGTTCTCCGTGCAGCAGGGCGCGGACTTCGGACTCCCGGAACCTGCGATGGCCTCCGGGGGTGCGGATGCTGCTGATCCGCCCCGATGCGGCCCACCGAGTCACGGTCTTCGGATCGACTCGGAAGAGGGAGGCCACCTCTCCAGGGGTCAGCAAGCGTTCGCTTCCTCTTTCCACCTTCACAATCCCCCTTCGGGCCCGCCAGTCGACTTGGGGGGAGGCGGGCGTTTGATCCCCTAGTGTGCATGAGTTAGTCCGTTTCCTCCCTAGTTTTCGTAAAAACAGAGAGGAACTGGGGTCGGGCACCCGATATGTGACCGGAACGTAACCTCCAATTCGGAAGGCCGGATCGCATCGATCCCATGACCGGTTCCGTGTCGCCCGAGGCGCCGCGGACGACCCCCGCACCGGGGGGTGCGCGCGTCCGCCGGTGTCAGGGCCGTACCCTGGCAATGAGCCGAACCGCCGGCACGCGCGCACGGCCTGCGCGGGTGCTCGGCGCCCCCGGCCGTATCGCCCGGTCCTCAATCTATTGCCGAATGATCCGTTGTGAGGCGGTTTTCATGCGTAGCGTCCTCGCTTACACCGCGGCGCGCCTGCTGCTGTTCGCGGTGACCTTCGCGATCCTCTACCTGCTGGGCGCCCGAGGGCTGCTCGCCGCGGCGATGGCGGTGCTGATCAGCGGGCTGGTGAGCTTCGTGCTGCTGTCACGGCAGCGCGACGCGGTGTCCGGCGCCGTCGCCGGCGGAATCGGCCGCCTGCGCGGGATGGGGCGCCGCCTTGAGGCGGGCGCCGCCAAGGAGGACGAGGTGCGGGGCGCCGAGGCGGCGGAAGCCGCCGCGGACGGTGCGGCCGCCGAGCGGGACGGCGGCGAGGGCGAAGCGCGTTCCCGGACCGGGACCGCCGACGCGGACGCCGGACAGCCGCACGAGCCGGAGGCCGGCGGGACCGCCGGGGGAGCCCCCGAGCCGGCTCCCCGGACGGACACCCGCCAGGAGGCGGGCTGAGCGCCGGCGGCCCCCCGCGGCCCCGTCCCGTAGCGCCCTGTACCGCGGCCCGCCCGGGTCACAGCGGGAACATCCCCGGTTCGCGCACGGCAGGCCGTGTACGCGGTGCCGCCCACTCCGCGGCGGCTCTAGAGTGGACGCATGACCCGCGCTGAGCTCGACAAGCGGCCCGCCGACGTCGCGAGCATGTTCGACGGCATCGCCGACCGCTACGACCTCGTCAACGACGTCATCTCGCTGGGCCAGGACCGCCTGTGGCGGCGCGCCACGGTGCAGGCCGTCGACGCCTACAGCGGCGAACTGGTCCTGGACCTGGCCGCGGGCACCGGCACGTCCTCGGAGTCCTTCACCCGCAAGGGCGCGCGCGTCGTCGCCTGCGACTTCTCGCAGGGGATGCTCCGGGTCGGCGCCCGCCGCCGCGGCGGCGCCTCGCGCCGCGGGGTCACCTTCGTCGCCGGCGACGCCCTCTCGCTGCCCTTCGCCGACGAGACCTTCGACGCGGTCACCGTCTCCTTCGGGCTGCGCAACACCAACGACTGCGACCGGGCCCTGCGCGAGCTGCGCCGGGTGACCAAGGTCGGCGGCCGCCTGGTGGTCTGCGAGTTCAGCCACCTGCCGGTCGGCGCGCTGGACCGCGTCTACGGCACCTACCTGATGGGTGCCCTGCCCAAGATCGCGCGGCTGGCGACCGACCGGACGGAGGCCTATGAGTACCTCTCCGAATCGATCATGGACTGGCCCGACCAGCGCGCGCTCGCCCAGCGGCTGATCGGCGCCGGCTGGGAGTCGGTGGCCTGGCGCAACCTCACGTTCGGCGTGGTGGCGCTGCACCGGGGCCACCGCCGCCGCTGAACCGGCCCACCGCGACCGCCCTACCGCGCCCCCGGAACCTCTCCAGCGCCGCGAACGCCGTGTTCGCGGCGCGTTGTCGTATTTCGGTGCTTCCGGGATAAACCATGATAAATCGGACGTAGGTTTGCCTTACTTTTCCTGCTGGTGAGTCGAACGCCGCTTTTGTCGGCGAAAGCGGCGAAACAAGATGAATGCGCCTTGGGGGTCGCCCCAGCAGCACGAAAGGTCTAGACTCTGGATCACAGGGGCTTGTGAAGCCCTTCACAAACAGACGAGTCGTACATAGCACCCCGGCTCCGCCGGAAATCCAGCCGCAAACCAGCCGCGAAGCGCCGTGCGCGCACCCCCGAGGCGCACCACCGCGCCATGCACGCCAAGGACCAACTCGTGACCGAGACAGCACCCGCCCCCCTGTCCGTCCGGGGCCGGCCTGAGGCCGAGGCCGACGTCATCATCGTCGGAGCCGGGCCCGCCGGATCCACGGCCGCCTACTACCTCGCACAGTCCGGGCTCGACGTCCTCCTGCTGGAGAAGACGGCGTTTCCGCGGGAGAAGGTCTGCGGAGACGGCCTGACGCCCCGCGCCGTCAAGCAGCTCACCGCGATGGGCGTCTCGCTGGAGGACAAGGGCTGGATCCGCAACCACGGGTTGCGCATCATCGGCGGCGGCGTGCGGATCGAGCTTCCCTGGCCCGACCTCGCGGAGTACCCCGGCTTCGGCCTGGTGCGCACCCGCGAGGACTTCGACGAGATCCTCGCCGAGCGCGCGGTCTCGGCCGGCGCCCGCCTGCTGCAGCGTACGAACGTCACCGGTCCGGTGATCGACCCGCGCAGCAACCGCATCGTCGGCGTCACCGCCAAGAACGCCGACCGCGAGCCCGTCACCTACCGCGCACCCCTGGTGGTCGCAGCGGACGGCAACTCCTCGCGGCTCTCGGTGGCCATGGGCATCCGCAAGCGCGACGACCGCCCCATGGGCGTCGCCGTGCGCACCTACTTCACCAGCCCCCGGCACGAGGACGACTACCTGGAGTCCTGGCTGGAGCTGTGGGACAACAGCGAGGGGCGCGAGGTCCTGCTGCCCGGATACGGCTGGGTGTTCGGCGTCGGCGACGGCCGGAGCAACGTCGGGCTGGGCATCCTCAACTCCACCTCCTCCTTCCAGGACGTGGACTACCGCTCGCTGCTGCGGCGCTGGACCGCCGGCATGCCCGCCGAGTGGGGGTTCACCGAGGAGAACCAGGACGGCAAGATCCGCGGCGCCGCGCTGCCCATGGGCTTCAACCGCGTGCCCCACTACACGCGCGGGCTGATGCTCGTCGGCGACGCCGGCGGCATGATCAACCCGTTCAACGGCGAGGGCATCGCCTACGCGATGGAGGCCGGCCGCATCGCCGCCGACGTCGTCGTCCAGGCGCACGCCCGGCCCACCCAGCAGGCCCGCGAGCGCACGCTGCTGAGCTACCCGCGGATCCTGTCGGAGACCTACGGCGGCTACTACACCCTGGGCCGCTGCTTCGTGAAGATGATCGGCAACCCGGAACTGATGAAGTACGCCACCAAGTACGGGCTGCCGCAGCGCACCCTGATGCGGTTCGCGCTGAAGATGCTCGCGAACCTCACCGAGCCCAGCCGCGGCGACGCCATGGACCGCGTGATCAACGGTCTGTCCAAGATGGCGCCGGCGGCCTGAGGCGAAAGGCGGAGACATGCACACCGTCGAGCCATCGCACCGTTCGCGCGAGTACGTGAACGCATTCACAAGCGAGCGTGCAAACGCCGCGCCCGTGTGCGGGGCGCCGGAGTCGGCACGCCCCGCGGGCATTGAGGGGAACGCCTAGCCATGGAGCTGTACGCACCGGTATTCGTCCTCGCCGCCATCGGAGCCGCGTTCGTCGGGGTCTCGATGGTCGCCGGCGCCGTCGCCGGGCCCAAGCGCTACAACCGCGCCAAGATGCAGGCCTACGAGTGCGGCATCGAGCCCACGCCCCAGCCTGCCGGCGGCGGCCGCTTCACGATCAAGTACTACCTCACGGCGATGCTGTTCATCGTCTTCGACATCGAGATCATCTTCCTCTACCCGTGGGCCGTGCACTTCGACGAGCTCGGTGTCTTCGGGCTGATCGCGATGGTGCTGTTCCTCGTGAACGTGTCGATCGCCTACGCCTACGAATGGCGGCGCGGCGGACTGGAGTGGGAGTGAGCACCCGGGCGCGCCGAGCGGCGCCCCGACACCGCGAGGCCGCGGACCGACGCACGCAGACGACGCACCAGAAAGGGGGTTCGCCGGATGGGGCTTGAGGAGAAACTGCCCAGCGGCATCATGCTGACGACGGTCGAGCAGATCGCCGGGCTGGTGCGCAAGAGCTCGATGTGGCCGGCCACGTTCGGACTGGCCTGCTGCGCCATCGAGATGATGTCGGCGGGCGGACCGCACTACGACATCGCCAGGTACGGGATGGAGAAGTTCGGCGCCACGCCGCGCCAGGCCGACCTGATGGTCGTGGCGGGCCGGGTCAGCCAGAAGATGGCCCCCGTCCTGCGCCAGATCTACGACCAGATGCCCGAGCCCAAGTGGGTCATCGCCATGGGCGTGTGCGCTTCCAGCGGCGGCATGTTCAACAACTACGCGATCGTGCAGGGCGTCGACCACGTCGTGCCGGTCGACATGTACCTGCCCGGATGCCCGCCGCGGCCCGAGATGCTCTTCGACGCCGTGCTCAAGCTGCACGACAAGGTGCAGAACGAGAAGCTCGGCGCGCACCGCAAGGCCGAGATCGAGGAAGAGGAGGAGCGCCGGCTGCGCCGGGAGCTCCCCCTGCTGAACCCGAGCGAGGTGGCGGGACGGTGAGTCTCAACGGCAACGGCAACGGCAGCCGCCCCGACCGCGACGAGGAGCACGCCGAGCAGGAGGAGAACCTCCCGGCGCGCGCCGGTGAGGAGCGCCTCAACGCGCCCGTCGCCCGCACCGGGATGTTCGGCGCCAAGACCACCGGCGACACCTCCGGCTACGGCGGGCTGCTGGTGCGCAAGACGCCCCGCGCCTCCTCCCGGCGCCCCTTCACCGACCCCGACGACCCGCGCACGGCGTCCTTCGACGGGATCGCCGACGCCCTGGAGCGGGCGCTGGGCGCCGAGGGCGCGCCGGGCACCCGGGCGGTCGAGCGGGTCCTGGTCGACCGCGGCGAGATCACCTTCCACGTGCGCCGGGAGAACCTGCGCGAGGTCGCCCGCCTGCTGCGCGACGACCCCGACCTGCGGTTCGAGCTGTGCACCGGTGTCAGCGGAGTGCACTTCCCCGACGACACCGGGCGCGAGCTGCACGCGGTCTACCACCTGCGCTCGCTCACCCACAACAACGAGATCCGCGTCGAGACGGCCTGCCCCGACGCCGACCCGCACGTCCCCTCGGTCGTCGAGGTCTACCCGGCCAACGACTGGCACGAGCGCGAGGCCTTCGACTTCTTCGGGATCGTCTTCGACGGGCACCCGGCGCTCACCCGCATCGAGATGCCCGACGACTGGCACGGCCACCCCCAACGCAAGGACTACCCGCTCGGCGGGATCCCGGTCGAATACCGCGGTGCAACCATTCCGCCGCCGGACGAGCGGAGGTCATACCAATGACGAACGTCACAGAGGACTACATCGACGCCTCCGGCGGCGACTGGGACGAGGTCATCGCCAAGGCGCAGGGCAGCGACGCCGAGCGCCTCGTGGTCAACATGGGCCCGCAGCACCCCTCCACCCACGGAGTGCTCCGGCTCATCCTCACCCTGGACGGCGAGACCTGCACCGAGGCGCGGGTGGGCATCGGCTACCTGCACACCGGCATCGAGAAGAACATGGAGTTCCGGACGTGGACGCAGGGCACCACGTTCGTGACCCGCATGGACTACCTCACGCCGATCTTCAACGAGGTCGCGTACTGCCTGGCGGTCGAGCGGCTGCTGGGCATCACCGACCGCATCCCCGAGCGGGCCGACGTCATCCGGGTGCTGATGATGGAGCTCAACCGGATGTCCTCGCACTTCGTGGCGATGGCGACCTTCGGTATGGAGCTGGGCGCCACCACGGTCATGACCAACGGGTTCCGCGAGCGCGAGATGGTGCTCGACATCTTCGAGCTCATCACCGGCCTGCGGATGAACCACGCCTACATCCGCCCCGGCGGCGTCGCCCAGGACCTGCCCGACGGGGCCGTCGCCAAGATCCGCGAGCTGCTGAAGGAGATGCCCAAGCGCATCACCGCGATGCGCAAGCTCCTCGACGCCAACCCGCTCTACCTGGCCCGCACCCGCGACGTCGCGCACCTGGACCTGTCCGGGTGCATGGCGCTGGGCGTGACCGGCCCGCTGCTGCGCGCCTCGGGGCTCGCCTGGGACCTGCGCAAGGCCAAGCCCTACTGCGGATACGAGAACTACGAGTTCGACATCCCGGTCTCCGACGGCGGCGACGTCTACGCGCGCTACCGCGTGCGCATGGCCGAACTGGACCAGAGCCTGCGCATCGTCGAGCAGTGCCTCGACCGGCTGCGCCCGGGCCCGATCATGATCGACGACGCCAAGATCGGCTGGCCCGCCCGGCTGGAGCTGGGCGACGACGGCCTGGGCAACTCGCCCGAACACATCGCCCACATCATGGGCGGCTCGATGGAGGCCCTCATCCACCACTTCAAGCTCGTCACCGAGGGCTTCCGGGTCCCGGCCGGGCAGGCCTACGCCGCAGTGGAGAGCGCCAAGGGCGAGTTGGGCTGCCACGCCGTCAGCGACGGCGGCACACGCCCCTACCGCGTGCACTTCCGCGACCCCTCGTTCAACCACCTGCAGTCGGTCGCGGCCATGTGCGAGGGCGGATCCGTGGCCGACGTGATCGCCGCGGTGGCCAGTATCGACCCCGTGATGGGAGGGGTGGACAGGTGAGCAGCACCTTTACCGACGAAGTCCGCGGGCGGCTGGAGGTCGACGCCAAGGAGGTCGTCGCCCGCTACCCGCGCGAGCGCTCGGCCCTGCTGCCGCTGCTGCACCTGGTGCAGGCCGAGGAGGGCTACGTCTCCCAGGCCGGCATCCGGTTCTGCGCCGAGCAGCTGGGCCTGACCACCGCCGAGGTCACCGCCGTGGCGACGTTCTACACGATGTACAAGCGCCGCCCCACGGGCGAGTACCACGTCGGGGTGTGCACCAACACGCTGTGCGCGGTCATGGGCGGCGACGAGATCCTCGCCGGCCTGAAGGAGCACCTGGGCGTGGGCAACGACGAGGCCACCGAGGACGGCCGCGTCTCCGTCGAGCACGTCGAGTGCAACGCCGCCTGCGACTTCGCGCCGGTGGTGATGGTCAACTGGGAGTTCTTCGACAACCAGACCCCCGAGTCGGCCAAGCGGCTGGTGGACGACCTGCGGTTGGGCGAGGACGTGCGGCCCACCCGCGGACCCGAGCGGCTGTGCACCTTCAAGGAGGCCAGCCGCCTGCTCGCCGGGTTCTCCGACGGCCGCGCCGACGAGGGCACCCAGGCCGGCGAACCCTCCCTCCAGGGGCTGAGGCTCGCGCGCGAGCGCGGCTGGAGCGCCCCCGAGCCCGGCGCCGCGGGCGCCCCGACCGGAGACGAAGGGAGCGCCACGTGACCACCCTTACGCCGGTCCTCTCGGCCAACTGGGACCGCCCCGACTCCTTCACCCTGCAGGGCTACCGCGACGGCGGCGGCTACGAGGCGCTGCGCACCGCGCTGACCATGGAGCCCGACACGATCGTGGACCTGGTCAAGGCCTCCGGCCTGCGCGGCCGCGGCGGCGCCGGGTTCCCGACCGGGATGAAGTGGGGCTTCCTGCCCAAGGACAACCCCAACCCGCGCTACCTGGTCGTCAACGCCGACGAGTCCGAGCCCGGCACCTGCAAGGACGTGCCGCTGATGCTGGCCAACCCGCACGCCCTCATCGAGGGTGTCGCGATCTCGGCCTACGCCATCCGCAGCAGCCAGGCGTTCATCTACGTGCGCGGCGAGGTCCTGCACGTCATCCGCCGCCTCAAGCGGGCCGTCGAGGAGGCCCGCGAGGCCAACCTGATCGGCCCCGACGTCCTGGGCAGCGGGTTCGACCTGGACGTGGTCGTGCACGCGGGCGCCGGCGCCTACATCTGCGGCGAGGAGACCGCGCTGCTGGACTCCCTGGAGGGCTACCGCGGCCAGCCCCGGCTCAAGCCGCCGTTCCCCGCCGTGGCCGGGCTCTACGCCTCGCCCACCGTGGTCAACAACGTCGAGTCCATCGCCAGCGTCCCCGGCATCGTCGGCAACGGCGCCGAGTGGTTCACCTCCATGGGCACCGAGAAGTCCGCCGGGTTCGGCTTCTTCTCCCTCTCGGGCCACGTGCGCCGGCCCGGCCAGTACGAGGCGCCGCTGGGCATCACGCTGCGCGAGCTGCTGGACATGGCGGGCGGCGTGCGCGAAGGCCACGAGCTGAAGTTCTGGACTCCCGGCGGGTCCTCCACCCCGATCTTCACCGACGAGCACCTCGACACCCCGCTCGACTTCGAGTCCGTCGGTGCGGCCGGGTCCATGCTGGGCACCCGCGCCCTGCAGATCTTCGACGAGACCACCTGCGTCGTCCGTGCCGTCGGCCGCTGGATCGAGTTCTACGCGCACGAGTCCTGCGGCAAGTGCACCCCGTGCCGCGAAGGCAACTACTGGATGGTGCAGGTGCTCGACCGCCTCGAACGGGGCGAAGGCACCGAGGCCGACCTGGAGAAGCTGCTGGACATCTGCGACAACCTGCTGGGCCGCTCCTTCTGCGCGCTCGGCGACGGCGCCGCCAGCCCGGTGATGAGCTCCATCAAGTACTTCCGCCAGGAGTACATCGACCACGTCACCCGGGGCGGCTGCCCGTTCGACCACCGCAAGTCGACGGTGTGGGGAGGCACGGCATGACCGCGGCGCCCGCGCCCGCAGCGCCGGCGGCGCCGGCAGGAGAGGAGGAGCAGTGACCGTCACGACCAACAGCGCCTCGGGCGGCACTCCGCCCGCGCAGCCGGAGGACCTGGTCACCGTCACCATCGACGGCTTCCAGATCCAGGTGCCCAAGGGAACCCTGGTCATCAGGGCCGCCGAGCTGCTGGGCATCCAGATCCCGCGCTTCTGCGACCACCCACTGCTCGACCCGGTGGGCGCATGCCGCCAGTGCCTCGTGGAGATCCCCGACGCCGGCAACGGGCGCGCCATGCCCAAGCCGCAGGCCTCCTGCACCATCGCCGTCATGGAGGGCATGGTCGTCAAGACCCAGCTCACCTCTGATGTGGCGGAGAAGGCCCAGCGCGGGATCATGGAGTTCCTGCTGATCAACCACCCGCTGGACTGCCCGGTCTGCGACAAGGGCGGCGAGTGCCCGCTGCAGAACCAGGCCATGGCCAACGGCGGCGGCGAGACCCGCTTCCTGGACGTCAAGCGGACGTTCCCCAAGCCGATCCCGCTGTCGACGCAGGTGCTGCTGGACCGCGAGCGCTGCATCCAGTGCGCCCGCTGCACCCGGTTCTCCGCGCAGATCGCCGGCGACCCCTTCATCGAGCTGCTGGAGCGCGGCGCCGACGAGCAGGTGGGCATCGCCGAAGGCGAGCCGTTCCAGTCCTACTTCTCCGGCAACACCGTGCAGATCTGCCCGGTGGGCGCGCTCACCGGCGCCGCCTACCGGTTCCGGTCCCGGCCGTTCGACCTCGTCAGCACCCCCAGCGTGTGCGAGCACTGCGCCGCCGGGTGCGCCCAGCGCACCGACCACCGGCGCGGCAAGGTCACCCGGCGCCTGGCAGGCGACGACCCGCAGGTCAACGAGGAGTGGAACTGCGACAAGGGCCGGTGGGCGTTCAAGTACGCCAGCCAGCCCGACCGCCTCACCCACCCCCTGGTGCGCGACGAGGAGAGCCGCGCCCTGGAGACCGCCTCCTGGCCGGAGGCCGTGACCACCGCCGCGCAGGGCCTGGCCCGGGCGCGCGACCGCGGCGGCCGCGTCGGCGTGATCACCGGCGGACGGCTCACACTGGAGGACGCCTACGCCTACGCCAAGTTCGCGCGCGTAGCGCTGCGCACCAACAGCGTCGACATGCGGTCCCGCCCGCACTCCGAGGAGGAGGCCGACTTCCTGGCCGCCCGGGTGGCGGGCACCGGGCTCGGGGTCTCCTACGAGGACCTGGAGACCGCCCCGGCGGTGCTGCTGGCGGGGTTCGAGCCCGAGGACGAGTCGCCGGTCGTGTTCCTGCGGCTGCGCAAGGCGCACCGCAAGCACGGCACCCGCGTCTTCGCCGCCGCCCCCTACGCCACCCGCGGGCTGACCAAGGCGGGCGGTCGGCTGATCCCCACGGCGCCCGGCGCCGAGCCCGACGTGCTGGGCGAGCTGGGCGACGCCGACTCCGAGGCGCTTGAGGCGCTGCGCCGGACCGGCTCGGTCATCCTCGTCGGCGAGCGGCTGGGCGCGATCCCCGGTGCGCTCTCGGCGGCCGCGCGGCTGGCCGACCGCACCGGCGCCCGCCTGGCCTGGGTGCCGCGCCGCGCCGGTGAGCGCGGCGGCGCCGACGCCGGCGCGCTGCCCAACCTGCTGCCCGGCGGGCGGCCGGTCTCCGACGCCACCGCCCGCGCCGAGGTCGCCCGCACCTGGAGCGTCGGCTCCCTGCCCGACCGCGAGGGCCGCTCCACGGCCGAGATCATCGAGGCCGCCGCGTCGGGCGAGCTGGAGGCGCTGCTGATCGCCGGCGTCGACCTCGACGATTTGCCCGACCCCGCCGCCGCCCGCGCCGCCCTGGCGCGCGTGCCGTTCATCGTGAGCGTCGAGATGCGCGCGAGCAACGTCACCGACCGGGCCGACGTGGTGCTGCCGGTGGCGGCCGTGGCCGAGAAGAGCGGCACGTTCGTCGACTGGGAGGGCCGCCGCCGCCCCTTCGGCGACACGCTGAAGAAGCCCGGCCTGCTGTCGGACCTGCGCGTGCTGTCGGCCGTCGCCGACGAGATGGACGTGCACCTGGGCCTGCCCGACGACGCCACCGCGCTGCGCGAGCTCGACCGGCTCGGCGCGTGGTCCGGCGAGCGCGTGCCCGACCCGCTGACCCGCGCGGCCGAGCGGCCCCGGCCCGGCAAGGGCGAGGCCGTGCTGTCGACCTGGCGCCAGCTGCTGGGCAACGGCCGCATGGAGGACGGGGAGCCCTACCTGGCCGGGACGGCGCGCCCGGCCCTGGCCCGCGTCTCCGCAGCCACCGCCGCCGAGGTCGGACTGGCCGACGGCGGCCGGCTGCGTGTCAGCGGCCCGGCGGGCGCGGTCAGCGTTCCCGCCGTCGTCGCACCCATGCCCGACCGGGTCGTGTGGCTGCCGGAGAACGCCCGCGACTGCGACGTCCACCGCGACCTGGGCGCCGCGGGCGGGGCCGTCGTCGCCGTCTCCGCCGAGAGCGGCGAGCAGGGCGAGGGCCATGCCGACCTCCAAGCCAGGATGTCCGCGACGAGTGCGGGGAGCGACCTGTGACTACGACAGCGCAGGCCGGCGCGGCCCTACCGGTGGCCGCCGAGGCCCAGCTGGACGCCTTCGGCACCGATCCCTGGTGGATCACGCTGATCAAGGCGCTGGTGATCTTCGTCTTCCTGATGGTCTGCGTGCTGATGATGATCATGGCCGACCGCAAGGTCATGGGCCGCATGCAGCAGCGCCGCGGACCCAACCGGCTCGGCCCGCTGGGGCTGCTGCAGTCCCTGGCCGACGGGGTCAAGCTGTCGCTCAAGGAGGACCTGATCCCGCGCGGCGTGGACCGGACCGTCTACATCGCGGCCCCCGTGATCGCCGCCGTGCCCGCCTTCATCGCCTTCTCGGTGATCCCGATCGGGCCCGAGGTGACCATGTTCGGGGTGCAGACCCCGCTGCAGCTCACCGACCTGCCCATCGCCGCGCTCGTGGTGCTGGCCACCGCGGCGGTCGGGGTCTACGGGATCGTGCTCGGCGGCTGGGCCTCGCAGTCCCCCTACGCGCTGCTGGGCGGGCTGCGCGCCTCGGCCCAGGTCATCAGCTACGAGATCGCGATGGGCCTGTCGTTCGTCGCGGTGTTCATGTACTCCGGCACACTGACCACCTCCGGCATCGTCGAGGCGCAGCGGCCGGTGTGGTTCGCGCTGATCCTGCTCCCGTCGTTCCTCATCTACATCGTCACGATGATCGGCGAGACCAACCGCCTGCCCTTCGACCTCGCCGAGGGCGAAGGCGAGCTGGTCGGCGGGTTCATGACCGAGTACGGGTCGATGAAGTTCACCATGTTCTTCCTCGCCGAGTACGTGAACATGGTGACCGTCGCCGCCGTGTCGGTGACCTTCTTCCTCGGCGGCTACCTCGCGCCGCCGCCGCTGACCATGTTCTGGGCGGGCGCGAACGACGGCTGGTGGCCCGCCCTGTGGTGGCTGCTGAAGTTCCTGCTCATGATGTTCCTGTTCATCTGGGTGCGCGGATCGGTGCCGCGGATCCGCTACGACCAGCTGATGCAGCTCGGTTGGAAGGTCCTCATCCCGGTCCAGCTGGTGTGGATCACCGCCGTGGCGTTCGTGCGCATCCTCGTCAACGAGGGGGCGCCCACCGGTGTGGTGGCCGCCGTCGTGGCCGGGTTCGCCGCCGCCACCGTCGCCTTCCTCGTCGCCTGGGCGCGTGCGGCGCGGCGCAGGCGCCGGGCCGAGGCCGCCGAGCGCCGGGAGGAGCTGCGGCTCATGCGCGAAGACCCCGCCTACGGAGGATTCCCCGTGCCACCGCCGAGCGCACCCCACTACGGCAGCAGCGTGCCGGCCGAGGGACCGCGATACGCCCCTCGTGCCCCCGACGACAAGCGTGAGGAGGTAACCGGTGCTTGACTGGCTCAACCCCGTCAAGGGGTTCGGCGTCACCTTCCACACCATGTTCACGAAGGTGCCGACCACCAACTACCCCGAGGTCAAGCGCGCGACCGCGCCCCGCTTCCACGGTCGGCACCAGCTCAACCGCTGGGCCGACGGACTGGAGAAGTGCATCGGGTGCGAGCTGTGCGCCTGGGCCTGCCCGGCCGACGCCATCTACGTGGAGGGCGGCGACAACACCGAGGAGGAGCGCTACTCCCCGGGTGAGCGCTACGGCCGCGTCTACCAGATCAACTACCTGCGCTGCATCCTGTGCGGACTCTGCGTCGAGGCCTGCCCCACCCGGGCGCTGACCATGACCAACGAGTACGAGATCGCCGACGACGAGCGCGAGAGCCTGATCTGGACCAAGGAGCAGCTCCTCGCGCCGCTGCTGGAGGACATGGAGGCGCCGCCGCACCCCATGCGCCTGGGCGAGTCCGAGGAGGAGTACTACCGCAGCGGCGCCACCCCGGCCGAGGCCGCGGTGGCGCCCCGGCCCGAGGGTGAGGCGAACACGTGAACGCCGACGTCCTCACCGGCGCCTCCGCGGCGCCGGGCAGCCCCATCGGCGGCGTCGAGGCGGCCGTCTTCTGGATCCTGGCCGCGGTGGTCGTCGTCGGCGCCCTCGGCGTGGTCTTCAGCCGCAAGGCGGTGCACTCGGCGCTGATGATGGCCATGGTCATGCTCGGGCTGGCCGCCTTCTACGGCATGAACCAGGCGCCGTTCCTGATGGTCGTGCAGATCGTCGTCTATACCGGCGCGGTCCTGATGCTGTTCCTGTTCGTGCTGATGCTGGTCGGTGTCAGCTCGGCGGACTCCCTGGTCGAGACGCTGCGCGGGCAGCGGGTGCTCACCGCGGTGGTCGCGGTGTGCTTCCTCGGCGCGCTGACGCTGGGCCTGAGCCGCATCACCGCCGCCGAGCCCGCGGGGCTCGCCGCGGGCATCGCCGCCGCCGGCGGCAGCGTCCCCTGGATCGCCGGCGAGGTGATCTACCGCTACATCATCGCCTTCGAGGCCACCGGCGCGCTGCTGATCACCGCGGTGCTGGGCGCGCTCGTGCTCGCCCACGTCAACCGGATCAAGAAGCGGCGCACGCAGCGGGAACTGGCCCGCGAGCGCATCCGCGGCGACCACCCCACACCGCTGCCGGGCCCCGGCACCTACGCGCGGCACAACGCCATCGACATGCCCGCGCTGCTGCCCGACGGATCGGTCTCGGAGCTGTCGCTGAACCCCGTGCTCACCGCCCGCGACCCCGGGCTCCAGTCGGGCGTGCCCAAGGACTTCCAGCTGGGGTCGATCCCCGAAGCGGGCGGCGCCTCCGACTCCGCCGCCTCCAAGGAGGCCGACCCCCTCGGCGCCGCCGACGGCGACGCCGCAACCGGCTCCGCCTCCGCCTCCGATCCCGGGGACGGCGGCAGCGGCGACGGCGACGCCAACGGACAGGAGGCCGAGCACACATGGACCCGATGAACTACATCGTGCTGGCCGCGGTCGTGTTCACGATCGGCGCCATCGGCGTGCTGGTGCGGCGCAACGCCATCATCGTGTTCATGTGCGTCGAGCTGATGCTCAACGCCTGCAACCTGGCGTTCGTCGCCTTCGCCCGCATGCTCGGCGACATCGAGGGCCAGGTCATCGCGTTCTTCGTGATGATCGTGGCCGCGGCCGAGGTCGTGGTGGGCCTGGCGATCATCATGCAGATCTTCCGGACCCGCAGGTCGGCGTCGCTCGACGACGCCAACCTGCTCAAGCACTAGAAGGCGACGTGGCTGTGTCTGAGATAACCCTCGCCGCCGAGCAGCACGCGACCGCTGTCACCTCCCAGGCCAGCGGGGCGATCCTGGCCAACGCCTGGCTTCTGATCGCGTTTCCGCTGGTCGGCGCCGCGATTCTGCTGCTGGGAGGCCGGCGCACCGACAGCTGGGGACACTGGCTGGGCACCGCCCTTCCCCTGGCGAGCTTCGGCTGGGCGGTGGCGGCCCTGTTCGAGATCCTGGCCGCGGCGCCCGAGGAGCGCAGCTTCGCGGTCCCCGTCTACACCTGGTTCAGCGCGGGCGGCTTCGACGCCGAGGTCGGCCTGCTGCTGGACCCGCTCTCCATCAGCTTCGCGCTGCTGATCACCGGCGTCGGCTCGCTCATCCACATCTACTCGGTGGGCTACATGGCCCACGACGAGCGGCGCCGCCGGTTCTTCGCCTACCTGAACCTGTTCGTCGCGGCGATGCTGGTGCTGGTGCTCGCCGACAACTTCGTGCTGCTGTTCCTGGGCTGGGAGGGCGTCGGCCTGGCGTCCTACCTCCTGATCGGGTTCTGGCAGCACAAGGACTCGGCCGCAGTCGCGGCGAAGAAGGCGTTCCTGGTCAACCGGGTCGGCGACATGGGTCTGCTGATCGCGGTCATGATCATGTTCTCCGCCTTCGGCACCGTCGCCTTCTCCGGCGTCTTCGGCGCCGTTGAGCAGGCGGGCGCGGGGCTGACGACAGCGCTCGGCCTGCTGCTGCTCCTGGGCGCCTGCGGCAAGTCCGCTCAGCTTCCCCTGCAGTCGTGGCTGCTGGACGCCATGGAGGGCCCCACCCCGGTCTCCGCGCTGATCCACGCCGCGACCATGGTCACCGCCGGCGTCTACCTGATCGTGCGCGCCGGTCCGGTCTTCGAGGCCGCGCCCGCCGCCCAGACGACGGTCGCCGTCGTGGGCGCCGCGACGCTGCTCGCCGGTGCCGTGATCGGGTGCGCCAAGGACGACATCAAGAAGGCGCTGGCCGGCTCCACCATGAGCCAGATCGGCTACATGACCCTGGCGGCCGGGCTCGGCCCCGTCGGCTACGCCGCCGCCATCGCCCACCTGATCACGCACGGCTTCTTCAAGGCCGGGCTGTTCCTGGGCGCCGGATCGGTCATGCACGGCATGAACGACGAGGTCGACATGCGCCGCTACGGCGGCCTGCGCAAGGCGATGCCCATCACCTTCGCCACCTTCGGCCTGGGATACCTGGCCATCATCGGGTTCCCGCTGCTGTCGGGCTGGTGGACCAAGGAGGGCATCATCGAGGCCGCGTTCGCCTCCGGCGGCGCGACGGGCACCGGCCTGGGCGTGGCCGCGCTCGTCGGCGCCGGGCTGACCGCGTTCTACATGACGCGGGTGATGATCCTGACGTTCTTCGGCGAGCGTCGCTGGGCCGAGGACGCGCACCCGCACGAGTCGCCCGCCTCCATGACCGCGCCGATGATCGTGCTGGCCGCCGGGTCGGTGTTCCTCGGCGCCGTCCTGGTGTTCGGCTACCGCTTCGCGCACTTCCTGGAGCCGGCGGTCGGCGCCCCCGAGGAGGCCCACGAGTTCCACCTGGCGGCCATGTTCACCAGCGTCCCGAGCCTGGCGGCGCTGGGGCTGATGGTGGCCGGTGCGGCCATGGCCTGGTTCATGTACGGCCGCCGCGAGGTTCCCGTCGTGGCGCCGCGGCCCGGCCCGGTCACCGCCTTCGCCCGCAACGAGCTCTACGGCAACGCCCTCAACGAAGGGCTGCTCATGCGCCCGGGGCAGGCCGTCGCCGCGGCGCTGTCGGCCTTCGACGCCAAGGTGGTCGACGGCCTGGTCAACGGGGTCGGCACGAGCGTGCGCGACAGCTCCCGGGGCCTGCGCGGCGCGCAGACGGGCTTCGCCCGCACCTACGCGCTGACGATGCTGTTCGGCGCCGCCATCGTCGTCGCAACGCTGGCTGTGAGGATCTAGATGACCGACTTCCCCTGGCTCACCCTCGCCATCGCGCTGCCCGCACTGGGCGCCGCCGCGGTGGCGCTGCTCCCGTCCGACCGGGTCGAGACGGCCAAGCGTGCGACCCTGGGCGTCACCGTGGCGACCCTGCTGGTGGTCGCGGGGATGGCCGCGCAGTTCGCCCCCGCGGGCGGGGAGAGGCTGCAGTTCACCGAGGTCTACCCGTGGATCCCGCGCTTCGGGGTCAACTACGCGGTCGGGGTCGACGGCATCGCGCTGGTGCTGATCCTGATGTCGGCGGTGCTGGTGCCGCTCGTGGTCCTTGCGGCCTGGCGGGAGAACGACGACGCCCCCGACGGAGGCAAGGGCTACTTCGCGCTGATCCTCGCCCTTGAGGCGATGATGATCGGGGTGTTCGCCGCCACCGACGTCTTCCTGTTCTACGTGTTCTTCGAGGCCATGCTGATCCCGGTCTACTTCATGATCGGGCGCTACGGCCGCGGGGACGAGCGCCGCGCCGCGGCGGTCAAGTTCCTGCTCTACAGCCTGCTGGGCGGGCTGCTGATGCTGGTGGCCGTCATCGGCGTCTACGTCTACGGCGGCACGTTCCTGTGGAGCGAGCTGGCGGGCCCCGGGGGAGCGCTGGCCGGCGTCGACCCCGCGGCCGCGCGCTGGCTCTTCCTCGGCTTCTTCGTCGCCTTCGCCATCAAGGCGCCGATGTGGCCGGTGCACACCTGGCTGCCTTCGGCGGCCGGGTCCTCCCGGCCGGGCACGGCGGTGCTGCTGGTCGGCGTGCTGGACAAGGTCGGCACCTACGGCATGCTGCGCTACTGCCTGGAGATGTTCCCGGGCGCGGCCACGTGGTTCGTGTGGCCGGTCGTGGTCCTCAGCCTGGTCAGCATCGTCTACGGCGCGGTGCTGGCGATCGCGCAGAGCGACATGATGCGGCTGATCGCCTACACCTCCGTGTCGCACTTCGGGTTCATCACCCTGGGCGTGTTCGTCATGACCTCCCAGGGCCAGTCGGGCGCGGCGCTGTACATGGTCAACCACGGCTTCGCCACGGGAGCGCTGTTCCTGGTGGTCGGTTTCCTCATCGCCCGCCGGGGCTCCTCGGCGATCGCCGACTACCGCGGCGTGCAGAGCAGGGCGCCGGTGCTGGCCGGGGTGTTCCTCGTCGCGGGGCTGGCCGGGCTCGCGCTGCCGGGGCTGTCGCCGTTCGTCAGCGAGTTCCTCGTCTTCATCGGCACCTACGCCTTCCATCCGGTCCCGGCGATCATCGCCTCGGTCGGGGTGGTGCTGGCGGCGCTCTACATCCTGTGGATGTACCAGCGCACCATGACCGGGCCGCTGCCCGAGGGACTGGCGCGGCTGCGCGACCTGTCCCGCCGGGAGACCCTGGCCGTGGCGCCGCTGGTCGCGCTGCTGATCGTCTTCGGCGTCTACCCGCAGCCGCTGCTGGACGTCGTCAACCCCGCCGTCGAGGCGACCATGGAGTCCGTCGGCGCCACCGACCCCGAGCCGGCGATCGGCCACGCGGAGGCGACCGGCGAGGGCGGGTCCGGGCACGAAGGAGGAGGCCACTGATGGCGGAGGAGCGGAGCGGCCGCCGAGCAGCCCGTGCCCGGGCGCGCTGTGCGGGCCCGGAGCCGACCGGGGCGACCACCGGGATGACCGAGACGACCGAGACGACGACACCGGAGAGGGAGCACGCATGATGGCGCCTGTGCAGCTGATGGCAGCTCCGGTCATCACGGAGAACCCGCCCGAGATCGACTACTGGCTGCTGTCGCCGATGCTCGTGGTCTTCGGCGCCGCGGTCGCGGGCGTGCTGATCGAGGCGTTCGTGCCGGCGGCCCGGCGCCGCCCCCTGCAGCTGGGGCTCGCCCTCGCCGCGGTCGGCGCGGCGTTCGTGCTCACCATCCTGGTCACCGGTTCGCTGCCCTCCGGCGAGGCCGGCGTGGGAATCGCGTTCGGCAGCATCGCCGTCGACCGCGTCGCGGTGTTCCTCCAGGGCACGGTGCTGGTGCTGGGGTTCATCAGCCTCCTGCTGATCGCCGAGAACCGCCGCGGCGAAAGCGCCTTCGCGGCGCAGGCGGCGGCGGTCCCCGGCAGCGAGGAGGAGCGCGAGCACGTGATGGCGGGCTCCCAGCACACCGAGGTCTACCCGCTGGTGCTGTTCGCCCTGCTGGGCATGCAGCTCTTCCCCGCAGCCGGCGACTTCCTGACGATGTTCGTCGCGCTGGAGGTGATGAGCCTCCCGCTCTACCTGCTGTGCGGGCTGGCACGCCGGCGCCGGCTGTTCTCCCAGGAGGCGGCCGTGAAGTACTTCCTGCTCGGCGCGTTCTCCTCGGCGTTCTTCCTGTTCGGGATCGCCATGGTCTACGGCTACGCCGGTTCGGTGAACTTCGCCGAGGTGGCCTCGGCCGTCGAGCAGGGCGGCGGGCCGCTCTTCCCCGACGGCGGCGGGCGGCCGCTGCTGCTCCTCGGGATCGGGCTCGTCGCGGTCGGCCTGCTGTTCAAGGTCGGCGCCGTTCCCTTCCACAACTGGAAGCCCGACGTCTACCAGGGTGCGCCCACGCCCATCACGGCGCTGATGGCCTCCTGCACTCTGGTGGCCGCCTTCGGCGCGCTGCTGCGGGTGTTCTACGTGCCCTTCGGCCCCTCGTCCGCGGACTGGGCACCCATGCTGTGGGTCGTGGCCGTACTGACCATGGTGCTGGCGGCGGTGATCGCCGTGACCCAGCGCGACATCAAGCGGCTGTTCGCCTACTCCTCGGTCGTCCACGCCGGGTTCGTGCTGACCGCGGTCGTCGCGGCCAGCCCCGAGGGCCTGGCCGGCGCGATGTTCTACCTGGCCGCCTACGGGTTCACCACGATCGGCGCGTTCGCGGTGGTGACCCTGGTGCGCACGCACGAGAACGGGCCGGAGGCCAACGAGCTGTCGCAGTGGGCGGGGCTGGGCCGTACGTCGCCGATGCTGGCGGGTGCGCTGGCGCTCTTCTTGCTCGCTTTCGCCGGTATCCCGCTGACCAGCGGGTTCATCGGCAAGTTCGCGGTGTTCGAGGCCGCCATGGCGGCGGGGGCGACCCCGCTGGTGGTGGTCGGCGTGCTCAGCAGCGCGGTGACGGCGTTCTTCTACGTGCGCATCATCGTGCTGATGTTCTTCGCTGAGCCGGCCGGGGGCGGCCCGACGGTCGTGCGGGCGGGCGCCTTCACCGGTTCGGCGATCGCGATCGGCGTGGCGGCCACGTTCCTGCTCGGCGTCTTCCCCTCGCCGGTGCTGGACAACCTGGTCCCCCAGCCGGGGCAGGAACAGGGCGAGTCGCTTCTGGCGACGGACGGGGGCGCTCGGTAGCCGGGGTCACTCGGTGGGTGGCTTTGGCAGCCGAATCCGGGTCAGATAACTTGGCTAGTCGGTTTTGTTCATCCCGAGAGCGCGCGATACGTCCGTTTTTGGAGGTGTCGCGCGCCTGCTGACGTGTGGAGCTTCCAGGTGAGCGGTGCTGTCCCGAGCGATTTCCTCGCTCTGCCGAGTATCGACGCGGGCCTCGCCAAGGAGGTCCAGGAAGCTCTGGACGAGGTCGAGAACCTGCTGCGCGAGTCCGTCTCCGCCAGCGACCCGCTGCTGACCGAAGCGGCCTCGCACCTGCTCTCGGCCGGGGGCAAGCGGTTCCGCGCCACGCTGGTGCTGCTCGCCTCGCACTTCGGCGACCCCACGGCGCCCGAGCTGGTGCGCGCCGCCGCCGTGGTGGAGCTGACCCACGTCGCCACGCTCTATCACGACGACGTGATGGACGAGGCGGACCTGCGCCGCGGCGAGCCCAGCGCCAATCAGCGGTGGGGCAACAGCGTGGCGATTCTCACGGGCGACTACGTGTTCGCCCGCGCCTCGGAGATCCTGGCCGACCTCGGCACCGACGCGGTGCGGATGCAGGCGCGCACCTTCGGGCGCCTGGTACAGGGCCAGATCCTGGAGACCTCGGGGCCTCAGGGCGGCACCGACCCCCTGGAGCACTACCTGCGGGTGATCTCCGACAAGACCGCCTCGCTGATCGCGTCCTCCGCGGAGTTCGGAGCGATGTTCTCCGGTGCCGGGCCGCAGGTCACCAGCACCATCACCCGTGCATGCGACGCGCTGGGCATGGCCTTCCAGCTGGCCGACGACATCCTGGACGTCGCGGGCGAGTCCAGTGAGTCGGGCAAGGTGCCCGGCACCGACCTGCGCGAGGGGGTGCTGACCCTGCCGATGCTCTACGCGCTGCGACCGGCCCCGTCGGGCGGCGCCGACGATGCGCGGCTGCGCGAGCTGCTCGGCCGCCCGCTGAGCGAGGCCGAGACCGAGGAGGCGCTCGGGCTGCTGCGCTCGCACACCGCCATCGAGGAGGCGCGCGCCACCACCCGCGAGTGGGCCGACCGGGCGCGCGGGGAGCTGGCCACCCTGCCGTCGGGCCGCACGCGCGAGGCCTTCGAGGCTTTGTGCGACTACGCCGTGCTCCGCTCGGGCTGATCCCCCCGCCCAGCCCGCTCCCGCGCTCTGCCCGCGACACGGACTGAGGCCGGCGGCCCTCGCATCGGGCGCGGGCCCGACCGACCGTTCGCCCGGCGCACAGCCGGGCGGGTGCTGCGCGGGGCGCAAAGTGCGGGTACCGAATCGGTCATCTGTCGGCAATGTCCCTTCCTGTCCTTGCATGTCCCCTTCACCTGCGGGAATCTGCCGACTGGCGGCCCCGGTGCGCAGCCGCGCGCTGCGCTGGGCCGAGCACGCTCGCAGGCGATACGGGGGGAAGTGAGTCGCCGTGGCACCGCAGGGGACCCAGCGTTTGATCGGGCACCGCCTGGTCGACAAGGACGGCGCGGCAGTGGGCAAGATCGGGCAGGTCTTCTATGACGACCAGACCGACGCGGCCAAGTGGATCACCGTGCGCACGGGCCTGTTCGGCTCGCGCGAGAATCTCGTGCCGTTGTCCGGCGCCGAGATGGTCTACGACGCGTTGCAGGTGCCCTGGTCGCGCAGCAGGATCAAGAGCGCGCCGAGCTTCGACGTCGACCAGCACATATCGGTGGAGCAGGAGGACCAGGTCTACGCGCATTACGGGCTGAGCCCGGAGATCCCGGGACAGCGCGTTCCCGAGCAGTACGAGCGCCCGCGCGGCAGGCACGCGCGGCCCGAACCCGCCGAGCGGGCCAGGACGCCGGCCGACAGGCCCGGCCCGCCGACCGGGAGGCCCGGTCCACCGCCGGAGAGGCCGGGTCCGCCGGCTGAGAGGCCCGGGCCCGACGCCGTTCCCGTTCGCGGAGTCCCGAGCGGGGTGCGGCAGCCGGATGAGGAGCAGCGGCCGATGTGGGAGCCGAGCGGTCGGAGCGCGCCCACACCGCGCCTCGGGGACGAGTGGGGCTGGGACGCCGATCCGCGTTCGCTGCCCGGGGACGAGTGGGGCCGGGACACGGCTCCGCGCTCGCGGCCCCAGCAGGGCACCGGAGCCTGACACCGGGTTCCCGGCCCGGGGCCGCGGCCGGCGCTCCCGCCCGCCGGCCGCGGTCCCGGGGCGCACGGGGGGCCGCCTGTCCCCGGTCCGGGGGCGCCGCTGCCGGCGCGTCGGTGCCGCGCTCGCCGAGGGATGAGCGGAGCGGCGTTCAGTCGTCGCCGACGGGTTCGCCCGCGGGCGCGGTCCCCTCCGCTGCGGGGGTTCGCCTGCGGGCGCTCCGGGGAGCGGCGGGCCGGGCCTCCGGCTCGGCGTCGCGGCGTGCGCGGGAGGTGCGGGCGTTGTGTCGGAGCATGTCGGTGACGAAGACGACGAGCGCGCACCACACGATCGCGAACCCGACCCAGCGGCTGGGCGGCATCTCCTCGGCGAAGAGCAGCCAGGCGAACAGGAACTGCATCACCGGGACGATGAACTGCAGCAGCCCGAGCATGCTCAGCGGGATCCGGCGGGCGGCCGCGCCGAAGGCCAGCAGGGGCAGCGCGGTGACGACCCCCGAGCCCACCAGTGCGACGCTGTGCCAGGGCGAGGCGCCGGTGAAGGTTCCGGAGCCGGTGGCCTGCAGGAACACGATGTAGCCGACGGCGGGCAGGAACAGCAGCAGCGTCTCCGCGGCCAGGCTCTCCACCCCGTCCATCCCGGCCAGCTTCTTCAGAGCGCCGTAGGTGGCGAAGGAGAACGCCATCCCCAGCGAAAGCCACGGCACGCCGCCGTAGGCCACGCTCAGCACCGCCACGGCCACCGCGCCCAGCGCCACCGCGGCCGCCTGGGCACGGCGCAGCCGCTCGGCGAAGAACACCACCCCCACCAGCACGCTTACCAGCGGGTTGATGAAGTACCCCAGTGCGGCCTGGCTCGTCTGCCCGCTGTTGACCGTGTAGACGAACAGCCCCCAGTTCACCGAGATCACCGCGGCGGCCCCGGCGAGCATCGCCAGGCGGTCGGGGCGGCGGAGCAGGGCGGCCAGCCACCGCCAGTGCGCGCGCAGCGCCAGCAGCACCAGCACGGTCAGCAGGGACCACACCATCCGGTGGGCGATCACCTCGGTGGCTCCGGCCGCGGAGACCAACGGCCAGTAGAGCGTGGACAGGCCCCACATCAGATAGGCGCCGGCCCCGAGAAGTACACCGCGATTGGAATCAGGCACGCTGGCAAGCCTAGGCCAGAATTCATCCCATGAGCGTCCGAATACGCTCCGATCGGGCGGCCTCCGACCGGCCGCACGCGCGGCCCCCGGGTAGCCTGGAGGCATGTTCGGCAAGCAGATGACCATGGTCACTCCGGAGCAGGCCCTGCCCGGCAGGGACGCCGCGATGCCGGTTCCCGAGCGCCACGAGGTGCTCGGCACCCCACTGGCCCCGCCCTACCCCGAGGGCAGCGAGATCGCCGAGTTCGGCATGGGCTGCTTCTGGGGCGCCGAGCGCGCCTTCTGGGAGATCGGCGCCGGCAACGGCATCATCACCACGGCCGTGGGCTACGCCGGCGGCTACACCCCCAACCCCACCTACGAAGAGGTGTGCAGCGGCCGCACCGGCCACACCGAGGCCGTCCGCGTGGTCTTCGACCCCCGCGCCATCTCCTACACGGACCTGCTCAAGGTCTTCTGGGAGGGCCACGACCCCACCCAGGGCATGCGCCAGGGCAACGACCTGGGCACTCAGTACCGCTCCGCGATCCTCTACCGCGGCGACGACCAGAAGGCCGTCGCCGAGTCCTCGCGCGAGGCCTTCCAGGGGGTGCTGACCGGGTCCGGCCACGGCGCGATCACCACCGAGATCGCCGCCGCAGGCCCGTTCTACTTCGCCGAGGACTACCACCAGCAGTACCTCTCCGACGCCAAGAACCCCAACGGCTACTGCGGCCTCGGCGGAACCGGCGCCACCTGCCCCGTGGGAGTCGCCCGCACGCAGTGACGGGAGGCGTCCCGGGCGCCGGCGGCGGCGCGGCCGGGACGCCGCTCCGTGGTCTACGCTCGTCGCATGCCCCACCCCGAGCACGACGCCGGCGTCGTCTGGAACCGGTTGTCCGCGCCCCGTATGGCTCCCTACCTGGAGGAGGCGGGCGGAGACAGGGGCGATGCGCTCGCGCTCTACGAGTGGAGCACGCGCACCGCTGCTGCGGCATTCGAGGACGTCGGCCACTTCGAGGTGCTGCTGCGCAACGCCGTCGACTCCTGCCTCCGGCGCCACTTCCGCGAGGACGAGCGCAAAATCCCGTGGTTCCTGCTGCCGCTGCCGGGCGGCGAGGGCGCCGCCGCACCGGTGCGGTCGGTGCGTGAGCGCTTGCGGGAGGAGGGCAAGGAGTCCCGGGACCAGATCGTCGCCGGGCTCACCTTCGGCTACTGGTCGGGGTTGCTCGGGCCCGAGTACGCGGAGCTGTGGCGGGACGGGCTGCACAAGGCGTTTCCGAACGCGCCGGGGCGGCGCCGCAGGGTGTTCGCCGCGCTGGACGGCATCCGCGTGTTCCGCAACCGCCTCGCCCACCACGACTCCATGCTCGGCGTGGACGTCCCCTTCGAGGCGCGGAGGGTCTTCGCGGCCGCCCGCTGGATCGACGAGGACGCGGCTGCCTGGTTGGAGCGCCGCAGCCGGGTGCTGGAGCTGTGCCGGCTGTGCCCGACCGGCGCGGGGGACACGGCCGCCGACCGCGCCCGGGAGCGCCGCAAGCCGCTGCGAGCGGTGCTGCGCAGCGCCGCGGGCCTGCGGGCCGCCGCACGCAGCCGACCGCGCACCTGAGCGGCGTATTCGGCCCGGGTCCGATGAGCACCACCGCAGGCGGCGCGACCACGCGGCCGGGGGCGTTCGGCCGCGTGGTCCCTCGCGTCAGCGCTGCCAGCGCCGCTCCGGCGCGCGGACGGCGAACGCCCGCGGCGTCCGCTCCGCCCTGCCGGGCGAGAGCGCAGGACACCCCGCCCCTCACCGAAACCGCTCGGGCGCCGGCGGCGGCGACAGGCTCGTTCTTGCAGGTTGTTCAGCGGGAGAGGTTGCGGTAGGCCCGGGCGGAGAGCGGGACGAACACCGCCAGCAGGAGCGCGGGCCAGGCGAACGCCAGCGCCACCGCATGCTCGGCGAGAACCCCGCCCGTGGTGCCGAGCGGGTTGCCGAACAGCTCCCGGCACGCGGCGGCGGTCGCCGACACCGGGTTCCAGCCGGCGAGGAAGCCGAGCCAGCCCGGCATCGTCTCGGGGGCCACGAAGATGTTGGACAGGAATCCGAACGGCCACACCAGCACCTGGACCGCAATCAGCGCACCCTCGCTGCGGATCGCCAGACCGAGGTAGACCCCTACCCAGAGCACGGCCAGGCGCAGCCACAGCAGCAGCGCCGCCGCGAGGAGCGCCGAACCGATCGACCCGTCGACGCGCCAGCCGATGGCCAGTCCGCCCGCCATCAGCACGGCGAGCTGGACGACGGAGTTCATCAGGTCGGCGGCCGTGCGGCCGAGCGGGACGCCGACGGCGGAGATCGGCATGGAGCGCAACCGGTCGGTGATCCCGCGCCTGGTGTCCTCGGTGATCGCGCCCATCGTGCTTTCGATGCCGAAGAGCATGGTCAGGGTGAACATGCCGGGCAGCAGGTAGGGGAGGTAACCGCCGCCGCCGGGCAGGTCGATCGCGCCGCCGAACAGGTAGCCGAACATCAGCAGCAGCATGACCGAGAAGGCGATCCCGATGACCGGGGCCCACGGTTCGCGCTGCCAGTGCTTGAGGTCCCGCACGGTCAGGACCCAGCCGTGGCGGAGAGTCTGGAGGGTCATCGCAGGGCTCCTTCGTGCTCGGCGGCCTCGCCGTCGGCGGTGAGGTGGAGGAAGACCTCGTCGAGGGTCGGGCGGCGCAGGACGGCGTCGTCGACGCCGATGGACGCGGCGTCGAGAGCGCGGACCGCCGCCACCAGGGCGGCGGTGCCGCCGGACGGCCCGGCTTCGACGGTGACGCGCAGCGCCTCGGCGTCCGGTGTTCCGCCGAGCACCTCGGCGGTGCGGTGCAGCTCGCCGGGGTCGCGCGGGGTGATGATGACCCGGTCGCCGCCGAGGGAGCCCTTGAGCTGCGAGGAGGTGCCCTCTGCGATCACCCGGCCGGCGCCGAGGACCGTGAGCCGGTCGGCGAGCTGGTCGGCCTCGTCCAGGTACTGCGTCGTGAGCAGCACCGTGGTTCCCTCGCCGACCACCCGCCTCAGGGTCGTCCAGACGTCGTTGCGCCCGCGCGGGTCGAGACCGCTGGTCGGTTCGTCGAGGAAGAGCAGCCGCGGCCGTGTCACCAGGGCGACGGCGATGTCCAGCCGGCGGCGCATGCCGCCCGAGTATGTCGAGACCTTGCGGTCGGCCGCGGCGGAGAGTCCGAAGGCGTCGAGCAGCTCGCCGGCGCGGGCGCGGGCGGCCGCCTTCGCGAGGTTGTGCAGCCGGCTGAACATGACCAGGTTCTCCCGGCCGTGGAGCTTCTCGTCCAGTGCGCTGGTCTGGCCGACCAGGCCGATGGCCGCGCGCACGTCGCGGGGCGAGCGGCCCACGTCGTGTCCGGCGACGCGGGCCTCGCCGGAGTCGGGGCGGGTGAGGGTGGTGAAGATGTTGACCGCGGTGCTCTTGCCGGCGCCGTTCGGGCCGAGCAGGGCGTGCACGGTTCCGGGCGCGACCTCCAGGTCGAGGCCGTCGAGGGCCCGGGTCGGGCCGTAGCGCTTGTGTAACCCGCGGGCGAGCAGGGGCGTGGCGGCGGTCATGGGCATCCTAACTTTGTACGGCGTACGGAGTGTGGGCGTGCTGAGTGTAGCATGAACTCTGTACGGCGTACGAAGAAGTAGGATGGGATGCCGTGACCCGCGACCCCGATCCCTCGCTGCGCCTGCTCTGGCGCCACGCGGCACCCGGGCGGGAGCCCCAGCGCCGCCGCGGGCCCAAGCAGCGGCTCTCGGTCGACGAGGTGGTGGACGCGGCGATCGGGCTCGCCGACGCCGAGGGCCTGGACGCCGTCACCATGCGCGGGCTCGCCGGGCGGCTCGGACTGGCTCCGATGACGCTCTACACCTACGTGCCCAGCCGCCAGGACCTGATCGTGCTGATGGTCGACCAGGCGCTCGGCCGCACCGCCCTGCCCGAGCTTCCCGACGACGCGCGGCTGCGGCTCGAACTCGTCGCCCGGGTGCAGCACGACGACTGCCGCGCCCACCCCTGGCTGCTCGATGTCACCGGTGTGCGGGCGTGGCTCGGTCCCCACGCGGCCGACCGGTACGAGTGGCAGCTCGCGGCGGTGGACGGGCTCGGACTCGGCGACATCGAGATGGACCAGACGGTCGCGCTGCTGGTCGGGTTCGCCGGCAGCATCGCCCACGCCGAACACCGGGTCCGGCGCGCCGAGCAGGAGTCCGGGGTGAGCGACCGCGAATGGTGGGACGCCAACGCCCCGGCGCTCGGCGAGCTGATGGCGGGCCGGTCCTACCCGCTGGCCGGCAGGGTCGGGCAAGCGGTCGGCGAGGCCTACCAGGCGGCCGGTTCTCCCGAGCGGGAGCTGGAGTTCGGGCTGGCCCGGATCATCGACGGCGTGCTCGCCCACGCGTCCCGGGCCTCCGCCGACCAGAGCCCGCCCGCGCCGGAGCGGTAGGCGCGGCGCTCCCGGGCGCGGTGCCGGGACACCGCGGGCCCCGGCCCGAGGCGGACCCGCCCCCGCCGCCTGCCGGCCGGTGCAGCCGGCTGGACGCCGCCGCGCCGCCCGAGGCGTTCACAGGGCTCCGCCCGCGCGGTTGGTGCGCACGATCAGGTAGACGAGGTAGGGCGCCCCCAGCACGCCGGTGATGACCCCCACGGGGTAGCGGGTGCCGAAGGCGAACTGTCCGCAGAGGTCGGCCACCAGCACGAGCAGGGCGCCGACCAGCGCCGAGGGGACGAGCAGGGAGCCGTTCGGCCCGAGGATGCGCGCCGCGATCGGACCGGAGAGGAAGGCCGCGAACGCGATCGGCCCCGTCGCGGCGATCGCGAAGGCGATGAGCCCGACCGCCCCCGTGGTGGCGACGAGCCGTGTCCGGTCGACGCGGACGCCCAGGGCCGACGCGGTCTCGTCGCCCAGCCGCAGCACCGTGAGGTCGCGCGACATGGACAGCAGCACGGGCCCGATCACGACCAGCGCGGCGACGACCGGGAGGGCCTCCTCCCAGCCGGCGCCGTTGAGGCTGCCGGTGAGCCAGCGCAGCGCCTCCTGCAGGTCCCACTGGGCCGCGCGGTCGAGGACGTAGGCGGTGACGCTGTCGAGCATGGCCGCGATCCCGATACCGATCAGGATGAGCCGGGTGCCGGTGACCCCGCGCTTGAACGACAGCACGTACACGATCAGGGACACGGCCAGGCCCGCGGCGATCGCGAAGACCGACACCCCGGTCCCGTCGAGCGACAGCACCACGATCGCGAAGGTCGCGGCCGCACTGGCGCCCGAGCTGATTCCGATGATGTCCGGGCTGGCGAGCGGGTTGCGCAGCATGGTCTGGAAGGTGACGCCCGCCAGCCCGAAGCACACGCCCGCCGCCACCGCGAGCACGGCCCGCGGCAGCCGCAGCCGGCCCACGGTGAACGAGGCGCCCGGCACGTCCTGACCCAGAATCACGCCCAGAACGTCCCCCGGCGGGTAGAAGGTCCGCCCGATCATCAGCGTCGCGGCGAACACGAGGACGATCAGGGCGGACAGGACGGCGATCACCGTCCGCCGCCGGCGCAGGCTGCGCCTCCGGACGGGGCCGACGCCTGTCCGGCCGGTCTCGGCGGTGAGGGCGCTCACAGGTCACGAACCTTCTGACGGCGGACGATGTAGATGAAGAACGGACCGCCCACCAGAGCGGTCACGATGCCGACGTCGACCTCGCCGGGCCGTGCCACGACGCGGCCCACGACGTCGGCCGCCGTGAGGAGGGCGGCGCCGCCGACCGCCGAGAACGGCAGCAGCCACCGGTGGTCGACGCCGACGAGCAGCCGGCACACGTGCGGCACGACCAGCCCGACGAAGCCGATCGGGCCGGTGACGGCGGTGGTCGCGCCGCACAGCACGACAGCGCCGAAGGCGGAAGTCGTCCGCGCGATCGCGACGCGCGTCCCCAGGCCCGCGGCGACGTCGTCGCCCAGCGCCAGGAGGTTGAGCCAGCGGGCCGACAGCAGGCAGACCAGGAAGCCGACCGCGAGGAATGGGAGGACCCGGCCGATGCTGTCGAACGTGCCGCCGCCGACACCGCCGATCTGCCAGGACCTGACGCTGTCGGCGATGTCGCCGCGCGGAAGCACGACGGCGCTGATGGACGACGCCAGAGCGGCGGAGGTCGCCGCGCCGGCGAGGGCGAGCTTGAGCGGGGTCGCCCCGCCCCGTCCCATGGACCCGATGGCGTAGACGAACACGGCGGTGGCGCCCGCGCCGGCGATCGCCACCCAGGTGTACGCGCTCGCCGACGTCAGGCCGAAGTAGCCGATACCCGAGGCGACGGCGAGCGAGGCGCCCATGTTCACGCCGAGGATCCCCGGATCCGCCAGCGGGTTGCGGGTGACCCCCTGCATCACCGCCCCCGCGACGCCGAGGGCGGCGCCCGCGGCGGCGGCGAGCAGGGTCCGGGGGATCCGCTTGGCCACAGCCGCCTGGTCGAAGCCCTCGACCGAGCCGGACAGGGCCGCCAGGACATCGGCCCACTCGACGTCGCGGGAGCCGACGGTCACCGAGGCCGCCGCGAGCGCGACCAGGACGCCGGACAGGGCGAGCAGCCAGAGGGGCGTGCCCCGCGGCGGCCGCCGCCGTCGGGCGGTGTCCGCCGCGGGCGCGGCGTGGGCCGTCACCGCTTCGCGTCGGCGGCTTCGGACAGGAGCGACAGGTAGTCGTCGAGGACCCACGAGATCGACAGCGGTGTCGGGTTCGCGGCCGTACCCAGCGGGCTCTCGCCGGGAAGGTTGACGATCGCGCCGTTCTCCACGGCCGGCATCTGCGAGAGCAGGGGGTCGCCCTCCAGGGCGTCTACGAGCTCGTCGCCGCCGTAGGTGACGATGATGTCCGCGTCGTCGAAGGCGTCCGCTCGTTCGGCGCTCTGGGTGAGGGAGAACTCCTCGGTCTCGGCCGAGGCGTCCGCGATGCTCTGCGGGGTCTCCATCCCGAGGTCCTCGAAGAACATGGCGCGCGTGTCGTGGGCGGTGTAGAAGCTGACCTCGCTGAGGTCCGTGGTGTCGACGTGCGTCAGGAACATCGCCGACTCGCCCTCGATCGCGGGATACTCGGCGACCGCCGCCTCGATCTCCTCGTCGAGGTCGGAGACGAGCTTCTCGCCCTCGTCCGCCATGCCGATGGCCTTGCTGTTCATCCTGATCAGCTCCCGCCACGGCGTGCCCCAGGCGGTCTTGGGGTAGGCGACGACGGGGGCGATCTCGCTCAGCGTGTCGTAGTCCTCCTGAGTCAGTCCTGAGTAGGCGGCGAGGATCACGTCCGGCTTGGTGTCCGCGACGGCCTCGAAGTCGATGCCGTCGGTCTCGTCGAACAGCACGGGCGTTTCGGCGTCGAGCCTCTTGAGGCGCTTCTCGACCCAGGGGAGCACGCCGTCGCCGTCGTCGTCGCCGAAGTTGGCGGCGGCCATGCCGACCGGCACGACCCCCAGGGCGAGCGGGACCTCGTGATTGGCCCAGTTGACCGTCGCCACGCGTTCGGGCTTCGTCTCGATCGTGGTCTCGCCGAACGCGTGCTCGACGGTGACGGGGCTCCAGTCGCCGGAGCCGCCGGATCCCTCGTCGGAGGGCGACGAGGAGCAGGCTGCGGTCCCGGCGGCGAGCAGTGCGGCCGTGGCGAGTGCGACCAGCCGTGAAACGCGGGGCATGGCTTCCTTCCGGTTGTGGCGGGCCGCGCGGCGGGGCCCGGCTCTCCCGCCGCCTGGCGCGCCTTCTACGGCGTCCCGCTGCGTCGGGGGACCGGCCGGAGGGCACGTCTCGATACGGCGCACGACGCGCACGCGACCGCTGCGGCAGCAGACTTAGGTTTGCCTAGCCAAAGCTAGAGCTGGGCGCCTCGGGTGCGCAACCGCGCAGATACGACAGTGTTTGTCGCAGAACGGACAAGCGCCGCGCGCATGTCCGTTCGCCGCGTCACTGCGACCGGAACCGCCCCGGGCTCACCCCGGTGATCCGCCGGAAGGCGGCGCCGAACGCGCTCGCCGAGTGGTATCCGACACGCTCAGCCACCTCGTCGAGCCGGTCGCCGCGCGCGAGCATCGCGACCGCCTGCTGCATACGCGCCGCGGCCACCCACCGGCTGAACCCCAGACCGGTCTCGGACTGGAACGTCCGCGTGATGGTGCGCGTGCTCACGCCGAGCCGCGAGGCCCACACGGCCAGCGTGGTCGCGTCACCGGGATCCTCGCGTACGGCGGCGGTGATGGGGGCGAGCAGCGGCGA
The DNA here is from genome assembly GCF_039531585.1 of Streptomonospora arabica. Classification (NCBI taxonomy): domain Bacteria; kingdom Bacillati; phylum Actinomycetota; class Actinomycetes; order Streptosporangiales; family Nocardiopsidaceae; genus Streptomonospora; species Streptomonospora arabica. Next base: position 466,207 of record NZ_BAAAQI010000003.1, on the reverse strand, counting down.
GTCCGGCACCCGCAGCGTGAGCTCGTGGCGGGCCGGCACGAGGAGGTCGAGCACCATCGCCTCCGTGCGCGCACGCGCGGCCGGGGCCAGGCCGTCGGCGTCCAGCCGGTCCAGCAGCAGCCGCAGCAGCGAGGTCAGCTCCACCGCGACGGGCACGTCAGAGATCGACGGCACCGCGTCGACGGCGAAATGCGCGGCGCGATGGCGGAGGCCGGCGGGCGTCCACCCCGCGTGGGGCGTACCGGCCGGTACCCACAGGGCGGCGGTCGGGGTGATCGTCCAGACCCGGCCGCCGATGACGGCCGACGAGGCGCCCCGCTCGTTCCAGAGGAGCTCGTGCGTGGGGTGCGAATGCATCTCCCAGAACGTGTCGCCGGGGATGTTCTCCACCGAGCTCTGGACGACGAACGGCACGTCGATCTCGCCGGCGCGGTACAGGGGAAGGCTGCGCCGGTCGGTCGCGCCGTCCGGCGGCGGTCCGCCATCGCGCAGCAGAACCGCCGGACTCGGCGCGATGTCTCGTTCGGCCACGTCATCCAGGCTAAGCGCCGGCGGAAGAGCGGGCGCGGGCGGCCCGGTCCGCGCACCGCGCCTGCCTGAGCCGCCGAGGGGCGGGGCCGGCAGGCGCGGCCGCGCGGCGCCTACGGCTGCGTGAGCACCTTGGCCGGGTCGGGGCAGTAGGCGGTCATCCAGTGCGGATCGATGCGGTAGTAGACCACGTCCCCCCAGTTCATCGGGGTCTCGCCGTAGTGGGCCACGAGGTGCTCCAGTACCGCCGGCCAGCCCGCGGCCTCCGGGTCGGCCGCGTCCGGCGGCGTGATGGGAACCGCTGTGCCGTGGGTGAACACGCCCAGGTCGTCACCCCGGATGTGGGCGGCGCTGACAGCGGGGCGCGCCGCCAGATGGCGGGCCTTGGCGGAGGACCGCTCGGTGCCGACGACCCAGCGCCCGTGCAGGAAGTGGCCGTCGACGCCGCTGATGCGGGGTTCGCCGGCGGCCGTGACCGTCGCCAGCGCCAGGGTGCACATCCCGGTGAGCGCGCGGGCGGTCTGCTCGGCGGTGAGCGTGCTCGGGTTGTCCCCGTCGGCCTGGTAGATCGAGCGCAGGTGCGCGCCCGCGCCGCCAAGTGAGCGGTCGAGCAGGTCCTGGAGGTCGCCGAGTTCGGTGCTGGTCTCGTACATGCGGGCGATTCTGCCGCCGAATCCTGACACCGCCCGTCAGGAACGCCGTGCGGGGCGCGGGCGGTCTCCCCTCGGCCCGGAATCATCGGTAGCGGGTGAGACGCTTCCCACATGATCGACCGTCTGTCCATACAGGTCGCCGACACGGCGGCCGCCACGGCCTTCTACGACGCGGTGCTCGCACCCCTGAACGGGCGGCGGGTGATGGACTTCGGCGAGGACGCCGTCGCCTACGGCGTCGGCGAGTCCCCGGTCTTCCGGGTGGGCCCGACCGCCTCTTCGGCGCCCCCGCGGGAGGTCCACCCGGCCTTCGCCGCCGGTGACCGCGCGGCCGTCGAGGGGTTCCACGCGGCCGCCGTGGCCGCCGGAGCCGAGGTACTGCACGCGCCGCGGGTGTGGCCGGAGTACCACCCGCACTACTGCGGCGCCTTCGTGCGCGATCCCGACGGCAACAACGTCGAGGCCGTCTGCCACGCACCGGATTGACCCGGGTCCTCCGGCGCCACCCGTGCCGGAGGAGCCCCGCGGGTTCGCGCGTGTGTGGCGTGCCGGCCTCCGCACCCCTCGGTGTGGCGGCCGCCGCAGCCGGGGCGGCGGTGGTGGACTGGTGGAGTGAACGCGGGCGGGGGAGACGGCGACGACCACTCGGGCGCGCCGGAGGGTGCGGGTTCCGCCGCGCGGCGCCGGAACCCGTGGCCGACGGTCAAGGACGTGCTGGTGACGGTCGTCGCCGACGCCGCCCTGCTCGCGGTCTACGTGCTCGCGCCGCTGACCCCGTCGGTCGACCGGCATCTGACGCTGCGCTCGATCGGCGCGCTGCTGCTGTTCGCCGGCCTCGTCGTCTGGCAGGTCCGCGCGGTCTCACGCGCGCCCCGGCCGGAGCTGCGCGCCGGAGCCGCGGTCGGCCTGCTCGCGGCGGCCTACCTGCTGGGCTGGGCCGCGGTCTATGTGCTGCACTCCGCAGCGGAGCCGGCCGCGTTCACCGAGCGGCTGAACCGCGTGGACGCGCTGTACTTCACCGTGACCGTGTTCGCCACGGTCGGGTTCGGCGACATCGTCCCGCTCACCCCGACCGCCCGCGCGGTGGTGACACTCCAGATGCTGCTCAATCTGCTGCTGATCGGTGCCGTCCTGCGCCTCGTCGTGGACACCGCCCGCCAGCGCCGGCGCAGCCTCGACCGCGGCTGAGCCCCGCGCTGTCCGCCAGGTCCTGCTCACGACGTGCTTCATGTCCGGCGCGCCCGGTCCGGACGCCGGACGCGCCCGGTCACTCTCCGGCGATCCGCTGCCGCCAGTCGCCTTCGGCGGTGAGCCAGTGCGGGGCGATCCGCACAGGGAAGGGCAGGTCCGCCTCCAGGACGTCTTCGCCGTGGGCCTGGGCCGCCTCGACGTAGCAGCCGTCCTCCAGACGCAGCGCGAGAATCCCGGTCTTGTCCGGCGCGGGGTCGACGATCCAGTAGGACTCGATGCCGAACGCCGCGTACTCCTGCCGCTTGGTGTGCGTGTCGCGCAGCACACTCTCCGGGGAGACGACCTCCACCGCCAGTGCCGGCGGCCGTGTCAGGTAGGGCTGGTCCGCGTCGCGCTGCCGGATTACCGCCAGGTCCGGGATGCGGTGGCGGGTCCGGTCCGCGCTGAGGTCGATGCCTGCTCCGGGCAGGACGACGAACTCCGGCGGAGCGCTGTTGGCGAGGTGCGTGCAAAGCCGTCCCTCGATCAGCGTGTGCATGAATACCGGCGCCGGGGACACGTCAAGCTTCCCCTCGGCCAGCTCGTAGCGCCTGCCGTCGTCCGGCATGCGCGCCAGGTCCTCCGTCGTCAGACGCTCGGCGGGCGGGCCCGCCTTTCCGATGCTCATAATCGCCATACTGCCTCCTAACTCGCATGGAGACCAGTATCCGGACGCCTGTTCGGTTACGGGCGAGTACGCTGCAAATTCTCCGGAAGGATGTCCGGCTTGTCGGGGGTTGCCGCGAAAACTCCCGTCGGTCGGGCCCGAGAATGGCGAAGGCCCGGGCGGCCGTCGTGCCGCCCGGGCCCGATGCGCCGGCAGACCGGACTCAGCTGACGCCGATGCCCTTCTCGTCGTGCACGTCGACGACGGAGCAGCCGTCGGGGGCGAAGCCCGAGGCCTGGAGCACGTCGACGCACACCGGGACGGTGATGTTCTGCACGTCGGCGTTGTTGTCGGCGCTGGCGGTGCCGGCCATGGCGCCGAGGGCGAGGGCCGTCCCGGCGATGAGGCCGGAGACCGTGGCGATGCGCTTCATGGGATTCCTCTCGGAGTACGGGAAGCTCACGAGGGCGGCCGTTCTCTCCGCCCCGCGACAAGTAACTTAACGTAGTTGAGGAAGCACGTCACGTGGTTATGGGCAAAACGCCGACGATTATTTCGTCCATGACCTGCGAAGATCCGGCTTTCGGTGCAGAACGGACGCTTCACCCTCCGTCGCGGCCTCTGCGCGCAAGCGCCGGACCCGCGTGCGCGGCCGGGATCGCGGGGCCGGCCCGCCGTCGGCCCGGCCCGGCCCGTCCGACACGGGAACGGCCCGCGTGCGACGCACGCGGGCCGTTCCCGTGTCGGGCCGGCGCCCTCGGCCGAACACGGCCGCCGGCCGGATCCCGGACGTACTCCCGGTTACCAGCCCTGCTGGCCGTAGCCCGGGTACTGCTGCCCGTAGCCCGGCTGCTGTCCGTAACCCGGCTGCTGCTGTTGTCCGTAACCGGGGTACTGCTGCTGCCCGTAGCCCGGGTACTGCTGCTGGTACTGCTGGTAGCCCTGGCTGTACTGCTGTCCGGTCTGGTACTGGTAGCCCGCATACGGGTCCTGCTGCTGTCCGCCGGTGGGCTGCTGCTGATAGGCCTGCTGCTGTCCCGTGTTGTTCTCGGCGGCCTGCTGGCCGCCCGAGGCCTGTGCGCCGCCCCCGGCGTCGGGCCGGAAGATGAACAGCCGCGCGGACTCCCCGTCCTCGCCCGCGCTCGGCGTGATCTGGTCCAGACGCCACCCGGCCTCCTCGATCCCCTCGAGGATGCGGGTCAGGCCGGGGCGGACCTTGCTGGACGCCTCGTCGTAGCTGTTGACGTCCAGTTGCACGATGAACATCCGGCGCCTCTGCTGCGCGGCGACCTTCGCGTGCTCGACGACGGTGCTGTCCCTCACGACCTGCGTGACGCTCATGTGTCAACCGTACCTATCTGCTCTGTGCGGCACTCGCCTGCCCGTTGCTCGTCGCCCGCCATTCACGTCAGCCGAGAAGCCGCTGCGCCGGGCACGTCCGCACCCATGATGCCTTCTTTGGGAGTCTTCTAGCCAGAAGTCCCGGAACGGCTACGCTCCTACCGCCTCCACCGCGTCCCTGATCGGCGTGGGCCCGCCCACCAGCTCCAGAACCCGGCCGATGGTGGCGGGCTCGTCGAGCAGTGCGGCGATGACTGCGGCGACGTCCTCGCGCGGAATCTCCGCCCGCTCCACCTTGGGCGCGAGCCGCACCTTCCCGGTTCCCGCCCCGTCCGTGAGCCGGCCCGGTCGCAGGATCGTCCAGTCGGTCTCCAGGCTCCGCCGGCGCAGCTCGTCGTCGGCGGCGCGCTTGGCCTCCACGTAGGCGGCCCACACCGGCTCCGAGTCGGGCGGCGGCCCCTCGTCCACCGCGATCGCCGAAACCATGATGTAGCGCCGCACACCGGCCAGCGAGGCTGCGTCGGCCAGCAGTCGGGCCGCGTCCCGGTCGACCGTGGCCTTGCGCGCCGCGCCGCTTCCCGGGCCGGCGCCCGCCGCGAAGACCACCGCGTCGGCGCCCATCACCTTCTCGGTGAGCTGGGTGACGGTGGCCTCCTCCAGATCGAGCACGACCGGTTCGGCACCGGCTTCGCGCACGTCGGCGGCGTGGTCGGGATTGCGGATCAGGCCTACCGGCGTGTCACCGCGCGCGGCCAGGAGCCGTTCGAGCCGCAACGCGATCTTGCCGTGTCCTCCGGCGATGACAATACGCATACCCGCAGGCTATGCCCTCCGCCCGGCGTCCGGCCCGCGGCCACCGAAGGAGCCGGAGGAGGGGGCGGCGCGCACCGGCGCGCGGTGCCGCACCGGCGGCGCGCGCCGCGGCTCACCCGCCGGCGAAGCGCTCCCGCAGCACCCGCTTGAGCAGTTTGCCGCTGGCGTTGCGCGGCAGGTCGTCGACCAGGTGCACGCGTTTGGGCGTCTTGAATCCCGCCAGCCGCTCGCGCACGAACGCGATCAGCTCGTCCTCCGTGGCCGGGCCCTTCAGTACGGCGACCGCCGTGACGGCCTCGCCCCACTCGGAGTGGGGCACCGCGATCACGGCCGTCTCGGCGACGGAGGGGTGCTGGTAGAGCACGTCCTCGACCTCGCGCGGCGCCACCAGCACTCCGCCGGTGTTGATGACGTCCTTCACCCGGTCCACGATCGTGAAGAAGCCCTCGGAGTCGCGCCGCGCGATGTCGCCCGAGCGGAACCAGCCGTCGCGGAACGCCTCCTTGGCCTCCTCGGGCTTGTCCCAGTAGCCCACGCACAGCTGCGGGGAGCGGTAGACGACCTCGCCGCGCTCGCCCGGGGCGACGTCGGCACCCTGCTCGTCGACCAGGCGCGCCTCGACGAAGAGCACGGGCCGCCCGCAGGAGTCCATCCGCCCCTCGACGTGCTCCTCGGGCCGCAGCACCGTGGCCAGCGGACCGATCTCGCTCTGCCCGAAGCAGTTGTAGAAGCCGATGCCCGGGTGGCGCTTGCGGATGCGCTCCAGCACCGGCACCGGCATGATCGCCGCTCCGTAGTAGGCCTTGGCCAGTCCGGACAGGTCGCGCGTCGCGAAGTCGGCGTGGTTGGACAGCGCCGCCCAGACCGTGGGGGCCGCGAAGAACGAGGTGATGCCGTTCTCCTCGATGCGGCGCAGGAGGTCGGCGGGCTCGGGGGTCTCGACGACCTCGCTGTAGGCGCCCGCCGCCAGCGCCGGCATCAGGAACACGTGCATCTGGGCGGAGTGGTACAGCGGCAGGGCGTGCAGCATCCGGTCGCCCTCGGAGATGTCGAGGGCGTGCAGGCAGCTGAGGTACTCGTGCACCAGCGCCCGGTGGGTCATCATGGCGCCCTTGGGCGCCGACGTGGTGCCGGAGGTGTAGAGCAGCTGGACGAGGTCGGTGTCGCCCACGTCGGTGAAGACCTCCGCGGGGGCGTCGGGATCGCGCGCGACCTCCAGCACCGACTCCTCGGCTCCGCGCAGGGCCAACACCTCGCGGGCGGGGATCTGCGAGCGGACCTCCTCGACGCGGCCGGCGAGCCTGGGGTCGGCCAGTACCACGATGCTGCCCGACTGCGACAGCAGGTAGCTCAGCTCGGCGCCGCCGAGGTTCTGGTTCACCGGCACGTGCACCAGGCCCGCCCGCGCGCAGCCCAGGAACGCCAGCAGGTAGGCATCGGAGTTGTGGCCGTAGGCGGCCACCCGGTCGCCGCGGGTCAGGCCGAGGCCCAGCAGCCACGCCGCAACGCGCGTCACGCCCCGGTCGAGTTCGGCGAAGGTCCACTCGCGGTCGCCGAAGCGCAGCGCGACGCGGTTCGGAGACCGCGCCGCGGTTCTGTGCAGCACGCCGTCGACCGTGCTCGCTCTGGTCAGTGCCGAGCCCCCGGCTCCCATACCGCCTCCCGCAGCCGTGTCGGGCGCCCGCCGCCCCTCCTGCGGCATGGCGCACAAACCAACCTAGGCCGCGGAAGCGCCGCTGGGCCAGACGCGAACCGCACCTGTGTACGCCCGGCCGCGCCGAGTCCGCGGGGCGCGGAAACCGTCCTGCGGGCCGGCGGAGCCCCGAAGGCCCGATATCTGAAAAGGCGGGCGGCCGCGCCTCAGCGCGGCCGCCCGCCTTCGACCGGAGCCCGGTGCGGGCCCGGCCTCAGTCCACCGTCCAGGTGTCGCCGCTCGACAGCAGGGCCGCCAGCTCGTCCTTCCCGCCGCGCTCGGCTTGGGCCTGGGCGAGCTGCTCGGCCATCCGGCCGTCGTAGGTGGGCCGGTCCACGTCGCGGAACACGCCGATCGGCACGTGCTCGAACGCGGGGTAGTCCATGCGGGACAGCGCGAAGGCGTACCCGGGATCGGCGCGGTGCGCGTCGTGGCGCAGCAGCGCGTCCTCACCGACCTCGGCGACGTCGGCCACCTGCAGTTCGCCGTAGTCGCCCTGCACCACACCCCGGTCGCCGCCCACGCGCAGCGGCTCGCCGTGCTCCATGCGCAGCAGCCGCATGTCGCGCTCGCCCGGGTCCTTCAGGGGCTCGAACGCGTCGTCGTTGAAGATCGGGCAGTTCTGGTAGATCTCGACGAACGACGCGCCCTCGTGGTCGGCGGCCGCGCGCAGCACGCTGGTGACGTGCTTGCGGTCGGAGTCGACGGTGCGCGCGACGAAGCCCGCCTCGGCGCCCAGCGCCAGCGAGACCGGGTTGAACGGGGTGTCCAGCGACCCCATCGGCGAGGACTTGGTGACCTTGCCGGGCTCCGAGGTCGGCGAGTACTGCCCCTTGGTCAGCCCGTAGATGCGGTTGTTGAACAGCAGCACGTTGATGTTGACGTTGCGGCGCAGCGCGTGGATGAGGTGGTTGCCGCCGATGGACAGCCCGTCGCCGTCACCCGTGATCACCCACACCGACAGGTCGGGCCTGCTGGACGCCAGCCCGGTGGCGATCGCCGGCGCGCGGCCGTGGATGGAGTGCATCCCGTAGGTGCTCAGGTAGTAGGGGAACCGCGAGGAGCACCCGATGCCCGAGACGATGACGATGTTCTCCCGCGGCACCCCCAGCTCCGGCAGGAAGCCCTGGAACGCCGCCAGGATGGCGTAGTCGCCGCACCCGGGGCACCAGCGCACCTCCTGGTCGGACTTGAAGTCCTTCATCTTGTACTCGGTGTCGGTGCGCGGGACCAGCCGCAGGCTCTTGAAGCCCGCACCCGCGCCGTTCCCGTTGCTCTCAGACACGGTCGATGACCTCCTGCACCACGCCCGCCAGTTCTTCGGCCTTGAACGGCAGGCCGCGGACCTTCGTGTAGCCGATGACGTCGACCAGGTACTTGCTGCGCAGCAGCATCGCCAGCTGGCCGAGGTTGATCTCGGGCACCAGCACGCGGTCGTAGGACCGCAGCACCGCACCCAGGTTCTCAGGGAAGGGGTTCAGGTGGCGCAGGTGGGCCTGGGCCACCTTCCCGCCGGCGCGCCGCACCCGGCGCACGCCCGCGCCGATGGACCCGTAGGTGCCGCCCCAGCCGAGGACGAGGACCTCGGCGTCGCCGGTGGGGTCGTCGACCTCCAGCTCCGGTATGTCCCGCGCGATCCCGTCGACCTTGGCCTGGCGGGAGCGCACCATCAGGTCGTGGTTGGCCGGACTGTAGGAGATGTTGCCGGTGCCGTCGCTCTTCTCGATGCCGCCGATGCGGTGCTCCAGTCCGGGTGTGCCCGGCACCGCCCACGGGCGGGCCAGGGTCTCGGGGTCGCGGTCGTAGGGCCGGAACTCGCCGCCGTCCTCGGAGGGCGAGGCGAAGTCCACCGAGAGGTCGGGCAGGTCGGCGACCGCGGGGAGGCGCCAGGGCTCGGAGCCGTTGGCCAGGTAGCCGTCGGAGAGGACGATCACCGGGGTGCGGTACTTGGCCGCGATGCGCGTGGCCTCGATCGCGACGTCGAAGCAGTCCGACGGCGACTGCGGCGCCAGCACCGGCACCGGCGACTCGCCGTTGCGCCCGAACATCGCCATCAGCAGGTCGGCCTGCTCCGTCTTGGTCGGCATGCCCGTGCTCGGTCCGGCCCGCTGGACGTCGATCACCAGGAGGGGCAGCTCGGTCATCACCGCCAGGCCCAGCGACTCCGCCTTGAGCACCATGCCCGGGCCCGAAGTGGTCGTGACCCCGAGCGAACCGCCGAATGCGGCGCCCAGCGCCGCGCCCACGCCGGCGATCTCGTCCTCGGCCTGGAACGTGCGCACGCCCATGTGCTTGTGCCGGGACAGCTCGTGCAGGATGTCCGACGCCGGGGTGATGGGGTAGGAGCCCAGGAACAGCGGCAGCCCCGACAGCTGCGAGCCGGCGATCAGCCCGTAGGAGATCGCCAGGTTGCCGGTGATGTTGCGGTAGGTGCCGGCGGGCAGCCGTGCGGGCTTGACCTCGTAGGAGACGGCGAAGTCCTCGGTGGTCTCGCCGAAGCTCCACCCGGCCTCGAACGCCGCCACGTTGGCGGCCAGGATCTCGGGCTTGCCCGAGAACTTCGACTTCAGGAAGCCGAGCGTGCCCTCGGTGGGCCGGTTGTACATCCACGAGAGCAGCCCGAGCGCGAACATGTTCTTCGCGCGCTGGGAGTCCTTCTTGGAGATGTCGAACTCTTCGAGCGCCTTGACCGTCATGGAGGTCAGCGGCACGCGGCTGACCTTGAACTCCGACAGGGAGTCGTCGGAGAGCGGGTCGCTCTCGTAGCCGACCTTGGCCAGGCTGCGCTTGGTGAACTCGTCGGTGTTGACGATGACCGTCGCGCCGCGCGGCAGGTCGTCGACGTTGGCCTTGAGCGCGGCGGGATTCATGGCGACCAGCACGTTGGGGGCGTCGCCCGGCGTCATGATGTCGTGGTCCGCGAAATGGAGCTGGAAGCTGGACACGCCCGGCAGGGTGCCCGCCGGGGCGCGGATCTCCGCGGGGAAGTTCGGCAGGGTCGACAGGTCGTTGCCGAAGGACGCTGTCTCCTGGGTGAACCTGTCTCCGGTGAGCTGCATGCCGTCGCCGGAGTCGCCTGCGAAGCGGATGATGACGCGATCGATCTGCTGGACCTGCTTGGTCACGGGGATCGCCGACCTCCTCGTCGAACCGCCGTACGGGGTCGGCGGCTCAGGTTGGCAGTGTCCTCACCACCACGTTGAGCACCGGCAGGGCCGGAGGGTGGCCGGACACGGGAATTCGAACGGGGACCTGGCCTGGGCACCGGCGCGCGGCCGTGGGGCTGCTCCGGCGTGCGTGCGCAGGGCGCGCCCGCCGGCGGCGCATCGGGGATCCGAGCGGACCCGGCTTCGTCGCCGGGGAACCGTTCGGTCGGCGGTGGCCGGTGCGGGGAATGACGCTGTGTCAAGGACAACAAGGCTCGCGTGCGATGCGCACGAGGTCCACGTGCCGCCTGCCGGTGAGCGGTACTACCGGCCGGGCGGGCGTCGAAGGAAAAGCGGCCACTCTCGCACTATAGGCGGTCGCTCCCCCCGCCATCGAAGCAAGTGGGGGATGTCACAGGCGGAGCGGCCGGATCAGCGCATATGCGGTCGCGGAAGCGTGTTGCGGCGGTTCGCGGGGCGACCGGAGGACGGGCCGGAAGCGGAATGCGGCGGGTTCGCCTGGCAAAACGGGAACGACCGGGATCGATTCGCGCGTTTGCTACCCAGAAGTGGCCTGGAGGGGGCCCGGGAACCAAGGGAGGCCGGAGCCGTGCAGCTCAACACGATCCGCGCAGCGGCCCTGCTCGGCGGGGTCTCGGCTCTGGTCGTGGTGGTGAGCTGGATTCTGGCGGGCGCGCAGGGGCTGCAGATCGGCATCGTCGCCGTCGTCGGGCTGAACGCGGTCGTCTTCTTCTTCGGCGACGGCATGGCCCTGCGCGTGATGCGGGCCCGCCCGGTCAGCGAGATCGAGCAGCCCGAGCTCTACCGCATCGTGCGCGAGCTGGCCACACAGGCCCGCCAGCCGATGCCGCGGCTGTACCTCTCGCCCACGCCGGCGCCCAACGCGTTCGCGACCGGCCGCAGCCCGCGCCGGGCCGCCGTCTGCTGCACCACCGGCCTGCTGCGCACCCTCACCGAGCGCGAGCTGCGCGGCGTGATCGCCCACGAGCTGGCCCACGTCCGCAGCCGCGACACCCTGCTGTGCTCGGTGGCGGGCGCGATCGCGGCGGCCATCACCTCCCTGACCGCGCTGGCGCTGTTGCTGCCGCTGGGCGACTCCGAGGACGAGGACGTCCCCAGCCTGCTGAGCGCGCTGCTGTTCTTGGCCCTGGGGCCGATGGCGGCCGGCGTCATCCGCCTGGGGGTGAGCCGCTCGCGCGAGTACCGCGCCGACCGCGCCGCCGCCGAGCTGACGGGCGACCCGCTGGCGCTCGCCGGTGCGCTGCGCAAGATCGACATCGGAACGCGCACGCACCCGCTGCCGCCCGAGCGCCCGCTGTTGGCGGCGGGCCACCTGATGATCGCCCACCCGTTCCCGCGGCGCGGACTGAACAAGCTCTTCGCGGCCCACCCGCCGGTCCAGGAGCGCATCAGCCGCCTGCGCACCCTCGCCCGCCGCTGGGGAGCCGAGTAGCGCGGACGGCACCGCACGGCACAGCGCCACGGAGTGCGGGCGCGCATTGTGCGCCGCGGGCGCGGGGCGAACGGGCGCAGGGCGAAAGGGTGAGCGGCGAAGGGGTGAGCGGGCGGGCCGGCTCACCCCGCGCCGCAGGGCGGGTCACCGGTAGTTGGTGAACTGCAGGGGGATGTCCAGGTCCTTCTCCTTGAGCAGGGTCTGCACGGTCTGCAGGTCGTCCTTCTTCTTGGAGCTGACGCGCAGCTCGTCGCCCTGGATCTGGGCCTTGATGCCCTTGGGGCCCTCGTCGCGGACGATCTTGGAGATCTTCTTGCCGTCCTCGGTGGAGATGCCCTCCTTGAGGGCGATCGCCAGCCGGTACTCCTTGCCCGAGGCCTTGGGCTCGCCGTCGGTGTCGAGGACCTTCAGCGAGACGCCGCGCTTGACGAGCTTCTCCTTGAACACGTCCAGGGCGGCCTTGACCCGCTCCTCGGAGTTTGCGCGGACCTCGACCCCCTGCTCTCCCTGCCAGGCGACGGTGGCGCCGGTGCCCTTGAAGTCGAAGCGCTGCGAGAGCTCCTTGGCGGCCTGGTTCAGCGCGTTGTCGACCTCTTGCCGGTCGAGCTTGGACACGACGTCGAAACTGGATTCAGCGGCCACGTGTGCTCACACCTTCGAACAAATGCGGTTTTGGGCCGCGAGGTCCGCGGCCCGCGTACTCGTCGGCGCAGCCGGACGACGGAGGGCCGGGCGGCGACAGGCACCGAGCTTAGCCCGGTACGCCCGTGACCGGCGTGCGCCACCCGCTCCGCGCCCCGCCGAGGCCGCCCGGCAAACCGATTTCGTATCGGGGCCGGATGTCCGCTATTCTCGCTGATGCGTCGCGGCGACGAGTCGTCGCAGCCCAGGCAGGTTGCCCGAGCGGCCAAAGGGAGCGGTCTGTAAAACCGCCGGCTCAGCCTTCGAAGGTTCGAATCCTTCACCTGCCACCCTCAGGGAGACCCCCGTTTCACCAGCGCGTACGCGCGGTGGAGCGGGGGTTCTCGTGTTCCCGGCCTACCCTGCCGCAGGCCGTCTTCGCCGTTCAACGTCGGCTCAGCGTGCGTCGGCGATCGCGTCGTCGCCGTCGAGGCGTTCCGCATGGACGCGGCGCAGGACCTCCACCGAGCGGCCGGCACGTTCGGCCGCTTTGGCCGCGCCCACACCCGGGTCGAGCCGGGTCGGGACGGGCTCATGCCGCGGGTCGTAGGGGGCGGCCTGTGAGCGCCGCCGCTGGGACGCCCTCGTCCATGATCGAGGTGACCGGCAGCGCCCCGGGTCGGATCGGGCAGGCCGGCGAGCGCGCCGGTACGCGCATAGACCGCGAGGAATCCGACGATCACCACGATCGCTCCCCCACACCGCTGCGGATCAGGCTCCCGGCCTCGGCGGGTTCGGTTCCTCGACACGGCGTCCCCGCGGGGCGGATGCGGGGTCCGCAGCGCCTGCGTGGCTGCGGAGTGCGCGGGAGCGCCCATGGCGGTGCGTGCGTGGGCTAGGGTCGGTGCGCCGGCCCGACGCCCGCCGCTGCTCCGGCGGGCACCGCCGCGCCTCTCGTGGCTCCGATTCGCCCCGGGGCCGTTCCCGCGCTCGCCGCCCCGACGGGCCGCCGCGCCGTGTGTCCGCCGGTCGCGCCGCCCGCGCCTGCGGCGTATTTCGTCATGCCCGGAAACCGCTTCTCGTTCCGCATGCAGGTCTGTGCGCCACGCCGTCTCCCGTCCTTCCGGCCGCGTGGGCGGGGCGGCGGCCCGACGCCGGGGCGCGCGGCGCACCGGTGCCGCGGCCCGGACCGGCGTGTCGGCCGGCGGTTCCGGAAACGCGCCGGGAATGCCCCGGGCAAAAACGGGTGAACCGTGAAGGCGCACCGTAACGGACACGCCAAACAATCCGGAAAGGCGGGTAAATTCTGCTCGGAGAATTCTCTTCATTTCCTTTCCAATATCTGATCTGCGGATGAACCGGACATATCGATTCCGCTGTTTTTGGCGTTGACAAAAACTGTCGCGCCCGTCGATGATTGCTCCCGTCCACCACGACAACGGGCGCCTCGATGCGTCTTTCTCCAGCACCTCGTATTGAGAATTCCGGGGGAATCGTGATGAAGAAGTTGACCGCTGCCGGTCTGCTCGCCGGCGCCGCTATGGGCGCTCTGCTGATGGCTGGGCCCGCGCACGCCACTTCCTACGGGGGTGACCAGCAGTTCAATCAGAACCTGCAGGTCGTGCCGATCCAGCTGTGCAACACCAACGCCTCGGTGCTCGGCGTGACCGTGCCGGTCCTGTCGCCGCAGACCACGGGCGACTGCACCAACGGCCCCAGCACCGCCAACGTCGACTGACGGCGGACGCCGGCCTGCTTCATCCACTTTCCGCACGTTCCACAGTCAGAAAGGAATTCCCTATGCTGCGCAAGCTGGGAATCACCGGCGTGATCGCCGGTGCGGCCCTCGGGGCCGTTGTCGCCGCCTCTCCCGCGAACGCGGGCGCCTACGGGGGCGACCAGCAGTACAACCAGAATCTGCAGGGCGTCGCCGTACAGTCCTGCAACGCCAACGTCAGCGCGCTGATCGGTGTCACGGTGCCGGTCCTGTCGCCGCAGACCACGGGCGACTGCACCAACGGCCCCGTCTCGGCCAACGTCGACTAGGAGAGGTGAACCGAATGCTTCGCAAGATCGGAATCGCCGGCGTGATCGCCGGTGCGGCCCTCGGGGCCGTTGTCGCCGCCTCTCCGGCGAGCGCGCACTCCTACGGGGGCGACCAGCAGTACAACCAGAACCTGCAGGGCGTGGCGGCCCAGCTGTGCAACACCAACGTCGCCGCGGCGATCGGTGTCACGGTGCCGGTCCTGTCGCCGCAGACCACGGGCGACTGCACCAACGGCCCGGTCAGCGCCAACGTCGACTAGGAGCTGGTCCGGCATGCTGCGCAAACTCGCCGCAGCCGGGGCCGTCGCAGGTGCCGCCCTCGGGGCGCTCCTGCTGGCCGGTCCCGCGCAGGCGCAGACCTACGGGGGCGACCAGCAGTTCAACCAGAACCTGCAGGTCGTGCCCATCTCGGTCTGCAACGCCAACGCGGCCGTACTCGGAGTCACCGTTCCGGTCCTGTCGCCGCAGACCACGGGCGACTGCACCAACGGGCCCGCTCTGGTGAACCTGGACTCCCAGGACGCCTACGACGCGATCCCGGACGGTCACGGGCACGGATGACGATCGCGCGGCGCGGCGCCGTCCGGGGCCCGGTCCCCGGACGGCGCCGCAACGCCGGTCGGCGCCGCACAGGCCGCGTCCCCCGGCACCCCGCGCGGGGTGCCGGGGGACCGTTTTGTGTCCGGCCGCGTGCCCGCCCCCGGCGGATCGCCTGCGCCCGGTCGGGTACACCTCCAGTGAGGTCCGGTCACCCGGTCGATCCGGCCCCGCGGGCGGCCGCGGCCCCGACCCGGGCGAGCCGCGCCCTGGGGAGAACAGCCAGGAGAAGCCATGCGACTCGGCGAACCCGCCGCCCGCGCCGCGCACGGTTGGGCGGCGCTGCTCCTGCTCGCCCCGCTCGGCGGTTGCGGCGCGGCACCGGAGACGGGCGAGGGCCGCGGCGGTGAGGCCCCTGTGCAGCCGCCCCCGTCGGCCACCGCGGGCATGGGTGCCGAGGCCGACCCGACCGCACCGCCCGAGACCGTCTACGTCTTCAACACCCACGGCAACGAACAGGGCGAGGCCGACCAGCGCCCCGAGAACCTCGTCGCCTCGCCGTCCACCACCTTCACCGGGCTGCAGTGGCTCACCTGGGGCGGCGGCCCCGCGGTGGCCGAAGGCGATGTGCAGGGCACCTGGTGCCTGCCCGACTGCCAGGACTCCCCCTATCCCGTGACCGTCGAACTGAGCGGAGCCGAGACGGTCGACGGGACCGCCTTCTACACCGGCTACTCGTTCACCGGGCGCGGCGACTTCCCCGACGAGATGCGCGGCCGCGTGCGGGAGGTCGGCACCGGCCGGCTCATGCTGCCCACCGCGTGGTGAGCCCCGCCGCCCGCCCGCCGGGCCGAGCGGCGGTGCCGCGCTTCGCGCGCCCGCGCGCCCTCGGGCCGACCGGTTCTCGGAAGGACCGCCCAAGAATTGCAGATCTCCGAGTATTCGCAGGTCATCGGCGCAGGATCGGCCCGGTTGCGGCCCCGGGGCGCCGGGTGCGGTCCGCGACGGTGGCCGGGGGTCTTTAGTCTGCTGAGTTGTGGGTGTATCAGCGGAACAGGTGACTGCGGCGGGCCCCGGCGGCGATGCCCCGGGTCCCTGGGGACGACTGGGCGGGCGCACGCGCGCGGAGGGGCCGGTGCCCCGGCACGGGCGCGCCGCCCTGCTGCGCCTGGCGGCCTGGTTCGAGGACGCCGACCCCCGCTCCGCCGACGAGATCTGCACCGCCGCCTTCGCGGTCCACGGCGCCACCCACCTCGGCGGCCCCTGCGACGAGCCCGCCGGCGCCACGGTCAGCTGGTGGGAGGCCCCCTTGGCCAGCGTCGCCGCGGCACGGCTGGCCAGCGCACTGCCGGCCGACCCCGTACGCGACCACGCCCAGCAGCGCGCCCGGCTGCGCGACGCGGCCGAGTCCTCCGTGCACTGGCGCCGCTCGGCCGCCCAGGAACTGCACCGCGTGCTGGCCGAGGCCACCGGCGGCGACTCCCGCATCCGGCTCTCCAACCCCGCCATGGAGGTCCTGATGGAACTGCTCACCGCCGCGCTGGGGTCCGGCGACGCCACACGCCGCGCCGTCTCGGCGGGCGACCTCGAACTCGGCATCCGCCTGCACGTCCGCCACGACCCCGAGGCCTCCATCACCCTCCGCGGTTCCGGCGGCGACCTCAGCCTGGAGGGCCTGCGCCTGCGGGTCACCTCGTTCGACGCCGCCCGCGAGCCCGCTGAAGCAGCCGACCCCCGCGAACCCTCCGACACCGACGACAGCCCCACACCCGCGTCCGGCACCGCCCTGCCGTTCGCGCGCGAAGCCTGAGACGCTCCTGCGGGACACCCGGCGCGAGCGCGCCGGCCGACCGCCCCCTCGGACCGCACCCCCGGCCGCGCCGCGCGAGACAGCGGGCACGAGCAATCCACGAACAGCGACGGAGAACCCGACGAAGGAGGTGGCGACGCCCGTGACGTCCGAGGACATCGCCCTCACCGGGGAGCGCCAGGCGGCCGCGCGGCGGCTGCTTGCCGCCCCGCTCGTCACCGACCGCACCCATCCCGAGGACTTCGCCCTCATCCGCACCCACTCGGACTGGCTCATCCAGCGCTTCCGGCGGGTCCTCGGCTACGAGCTCACCGTCGCCGCCGACCACGCCCGCCTGGCCAAGACCGGGCTCGCGCGGCCCGCCGCCCGCCCCCTCACCCGGCCCAGCGGCGCCGACTTCACGCCGCGCACCTACAGCTACCTCGCGCTGTGCCTGGCCGTGCTCGTGGAGGCCCCTGAAACCCTCACAGCCGCCCGCCTGGCCGACGACGTCAGCGCGGCCGCGGCCGAGGCCGGGCTCGCCCTCGACCCGCGCGAGCGGATGGCCGAGCGCCGGGCCTTCAGCGCCGCGCTGCGCAAGCTCGCCGAGTGGGGCGCGGTCGGCGAACACGAAGGGGAGCTCGCCGCCTACGCCGACGACCCGGCCGAAGAGGTGGTGCTCACCGTGCACCAGGAGGCCGTGCGCAGCGTGGTCGCCCACCCGCCGCACGCCGCGGCCGACGCGCGCGCCTTCGTCGACGAGCACGACAGCGCCGACCCCGCTGGCGAGGACGCCGGCGAGATCGCCCTGCGCCGCGCCCTCGCCGAGACCGCCGTGGTCTACCGCGCCGACCTCTCCGAGCGCCAGCGCCGCAGGCTGGCCAACCACCAGTGGCGGGCGGCGGCCGAGCTCGGCGACCTGCTCGGCTGCGATACCGAGGTCCGTGCTGAAGGAGTCGCCCTGATCATGCCCGCAGACGCCGCGGCCGAGGGCGTCTCGGCGTTCCCCAGAGCCGATCCGGTCGGCCAGGCGGCGCTGCTGCTGCTGGAGCGCCTGGTGGCCAGGCTGGCCCCGGCCCAGGCCGCCGAGAACGGGGTGGAGGTGCCCGAGGACGTGCTGACCGCGGAGCTGGCCGAGGTGCTCGACGCCGACGACGGGGCCCGGCCCGGCCACGGCGCCCGCTCGGCGCTGCGCCACGAGCCGGACCCCGATACCCTCGCGGCCCGGGCACTGCGCCTGCTGCACGACACCGCACTGCTCCACCACCCCGATCCCTCGGGCGCCCCGCGCTCCGGGTGGCGGCTGCGGGCCGCGGCCGCGCGCTACTGCGGGCGGCCCTCCGGCGCTCCGCCGGCATCACCCGCCCCGGCGGGCTCCGCGGAGGCGTCGGCGGGCACCGCACGATGACCGGGCGGCCCGGTGCCCCCGCAAGGCGGGGAGCGGACTCCGGGCACTCGCGGCATCCGGAAGAATGTCAGCATCGCCCGCCGCCGGAGGCTCCGGCGGCGCGGCGCGAGACGGTACAGAGCGGAGGACGGGCGATGACCGTCGCCAACGCCCACGGGCGAACGGAGCCGTCGCCGCCCGGCGGCGGCGCCGAGCGGCCGGGCGGCGCCATCGGCGCCCAGCAGTCCCCACCGGCCGGCGGCCCGGGCACCGGGGACACCGCACGCCTGTCCGGCGAGCAGGGGCGCGCCGCCGGGTCCGTGCCCGTCGGCGACCTGCTCGGCGCCGCCGCGCCCACGCCCGCGGCCGGCACCCCCGCCGCCACGCGTGCGGAAGGCGCCGGGGACGGCACCGAACCCGCGACCGGGCCGAGCGAGCGGGGCGGCGAGTCCGTCAGCGGCCGCTACCGCCTCAACCGCGCCGGGATCCAGAACGTCTGGCACTACGACGACCACGTCTTCGACTTCGCCGACGGCCGCCTGCTGCTGCGCGGCCGCAACGGCGCCGGCAAGTCCAAGGCGCTGGAGATGCTCCTGCCGTTCCTGCTCGACGGCGACGCCCGCCGGCTGGACACCACCGGCAGCAGCCGCACCAACCTGCGCTGGCTGCTGCTGGAGGGCCGCGAGGGCGTGACCTCCCGGCGGCGCGGCGCCGACCCCTCCGCCCCGGACGCTGAGGAGGGCGAATCGGCGGACCCCGCCGAGGAGGACGGCCCCTCGGCCACCCTCGGCTATCTGTGGGTGGAGTTCACCCGCTCCGGCGGCGCCGCTTCGGCCGAGCCCGCCGAGGGCGGCCGAACCGCCGACGCGGAAGGCGCCGCGCTCGGCCCCCGCCGCATCACCCTCGGCGCGGCCGTGACCGCGTCCCCCGGGGCCGACGCCCGCAGCGTGTTCTTCATCACCGACCGCGAAGCCGGCACCGACCTCCCGCTGGTCTCCGACGGCCGCCCCCTGCCCATCGACCGCCTGCGCACCGAGGTCGGCGCGGGCAACTGCTACGACACCCCCGTCGACTACCGGGCGCGCGTCATGCGCGAGCTGTTCGGCATCGACGACCCGGTGCGCTACCGCAACCTGATCCACCTGCTCTACCGGCTGCGCCGGCCCACCATCGGCGAGCGCCTGGAGGCCGGTGAGCTCGTGTCCGTGCTCGCCGAGGCCCTGCCGCCCATGGACGAGACCGTCCTGGACGAGATGGCGCGCAACATCACCGATCTGGAGCAGGCCCGCTCGCGGCTGGAAGCCCTGCGCACGGCACGCGAGCAGGTCGCCGGCTTCCTCGGCGACTACCGCGGCTACCTGCACCGCGCCCTGCGGATCCAGACCGCAACGGTCCGGGAGCAGGTCGACGCCTACCACCGCCGCGACGCCGAGGTCGAGCGGCTCACCGGCGAGCTGGAGGAGCTCGTCACGGCCGAGAGCACGGTGCAGGAGGAGCGCGACCGGCTGCGCCGCACCCGCGACACCGCCGCCTCCGACGCCGCCACCCTCTCCCGGAGCGGCGACGCCCCCGAGCACGCGTCCGACTTCGAGCGGCAGGCCCGCGACGCCGCGGTCTCCGCCTACATCCGCGCCGCCGAGGCGGCGTCGGCCGCCGCGGGCTACGCCAACACCAACGAGGAGCACGCCAAGCACCGTGTCGGCGCCGACATCGCGGCGATCGAGCGCGCCCTGGAGGGGCTCGGCGGCCTGCACGAGCGGCTGCGCGCCACCGCCCAGACCGCCGGAGTCGACCCCCGCGGCCTCGGCCAGGTGCCCGACCCCGTACCGACCACCCTCGCCCCGCGCGAGAGCGTCACCCGAGTGAACCTGGAGGGCCTGGAGCAGGCCGTCGAGCGCGAGCCCGTCACCGGTGTCGACGCGGACGACCTGCGTTCGCGCCTGGCCGAGCTGCACGATCGGCTGTCGGCCGCCGACCAGAGTGCCGCAGAGCGCGAGGCCGCGGTCGCCGACCTCGTCGAGCGCGCCGAGCGCCGCACCGCCGCGGAGCAGCGCGAGGCCGCGCTCGCCGGCGAGACCGAGGCCGCCGAGGCCGCCCTGGAGCGCGCCCGCGAGCGGGAGCAGACCGACATCGACGCGGTCCGCTCCGCCAGCGCCGACTACGCCGAGCGGGTCCGCGGCTGGTGCGCCCGGCTGCGCGAGACCGCACCCGACGCCGACCTCGGCGCGCAGCTGGCCGAGCTGGAGTCGCTGGTCGAGCTGCCGCTGGAGGACAGCCTGCGCGTCCTCGACGCCGACGTGCCCGAGCGCGTCGCCCGCCACGCCCACGGCATCGTCGACCCGCTGCTGCGCGAGCTGCGCACCCGCCGCGACACCGCCGTCGGCGAGGAGCGGGAGCTGTCGACCGAGCTGGACGAGCTCTCCGAGCGCCGCGGCGCGGCCTCCGGCCACATCGCCCCCGATCGCCCCGCCTGGGCCACCGCCGGGCGCGACGACGCCGCGGGCGCCCCCTTCTACCTCGCCGTCGACTTCGCCTCCGACCTCTCCCACGAGGACCGCGCCGGGCTGGAGGCGGCGCTGGAGGCCTCCGGCGTGCTGTCCGGCTGGATCGCCGCCGACGGCTCGCTGACCGACGGCACCAGCCGCGACCTCCTGCTGGCCCCGGGCCGCCCGGTCAAGGGCCGCAGCCTGCGCGACGTGCTCGTCCCCGTCGACCCCGTCCCCGGAGGTGTCACCAGCGGGGCGGTCTCGGCGCTGCTCGACTCGATCGGGCTGCTTCCGCCGCCCGGCGAGGAGGAGGCCGAGCCGCGCCACCGGCGCGACAGCCCGCCGCCCGCGGCCAGCGCCGTGTCCCTGGACGGCCGGTGGCGGCTGGGCGCCGCCTCAGGCGCCCACAGCAAGTCCGGCGCCGAGTACGTCGGCAAGCAGGCCCGCGCCGAGGCCGGCGACCGCACCCTCGCCAACATCGACCGCCGCATCGCCATAGCCGAGGCGCTGCTCGCCGAGGCCGAGGAGCGCCGCGGCGACATCGAGCGGATGCACGCCGCCCTCGTCGAGACCGACAGGGCGCTGCCCGACCCCTCGGGCGTGCTCGCCGCCTGGTCGGCCCTGGACAACGCGCGCGCCTGGCTGGCCCGCACCCAGCGCGCCCACAACGCCTCGCGCGACGAGCTCGCCGGGGCGCGCGAGACCACGCTGAGCCGCCGCTCCGAGCTGGCCGACCCCGCCGAGCGCCACGGCCTGCCCACCGGCACCGCGGAGCTCGCCGCCACGCGCACCGCCCTGGAGCGGCTGCGCACCGAGCTGGCCGCCGCACACCGCGACCTCGACGAGCTCGCGGTGCTGCTGGAGGACTACCGCGGCCACACCGCCGCCTGGCAGGACGCCCGCTCCGGGCGCATCCTCGCCGAGGACGCCCGCACCGCCGCCATCACCGACATGATCACCGTGCGGCGCGAGATCGAGCTGACCGACAGGGCCCGCGCCGCCGCTCCCGACCAGATCTCCGGTGCGGTGGGCCAGGTGCGCGAGCGGATGGACGACGCCGCCGGCCGGCTTCCCGAGGTCGAGCGCGAGGCCCAGCGGGCCCGGGACGACCGCGTGGGCGCGGAGACCCGGCTGGACACCGCGGTGCTCGAACGCGCCGAACAGGCCCGCCGCGCCCTCGACTCCGGCCGTGTGCTGCGCTCGATGCTCGCCCGCGACGACGGCGGCGCCGACCCCGCGCTGCTGGCCGCCGCCGGGCTCGAAACCGTGGCCGGGCATCTGGCCCAGGAGACCGCGGCGGGCGGCGCCGGCGGCGAGGGGACCGAGCAGGCCGACGCGGACGCGCGTCCCGACCGGGCCGCACAGGCCGAGCAAGAGCAGGAGGCGCGGGAGAACCGGGACCGGGAGAACCGGGACCGGGAGGACCGGGAGCGGGCGGAGGGGGAGGCCGCTCAGGAGGGCGACCCGGCCGGGGCCGCCGCCGGGGCCGACCACGCCGCGCTCGACGCGCGCGTCGCCGCCCTCGACGCGCTGCTGGCCGCGCTGGAGGAGAACCTCGACCCCGAGCCCGGGGCGGCCGGCGAGCTGGACGACAGCGGCATCCTGCGCCGCCGCGAGGAGCTGCACGGCATGCTCGCCGCCAGCGAGGCCGTCGGCGCCTGGACCGAGCTGACCGAGCCCGCCGGGCTCAAGCGGCTCACCGTCCACTGCGACGACGGCAGCCACGACATCACCGGCTACGCCGGGCACCTGGACGAGGCGGTCGCCGCCGCGGAGGAGGACGCGCTGCTGCGCGAGGAGGAGGCCTTCGAGCGCCACCTGCTCGGCGAGCTGGCCGGCCACCTGCGCCGGCAGATCGAGGAGGCCCGCGCGCTCATCTCCACCATGAACGACGTCCTGGGCGACACCACCACATCCCAGGGCCTGGGCGTGCGGCTGGACTGGCAGCTGGCCCCCGACGCCGACGAGGACATCCAGGCGGTCGTCCCGCTGCTGGCGCGCCCGCCCGAGCAGCGCACCCGCGTCGAGTCCACGCGGCTGCGCGACGCCCTGCGGCGGTGCATCGAGGCCATCCGCCGCCTCGACCCCACCGCCACCGGCGGCGCCCAGCTGCGCGCCGCCCTGGACTACCGCTCCTGGTTCGCCTTCACCGTCTACGTGACCGATGCCGCACACCCCGGCCGCGAGCGGCGGCTCAGCCACCGCACCGCTCTCAGCCAGGGCGAGCAGCGGGTCGTGGCCTACCTGGTGCTGTTCGCGGCCGCGGCGGCGCAGTTCGGCTCGCTCGCCGCCCAGGCGCCGGCGGCGCCGCGGCTGATCCTGCTCGACGACGCCTTCGCCAAGGTCGACGAGCCCACGCACGGCCGCCTGCTGGGGCTGCTGGTCGAGCTCGACCTGGACTTCGTGCTCACCTCCGAGCGCGTATGGGGGTGCTTCGAGAGCGTGCCGAGCCTGCACATCTACGAGTGCCTGCGCGATCCGGCCGTTCCGGGCATCGCCACCCTGCACTTCACCTGGGACGGCAGCAGACGCAGGCTCGTGGGGGTGTGAGGGCGCGCGTGCCGACCGGGCCGCCAGGTCGGCACCCGCGACCCCGGCGGCGGCCGCGCCCGTGCGCGGGGCTCCCGTCGCCCCCGCGCCCCGGCGGGTACACCGCCGCACCTGCGCTGATTACGGGTCGCGCTACTGCTTTGACCCGTCCTGTCCTAGTCTGCTGTGCGAGGCCAACAACTGAGCGGGTGTGGTGAGGACAGTGACGACGGGTCCTGGGACCTCCACCGGCGCTGCCCCGCGCCGGTACGACAGCAGCGCGGACGCCGCGCGTTCCCTCCTGGACCGCCTGGCCGAGTCCGGCCTCGACCCCGCCGCACGCCGGTGGGTGCTGGCGGCCCTGCAGGGCGACGAGGCCGTGGCCGCCTGCGCCCGCGGCGAGGAGGTGCCCGAACCGCCGCGAGAGGCCGCCGAGCCGGCTCCCGGCGGTGCTGCGGCCCGCGGCGGCCGCAGCTTCCTGCGCCGGATCGAGGTCCAGGGCTTCCGCGGAATAGGCAGGCCCAGCGCACTGGAGTTCCCGCCGGGCCCCGGCCTGACGGTCATCGTGGGCCGCAACGGCTCGGGCAAGTCCAGTTTCGCCGAGGCCGCCGAGGCCGCGCTGACCGGCCGCAACCTGCGCTGGGACGCCATGCCCGCCGACTGGCGCGACGGCTGGCGCAACCTGCACTTCGACGAGCGCACCGAGATCACCGTCGAGCTCCAGTCGCCCGGCGAGCCCGGGCCCACGCGCGTGACGCGCGCCTGGACCGGCGAGAGTGTGCGCTCGGCGCGCGGCGAGGTCGTCTCGCCCGACGGCAGCACCGCCCCGCTGCGCAGCCTGGGATGGGACCCCGAACTCTCGCGCTATCGGCCGTTCTTGTCCTACGACGAGCTCGGCCGCGCCGTCACCGGCCGCGCCGCCGAGCTCTACGACACCTTGACGGCCCTGCTGGGCCTGACCGACCTGACCGAGGCCGAACGGCGCCTGGCCAAGTCCTGCGACCGCCTCGCCAAACAGCGCGACCGCCCGGGCCACGAGCACGGCCACCTCGTGCAGCGGCTGCGCGCCAGCGACGACCGGCGCGCCCGCACGGCCGTGGAGCTGCTCGGCGCCGAGCACATCGACCTCGACCGGCTCGCGTCCATCGCCTCCGACGACGGCCCGGCCGACCGCAGGCAGCACGTGGTGCTGCGCCGCCTGCGCCGCCTGTCGGTGCCCGAGCGCGGTCTGCTCACCGACGTCGTCAACGAGCTGCGGGGCGCCGCCATGGAGCTGGCGATGGCGGCCGGCACCAAGGGCGACCACGCGCGCGGCGTCGTGGACCTGCTGCGCCGGGCCATGGAGCACCGCGAGCGCCACCCCTCCGAGGCCGACTGCCCCACCTGCGGGACCGGCGGCGCGTTCGGCCCCGACTGGGAGCAGCGCGCCCGCGCCGAGATCAGGCGGCTGGAGCCGATCGCGGCGAACGCCTCGGCGTCCTACGAGCGCGCCGAGAACGCGCGCGACCAGGCCCGGTTCCTGATGGCTCCAATGCCCTCCTGGCTGCCGCCCGACAGCGAGCTGGGCCGCGTATGGGCGGAGTGGGAGGCCGGTGCGCAGATCAGCGACCTGACCCAGCTCGCCGAGCACATCGAGACGGTGGGCCGCCGGCTGCGCTCGACCGCCGTCGCCGCGCGCAAGGCCGCCGGCGAGCAGTTGGACGACCCCACCGACGGGTGGGCGGAGCTGGCAGACCAGCTGGGCGCCTGGGTCGCCGACGCCCGGGCCGCGGCCGGTGCGGCCGAGACCCTGGGCCCGGCCGAGCGCGCCCTGGAGTGGCTGACCGCGATCGCCCGCGAGATCCGCGCCGAGCGGCTGCGTCCGCTGGCCTCCCACGCCGAGCAGGTCTGGCACCGGCTGCGCCAGGAGCGCCGCATCGACCTGGAGGCGCTGCGCCTGGTGGGCCGGGGCGCGCGGCGCCGGGTGGCGGTCGACGTGGCCGTGGACGGTACCGAGAACGACGGCAACGCGCCCGGGCTGCTCAGCCAGGGGGAGTTCCAGGCGCTCGCGCTGTCGATCTGCCTGCCGCGGACGACGGTGCCCGACAACCCGTTCGGCTTCCTGCTGCTGGACGACCCGGTGCAGGCGATGGACACCGAGACGGTCGAAGGGCTCGCGGACGTCCTAGCCGAAGTGGGCCGCCACCGCCAGCTGGTGGTCTTCACACACGACACGCGGCTGCCCGACGCGCTGTACCGGCTCGGCCTGCCCGCGGACATCCGGCGCATCCAGCGCGACGCGATGTCCAACGTGTGGGTCGCCGAGTCCGGGTGGACGGGCGCGGCGGGACCATCCGGGGGAGCGGAGGGCCGCGGGGCCTCGGGCGCGCCCGCAGCGCCCCAGCCCGGGATGGAGGACTCGCAGGGGGCCGCCCGGCAGGGCGGCTGGAGCGGCGACTTCGGGACCCGCCCGGGACCGTTCTCCGGGCTGGGGCGCTAGCGGGCCCCGCGGGCCGCCGGAGCGCCCGCCGGAGCGGCGTCGGAGCGCCGCCGGAGCGGCTCGGGCCGGGGGCGCGGCAACCGATTTGGCAGAGCACCCCCGGATCCCTGTATAGTCATGACCGACGCGAACGGCGGAAACCCCCGCACCCGAGGGGCGACCGCACAGGGCGTGCCCCTTTAGCTCAGTCGGCAGAGCGTCTCCATGGTAAGGAGAAGGTCTACGGTTCGATTCCGTAAAGGGGCTCCACCGCTTGATTGAGGTTGCGAACCGCTCAAGTGGGAATACGGACCGGAGGAACGGTGTTCCCCGGTTTGTCCCGGTTCGGGTATTCTGCACGGATGCCCGGTCCCACCCGGGATCTCGGCGGAGTAGCTCAGTTGGCAGAGCAAACGGCTCATAATCGTTGTGTCGTCGGTTCGAGTCCGGCCTCCGCTACTGCCCTCGTCGCCCCTGCATGCGCAGGGTGCTGCGCGGGTTCTGCAGTTGTGTCCACCTGTACCAGCGAGAAAGGCACTCCGACGTGGCTGTCACTGACGTCAGGCCGAAGATCACCCTGGCCTGCCAGGAGTGCAAGCACCGTAACTACATCACGCGCAAGAACCGTCGGAACAACCCCGACCGTCTCTCGCTGAAGAAGTTCTGCCCGAACTGCCGGCAGCACCGCGAGCACCGCGAGACCCGCTAGTCGGCCGCGCCCACCGGGCGCTTCGGCGGCGCCCGGCGAGCGGCGGCGGCCCTATCGAGGCACGCGAGCACGAGCCCAGCGAGCACCATCGCTCGCTGGGCTATTAGTGTGTCGCCTGCCGCCGCCGGGGCGCGCCGCGGTCCCACGCCGCGCACCGGCATCGGGCGGCGGCAGAGCACAGTGAGAGGGAGCCGATGGGGATCAACCGCGAGTACCTGGGCCGGGAGTACCGGTCCCCGCAGCCCTACGAGGTGACGCGGGGCAAGATCCGCGAGTTCGCCGACGCGATCGGGGACCCCAACCCGGTCTACTCCGACACCGCCACCGCGCACGCGGCCGGCTACGGCGACGTCATCGCGCCGCCGACCTTCCCCGTCATCATGGGCATGGAGGGGATGTCGCAGGCGGTCGTCGATCCCGAGCTGCGGTTGGACTTCTCCCGCGTCGTCCACGGCGACCAGAGCTTCGACTACAACCGCCCGCTCCAGGCCGGCGACGTCGTCGAGACCGTCACCCGCATCACCAAGATCTCCTCCCTGGGCGGCAACGAGCTGCTGACGCTGGAGAGCGAGATGCGTACCGTCGAAGGCGAGCACGTGCTGACCGCGGTCAACATGCTCGTGGTCCGCGGCGCCGCCGACGAGGGGGCGGAAGCCGGGTCCGCCGAGGGGCAGGGGAGCAGCGCATGACCGCCACCGTCCGCTACGACGACGTCGAGGTCGGCGCCGAGATCCCCGAGCAGGTCTACCGGGTGCGCCGCATCGACCTGGTCCGCTACGCGGGGGCCTCGGGCGACTTCAACCCCATCCACTGGAACGAGCGCACCGCAAAGGCGGTCGGCCTGCCCGACGTGATCGCGCACGGCATGTTCACCATGGCCCAGGCCGGGCGCCTGGTCACCGACTGGGCGGGCGACCCGGGCGCCCTGGTGGAGTACAAGGTGCGCTTCTCCGCCCCGGTCGTGGTGCCCGACGACGACAAGGGCGCCGAGATCACCGTCAGCGGGGTCGTCAAGGAGAAGCTCGACGACAACCGGGTGCGCATCGCCCTGACCGCCCGCTCCGGCGGAGCGAAGGTGCTCGCGCGCTCGACCGCCGTCGTCCGCCTGGCCTGAGTCCAGCGGTCCCCGACCGAGCGGCCGGGGGCCGTCACACCCGTACAGCAGGGGTTGCCCGTGTCCCGTCCCGAACCAGGGCCCTCAGGGGCCTTTGCCGGTCCCGCCGCCGAGTCCGCGCCGCGCGAACCCCGCGGTCCCGAGACGGCCGCCGGCGTGCCGCTGGCCGACTACACGACCCTCGGACTGGGCGGACCCGCCGCGCGCTTCCGCGTGGCGGCCGACACCGAGGAGCTGATCGCCGCGGTCGCCGAGACCGACGCCGCCGGCGACGCGCTGCTCGTCCTGGGCGGCGGGAGCAACCTGGTCGTCTCCGACGAGGGGTTCGCGGGCACGGTCGTGCACGCCGAGTCCCGGTCGGTGTCCTTCCGCGACGCCGAGGACGGCCGCGTCCGCATCCGGGCGGGCGCCGGCGTGCCGTGGGACCCCCTCGTCGAGCGCACGGTCGCCGAAGGGTTCAGCGGCATCGAGTTCCTCTCCGGCATCCCGGGGCGGGTCGGTTCCACGCCCATCCAGAACGTGGGCGCCTACGGCCAGGAGGTCAGCCAGAGCATCGTCGAGGTCCTGGTCTACGACCGGCACACCGGCGAGCGCCGCACCATGGGCCCCGCCGACTGCCGGTTCGACTACCGCGACAGCGTCTTCAAGGGCAGCGACCGCTACGTCGTGTGCGAGGTCGTCTTCGAGCTGGAGCGCTCGCCGTCGAGCCGCCCCATCCGCTACGCGGAGGTCGCCCACGCGCTGGGCGCCGCGGCGGGCGACCAGGTGCCGCTGGCCCGGGCCCGCGAGACGGTGCTCGGACTGCGCCGGGGCAAGGGCATGGTGCTGGACCCGGACGACCCCGACACCCGCAGCGCGGGTTCGTTCTTCACCAACCCGGTTTTGGACCCGCCCGAGTACGCCGACTTCGCCCGGCGCGCCGCGGACCTGCTCGGCCCCGACGCCGAACCGCCCGCGCACTTCGACGCCGAGGGCCGGGCCAAGCTCTCGGCGGCCTGGCTCATCGACAACGCGGGGTTCTCCCGCGGCTACGGCTCGCCGGCGCGGATCTCCACCAAGCACACCCTGGCTCTGACCAACCCCGGCGACGCGACGACCGAGGACCTGCTCGCCCTCGCCCGCGAGGTCCGCGCAGGTGTGGCCAAGGCGTTCGGCGTGACCCTGGTCAACGAGCCGGTGATGGTGGGCGTGGCGCTGTAGGCAGGCGACCGGGCGGCGCGCCGGCCCGGCCTCACGCGCCTTCGCGCGCGAGATGCCGGCCGTGCTGCTCGCCGCTCCGCCGCCACAGGGCCTCGACGCCGTCGGGTCCGAGGTCGGACAGCGGCACACCGAAGTCGCCGGCGAGGGCCGCGCGGAACGCGTCGCGGTCGCCCAGCACGCGCCGCTGCAGGCGTGTGCCGTCGCGCGTCGACTCGGTGACCGTGCGCGCCCGCAGCGTCAGCTCGCGCTCGCCGCGAAGCCGGAAGGCGAGCAGGAGCCGCTCCAGGCCCGACTCGGCGGGGCGGACGGCCGCGCGCCGGGCGAAGTCGGCCGGCTCGCGCTCGGCGGTCCGCAGGTCGTAGGAGGCGACGGAGCCGCGCGGATGGTGGTGCCAGCGCCAGGTGTCGGCGTCGACGCGCTTCAGGCGATAGGTGACGGGACCCTGCACGTGGCGCCCCTCGCGCAGGGGGAGGGGGTCGACGAAGCCGTCCGCGATGCCCGCGTCGGCCAGCCAGTCCCCCTCCCGCGTGCGCACGAGCAGGGCGACGTGGTTGCCCCATTCGGGATCGCCGCCGGACCAGGGCCGCACCGCCGCCTCGTGCAGGGTGACGGCGAACCCGGCGCCGCGCAGCAGCAGCGCGAGGGCGCAGTTCGCCTCGAAGCAGGTGCCGCCCCGGCGGCGGGGGCCGAACTTGGCCAGCAGCACCGCCGGATCCAGGCTGATCGTCCGGCCGAGCTGGATGTCGATGTTCTCGTAGGGCACGGCGTGGCGCCACGCGGCGTGCAGGCGGTGCAGCGTCTCCGCGTCGGAACGAAGCGGCGCGCGGTGGCCGATGCGCTCCAGGATCGCGTCGATGGACATGGCGGTCCTCCTGGTCCTCCGATGACCTGGTCCAGTAAGCGGAGGGTTTTCTCCACTTCAGTCGGTACTGTACCCGAAAAGCGGAGAACTTCCTCCGGTTATGATCGGGGGTATGAACGAGACCGGACCCGGCCTGCGCGCCGACGCCCGACGCAACCGCGAGAAGCTCGTCGCGACCGCCCGCACCGTCATCGCCGAACGGGGGACGGCGTTCTCCCTCGACGAGGTCGCCCGCCGGGCCGGCGTCGGCGTGGGCACCGTCTACCGCCGGTTCTCCGACCGCGAGGCGCTGGTGCAGGCCGTGGCCCTGGAGGACTTCCGGCGGGTCGCGGCCAGTGCGCGCGCGGCCGAGGCCGAGGAGGGCACCGGCTGGGACGCGCTGCGCCGCTTCGTCGGCGAAGCAGGCTCCGACCTGCTGCTGGCGGGGCGCCTGTCCGCGTGGTTCGTCGCGGCCTGGGACTCCCTGCGCGCCGACCCGGAGAACCTCCGCCTCCGGCGATCGCTGATGGAGGTGCTGGACCGCATGGTGTCGCGCGCCCAGCAGGAGGGCGCCGTGCGCCGCGACGTCACCGGCGGCGACGTCGCGCTCCTGCTGGCTCGGGTCCTGCGCCCGCTGCCCGGCCTCTCCGAGGGGTTGGACGATCCGGAGCGCCACCTGGCCGTCGTCCTGAACGGCCTGCGTCCGGTACCCGCCGCCGACTCACCCCTCCCCGGCCGCCCGCCCGCCTCCGGGGAGCTCGGCTGATGGTCCGATGGGAGCGCCGCCGGTTCGAGTGGCGGTTGCGGCGGGGCGGCGAGGGCGGTGGGCGGCGAGGGTGGCGGGGGGTTGGGCCCGCGCGTATCGGTTGGGGTGCTCGGCGGTGGCGGTTGCGGCGGGGCGGCGAGGGCGGCGGATGGTCGAGCCCCGCGGTGATCGGTTCGGGTGCTTGCCGGTGGCGGTTGCGACGAGGCAGCGACGGCAGCGGACGGTCCAGCCTGCGGTTGTCGGTTGGGGTGCTCGCCGGTGGCGCATGCAACGGGCAGCGAGGGCGGCGGGGGGATGAGCCCGCGGGGATCGGTTCGGGTGCTCGGCGGTGGTGGTTGCGGCGGGGCGGTGAGGGCGGCGGATGGTCGAGCCCGCGGGGATCGGTTCAGGTGCTCGCCGGTGGCGGCCGCGACGAGGCAGCGACGGCGATGGGTGGCGGGCGGTGGCGGAGTCGGTGAGGGGCGGGAGTGCTGCGTGCTGTGCGGTGGGCATTTCGGGCATATGGGGTTTGGCTTGGTGGGGCGGGGTGCGCGAGCCGAAGCGAACCAGCGCAGCGGCACGGCCACCCCACTCGGCTTCCGCGATGCGAAATGAAGCAGGGTGGTTTGTCCCATTCTTCCGATTCTGCGGGGGTTGCGAAGGTCCAAGGTGCGACGAGACCCCTGAAAACCGCGCTTCAGGGCCGCTGCGGGGTGCATTCGGGCCGACTCGTCGCTGCCGGCGGCCCGCAGAGGCCCTTGGGCTGGGGTGCAATTCGGGCATACATGCCGGAATCGCCTCGTGTGGCGGGGGTATGCGGCGCTCTAAAGTGCGGCAACCTGCATTAGGGCGGTCTCGTCGCATGCCGGGGACGCCGAATGCCCGTAATGCCCGGTTTGTGCCCGCCGTCGGCGCCACCGCCCCGAACGGCCATCGTCATGGAGTTAAATTAAATCGGGCATGGGGCGCTCTGGTCCGGCCCGCGCGGGCGAAGAGCCGCACCGAAACCCCTCACGCCCTCACCGCCGCCGTCGTGACCGCTACCGGCGGGCACCGGGGCCGACGATCGCGGGCCTGGCCGTCCGCTGCCGTTGCCGCCTCGTCGCGACCGCTACCGGTGGGCATCCGAGCCGATGGTCGCGGGCTCGGCCGTCCGCTGCCGTTGCTGCCTCGTCGCGACCGCTACCGGTGGGCATCCGAGCCGATGGTCGCGGGCTCGGCCATCCGTCGCCGTTGCCGCCTCGTCGGGTGCGCGACCGGTGGGGCCCGGGACCGATGGTCGCGGGCTGGGCCGTCTGTCGCCGTTGCTGCCTCGTCGCGACCGCCACCGGCGGGCACGGGCACCGATGGTCGCGGGCTGGACCGCCCAGCGCCGTCGCCGCCCCCGTCGCTTGGCCCAACTGGCGGGCACCCTTACCGATGGTCGCGGGCCCGGCCGTCCGCTGCCTTTGCTGCCCCCGTCGCGACCGCCACCGGCGGGCACGGGGACCGAGGCGCGCGGGCTGGGCCGTCTGTCGCCGTTGCTGCCTCGTCGTGACCGCTACTGGCGGGCACCCTTACCGATGGTCGCGGGCTCGGCCATCCGTCGCCGCTGCTGCCCCGTCGTGACCGCTACCGGTGGGGCCCGGGACCGCCGGCCGCGGGCCCGGCCGCCCGCCGCCCTCGCTGCCTCGTCGCGACCGCTACCGGCGGGCACCGGGACCGATGCGCGCGGGCTGGACCGCCCAGCGCCGTCGCCGCCCCCGTCGCTTGGCCCAACTGGCGGGCACCCGAACCGTCGACCGCGGGCCCGGCCGCCCACCACCCTCGCCGCCCCGTCGCGTGCGCGACCGGGAGGCACCGGGACCGCCGGCCGCGGGCCCGGCCGCCCACCACCCTCGCCGCCGGCAATGGAAAACCGCCCTAAGCACCTTTTATGTTCGACTCGCCCAACTCCGGTATTGGCCATTCTTTTCGCCGGTGGACGCCATTCCCAAGAATTGCGAAATCGAATTCCCCTGCTACCGTGGAAAACATCGAAGGGGAGTAGTCCTCGATTCGCGCGGTCGACACACCGGCGGATCCGCCGCGGGCACAGATGCCCGGGCCGATCTGCCCGGCCGCGCGGGCCTGTGTTGCGAGCGGGCGGACGAGACCTTCGTCCCGGCGGTGAACGGCCGGGGCGAGGCGCCTTTTTTCGCTTCCGCCCGGCGCAGACGACGGAGGACGCATGGAGTTTCTGCTCGCGATCGCGGCCAGTACCGCTGTGGTGTTCGTCGCAGAATTGGGCGACAAGACCCAGCTGGTCGCGATGTCGCTGGCGACCCGCTACCGGGCCGCGACCGTGCTGCTGGGCATCACGATCGCCACCCTCGTGGTGCACGGGCTGAGCGTCGTCATCGCCGAGGTCGTGGGACTGGCCCTGCCGACCGATTGGATCGCGCTCGCCGCGGGGGTCGCCTTCGTCGGGTTCGGCGTGTGGACCCTGCTCGGCGACGAGCTGACCGACAAGGACGAGGAGCGCGCGGCCTCCCGCAGGATCGGATCCGGGCTCATCACCGTGGCCGTGGTGTTCTTCACGGCCGAGCTCGGCGACAAGACCATGCTCGCCACGATCACCGTCGGCACCCACTACGACTGGCTGCCGGTGTGGATCGGGTCCACCGTCGGCATGGTGGTCGCCGACGCGCTGGCCATCGCGCTGGCAGCCGTCCTCGGCAAGAAGCTGCCCGAGCGGGCCGTGCAGATCGGTGCGGCTCTGCTGTTCTTCCTCGCGGGCGGCGCCATGGTCGTCGAGGGCGTGCGTGCGGTCGCCGGGTGACTCAGCCGGCCGAAGCGCCCTCCTCCGCTCCCGGCGGCGTGGCCAGCCAGGTGTCCACCCCCGCCAGCAGCTCCTTCTTCAGCGCGTCCGGGGCCGCGGACCCGCGGATCGACATCCGCGCCAGCTCGGCCAGCTCCCCGTCGTCGAATCCGAACACCTCGCGGGCGATTCGGTACTGCTCGGCCAGGCGCGGACCGAAGAGCAGCGGGTCGTCGGCGCCCAGGGCGATGGGGGCGCCCGCGTCGAAGAGCCGGCGCAGCGGGACGCGGCCCAGCTCGTCGTAGACCCCAAGCGCCACGTTGGAGCTGGGGCAGACCTCCAAGGTGACGCCCTGGGTGGCGATGCGCTCCAGCAGATAGGGGTCGCCGGTCGCGCCCACGCCGTGGCCGACGCGGTCGGCCGCCAGCTCGTCCAGGCACTCGCGCACGCTGCGCGCCCCCAGCAGCTCCCCGCCGTGCGGGGCCGACAGCAGGCCGGCGCGCCGCGCGATGCGGAAGGCGCCCTCGAAGTCCAGGGCGCGCCCCCGCCGCTCGTCGTTGTTCAGGCCGAAGGAGACCACGCCGCGGCCCGCGTACTGGGCGGCCAGCCGGGCCAGCGCCTTGGCGTCGAGGGGGTGCTTGGTGCGGTTGGCCGCGACCATGATCCCGATTCCCACACCGCTCTCGCGCTCGGCGGCGCGCGCGGCGTCGAGCACCAGCTCCAGCGTGGAGGTCAGGCCGTCGAAGCGCGAGGCGTAGCCGCTGGGATCCACCTGGATCTCCAGCCAGCCCGACCCGGCGGCCCGCTCCTCTTCGGCGGTCTCGCTGAGCAGCCGGTACATCACTTCGGGGGTGCGCAGCACCGACCGTGCGATGTCGTAGAGCCGCTGGAACCGGAACCATCCGCGCTCGTCGGTGGCACGCAGCCGGGGCGGCCAGTCCGTGGCCAGCGACTGCGGCAGGTGGACGCCGTGGCGCTCGGCGAGCTCGATCAGCGTCGCGTGCCGCATCGAACCGGTGAAGTGCTGGTGCAGGTGGGCCTTGGGGAGTCGGGAGATGGGACGTTCCATGTCCCAAGGGTGCCTCAGACGGCGGGGCGGTGCCGGAGGTCCCCCGAAAACCTCCGGCACCGCCCCGGGGCGCTCGGGTCCCTACGCGGACTCGCCGATGAGCTTCTGGATGCGGCCGACGCCCTCGGCGAGGTCGGAGTCGCCCAGCGCGTAGGACAGCCGCAGGTAGCCCGGCGTGCCGAACGCCTCACCCGGCACCACCGCGACCTCGGCCTGCTCCAGGATGACCTCGGCCAGTTCGGCGGAGGTCTGCGGCCGCCGCCCGCGGATCTCGCGGCCCAGGAGGCCCTTGACCGAGGGGTAGGCGTAGAACGCGCCCTCGGGCTCGGGGCACAGCACGCCGTCGATCTCGTTGAGCATGCGCACGATGGTCTGCCGGCGCCGGTCGAACGCCGTGCGCATCTCGGCGACGGCCGCCAGGTCGCCGGAGACCGCGGCGAGCGCGGCGGCCTGGGAGACGTTGGCGACGTTGGAGGTGGCGTGCGACTGGAGGTTGCCCGCCGCCTTGACGACGTCCGCGGGCCCCGCGATCCAGCCCACGCGCCAGCCCGTCATCGCGTAGGTCTTGGCCACGCCGTTGACGACCACGGTGCGGTCGGCGATCTCGGGCACCTCGACCGGCAGTGAGGTGAAGGTCGCGTCGCCGTAGACCAGGTGCTCGTAGATCTCGTCGGTGAGCACCCACAGCCCGTGCTCGGCGGCCCACCGGCCGACGGCGCGGACCTGCTCGGGCGGATACACCGCGCCCGTCGGGTTGGACGGCGAGACGAACACGAGCACCTTGGTGCGCTCGGTGCGGGCGGCCTCCAGGTCCTCGACCGAGGCGAGGTAGCCGGTGGACTCGTCGGTGACGACGTAGCGGGGCACACCGCCGGCGAGCTTGACCGACTCGGGGTAGGTCGTCCAGTACGGCGCCACGATCAGGGCCTCGTCGCCCGGGTCCAGCAGTGTGGCGAAGGCCTCGTAGATGGCCTGCTTGCCGCCGTTGGTGACCAGGACCTGGGAGGGCTCGACGGAGTAGCCGGAGTCGCGCAGGGTCTTGGCCGCGATCGCCTCCTTGAGCTCGGGGAGCCCGCCCGCGGGGGTGTAGCGGTGGAACCGCGGCTCGTGGCAGGCCTGCGCCGCGGCCTCGACGATGTAGTCGGGAGTCGGGAAGTCGGGCTCGCCGGCGCCGAACCCGATGACGGGGCGCCCTTCGGCCTTCATTGCCTTTGCCTTGGCATCCACCGCCAGCGTCGCTGACTCGGAGATGCCGCCGATACGTGCGGAGATGCGAGGTCGGTCAGTCATGTCACCATGCTTACACGCGCGGGCGAGTCGTTTTCAGCGTCCGGGCGCGAGGGTGCGGACCTCGTGCTGCGGCGGGTCCCGGACGTCCGCGGAGGCCCCTCCTCCGCGGATTCGGGTTGGTTCCGCAACGCGATTGGGCATACACTCGTGCAACCGATGGTCCGGACACCGGGCGCCGAGTGCTGTACTCGGTACACGGGCACTCCGAACCACGGTTATTGTGGGTGCCGCGGTATCCGCTGAAGGGCAGTGGCTCAATTGGAAGAGCACCGGTCTCCAAAACCGGCGGTTGGGGGTTCGAGTCCCTCCTGCCCTGCAAAGGACACTTGGGCGAGGCACGGCGCACCGCGCTCGGCGCGGTTGGCGTCCTCGATCGAGGCAGTTCCGCCGGAACAGTCCAGCCGAACCGTCGACTCCTAAGGACCTACAGGTGACACAGACTGACGCGGACGCCAAGCCGGAGAAGCCCAAGCGTCGTACCGGTCCGGTGACCTTCACCAAGCAGGTCGTCGGTGAACTCCGCAAGGTTCGCTGGCCCACGCGGCGCGAGCTCATCACCTACACGATCGTCGTGATCGTGTTCGTGCTCATCATGGTCGGTTACGTCTCGCTGCTCGACTTCGGATTCGGCGAGGCCGTCACATGGCTCTACGGCCAGTTCACCCCCGACGCCGGCGGCGGCGCGGGTGCGGGGACCGGGACCCCCGGCCAGTAACGGCGCGCGCGGTCGGCGAAGCATGGCCGCGAAGCGTCCGACTAGCCCCTAAGCTGGCAGTAACCGGCGACGGCGCTATCGAAGCGCGCCG
This sequence comes from Streptomonospora arabica, assembly GCF_039531585.1. Lineage (NCBI taxonomy): Bacteria > Bacillati > Actinomycetota > Actinomycetes > Streptosporangiales > Nocardiopsidaceae > Streptomonospora > Streptomonospora arabica. Next base: position 430,316 of record NZ_BAAAQI010000003.1, on the reverse strand, counting down.
TCCAGCGCGCAACCGACGAGAGAAAGAGCAGCCGTGTCCGAGTCCCCACTGAGCCCCGGCGATCTCCCTATTGAGGAGCGGGACGGGTCGTCGGAGGAAGAGGCCGGTCAGCGCGCCGAGTACATCGACCCCGCCGACGAGGCCGCCTTCGCGGCCGAGTCCGAGCAGGGCGGCGCCGACGACGAGGCCCGAGCCGAGCAGGCCGAGGGCGGCGACGCGGCAGGCGCCGGGGAAGCCTCCGAGGCCGAGGGCGTAGAGGAGGCCGACGAGTCTCTTGCGGAGGACGAGGCCGATGAGCCCGCCGCCACCCGCGTCGACCCCGTCGAGGAGTTCAAGCAGGAACTGCTGCTGCTCCCCGGCGACTGGTACGTGGTGCACACCTACGCCGGCTACGAGAACCGCGTCAAGGCCAACGTCGAGAGCCGCACCCAGTCGCTGAACATGGAGGAGTACATCTTCCAGGTCGAGGTGCCCACCCAGGAGGTCACCGAGGTCAAGAGCGGCAAGCGGCAGCAGGTCACCGAGAAGGTGCTGCCCGGCTACGTGCTGGTGCGCCTGGAGCTCACCGACGAGTCCTGGGCGGCCATCCGCAACACCCCCGGTGTGACCGGGTTCGTCGGCCTGTCGAACAAGCCCGCTCCGCTGAGCCTGCAGGAGGTCGCCGACCTCCTCGCGCCCGAGCCCGAGGAGCAGCCCGAGCAGCCGGCGAAGGAGAAGGCCGAGCCGCGCTCCGACGTCGCCTACGAGGTCGGGGAGTCCGTCACCGTGATGGAGGGTCCGTTCGCGACCCTGCCCGCCACGGTGAGCGAGATCAACGCCGATACCCAGAAGCTCAAGGTGCTGGTCTCGATCTTCGGCCGCGAGACCCCGGTCGAGCTCGGTTTCAACCAGGTCTCCAAGATCTAGGGCCCCCTCGGGGAGTCCCCGCCCAGCGGTCGCCGCGCCACCGGTGCCCGGCGGCGCGTAGACTTGACGGGTTCGCCCTTGGACGGGCGGACCCGTCGCGCCCCTCCGCGCCCGTGCGCCTGGGGCGTCCCACGCCTGAGCGCGGATCCCGCGCAGGTGTGGCCACCACCGCGGACGCGAAGCCTCCGCGCTGCGGTCAGGCCCGCGGGCCGACCGTCCGGGATCCACGACACACAGCAGATCAGGCAAAGGACCCGAAATGCCTCCGAAGAAGAAGATCGCCGCGCTGGTTAAGGTCCAGCTCCCCGCGGGCCAGGCCACCCCGGCGCCGCCCGTCGGTACCGCGCTCGGTCCGCACGGCGTCAACATCATGGACTTCTGCAAGCAGTACAACGCTGCCACGGAAGCCCAGCGCGGGAGCGTCATCCCCGTAGAGATCACCATCTACGAGGACCGCTCGTTCACCTTCATCACCAAGACGCCGCCGGCGCCCAAGCTGATCCTCAAGGCCGCCGGCCTCGACAAGGGCAGCAACGACCCCAGCCGCAAGACGGCCGGTTCGGTGAGCGAGGACCAGATCCGCGAGATCGCGCAGACCAAGCTGCCCGACCTCAACACCGACGACCTGGACGTCGCGTCCAAGATCGTCGCCGGCACCGCCCGCTCCATGGGCATCCGGATCAAGTAGGCGGACGGCCGGACCACGAGCCGACAGGCAACCCGTGGCAGGGCCCAGCGCTGGCCCCTACCACACCTCTCGATTTGGAGAAGCAGTGAAGCGCAGCAAGAACCACCGCAAGGCCAGCCAGCTGGTCGACCGCGACAAGCTCTACGCGCCCCTGGAGGCCGTAAAGCTGGCCAAGCAGACCGCCGTGGTCAAGTTCGACCCCACCGTGGAGGTCGCCCTGCGCCTGGGCGTCGACCCGCGCAAGGCCGACCAGATGGTCCGCGGCACCGTGAACCTGCCGCACGGCACCGGCAAGACCGCCCGGGTCCTGGTCTTCGCCACCGGTGACCGCGCCGAGCAGGCCCGCGAGGCCGGCGCCGACTACGTCGGCGACGACGACCTCGTCGAGGCGATCCAGAAGGGCTTCCTCGACTTCGACGCGGTCGTGGCCACGCCCGACCTGATGGGCAAGGTCGGCCGCCTGGGCCGGGTGCTCGGCCCCCGCGGCATGATGCCCAACCCCAAGACCGGCACCGTCACGCCCGACGTCGTCAAGGCCGTCACCGAGATCAAGGGCGGCAAGATCGAGTTCCGCGTCGACCGGCACGGCAACCTGCACTTCATCATCGGCAAGCTCTCCTTCGACGAGGCGCAGCTGGTGGAGAACTACGGCGCCGCGCTGGACGAGGTGATCCGGCTCAAGCCTTCCGCCGCCAAGGGGCGCTACCTCAAGAAGGCGACCATGACCACCACCATGGGCCCGGGCATCCCGGTCGACCCCAACATCACCCGGCCCGCCGCCGCCTGACGGCGGCCGTGTGACGGCAGCGCGACGGCGCCCCGGCTCCCGCGAGGAGCCGGGGCGCCGTTCTCGTGTGCAAGCCGCGGGCGGGCCGCTGAGCCGTGAGGGCGCCGCCCCCGGGGCGCGGTGGGCGCGGTCGTCCGCCGTGCGGGCCGGCGAGGGCCCCGACCGGCGGACGGCGGTAGCACTCCCGGGCGTCGGTTAGACTGGTAAACGCCGAAGACCGCCGGTCGCCACCCCGAGGGTGGCCTAAGGTCCCATGCGAATGGGCGGCCCGCGCAGGTGTACCGAGAGCGACGGCGTTTTTCCCCGTCGCGCCCCGTGCCCCTGCGCCGGGGCTTTTTTCATGCGCCTCTCGCCTTCCCACCGCCAGGACCTTTGCTTCGGACCGGCGTTCACAGTTGGAAGGAGTCCCATGGCGAGGCCGGACAAGGCAGCCGCGGTCGCCGAGCTCAAAGAGGAATTCGAGAGCTCGCAGGGCGCAGTGCTGACCGAATACCGGGGGCTCAGCGTGGCGCAGGTTACTCAACTGCGCCGCAGCCTCGGCCAGAACGCGCGTTTCCGTATCGTCAAGAACACGCTGAGCAAGATCGCGGCCACCGAGGCCGGTCTGGACGAGCAGGTCCTGGACCTGTTCGAGGGCCCCTCGGCCATCGCCTTCGTCCGCGGGGACGTCGTCGAGGCCGCCAAGGGCCTGCGTGACTTCGCGAAGGCGAACGCGCCGCTGGTGATCAAGGGCGGCGTCATCGACGGCAAGGCGATGAGCCCCGAGCAGATCACCAAGATGGCCGACCTCGAGTCCCGCGAGGTGCTGCTCTCCAAGATGGCCGGCGTCCTGAAGGCCAAGCAGGGCCAGGCCGCAGCGGTGTTCCAGGCGCTGCCGCTCAAGACGGCGCGACTGGCCAAGGCGCTGCACGACAAGCGTTCCGATGAGGGCGCGGAGAGCTAGCGACGACCCCCGCCGGCGTACCCGCGCCGGTATCAGGCTTGGCACGGCCGCAGGGCGCGTGTCGGTAGAGGAAAGAGAGACCGCAATCATGGCGAAGCTCAGCAACGAAGAGCTCCTCAGCGCCTTCGAGGAGATGACCCTCCTGGAGCTGTCGGAGTTCGTCAAGCTGTTCGAGGACAAGTTCGACGTCGAGGCCGCCGCTCCGGCCGCCGCCGTCGTCGCCGCCCCGGGTGCCGGTGCCCCCGAGGAAGAGGTCGAGGAGCAGTCGGAGTTCGACGTCGTCCTCGAGTCCGCCGGCGACAAGAAGATCCAGGTCATCAAGGAGGTCCGCGGGCTGACGAGCCTCGGCCTCAAGGAGGCCAAGGACCTGGTCGACAACGCCCCGAAGCCGCTGATGGAGGGCGTCAGCAAGGACAACGCCGACAAGGCCAAGGAGGCCCTGGAAGGCGCCGGCGCCACCGTCACGCTCAAGTAGGACCGGGCGTGCGACCGCCTGCCGCGTGCGCGCGGCCCGGCGGGTCTGCGCATCAGGGCGGCCGCCCCGCGGGGCGGCCGCCCTTTTCGCGTCGGGGCCCCGGCGCACCGGGCCTCCGGTGCCGCCTGCGGCGCGGAAGCCGCCTCGATGCGGCGGGCCGCTGCGGCCCCGTGGACGGGGCCGCCCGATGCGGCGCGGCGAGGCCGCGGCCGCCCGCGGACGGGGCGGTGCCGCGGACGGCCGGGCTCATGGGACCATGGCCGAAACCGGGATTCCACGATGCCCGGAACATGCTCGAAAGCGGTGCGCGACGCGGCCGGGCGAGGGGTGCGAAGAGGTGGTCGGGTGTCACACGCGGTGTGCGCGTCCGCGCGCGGCGGCACCGGCGCGGTAGCGGAGGGGCGTGGGGGCGGCTCCGGGAAAGAAGATACGTTCCCGCATGTCCGGCGCCTCACACCCCGAATTTCCTGTGGGGCCTCTCACGGGCACCGAACCGCGCGCACGGCGCCGCCCGGGCTTGACGGATCCGCCTGTTGGGGCGATGCTGCGTGGTGTCGTGACTGACTTCGGGGGGTGCGGTTGGACAGCGGTGTAGTATTCGGCTACACTGCCCTTTTGCGCTGCCCATTGACGATCCGTGTGCCGGTGTCCGTGCTCCGCGGCCGGATTCCGAGGCTCCCTCGGTGTTCCCGGACCCCACCGTACGTTCTCCACTTAGAGCTCCCGCCCGATGTCCGTCGGCGGGTCTCGGCCAGACATTCCGGATCGTCCGGCGTGCGCGCGCATCAACCGCCACAAGCCTTCGGAAGGACCCCTGTTGGCAGCCTCGCGCAACGCCTCCGCTAACGACCTTGGTCCGAACCGCGTTTCCTTCGCCCGTATTCGGGAGCCACTCGAAGTCCCGAACCTCCTGGCCCTGCAGACCGAGTCGTTCGACTGGCTGCTCGGTAACGAGAAGTGGAGTACCCGAGTCGAGGCGGCTCGTAACGCCGGCCGCAAGGACGTTCCGGAGCAGTCCGGTCTCGAAGAGATCTTCGAGGAGATCAGTCCCATCGAGGACTTCTCCGGGACCATGTCGCTCTCGTTCCGCGACCACCGGTTCGAGCCGCCCAAGTACTCCGAAGAGGAGTGCAAGGACAAGGACATGACCTACTCCGCCCCGATGTTCGTCACGGCGGAGTTCATCAACAACGACACCGGTGAGATCAAGAGCCAGACGGTCTTCATGGGCGACTTCCCGCTCATGACCGCGAAGGGCACGTTCATCATCAACGGCACCGAGCGCGTCGTGGTGTCGCAGCTCGTCCGTTCGCCTGGCGTGTACTTCGACCGCCAGGTCGACAAGACCTCCGACAAGGACCTCTACGGCTGCAAGGTCATCCCGTCGCGCGGCGCCTGGCTGGAGTTCGAGGTCGACAAGCGCGACTTCGTGGGCGTCCGCATCGACCGCAAGCGCAAGCAGGGCGTCACCGTGCTGCTCAAGGCGCTGGGCTGGACCACCGACCAGATCCTGGAGCGCTTCGGCTCCTACGAGTCGATCCGCAACACGCTGGAGAAGGACCCCACCGCGGGTACCGACGACGCGCTCCTGGACATCTACCGCAAGCTCCGCCCGGGCGAGCCGCCGACGAAGGAGTCCGCTCAGGCGCTGCTGGAGAACCTCTACTTCAATCCCAAGCGCTACGACCTCGCCAAGGTCGGCCGGTACAAGATCAACAAGAAGCTCGGCCTCGACACCGAGTTCACGCAGGGCACGCTCACCGAAGACGACATCGTCGCCACGATCGACTACCTCGTGCGGCTGCACGCCGGCGAGGAGGAGCTGGAGACCAGCCAGGGCGCCCGCCCGATCGAGACCGACGACATCGACCACTTCGGCAACCGCCGCCTGCGTACCGTCGGCGAGCTCATCCAGAACCAGGTGCGCCTGGGGCTGGCCCGCATGGAGCGCGTCGTCCGCGAGCGGATGACCACCCAGGACGTCGAGGCGATCACGCCGCAGACCCTGATCAACATCCGGCCGGTCGTCGCCTCCATCAAGGAGTTCTTCGGCACCAGCCAGTTGTCCCAGTTCATGGACCAGACCAACCCCCTGGCGGGGCTGACCCACAAGCGGCGGCTCAACGCGCTGGGTCCGGGCGGTCTGTCGCGCGAGCGCGCCGGCTTCGAGGTGCGCGACGTGCACCCGTCGCACTACGGCCGCATGTGCCCGATCGAGACCCCTGAGGGTCCCAACATCGGCCTGATGGGTTCGCTGGCGGGCTACGGCCGCGTCAACTCCTTCGGCTTCGTCGAGACCCCCTACCGCAAGGTCGTCGACAACAAGCTGACCGACGAGGTCTTCTACCTCACCGCCGACGAGGAGGACCGCTACGTCATCGCCCAGGCGAACACGCCTGTGGACGCCGAGGGCAACTTCCTCGACGACCGCGTGCTGGTCCGCCGGAAGGGCGGGGAGTTCGAGGCCGTCACGGTCGACGAGGTCGAGTACATGGACGTGTCGCCGCGCCAGATGGTGTCGGTCGCCACCGCCATGATCCCCTTCCTGGAGCACGACGACGCCAACCGCGCGCTGATGGGCTCCAACATGCAGCGCCAGGCGGTGCCGCTGCTGCGCGCCGAGTCGCCGATCGTGGGCACCGGCATGGAGTACCGGGCGGCCACCGACGCCGGCGAGGTCGTCCTCGCCGAGAAGGCGGGCGTGGTCGAGGACGTCACGGCCGACTACGTCACCGTGATGGCCGACGACGGCACGCGCAAGACCTACCGGCTCGGCAAGTTCCGCCGCAGCAACCAGGGCACGTGCTTCAACCAGCGCCCGATCGTCGAGGAGGGCCAGCGGGTCGAGGAGACCCAGGTGCTCGCCGACGGCCCGTCCACCGACCACGGCGAGATGTCGCTGGGCCGCAACCTGCTCGTGGCGTACATGTCCTGGGAGGGCCACAACTACGAGGACGCCATCGTCCTCTCCCAGCGCCTGGTCCAGGACGACGTGCTCTCCTCGATCCACATCGAGGAGCACGAGGTCGACGCCCGCGACACCAAGCTGGGCCCCGAGGAGATCACCCGCGAGATCCCCAACGTCAGCGAGGAGGTCCTGGCCGACCTCGACGACCGCGGGATCATCCGCATCGGCGCCGAGGTCATCGACGGCGACATCCTCGTCGGCAAGGTCACGCCCAAGGGCGAGACCGAGCTGACCCCCGAGGAGCGCCTGCTTCGCGCGATCTTCGGCGAGAAGGCGCGCGAGGTCCGCGACACCTCGCTGAAGGTGCCCCACGGCGAGTCCGGCAAGGTCATCGGCGTTCGCGTCTTCAGCCGCGAGGAGGGCGACGAGCTCCCGCCCGGCGTCAACGAGCTGGTGCGCGTCTACGTCGCGCAGAAGCGCAAGATCACCGACGGCGACAAGCTCGCCGGCCGCCACGGCAACAAGGGTGTCATCGCCAAGATCCTGCCGCAGGAGGACATGCCGTTCATGGAGGACGGCACCCCTGTCGACATCGTTCTCAACCCGCTGGGCGTGCCCGGCCGGATGAACGTCGGGCAGGTCCTGGAGATCCACCTGGGCTGGCTGGCGAAGAACGGCTGGAAGGTCGACGGCGACGACGAGGCCTGGAAGCAGGCGATGCACGAGATCGGCGCCGCCGACATCACACCCGGAACGAAGGTGGCCACCCCGGTCTTCGACGGTCTGCGCGAGGACGAGATCGGCGGTCTGCTGGCCTCCAGCCTCCCCAACGAGGACGGAGTCCGGCTGGTCGACGAGCACGGCAAGGCGCAGCTGTACGACGGCCGCACCGGCGAGCCGTTCGCCGAACCGATCGCGGTGGGCTACACCTACTTCCTCAAGCTGCACCACCTGGTCGACGACAAGATCCACGCACGCTCCACCGGGCCGTACTCGATGATCACCCAGCAGCCGCTGGGCGGTAAGGCGCAGTTCGGGGGCCAGCGCTTCGGCGAGATGGAGGTCTGGGCCCTAGAGGCCTACGGCGCCGCCTACGCGCTGCAGGAGCTGCTGACGATCAAGTCCGACGACGTCCTGGGCCGCGTGAAGGTCTACGAGGCGATCGTCAAGGGCGAGAACATCCCCGAGCCGGGCATCCCCGAATCCTTCAAGGTGCTCATCAAGGAGATGCAGTCGCTCTGTCTGAATGTGGAGGTGCTGTCCAGCGACGGTATGTCGATCGAGATGCGGGATACCGATGAGGACGTCTTCCGGGCAGCGGAGGAACTGGGAATCGACCTTGGCCGGCGCGAGCCGAGCAGTGTCGAAGAGGTCTAACTTCCGCGATCTTCAAGAGCAGGGGACGAATTAAGTGCTCGACGTCAACTTCTTCGACGAGCTCCGGATTGGCCTCGCCACCGCCGACGAGATCCGACAGTGGTCGCACGGCGAGGTCAAGAAGCCGGAAACCATCAACTACCGGACCCTTAAGCCGGAAAAGGACGGGCTCTTCTGCGAGAAGATCTTCGGTCCGACCCGCGACTGGGAGTGCTACTGCGGCAAGTACAAGCGCGTCCGGTTCAAGGGCATCATCTGCGAGCGCTGCGGTGTGGAGGTCACCCGGGCCAAGGTCCGGCGTGAGCGCATGGGCCACATCGAGCTCGCCGCCCCGGTGACCCACATCTGGTACTTCAAGGGTGTTCCCAGCCGCTTGGGCTACCTGCTCGACCTGGCGCCGAAGGATCTCGAGAAGATCATCTACTTCGCCGCCTACATGGTCACCTGGGTCGACACCGAGGCCCGCGAGCGCGACCTGCAGTCGCTGGAGGCCCGCATCTCGGTGGAGCGCCAGCACCTGGAGCAGCGCCGCGACTCCGCCGTCGAGGAGCGCCACAAGAAGCTTGAGAACGACCTCGCCGAGCTGGAGGAGCAGGGCGCCAAGGGCGACGCGCGGCGCAAGGTCCGCGAGTCGGCCGAGCGCGAGATGCGCCAGATCCGCGACCGGGTCCAGCGCGAGATCGACCGGCTCGAAGAGGTCTGGAACCGCTTCAAGAACCTCAAGGTGCAGGACCTCGAGGGCGACGAGATGCTCTACCGCGAGATGCGGGACCGCTTCGGCAAGTACTTCCGCGGCGGCATGGGCGCTCAGGCGATCCAGGAGCGGCTGGCCAACTTCGACCTCGACGCCGAGGCCGAGCGGCTGCGCGAGACCATCCGCAGCGGCAAGGGCCAGAAGAAGGCGCGTGCTCTCAAGCGCCTCAAGGTCGTCTCGGCGTTCCTCAACACCCGCAACAGCCCCATGGGCATGGTGCTGGACTGCATTCCGGTCATCCCGCCGGACCTGCGCCCGATGGTGCAGCTCGACGGCGGCCGGTTCGCCACCTCGGACTTGAACGACCTGTACCGCCGGGTCATCAACCGCAACAACCGCCTCAAGCGGCTGCTGGACCTCGGCGCGCCCGAGATCATCGTCAACAACGAGAAGCGGATGCTGCAGGAGGCCGTCGACGCGCTGTTCGACAACGGCCGCCGCGGCCGCCCGGTCACCGGGCCGGGCAACCGTCCGCTGAAGTCGCTGTCCGACATGCTCAAGGGCAAGCAGGGCCGCTTCCGGCAGAACCTGCTGGGCAAGCGCGTCGACTACTCCGGCCGCTCGGTCATCGTGGTCGGCCCGCAGCTCAAGCTGCACCAGTGCGGCCTGCCCAAGCAGATGGCCCTGGAGCTGTTCAAGCCGTTCGTGATGAAGCGCCTGGTCGACCTGAACCACGCGCAGAACATCAAGAGCGCCAAGCGCATGGTCGAGCGGTCCCGCCCGGTGGTCTGGGACGTCCTCGAAGAGGTCATCACCGAGCACCCGGTGCTGCTCAACCGCGCGCCGACGCTGCACCGCCTGGGGATCCAGGCCTTCGAGCCGCAGCTGGTCGAGGGCAAGGCCATCCAGATCCACCCGCTGGTGTGCACCGCCTTCAACGCCGACTTCGACGGCGACCAGATGGCGGTCCACCTGCCGCTGTCCGCCGAGGCCCAGGCCGAGGCGCGGCTGCTGATGCTGGCCAGCAACAACATCCTCAAGCCGTCCGACGGCAAGCCGGTGACCATGCCCACCCAGGACATGATCATCGGGCTGTACTACCTGACCACCCTCAAGGAGGACGGCCAGGGAGCCGGCCGGGCGTACCGCACCCCGGCGGAGGCCATCATGGCCTACGACCTGGGCGAGCTCGACCTTCAGGCGCCGATCAAGCTGCGTGTCGACGGCGATGTGCCGCCGCCGCGCGAGTGGGTCGAGCCCGAGGCCCACGAGCCCGGCGAGCCCTACACGCTCGACACGACCCTGGGGCGCTACCTCTTCAACGAGACCACGCCCTCGGACTACCCGTTCGTGAACTACCAGGTGGGCAAGAAGCAGGTGTCCTCCCTGGTCAACGAGCTGGCCGAGAACTACCCCAAGGTCCAGGTCGCGTCCACGCTGGACGCGTTCAAGGACGCCGGGTACCACTGGGCCACCCGGTCGGGCCTGACCATCGGGATCTCCGACGTGCTCGCGCCGCCGCGCAAGACGGAGATCCTGGAGGGCCACGAGCGCCAGGCCGACAAGATCCAGCGCGAGTTCGACCGCGGTCTCATCACCGACGACGAGCGCCGCCAGGAGCTCACGGAGATCTGGACCAAGGCCACCAACGAGGTCGCCAAGGACATGGAGGACAACGCTCCCGCCGACAACCCGGTGTGGATGATGGTGAACTCCGGCGCCCGAGGCAACCCGATGCAGGTGCGCCAGATCGCGGGCATCCGCGGCCTGGTCTCCAACACGCGCGGCGAGACCATCCCGCGTCCGATCAAGTCCTCCTACCGCGAGGGCCTGTCGGTGCTGGAGTACTTCATCTCCACGCACGGACAGCGCAAGGGACTGGCCGACACCGCGCTGCGTACGGCCGACTCCGGGTACCTGACCCGGCGCCTGGTCGACGTCGCCCAGGACGTCATCGTGCGCGAGGTCGACTGCCAGACGGACCGCTCGCTGTGGCACGAGTTCGGCGAGGAGAACGCCGCGGGCACCGTGGTGCGCAAGCACAACGTCGAGAACACCGGCTTCGGCCGGACCATCGCCGAGGACGTCGTCGTCGACGGCAAGGTCGTCGTGCCGGCCGGAACCGACACCTCCGAGCCGATCATCGACAAGCTGGTCGAGAACGGCGTCGAGCGGGTCCGCGTGCGCAGCTCGCTCACCTGCGAGGCCAAGATCGGCGTGTGCAGCACCTGCTACGGCCGTTCGATGGCGACGGGCAAGCCCGTCGACGTCGGCGAGGCCATCGGCATCATCGCCGCGCAGTCCATCGGTGAGCCCGGTACCCAGCTGACCATGCGGACCTTCCACATGGGCGGTTCGGCCGGCAAGGACATCACCCACGGCCTGCCGCGTGTGACCGAGCTGTTCGAGGCCCGCATCCCCAAGGGTGTGGCCCCGATCAGCGAACTCGAAGGCCGCATCCGCATCGAGGACACCGAGAAGAGCCGGAAGATCATCCTCGTGCCCGACGACGGGTCCGACGAGATCTCCTACCCGGTGCCCATGCGCGCCCAGCTGCTGGTGGGCGAGGGCGACCACGTCGCCGTCGGCCAGCAGCTCATCCAGGGCGCCATCAACCCGCACGAGGTGCTGCGCATCCAGGGCCCGCGGGCCGTGCAGCAGCACCTGGTGTCGGAGGTGCAGGAGGTCTACAAGTCGCAGGGCGTCTCGATCCACGACAAGCACATCGAGATCATCGTGCGGCAGATGCTCAAGCGGGTGAACATCCTGGAGTCCGGCGACTCCGAGCTGCTGCCCGGCGAGATGGTCGAGCGGCCCAAGTTCGAGTCCATCAACCGCCGCGTCGTGGCCGAAGGCGGTCAGCCCGCGGCCGGCCGCCCGGTGCTGCTCGGCATCACCAAGGCGTCGCTGGCCACGGAGTCGTGGCTGTCGGCGGCGTCGTTCCAGGAGACCACCCGGGTTCTCACCGAGAACGCCATTCACGGCAAGAGCGACCCGCTGGTGGGCCTCAAGGAGAACGTCATCATCGGTAAGCTCATCCCGGCCGGTACCGGCTTGCCGCAGTACCGCAACGTCCGGGTCGAGCCGACCGAGGAGGCGAAGGCGTCGATGTATTCGGTGTCGGGCTACGAGGAGCCCAGCGAGTACACCTTCGGGCAGGGCTCGGGAGAGGCCGTGCCGCTGGAGGAGTACGACTTCGGGCCCTACAACAGGTGACCTGAAGAGTCGATCGGCGAATTCGCTTGGTAGGACGAGCGGCGGCGGTGGTCCACCCGTTTACCGGGTGGGCTACCGCCGTTCGTCGTTGCGGCTCGGCATACTCGGTTATCGATGGGGAGAGCAGCGCCTAGGCGCGGTCGGGAGATCGAAGACAGTGACGGACAACGGGGGACAGCGGTACGTGCCGCCCGATGGTGACCACGGTGCCCGCCGGGACGCCGAGGGATCGTGGTTCAGGCCGAGCGGCGACCGCCACCGGACGCAGTCCCAGTACGAGGAGACCTATCAGGAAGCCGGCGCCGCCGAGGAGGGCGAGGCGGCCCGGCCCGGCGAGGACGGACGCGCGCAGGCGCGCCCGCAGGACCCCTACGCCGGGCACCCGCACGAGGGTGACCGGCAGCGGTCGGCCTTCCCCAACAGCGGGGGCTACCCGGGCGTCGGCGGCGAGCGCCCCGGCATGGCCGAGCCCTATCCCTCGGCGCTGGGCGACCTCGGGCTGCCCGGCGACGACCCGCGCGGCGCGGCTCCCGGGCAGGAACCGCCGCCGCTCAGCCGCCCGTACACGGCGTCCGCAGAGCCCGGGGGCGGCGCGAACGCCGGTGCGGATCGGCCGGTCTCCGAGCCGGCCCCGACCCGCGATCCCCGCTCTTTCGGCGAGCCCGGCAGCGGCGGCACGGGAGGGCCGGCGCACCAGGCCCGGCCGGGCTACGCCGAACCGGGGGGAGCCGGCACCGGCGAAGCCGGCACCGTCGGGGGGTACCGGCTGCCCGACGCCCCCGGCTCCGGTTCCCAGGACGCCCCGCTGAGCGCCCCTGAAGGCACCGGCGGCTACCCCGGATTCGGGTCGACGGTGCGCTCATCGCGCGACGACCACCGTCCGAGCGCCCCCGGCGCCGCGTACGCAGGTCCCTCCGCCGACGAGTCCTGGCAGTACCCGGGCTCCGGTCGTATGCAGGCCGGTCCCGGCCTCGGCGGCCGCCCGGAACCGGGCGAAGCCGACTCCGGACCCGATACCGAGCCGTTCTCCGCGAGGGATGTGGAGAACACGGCCGATCCGGCCCGCCCGACCGATCACCGCGGCTCCGGGACCGCTCCGCGGCCCGGCGGGGATCCCGCGCCCGCGGCGCGGGACGAGCGGGAGGGCGCCGGCCGGCAGCCGGGGGGCGCCCCTGCCCCCTTCGGCGAGCCGGGCGGCCCGGCCGCCCCCGAGGCGCCCGGCCCCTACGGCCGCGCCGAGACCGCGGGCCCGGCGGAGCCGCAGTGGCCGGCCGGCGGGTCCTACGGCGCGGGCGCGGGCGCGGGCGCGGGTGCGGGTGCGACCGGGTCCTGGGACCGCGCCTCGTTCGGCGAGCAGCGCGAGCCCGAGCGGTTCGGTCCCTCCGAACAGGCCCCCGACGACTTCCGCGGCGCTGCCGAGCGGTTCGGTCCCTCCGAACACGCCTCCGACGACTTCCGCGGCGCTGCCGACCGGTTCGGCGCGCCGGAGGCCGAGCCGCACGCGGGCGCCCGGTCGGCGGGCGCACCCTGGCCGGCGGACTCCGCGCTCGGTGCGGCGGGCGGCGGCGCGCCGTACGGCGAGGCGTCCTACGGCGACCACTCCGCGTACGGCGACCGGCGCGACCCGCGCAGCGGCGAGGAGCCGCGGTGGGAGCGCCCCGGCACCGACCACCCGCATCAGGACGAGCGCCCCTCCTCCTACGGAACAGACTTCCCCGGCCCGGCCGAGCCCGGCGGTGCCGCAGGCGAGCCCCGGCGCTTCGCCTCCGGCGCCGCGTACCGGCTCGACCCCGAATCCGGGCCGCTGCCCCGCTGGGACGCCGCGAACGCGGACCCGCTCGACCCGCCGCGCGGCGGGGCGGCCGGAAACGACCCCGCGGGGCGGCCCGGCGCCGAGCCGGACCCCGCCGGCGGCTACGACGACGAGCTGTCCCGCCCCTACTCCCACCGGATCCAGATGGAGGACGACCCGTCCTCGCGGTCGGCGTACTCCTGGTCGGACCCCTCCCGCGGCGAGCCCGGCCCGACCCCCTCGGAGTGGACCCCCGCTCCGTCCGAGCCCGGGGCCTCCCCGCCCGAGTGGACCCCCGCTGCGTCCGAGCCCGGATTCGGTCCGGAAGCCGGCTCCGGGCGGCCGGAGCCCGGCCGCGGCCCAGCGGAGGGCCCCTCCGGCGGTCCCGACGGCGGCCTGGGTTCAGGCAGCGGCAACACCTGGGCGTTCAGCCGCGACGACACCCGGCTGCCGGACGAGGTCCGCCAGGCCGTCGACGAGGCGCAGCGCCGGCGCCGCGAGGGCTCGCCGGACCAGACGACCCGGTTCCCGCAGCCGCGGGACGAGGGCGGCTCGGGTGAACCGCCGGCGCCCGGGCCGGGCGGCGCATCCGCAGCGGGGCCGGGCTCCGGTCTCGGCGACGACCCGCTGTCGGCGATCGCGGCTCAGCAGGCGCGCGCCCGCGGCGGCGAGCCGGCCCGCGGCGCCCCCTACGCGGGGGAGCCCTTCGCGCCGGGCACCGCGGCCGGGGGCGAAGACGGGCCGCACACCGGGGCGGTGCCCGCCTCCGGCGACGAACTCGGGCCGGACCTGCGCGGCGGCGGCGGCGACTTCCCCGCCGGCGACGAGCTCGGGCCGGACCTGCGCGGCGGCGGTCCCGCCGACGCCGGCGTCGGGGGTCCGCACGGCGGATTCGACGAGTACGGCGAAGGCCACCACGACCGCCACGGTCGGCCCGGCTATGAGGAGCGGTACGGCGACGCGCGGTCCGGCGAGTACGGACGCGAAGCCGACTACGGGCAGTACGGCGGCTACGGGCGCGAAGCCGACTTCGGGTACGGCCGCGGCGAGGCCGCGGGCGGGCCCGCACCGGAGTACGGCCCCGGCCCCGAAGGCGGCATCGGGTACGACTCCTACACCCAGGCGCCCGGCCCGGACCACCGGCCCGGCGGCCAGGACGGCCCCGGCTCCGTCGCCGATTCCTACCCGGAGTACGCCGACCGGCGCGGCGGCGAGCCGCCGCGCGGGGACGCCTTCTCCGGAGGGGACGGTTCCGCCTACGAGGGCCTGTCCACCGCGGGCGCGCCGCCCGCCGACTACGGGCGGCCGGGCGGTGCGGGGCCCGAAGGCCCGGAGACCGCCGCCATGGACCTCGGCGCGTACGCGGCGGACGCCGGCGGGTACGGCTCCGGACCCACACAGGATGCGGACCCCTACGGCGAGGGGTACGGCACCTCGCCCTACGGCTCGGGCGGCTACGGGGGCGCGCCGCCGGAGGGCTACGGCGGCGGCTACGGTCCCGGCGGCGAGGGGTACGGCACCCCGCCCTACGGCCCGGGCGGCTCCGAGGGCATGCGGCCCGAGGGCTACGGCACCGACCCCGGCGCCTACGGCGAGGACGACCGGAGCGGCCGGGCGCCCCGCGACTCCCGCGATCCGATAAGGCAGGAGTTCCCCGGCTTCGACCGCCCGCTCGGCGGCGCGGCCGGCGACCCCTACCCCGGCTACGACAACATCGACCACTGGCCCGACACCGCGCCGGAGGCGTCGGCCACCCTGTGGCTGGGCATCGCCGCGCTGGTGCCGGTGATCGGTCTGTTCACCGCCGTCGCGGCCCTGATGACGGGCTCGCGGGCGCGGCGCGCGATCCGCCGCTCGCAGGGTGAGCTCGAAGGACTGAACCTGGTCCGGCTGGGCACGATCCTGGCCTGGGCCGGCATCGGGCTGCTGCTGGTGGAGGTCGCGGTCTACGTGGGGGTGTTCGTGCTCTCCTGACGCCGCTCCGCAGGCACCCGCCGCGGGTGCCTGCAAAGGAGGCTCCGGTGCCCGGTGCGGCCGCGACCGCACCGGGCACCGGTGTCTTCGGCCACATCCGCGGGCGCGCCGCGCGGACAGTGGCGGGAAGTCCCGGACCTGATGGGGGTTATTCCGCACGAGCACTCCTGAGAGCCCGTACACTAGAGGAAGACCTACGACAGCATGAGGCTGCGGAATCAGGAGTACCGAAGCCGGCGGTCGTCATTTTGACCTGCTACAGAGCCTTCGGTACTCTGTAAATTCGTGCCCGTGAGTCGACGGGTCAGCACGTGCGCACTCTGCGAACGGCTTTCGCCGGACAGTGCAGAGCGCGGAGCGTGACACCTCCTCCCAGCGAAACGACCGCAGGGTCGGACGTTATCCGGATTCCGCCATGCTTGGGGTAGAGCGCGACACGCCCGGGTGCGGGGGTAGGGGAGGACGGGAAGTCCAGCAGGTCACAGGACACATCGGCTAAGAAGAACCGGCGTAGGTCACGAGAAAGACGGAGACGCGGTGCCCACCATCCAGCAGCTGGTCCGCAAGGGCCGACAGGACAAGGTCGCAAAGAACAAGACCCCGGCGCTGAAGGGGAGTCCGCAGCGTCGTGGTGTGTGCACGCGTGTCTACACCACTACGCCGAAGAAGCCGAACTCCGCCCTGCGCAAGGTCGCCCGTGTGCGCTTGAGCAGCGGGATCGAGGTCACGGCCTACATCCCCGGTATCGGACACAACCTCCAGGAGCACTCCATCGTGCTCGTGCGCGGCGGTCGTGTGAAGGACCTGCCGGGTGTCCGGTACCGGATCGTCCGCGGCTCTCTCGACACCCAGGGCGTGCGTAACCGCAAGCAGGCGCGAAGCCGTTACGGCGCTAAGAAGGAGAAGTAAGCATGCCGCGCAAGGGCCCGGCGCCGAAGCGCCAGCTCATTACCGACCCGGTCTACGGATCGCCGCTCGTCACCTCGCTGATCAACAAGGTGCTGCTCGACGGCAAGCGCTCGATCGCCCAGGGGATCGTCTACAAGGCCCTCGAAGGCGCGCGCGAGAAGACCGGCCAGGACCCGCTCGTGGTGCTCAAGCGTGCGCTGGACAACGTGAAGCCCGCCCTCGAGGTGCGCAGCCGCCGTGTCGGCGGCGCCACCTACCAGGTGCCGGTCGAGGTCCGCTCGTCCCGCAGCACGACCCTCGCTCTCCGCTGGCTGGTCACCTACTCGCGCAAGCGCCGCGAGAAGACCATGACCGAGCGGCTGTTGAACGAGCTGGTCGACGCCAGCAACGGGCTGGGCGCCAGCGTTAAGCGCCGCGAGGACACCCACAAGATGGCGGAGTCGAACAAGGCCTTCGCCCACTACCGCTGGTAATCCCCGCGGCTTTATCGATACGAGACCGAGAGAAGACGAGCCCTCATGGCTACCACTGCTCTTGACCTTGCCAAGGTCCGCAACATCGGGATCATGGCGCACATCGACGCGGGTAAGACCACGACCACCGAGCGCATCCTCTTCTACACCGGCGTGAACTACAAGCTGGGTGAGGTCCATGACGGCGCGGCCACCATGGACTGGATGAAGGAGGAGCAGCAGCGGGGTATCACGATCACGTCCGCGGCTACGACCACCCACTGGGACGACCACACGATCAACATCATCGACACGCCCGGCCACGTCGACTTCACGGTCGAGGTCGAGCGTTCGCTGCGTGTGCTCGACGGTGCCGTCGCTGTGTTCGACGCCAAGGAGGGTGTCGAGCCGCAGTCGGAGCAGGTCTGGCGCCAGGCCGACCGCTACGGGGTTCCGCGGATCTGCTTCATCAACAAGATGGACAAGATCGGTGCGGAGTTCCAGCGCTGTGTCGACATGTTCTCCGACCGCCTGAACACCAACCCGCTGCCGGTGCAGCTGCCGATCGGCGCCGAGTCGGACTTCAAGGGCGTCATCGACCTGGTGCACATGAAGGCGCTGGTCTGGAGCGAGGAGACGAAGCTGGGGGAGATGTACGACACCGTCGACATCCCCGACAGCCACGCCGAGGCCGCCCGTGAGGCCCACGACAAGATGATCGAGACGCTGGCCGAGGCCGACGACGAGATCATGGAGCTGTACCTGGAGGGCGTCGAGCCCACGATCGAGCAGGTCAAGCCGGCCATCCGGCGCGCGACGATCGCCGGCACCGCCATCCCGGTGCTGTGCGGCACCGCGTTCAAGAACAAGGGTGTGCAGCCGCTGCTCGACGCCGTGGTCGACTACCTCCCCGCGCCGCTGGACGTCGAGGCCATCGAGGGCCACGACCCCAAGGACGAGTCCGAGGAGGCCGCGCTCTCCCGGCGTCCGTCCGAGGAGGAGCCGTTCTCGGCTCTGGTCTTCAAGATCATGAGCGACCCGCACCTGGGCAAGCTCACCTACATCCGGGTCTACTCGGGTGTGCTGGACACCGGCACGCAGGTCCTGAACAGCGTGAAGGGCCGCAAGGAGCGCATCGGCAAGATCTACCGCATGCACTCCAACAAGCGCGAGGAGATCCAGCGTGTGGGCGCCGGCGACATCGTCGCGGTGATGGGTCTGAAGGACACCACCACCGGCGAGACGCTGTGCGACTCCGCCAAGCCGATCGTGCTGGAGTCGATGACGTTCCCGGCGCCGGTCATCGAGGTCGCCATCGAGCCCAAGAGCAAGAGCGACCAGGAGAAGCTGGGTGTGGCCATCCAGCGCCTCGTCGACGAGGACCCCTCCTTCCGGGTGTCCACCGACGAGGAGACCGGCCAGACGGTCATCTCGGGCATGGGGGAACTGCACCTCGAGGTGTTCGTCCACCGCATGCGCGACGAGTTCAAGGTCGAGGCGAACATCGGCCGGCCGCAGGTGGCCT
The DNA here is from genome assembly GCF_039531585.1 of Streptomonospora arabica. NCBI lineage: Bacteria > Bacillati > Actinomycetota > Actinomycetes > Streptosporangiales > Nocardiopsidaceae > Streptomonospora > Streptomonospora arabica. The sequence goes on along the minus strand of NZ_BAAAQI010000003.1, from coordinate 411,670 downwards.
ACCGCGAGACCATTCGCAAGAAGGTCGAGAAGGTCGACTACACCCACAAGAAGCAGACGGGTGGCCAGGGCCAGTTCGGCCGCGTGGTGATCGACCTGGAGCCGCTGCTGTCCGAGGACGGCGGCGACAGCGCGGGCTACGAGTTCGTCAACAACATCACGGGCGGCCGCATCCCCCGGGAGTACATCCCCTCGGTGGACGCCGGCTGCCAGGAGACTGCCGAGTTCGGCATTCTCGCCGGATACCCCCTGGTGGGGATCAAGGTGACGCTGCAGGACGGCGCGTACCACGACGTCGACTCCTCCGAGCTCGCCTTCAAGGTCGCCGGCTCCATGGCGTTCAAGGAAGCGGCGCGCAAGGCCAAGCCGGTTCTGCTTGAGCCCGTCATGGCGGTGGAGGTCACGACGCCCGACGACTACATGGGCGACGTGATCGGCGACCTGAACAGTCGGCGCGGTCAGATCCAGTCGATGGAGGAGCGCTCGGGCACCCGTGTGGTCAAGGCCCAGGTGCCCCTCTCGGAGATGTTCGGCTACGTGGGTGACCTGCGCAGCCGTACGCAGGGTCGAGCCACGTACACGATGGTGTTCGACTCCTACGCGGAGGTCCCGTCCAGCGTCGCAGAAGAGATTGTGGCGAAGGCGCGCGGCGAGTAACCGCGATACGTATCCAGTCCAGCTAGCAACCCTGTACGTCTAGGAGAAATCCAGTGGCGAAGGCCAAGTTCGAGCGGAGCAAGCCGCACGTCAACATCGGCACCATCGGTCACATCGACCACGGTAAGACCACGCTTACCGCCGCCATCACCAAGGTTCTGCACGACGCTTACCCGCAGCTGAACCCGTTCACGCCGTTCGAGGACATCGACAACGCTCCTGAGGAGCGCGAGCGCGGTATCACCATCTCCGTCGCGCACGTCGAGTACGAGACCGAGCAGCGCCACTACGCGCACGTCGACTGCCCCGGCCACGCCGACTACGTGAAGAACATGATCACCGGTGCGGCGCAGATGGACGGTGCCATCCTGGTCGTGGCCGCCACCGACGGCCCGATGCCCCAGACCAAGGAGCACGTGCTCCTGGCCCGCCAGGTCGGCGTGCCCTACATCGTGGTCGCGCTGAACAAGGCCGACATGGTCGACGACGAGGAGATCTTCGACCTGGTCGAGCTGGAGGTCCGCGAGCTCCTCAACGAGTACGAGTTCCCGGGCGACGAGGTTCCGGTCGTTAAGGTCTCCGCGCTGAAGGCGATGGAGGGCGACGCCGAGTGGAGCCAGAACGTCCTCGAGCTGATGAACGCCGTTGACGAGAAGATCCCGAACCCGGAGCGCGACGTCGACAAGCCGTTCCTGATGCCGATCGAGGACGTCTTCTCGATCACCGGCCGCGGGACCGTCGTCACCGGCCGCGTCGAGCGCGGTGTCATCAACGTCAACGAGACCGTCGACATCGTCGGCATCAAGGAAGACAAGCAGACCACCACCGTCACCGGTGTGGAGATGTTCCGCAAGCTGCTCGACCAGGGCCAGGCGGGCGACAACGTCGGTCTGCTCCTGCGCGGCACCAAGCGCGAGGACGTCGAGCGCGGCCAGGTCGTCATCAAGCCCGGCACGACGACCCCGCACACGCAGTTCGAGGCGCAGGTCGTCATCCTGTCCAAGGACGAGGGCGGGCGCCACACGCCCTTCTTCAACAACTACCGTCCGCAGTTCTACTTCCGCACGACCGACGTCACCGGCGTCGTCACGCTGCCGGAGGGCACGGACATGGTCATGCCCGGTGACAACACCGAGATGTCCGTCCAGCTCATCCAGCCGGTCGCGATGGAGGAGGGCCTGCGGTTCGCCATCCGCGAGGGTGGCCGGACCGTCGGCGCGGGCCGAGTGACCAAGATCATCAAGTAGCACGGGACGTGCGGGGGCGGGCCCGGCGACGACGCCGGAACCGCCTCCGGGGGCGGCCGGGCCGCGCGAGACTCGGCCCGGCCGCCCCCGACATGACCGACGTCATCGGGCTCTGTAGCGGTGATGCGCCTCAGGGGACAGCCCTGTTGCAGATTCTCAGGTGAATAGAGCCACCCAAGGGCAAGCCCCTGTGGGGCACGTGCCGGCGGCAGCCGGCGCCGCGCCTCTACGGACACTAAGCGAAGGACGAAAAGGCCACCATGGCGGGACAGAAGATCCGCATTCGGCTCAAAGCCTATGACCATGAGGTCATCGACAGCTCAGCTCGCAAGATCGTCGAGACCGTGACGCGGACTGGTGCGAGCGTCGCTGGCCCGGTGCCGTTGCCGACGGAGAAGAACGTTTACTGCGTCATCCGCTCGCCGCACAAGTACAAGGACTCGCGCGAGCACTTCGAGATGCGCACGCACAAGCGGCTGATCGACATCATCGACCCGACGCCGAAGACCGTCGACTCGCTCATGCGGCTCGACCTCCCGGCCGGCGTCGACATCGAGATCAAGCTTTAAAGGACGCACTGACATGGCCACCAAGCAGATCACGGGAGTACTGGGCGAGAAGCTCGGCATGACCCAGGTCTTCGACGACGCGGGCAGGATCGTGCCCGTGACGGTTCTGAAGGCCGGTCCGTGCGTCGTGACGCGCGTCCGTACTCCGGAGACCGATGGCTACTCCGCCATCCAGATCGGCTACGGGAAGATCAACCCGCGCAAGGTGAACAAGCCGCTCGGCGAGTACCTGCGCAAGCACGATCTCACCCCGCGCCGCCACTACGTCGAGGTTCGCACCACCGACGCCGCCGAGTACCAGCTCGGCCAGGAGCTCACCGCCGACGCCTTCGAGGTCGGCGAGTTCGTCGACATCACCGGCAAGAGCAAGGGCAAGGGCTTCGCCGGCGGGATGAAGCGCCACGGCTTCCGCGGCCTGAGCGCCACCCACGGCACCCAGCGCAAGCACCGTTCGCCCGGCGCCATCGGCGGCTGCGCCACGCCCGGGCGCGTGTTCAAGGGCACCCGGATGGCCGGGCGGATGGGCAACGTGCGCAAGACCATCCAGAACCTCTCCGTCCACTCGGTGGACGCGGAGAAGGGGCTGATCATGGTCAAGGGCTCGGTTCCCGGTCCGAACGGCGGACTGGTGCTCGTCCGCACCGCCGTGAAGGGGGGTAAGTAAGCCATGGCTTCGACCATCAAGGTGAAGGACGCCCAGGGCAAGGCCGGCCGCAGCGTCGAGCTGCCCGAGTCGATCTTCGACCAGAAGGCGAACATCCCGCTGATGCACCAGGTCGTGCTGAGCCAGGAGGCCGCCGGCCGCCAGGGCACGCACGCCACCAAGACCCGCGGCATGGTCCGCGGCGGCGGCAAGAAGCCCTACCGCCAGAAGGGGACCGGTCGCGCCCGCCAGGGCTCGACGCGCGCTCCGCAGTTCGTGGGCGGCGGCACGGTCCACGGCCCGCAGCCGCGCGACTACACGCAGCGGACTCCCAAGAAGATGAAGGCCGCGGCACTGCGCAGCGCGCTCTCCGACCGCGCCCGCCACGACCGCGTGCACATCGTCAGCGAGTTCGTCGGCGAGGACGTCGCCACCAAGCGCACCCAGACCGCGCTGAAGGCGCTGCGCCAGGTCACCGCCTCCGCCAAGGTGCTGGTCGTGCTGGAGCGCGCGGACGAGCACAACCGGCTCGCCCTGCGCAACGTTCCCGAGGTGCACATCCTCGACGCCGACCAGGTGAACACCCGCGACGTCCTCTACTGCGACGACGTGGTCTTCACCGAGCGGGGCTACGAGGAGTTCCTGGCCCACGCTCAGGGCACCGCCAAGGCGGTGCGCGAGTCGCAGGAGGAGGACCAGTGAGGATCCCCGACCCTCGGGACATCATCGTCGAGCCGGTGATCTCCGAGAAGAGCTACGGGCTCATGGACCAGAACAAGTACACGTTCCTGGTCCAGCCCACGGCCAACAAGACGCAGATCAAGATCGCGGTGGAGAAGATCTTCGAGGTGAAGGTCACCAGCGTGAACACGATCAACCGTCCGGGCAAGCGCAAGCGGACCCGCTTCGGGTACGGCAAGCGCCCCGACACCAAGCGGGCGATCGTGAGCCTGCGTGACGGCGACCGGATCGACATTTTCGGCGTGTGAGCGTTTCGCCGCACAGGCGAGCCGGTCCCCCGAGCGATCGCAACGAGTAATACGCAAAGGAATGCGCGAAGAAGATGGGCATTCGTAAGTACAAGCCGACCTCACCAGGTCGCCGCGGCGGAAGCGTGGCCGACTTCGTCGAGATCACGCGCGACCACCCGGAGAAGTCGCTGGTGCGGCCGCTCCACTCCAAGGGCGGTCGCAACGGCAAGGGCCGCATCACCGCCCGCCACCAGGGCGGCGGGCACAAGCGGGCCTACCGGGTGATCGACTTCCGCCGCCACGACAAGGACGGCGTCCCCGCCAAGGTCGCCCACATCGAGTACGACCCCAACCGCACCGCGCGGATCGCGCTGCTGCACTACGTGGACGGCGAGAAGCGCTACATCCTGGCGCCCGCCGGCCTCAAGCAGGGCGCCCGCGTGGAGAACGGCCCCAACTCCGACATCAAGCCGGGCAACTGCCTCCCGCTGCGCAACATCCCCACGGGTACCTTCGTGCACGCGGTCGAGCTGAAGCCCGGCGGCGGCGCGAAGCTGGGCCGGTCGGCCGGGTCGCAGATCCAGCTCCTGGCCAAGGAGGGCGCCTACGCCACGCTGCGCATGCCCTCCGGCGAGATGCGCCAGGTCGAGGTGACCTGCCGCGCCACCGTCGGCCAGGTGGGCAACGCCGAGCAGTCCAACATCAACTGGGGCAAGGCCGGACGCAACCGCTGGCGGGGCAAGCGCCCCACCGTCCGCGGTGTCGCCATGAACCCGGTCGACCACCCGCTCGGAGGTGGCGAAGGCAAGAGCTCGGGCGGCCGGCACCCGGTCAGCCCCTGGGGCAAGCCCGAGGGGCGCACCCGCAGGCCGAACAAGCCCAGTGACCGGCTCATCGTGCGTCGGCGTAGCAAGAAGAAGCGGTAAGGAGCACGTCTGATGCCACGTAGCCTTAAGAAGGGTCCCTTCGTCGACGACCACCTGATCAAGAAGGTGGAAGAGCAGAACGAGAAGGGCACCAAGAACGTCATCAAGACGTGGTCGCGGCGTTCCATGGTCGTTCCCGAGATGATCGGGCACACCATCGCCGTCCACGACGGCCGCAAGCACGTCCCGGTGTTCGTCTCCGAGTCGATGGTCGGTCACAAGCTCGGCGAGTTCGCTCCCACGCGCACTTTCCGCAGCCACGTCAAGGAAGACCGCCGTAGCCGCCGCTAGCGGTTGCATTAGGAGTAAGAGCCATTACCCCACGGTGCGTGGGGGTGATTTCCGTGAGCGAGGGAAAAGCGATGGGAACGAGGGCACAGGCACGGTTCGTCCGTGTTACGCCCCGAAAGGCCCGCCGGGTGGTGGACCTTATTCGCGGGTTGCCCGCTGACGAGGCACAGGCGGTGCTCCGGTTCGCGCCTCAGGCGGCGAGTGAACCGGTGGGCAAGGTGCTCGCGAGCGCCATCGCCAATGCCGAGCACAACGACAAGCTGGACCGCGAGACGCTGGTGGTCGGTGGAGCTTGGGTGGACGAGGGTCCGACCCTGAAGCGCATCCGGCCGCGCGGCTTCGGCCGCGCGTTCCGGGTCACCAAGCGGACGAGCCACATCACTGTGGTCGTTGAGCCGCGTGAGACCGCGGGCGCCTCGTCGACCAAGACGAAGGAGAGGACCCGATAGTGGGGCAGAAGGTCAACCCGCACGGGTTCCGACTCGGCGTTACCACCGACTACAAGACCCGGTGGTATGCCGACAAGCTGTACAAGGACTACGTCAAGGAAGACGTGGCCATCCGCCGGATGCTGAACCGCGGCATGGAGCGCGCCGGGATCTCCAAGGTCGAGATCGAGCGCACCCGTGAGCGCGTCCGCGTCGACATCCACACCGCCCGGCCGGGCATCGTCATCGGCCGCCGCGGTTCGGAGGCCGACCGCATCCGCGCCGACCTGGAGAAGCTGACCAACAAGAAGCAGGTCCAGCTCAACATCCTCGAGGTCAAGAACCCGGAGACCGACGCTCAGCTCGTCGCTCAGGGTGTGGCGGAGCAGCTGTCCAGCCGAGTCGCGTTCCGTCGGGCGATGCGCAAGGCCATGCAGAGTGCGATGAAGAGCGGGGCCAAGGGCATCCGCATCCAGTGCGGAGGCCGCCTCGGCGGTGCCGAGATGTCGCGTTCGGAGTTCTACCGCGAGGGCCGCGTGCCCCTGCACACGCTCCGCGCCGACATCGACTACGGCTTCTTCGAGGCCCGCACCACCTTCGGCCGGATCGGCGTGAAGGTGTGGATCTACAAGGGCGACGCTCCCGCGACCCGCGCCGAGCGCGAGGCGGCCCAGGCCGCGCAGCGCGCTCCGGGCGGTGGCGGCGGCGGTGGCGCGGGCCAGCGCCGTGAGCGCCCCGGGCGCCGTCGCCGCGGTGGCCAGGGCCAGCAGGGCGAGGCCAAGGCCGGCGCCGGTGCCGAGTCCGGTCAGGGCGCGGAGAAGTCCGGGAACGAGGGGAGCTGACCGATGCTGATTCCCCGCAAGATCAAGTACCGCAAGCAGCACCACCCCGACCTTACGGGGCGGGCCAAGGGCGGCACGAAGGTCAACTTCGGCGAGTACGGCATCCAGGCGCTGGACGCCGCCTACGTCACCAACCGGCAGATCGAGGCCGCCCGTATCGCCATGACGCGGCACATCCGCCGTGGCGGCAAGGTGTGGATCAACATCTTCCCGGACCGCCCCATCACCAAGAAGCCGGCCGAGACCCGCATGGGCTCCGGCAAGGGTTCGCCCGAGTGGTGGGTGGCGCCGGTCAAGCCCGGGCGCGTCATGTTCGAGCTGTCGGGTGTGCCGGAGCCGATCGCCAAGGAGGCCATGCGCCGGGCGATGCACAAGCTCCCCATGAGGTGCAAGTTCGTGAAGCGCGAGGTGGAGGCGTGATGCGGGCGACGCAGAAGCTCCCCATGCGGTGCTTGCCGAAGACATGCAAGTTCGTGAAGCGCGAAGTGGAGGCGTGATGGCGAAGTCCCTGACCGCCCAGGAGCTGCGCGGCCAGTCCGTCGAGGACCTGGTGGGCAAGCTCAAGGAGGCGAAGGAAGAGCTGTTCAACCTCCGCTTCCAGGCCGCCACCGGGCAGCTGGACAACCACAGCCGGCTGCGCACCGTCAAGCGTGAGATCGCCCGGATCTACACGGTCATGCGCGAGCACGAGCTCGGAATCATGCCGCTTACCGGTGAGTCGGCTGAGAAGACGAAGGAAGCAGCCGAATGAGCGAGACCACGCAGAGTTCGACGCGGAACTACCGCAAGGTGCGCGAGGGCTACGTCGTCAGCGACAAGATGTCCAAGACGGTCGTCGTCGAGGTCGAGGACCGCGTGAAGCACTCGCTTTACGGCAAGGTCATCCGCCGCACCACCAAGTACAAGGCCCACGACGAGGGTGAGACCTGCGGCGTCGGCGACCGGGTGCGCATGATGGAGACCCGGCCGATGTCCGCGACCAAGCGCTGGCGCGTCGTGGAGATCCTGGAGAAGGCCAAGTAACCCCCGGATCCGGCGGCCGGTTCGTGGAGATCGGCCGCCCCAGGGGTGTGACCACCTAGCAGCGCGGGCCCTGGCGGGCCACGCGCGCACAAATCAGGAGCAGACGTGATTCAGCAGGAGTCGCGACTCAAGGTCGCCGACAACACGGGGGCCAAGGAGATCTTGACCATCCGTGTCCTCGGCGGCTCGGGTCGGCGCTACGCGGGCATCGGCGACACCATCGTGGCGACAGTCAAGGACGCCCTCCCCGCCGCGGGCGTGAAGAAGGGCGATGTCGTCAAGGCCGTGATCGTGCGCACCTCCAAGGAGCGCCGCCGGCCCGACGGCTCCTACATCCGCTTCGATGAGAACGCCGCCGTGCTCATCAAGGACGGTGGGGACCCGCGCGGCACCCGCATCTTCGGACCGGTCGGCCGCGAGCTGCGGGACAAGAAGTACATGCGCATCATCTCGCTAGCGCCGGAGGTGCTCTAGGCGATGAAGATCAAGAAGGACGACGAGGTCGTCGTCATCGCCGGCAAGGACAAGGGTGCCACCGGGAAGGTCATCAAGGCCCTGCCCCGGGAGCAGCGTGTCGTCGTCGAAGGCGTCAACCTCATCAAGAAGCACAAGCGGGCGAACCCGGCGGGCGGCCAGCAGGGCGAGGTCGTCACCATGGAGGCCCCGATCCACGTGAGCAACGTCGCGATCGTGGACGACGGCCAGCCCACGCGCGTCGGTTACCGCTTCGAGGAAGACGGAACCAAGGTTCGGATCTCCCGCCGTACCGGTAAGGACATCTGATGACGGTCGACACTGAGACCTCCGCCCCGAAGGCCCCGGAGATGCCGCGGCTGAAGGAGAAGTACCGCTCGGAGATCATCGCGGCCCTGCGCGAGGAGTTCGGGATCGGCAACATCATGCAGATCCCCGGTCTGACCAAGATCGTGGTGAACATGGGTGTGGGCGACGCCGCGCGCGACGCCAAGCTGATCCAGGGCGCGGTGAACGACCTCTCGCTGATCACCGGCCAGAAGCCGCGGATCAACCGGGCGAAGAACTCGATCGCGCAGTTCAAGCTGCGCGAGGGCATGCCGATCGGCGCCAGCGTCACGCTGCGCGGCGACCGGATGTGGGAGTTCCTCGACCGGCTGCTCTCGCTGGCGCTGCCCCGGATCCGCGACTTCCGCGGGCTCTCGCCCAAGCAGTTCGACGGGCGCGGGAACTACACCTTCGGGCTGACCGAGCAGGTCATGTTCCACGAGATCGACCCCGACAAGGTCGACCGGCAGCGCGGAATGGACATCACGGTCGTCACCTCGGCGACCACCGACGACGAGGGGCGCAGCCTGCTGAAGCGGCTCGGCTTCCCCTTCAAGGAGTCCTAGGGGAGACCATGGCTAAGAAGGCTCTGATCGCCAAGGCGAACCGCAAGCAGAAGTTCGGCGTTCGCGCATATACTCGGTGCTCGCGGTGCGGCCGTCCGCGCGCCGTCTTCAGGAAGTTCGGCCTGTGCCGCATCTGCTTCCGCGAGATGGCCCACCGCGGCGAGCTCCCCGGCATCGCCAAGGCGAGCTGGTAGGTCCCCTGCGCCCGTGCCCGCCGGACCAGCGCCACGGTGCGCGGTCCTCGGCGGGCACAGGCGCGGCCGCTCCGGCGGCCGCCTGCTCGCACAGCGGACTGTAGGAATCGCGGTCCCGGCCCCGGCCGGAACCGCGAGCGACAACCGACACCAACCGACAGGGCACGGTGCCGAGCACATCGGCGCGGTGTCCATGACCACGCCGTAGGTCCTAGAGGAGCCCGCGTCCGGCGCGGGAACAGGCGCTGAAGGGAAGCGCCTGTCCTTGGGGAAACCGCGGTGAGGAAGGGCCTATCGGCCATGACGATGACCGACCCGATCGCAGACATGCTTACGCGTCTGCGTAACGCGAATTCGGCTTACCACGACAGCGTGGTCATGCCGTATTCCAAGATCAAGGCGCACATCGCCGAGATCCTCCAGCAGGAGGGCTTCGTGCAGGGCTGGAGCTCCGAGGACGCCACCGTGGGCAAGAACCTGGTGGTGGAGCTCAAGTACGGCCCCACGCGCGAGCGCTCCATCGCCGGCGTACGGCGGGTCTCCAAGCCCGGCCTGCGCGTCTACGCGAAGAAGGACAACCTTCCGCGCGTGCTGGGAGGCCTCGGCGTCGCCATCATTTCGACGTCCGGCGGCCTGATGACCGACAAGCAGGCCAAGAAGCGCGGCGTGGGCGGCGAAGTCCTCGCCTACGTCTGGTAGAGGGAGGGATTTCGACATGTCGCGTATTGGTCGACGGCCGATCTCGGTTCCCAAGGGCGTCGAGGTCACCATCGACGGGCAGGACGTCACGGTCAAGGGCCCGAAGGGCGAGCTGAGCCACCGGGTGGCCGAGCCCATCACGATCGCATGGGAAGACGACGCGCTGCGCGTGGACCGGCCCGACGACAAGCCGGACAACCGCTCGCTGCACGGGCTCACCCGTGCGCTCATCGCCAACCTCGTCGAGGGTGTCTCCAACGGATACTCCAAGACGCTGGAGATCCACGGTGTCGGTTACCGGGTCCAGGCGCGGGGCTCCAACCTGGAGTTCTCCCTGGGCTTCAGCCACCCGGTCGTGGTGGAACCGCCCGAAGGCATCAGCTTCCGCGTCGAGAAGCCGACCGTGCTGCACGTCGACGGCATCGACAAGCAGCTCGTGGGCCAGGTCGCCTCGAACATCCGCAACCTGCGCAGGCCCGACCCCTACAAGGCCAAGGGCGTGCGCTACCAGGGTGAGCGCATCCGCCGCAAGGCCGGAAAGGCTGGTAAGTAGTCATGGGCAAGTCCACGACGCTGACCCGCAGCAAGGGGACGGCCAAGCGCGCGAGTTCCCGTGCGCGGCGCCACCTTCGGGTCCGCAAGAAGATCTCGGGCACCCCGGCGCGCCCGCGTCTGGTGGTGTTCCGCTCCTCCAAGCACATCGTCGCCCAGATCGTGGACGACACTCGGCACCACACGCTGGTGGCGGCCTCGACGCTCGACCGCGACATCCGCGACGGCGAGGGCACCAAGTCCGAGAAGTCCCGCAAGGTCGGCGAGCTGCTTGCCCAGCGCGCGAAGGCGGCCGACATCTCGGCGGTCGTGTTCGACCGCGGCGGCTACCGGTACCACGGCCGCGTGGCCGAGCTCGCCGACGGCGCGCGCTCCGGCGGACTGGAGTTCTGATGAACCCGGTCGCAAGCATTTTCACCAACGGGAAGAGGAACCACTGATGGCTGCAGCTCCGCGGCGCGGCGCCGGTGGCGAGCGGCGTGACCGCCGTGACGATCGCCGCGGCGGCGCCGCAGACAAGGGTGTCTCCTACATCGAGAAAGTCGTGACCATCAACCGGGTCGCCAAGGTGGTCAAGGGCGGTCGGCGCTTCAGCTTCACCGCTCTGGTCGTCGTCGGCGACGGCAACGGCATGGTCGGCGTCGGCTACGGGAAGGCCAAAGAGGTCCCCGCGGCCATCGCCAAGGGCGTCGAGACCGCGAAGAAGAACTTCTTCCGCGTCCCGCGCGTCCAGGGCACGATCACGCACCGGGTCCAGGGCGAGGACGCCGCCGGCGTCGTGCTCCTGCGCCCGGCCGCGCCCGGTACCGGTGTCATCGCCGGCGGTCCGGTCCGCGCTGTGCTGGAGTGCGCGGGCATCCACGACGTGCTGAGCAAGTCGCTGGGCTCGTCGAACCCGCTGAACATCGTGCACGCCACCGTCGCCGCGCTCAAGGACCTCAACCAGCCCGAGGAGATCGCCGCTCGGCGCGGTCTCCCGCTGGAGGACGTGGCTCCGGCCGCCATGCTGCGCGCCCGTGCAGAGGCGAAGGCGGGTGCCTGACCATGGCGAACAAGCTGAAGATCACCCAGGTCCGCTCCAAGATCGGCGGCAAGCAGAACCAGCGCGACACTCTGCGGTCGCTCGGACTGCGCAAGATCGGCTCGTCGGTGGTGCGTGAGGACAACCCCTCCGTCCGCGGGCAGATCAACGTCGTCGCGCACCTCGTGAATGTCGAGGAGGTCGACGCATGAGCGACTACACGCCTGACGAGCCGCTGAAGCTGCACCACCTGAAGCCGGCTCCGGGCTCCAACAAGGCCAAGATCCGCAAGGGTCGCGGCGAGGCGTCCAAGGGCAAGACCGCGGGCCGCGGCACCAAGGGCACCAAGGCCCGCTCCACGGTGCCGGCCGGGTTCGAGGGCGGCCAGATGCCCCTGATCCGGCGCGTGCCCAAGCTCAAGGGCTTCAGCAACGCCCGGTTCAAGACCACCTACCAGGTGGTCAACCTGGACCGGCTGGGCGAGCTGTACCCCGAGGGCGGCGAGGTCACCGTCGAGAGCCTGGTCGCCAAGGGCGCGGTTCGCAAGAACCAGCCCGTCAAGGTGCTGGGCGAGGGCGAGATCTCGGTCGCCGTCCAGGTGTCCGTGGACGCGTGCTCGTCGTCGGCCCGGGAGAAGATCACCGCGGCCGGTGGCAGCGTCACCGAGCGGTAGGAATGACCTACGCGTCGCGTCAGAGGCGCCTGCCGGACCTCCCACGGGGTGGGAACCGGCGGGCGCCTCTGCGCGTTCAGCGGCGGGTTGAGGTAGTTTCGGGGGCACTGCCCGCGTGCTGTCGCCTCGCCACGGGGCGTGACGCCCTGTGAGCTGGACGATCCTTATCCCCCCGCGATTGGCTGTTACAGTGCGATACTGCTTGACCCAAGACCTCAGGGTCCCGGGGCCCCTCCCGGGACCGACGTGCTACGACGATTCTGGATCGGCCGCGATGTCTGGAACCGGTTCCGCCGCCGAAACCTCGCAGGAGGAGACGTGCTAGGTGCGTTCATCCGTGCGTTCCGCACGCCTGACCTCCGCAACAAGCTGCTTTTCACGCTGTTCATCCTGACCATCTTCCGGTTGGGGGCGGTGATTCCGGCGCCGGGCATCAACTCGGCCGCCATCCGCGAACAGCTGGAGTCGGTTCAGGCGCAGGACTCCACCGGAGTCTTCACGCTGCTGAACCTCTTCAGCGGAGGCGCACTGTTCCAGCTGGCGGTCTTCGCGCTGGGGATCATGCCCTACATCACCGCGAGCATCATCATCAACCTGCTCACGGTCGTGGTTCCGCGCCTGGAGGCCCTCAAGAAGGAGGGCCAGGCCGGCCAGGGCAAGATCACCCAGTACACGCGCTACCTGACACTGCTGCTGGCGGTCCTGCAGTCCTCCAGCATCGTCGCCATGGCGCGCACCGGGCAGCTGTTCCAGGGCCAGATCCCGGTGAGCACGTACATGCCCAACCAGGACCCGCTGACCCTGGTGACCATCGTCATCACCATGACCGCGGGCACCGGCGTGATCATGTGGTTCGGCGAGCTGATCACCGAGCGCGGGGTCGGCAACGGCATGTCGCTGCTGATCTTCACCACGGTGGTGGCGGGCTTCCCCTCGGCGATGACCACGATGTTCCAGGAGCAGGAGACCTGGATCTTCGCCGTCATCTGCGTGGCGGGCCTGGTGCTGATCGCCGGCGTGGTCTTCATCGAGCAGGCGCAGCGCCGGATCCCGGTGCAGTACGCCAAGCGCATGGTGGGCCGCCGGATGTACGGGGGCAGCTCCACCTACATCCCGCTGAAGGTCAACCAGGCCGGCATCATCCCGGTGATCTTCGCGTCGTCGCTGCTGTACCTGCCGCAGCTGGCCGTGGGCCTGATGGGCCAGGACGCCGACAACCCGGTCGCCGACTTCATCAACCAGTACTTCATCTCGGGCACGCACCCGGTGTACATGGCCACGTTCTTCGCGATGATCATCGGCTTCGCGTTCTTCTACGTGGCCATCACCTTCAACCCCGCTGAAGTCGCCGACAACATGAAGAAGTACGGTGGGTTCATCCCGGGTATCCGGCCCGGACGTCCGACCGCCGAGTACCTGGACTACGTCCTCACCCGGCTGACGACGCCCGGTTCGCTGTACCTCGGGCTGATCGCTCTGCTGCCGATGATCGCGCTGGGAGCCTCCGGTGCGACGCAGAACTTCCCGTTCGGCGGTACGAGCATCCTGATCATGGTCGGTGTCGGGCTGGACACGGTGAAGCAGATCGAGAGTCACCTCCAGCAGCGGAACTACGAAGGTTTCTTGCGATAGTGCGTGCCGTATTGGTGGGACCCCCGGGAGCCGGAAAAGGCACCCAGGCCCAGATCTTGGCGTCCGAATTGTCCATTCCGAAGGTGTCCACAGGCGACATCTTCCGTGCCAACGTCAGCGGTGGCACCGAGCTCGGGAAACAGGCGAAGGCCTACATGGACCGGGGTGACCTCGTCCCCGACGAGGTCACCAACGCGATGGTCCGCGACCGGCTCAAAGAGGAGGACGCCCGGGGCGGCTTCCTGCTCGACGGCTTCCCGCGCAACGTCGCCCAGGCCGAGGAGCTGAACAAGATCCTCGACGACCTGGGCGTGCGGCTGGACGCCGTGCTGGAGCTCAAGGTCGACGAGGAGGAGATCGTCAAGCGGCTCTCCGGTCGCCGGCAGTGCCGCAACTGCAACCGCGTCCACCACGTCGAGTTCGAGCCGCCCGCGGCCGAGGGCGTGTGCGACGACTGCGGCGGCGAGCTGTTCCAGCGCGACGACGACCGCGAAGAGGTCGTCCGCCACCGCATGGAGGTCTACCGCGAGCAGACCGAGCCGCTGGTGTCCTTCTACCAGGGCGAGGGCATCCTGGTGGCGATCGACGCCACAGGCGGCGTGGACGCCGTGACCGAGCGGGCCAAGGCCGCACTGCGAAGCGACGCCTGATGTTCCGCAAGGCGGATCCGCCGGTCCAGCTGAAGACGGCCGCCGAGATCGCGAAGATGCGTGAAGCGGGCAAGGTGGTGGCGCGCACGCTCGACACGCTGCGCGCCGCCGTCGAGCCCGGTATGAGCACGCTGGACCTCGACGCCGTCGCCGAACGCTGCATTCGCGACGCCGGCGCCGTGCCCTCGTTCAAGGGCTACTACGGGTTCACCGGCTCCATCTGCGCCTCGGTGAACGAGGAGGTCGTCCACGGCATCCCGCGCGCCGGAAAGACGCTGCGCGAGGGCGACCTCGTCTCCATCGACTGCGGCGCGATCCTGGACGGCTGGCACGGCGACTCCGCGATCACCCTCGCGGTCGGCGAGGCCCGCCCGCAGGACGCGAGGCTGATGGACGTCTGCGAGGAGGCCATGTGGCGGGGGATCGCCGAGCTGCGGCCCGGTAAGCGGCTGGGCGACATCGGCGCCGCGATCGACGGCTACATGCGCTCGCAGGGGCGCTTCGGCAACGTGCAGGAGTACGGCGGGCACGGCATCGGCACCGAGATGCACATGGACCCGCACGTGCTCAACTACGGGCGGCGCGGCAAGGGCCAGGAACTGGTCGAGGGCATGTGCCTGGCGATCGAGCCGATGGCCAACGCCGGCACCCGCCACGTGGTCGAGCTGGACGACGGCTGGACCGTCGTCACCCGCGACGGCGAGCGTTCGACCCACTTCGAGCACTCGGTGGCCATCACGGCCGACGGCCCGCTGGTGCTGACGGCCCGCGAGGAGAACCGCGAGCGCATCGCCGCGCTCGGGTTCTGCGACCCCGGCTTCTAGTACTTCGGGCGCCACGGGGATCGGGTCCGGTCCGGGGGGACGCGCGCGGAGCGGTACGGGGGCCGGGTCCGTCGCCTACGATGGGCACTGCGGGCGGGCGCGCCGCTCTCGCGCGGATGCTGGAGGAGATGGGCGATGCCGGAGTCCTCACCCGAGATGCGGGCATCCGACACCGACCGCGACCTCGTGGCGAAGGTCCTCCAGCGGCACTTCGCGGAGGGCCGGCTCGAAGGCGAGGAGTTCAACCTGCGCCTGGAGAGGGCCTACAACGCGCGCACCCGCGCCGAACTGGAGGCGCTCACCGCCGACCTGCCCGAAAGCGAGCTGATCGGCCCGCCGATCGACGAGCAGGCTCCGCCGGCGCCGGTCCTGGGCGCCGACGGCGGGCTGCTGCGCGATCCCGCGCTGGCGATCCCGTGGGCGCTGTGGGCCGGGGTGAACCTGCTGTGCTTCACCATCTGGCTGATCCTGTTCTTGACCGGAGCGTCCGCCGGATATCCGTGGTTCCTGTGGGTGCTCGTTCCATGGGGTATCGTGATGGGGTTCATCACCCTGGCGCTGGCAGCCGTGAACCGCGGCGGGCCGCAGAGCGGCGGCGGATAGCCGCACGCGACCGCGGCCGTGCACGCCGTCCGGTGGGCCGCGGCGGTACGTCCTCGCGGCCCGGTCGGCAGCACCCGCGCAAGAGGGTAGAATGGCTATGCCCACACTCGGGCTGTTGGGTCGGGCTGCCCGCCATCGCCCGCGTCCGCTCGCCGCACGCGGGTTGCTGACGCAGTCGACCTGATCTCTCAGTGTTCGCTATCGCTTCAGCAGTGCCCGGGCGCAGTGCTCGGGTCATTCCGTATGTTCCCCGTTTCCGACGGGGATGGTCCCGGTGGAGGATATGGCTAAAAAAGACGGCGCCATCGAAATCGAGGGCTCCGTTATCGAGTCCCTACCCAACGCAATGTTCCGAGTGGAGCTCGACAACGGGCACAAGGTCCTTGCCCACATCAGCGGCAAGATGCGCATGCACTACATCCGCATCCTTCCCGACGACCGAGTCGTCGTAGAGCTGAGCCCGTACGACCTGACGCGCGGGCGCATCGTTTACCGATACAAGTAGTCCGCCACCGTCGCCGGGGCCTCCGGCAGTAGCGGTGACGCACGAGTTCCATGAGTTCGGAGCCACCATGAAGGTCAAGCCGAGCGTCAAGAAGATCTGCGCCAAGTGCCGGGTGATCCGCCGCCACGGCACGATCATGGTCATCTGCTCGGACCCGCGCCACAAGCAGCGCCAGGGCTAGTTCCCGCAGCTGCCCGGCGCGCTCTTGAGCGCAGTGCACTGACGACACGAGAAACAGGCCCCCGCGGCGAGCCGCGGAGGCGCACAGACGGTCCTGTCCCGATCCCTCCGCGAGGAAGGGACAACCCCCGGTCGGAGGCCGGGGCCTCGTCGATTGGGCGACGAGAGGGTGGGACGGGAACAACCTCCGCAGAGAGAATCGAGGAGTCGCCCATATGGCACGCATCGCCGGCGTCGACCTCCCCCGCGAGAAGCGGGTGGAGATCGCCCTCACCTACGTCTACGGGATCGGGCGCACCCGCGCCGTCGAGACCCTCCAGAACACGGGCGTCAGCTCCGAGACCCGCGTCCACGCGCTGAGCGAGGACGACCTCGTGAAGCTGCGCGACTGGATCGACGCCAACTACCAGGTCGAGGGCGACCTGCGGCGCGAGGTCCAGGCCGACATCCGTCGCAAGATGGAGATCGGCAGCTACCAGGGCATGCGCCACCGCCGCGGCCTGCCGGTGCACGGACAGCGCACGCAGACCAACGCGCGCACCCGCAAGGGCAAGAAGAAGACCGTGGCCGGCAAGAAGAAGGTCGGCAAGAAGTAAGTAGTCCGTCCTCACCGACCGGCCGCCGCGCCGATGCGGCCGGACACCGCGAACGGACCGATGATCTTGGGAGTTATCAGGTATGCCGCCTAAGGGCCGTCAGAGCACTGCACGCAAGGTGCGCCGCAAGGAAAAGAAGAATATTTCCCATGGCCATGCGCACATCAAGAGCACCTTCAACAACACGATCGTGAGCATCACCGACCCCAACGGCGCGGTGATCTCCTGGGCCAGCTCCGGCCAGGTCGGATTCAAGGGCTCCCGCAAGTCCACCCCGTTCGCCGCTCAGATGGCCGCCGAGGCCGCGGCCCGCCGCGCGCAGGAGCACGGGGTGCGCAAGGTCGACGTCTTCGTGAAGGGCCCCGGCTCCGGCCGCGAGACCGCGATCCGCTCCCTCACTGCGACCGGCCTGGAGGTCGGCTCCATCCAGGACGTCACGCCGGTGCCGCACAACGGCTGCCGTCCGCCGAAGCGCCGCCGGGTCTGACACCGGCGGACAGCCGCGCTGCCCCCGCGCCCGCAGGGCGTAGGAGGTCAGGGCAGATCGGGTCCCGCGACCGCGGGGCCGTCCAGTGGCCGTCAAATAGCGGGCGGCCCGGGGAAAGGAATCATCCACCATGTTGATCGCTCAGCGTCCGACGCTCTCCGAGGAGTCCCTCGGCGAGTTCCGGTCCAAGTTCGTCATCGAACCGCTGGAGCCGGGCTTCGGTTACACGATCGGCAACTCGCTGCGCCGCACCCTGCTGTCCTCCATCCCGGGGGCAGCGGTCACCAGCATCCGCATCGAGGGAGTCGAGCACGAGTTCACCACCGTGCCCGGCGTGAAGGAGGATGTCACCGAGCTCATCCTCAACCTCAAGGGCCTCGTCATCAGCTCCGAGCACGACGAGCCCGTGCTGATGTACCTGCGCAAGCAGGGCCCCGGTGTGGTCACCGCTGCGGACATCGCTCCGCCGGCGGGCGTCGAGGTGCACAACCCCGACCTGCACATCGCGACCCTCAACGGCAAGGGAAAGCTGGAGATGGAGCTGACGGTCGAGCGCGGCCGCGGCTACGTCTCGGCGACGCAGAACAAGCAGCCCGGCCAGGAGATCGGGCGCATCCCGATCGACTCGATCTACTCGCCGGTACTGCGCGTCACCTACAAGGTCGAGGCCACCCGTGTGGAGCAGCGCACGGACTTCGACCGGCTGATCGTGGACATCGAGACCAAGCCCAGCATCCGGCCCCGCGACGCGGTCGCCAGCGCGGGCAAGACCCTGGTCGAGCTGTTCGGCCTGGCGCGCGAGCTCAACGTCGACGCCGAGGGCATCGACATGGGCCCCTCGCCCACGGACGCGGCCCTGGCCGCCGATCTGGCCCTGCCGATCGAGGACCTGAACCTGACGGTGCGGTCCTACAACTGCCTCAAGCGCGAGGGCATCCACACTGTGGGAGAGCTCGTCGCCCGCTCCGAGCAGGACCTTCTCGATATAAGGAACTTCGGCGCGAAGTCCATCGAGGAGGTCAAGCAGAAGCTCATCGACATGGGGCTGTCGCTGAAGGACTCCCCGCCCGGGTTCGACCCGAGCAGCGCGGCCGACTCCTACGGCTCCGAGGACGACGACGAGGCGTACGTCGAGACGGAGCAGTACTAGAAGTAGGACGCCGGCGCTCTGCGCCGCAGTGTTTCCAAGCCGTCGCAATGGTCCCCGCCGCGCCCCAGCGGCGCGGCGGGGACCGCACCACTAGGAGAACGACACCATGCCCACGCCGACCAAGGGGCCCCGCCTGGGGGCCGGCCCGGCACATGAGCGGCACATGCTGGCGAACCTGGCGACCTCGCTGTTCCAGCACGGCCGGATCAAGACCACCGAGACCAAGGCCAAGCGGCTGCGCCCTTACGCCGAGAAGCTCATCACCCTGGGCAAGCGCGGGGACCTGCACGCTCGGCGGCAGGTGCTGACCAAGATCACCGACAAGGCCGTCGTGCACGAGCTGTTCACCGAGATCGGCCCGCGCTACGAGAACCGCAACGGCGGGTACACCCGTATCACCAAGATCGGGCCGCGCAAGGGCGACAACGCTCCCATGGCCGTGATCGAGCTGGTCGAGGCCGGCCCGGCGACGCCGCCCGCCACCCGCGGCTCGCAGGCCGCGGCCCCGGCGGAGCCCGCCCAGGCCGAGAAGGCCGAGGCCGCCGAGTCCGCGGCCGCCGAGCAGGAGGCCCCGGCCCAGGAGGCCGAGACCGCCGAGGGCACCGGGCAGTCCGCCGAGTCGTCCGAGGACAAGAAGCAGGCCGAGTAGCAGCGACCAGCAGGCACTGCCGGAGGCCGCGACCGGGTGCCCGGTTCCCGCAGGACGGGACCGGGCATCTGTGCGTTGTGCGCGCCTCGGCCGGCCGCGCAGGAGGGTGTGGCGTCCCCGCATGGGTGAGACCGCCGAGGTCCGGCTGCGGCTGGACATCGCCTACGACGGCACCGGCTTCTCCGGCTGGGCCGAGCAGCCCGACCGGCGCACCGTGCAGGGAGAGCTGCAGGCGGCGCTGAGCCGCGTCCTGCGGCTGGAGCCGGAGCACGCGCGGCTGACCGTCGCGGGGCGCACCGACGCGGGCGTGCACGCCCGCGGCCAGGTGGCCCATCTGGACGTGCCCCACGCCCTGTGGGCCGCGGAGGGCCCCGAGCGGCTGCTGCGCCGCCTGGCGGGCGTGCTGCCGCCCGACGTGCGCGTGAGCGGCGTCAGCGCCGCTCCTGAGGGCTTTGACGCCCGCTTCTCGCCGCTGTACCGCCGCTACGTCTACCGCGTCAGCGACGCGCCCGGAGGCGTCGACCCGCTGCGGCGGCGCGAGGTGCTGTGGAACCGCCGCCCGCTCGACGTGGACGCGATGAACCGGGCGGCCGAGGGCCTGGTGGGCGAGCACGACTTCGCCGCCTACTGCCGCCGCCGCGAGGGCGCCACCACGGTCCGCGAGCTGCTGCGCCTGGAATGGCGTAGGGAGGACCGGCACCTGTGCGCGGCCACCGTGCAGGCCGACGCGTTCTGCCACAACATGGTGCGCGCTCTGGTCGGCGCGATGCTGGCGGTGGGCGAGGGCCGCCGCGGCGAGGACTGGCCCGCGGGGGTGCTCGGCGCCGGGGTGCGCGACTCCGCGGTCCACGTGGTCGCCCCGCACGGCCTCACCCTGGAGGAGGTCGCCTACCCGGCCCCCGGGGAGATGGCCGCCCGCGCCGCCGCCACCCGCCGCGTCCGCACCCTCTCCGCCACGCCCCCCGCCTGAGCACGGCGGCCGGGTGGGCGCTACCCGGCCGGCCGCCTCCGGATACGCCACGCGGCGGCCTCTCGGGCGAGCTGTGGACAGGCCGGTCGGCCGAGTGCGCGCAACAAGGCTCCCTGGTCCGGCGGCCGCCGCGGGCCTGCCGGAGGTTCGCGCCGGGCCGGGAAGGTCGGCCCGGGAGGCGGCGGCGGCCGTCGGTGCGGCGCCGCCGCCTCCGCGGCTACACGTTCTCGCCCAGGGAGTTCAGCGGAACGTCCAGGAAGCCCTCGCTGACCTCGGCCATCTCGTCCGCGCGGCTCTCGTTGACGCGGCCGTCGCTGGCCGCCGCGAGGGAGAAGGCCAGGTAAGGGCCCCAGCGGGCGCCCGAGCCGTGGCCGCCGGCGACGCCCATCCGCTCGGCGCCGCCGCCCTCCTCGCCCTTGAGGCCCGCGAACCACTGCGCGGAGCCGAGGTCCTGCTCCTGCTCCGCCGCCTGGGCCTCCTCGGGGCTGCCCATCGCCGCGATGCCGACGGTGACCGCGGTCGCCCCGTCCTCGCCGACGTAGGTCGCCCGCACGATCTGCTGGCAGTTGTTATCGGTCAGCACCTCGCCGTAGTCGCCGTGGGCGGCGGTCTGGCATTCGTCGGTGTCGTCGGTGGTGCTCAGCGTGAAGGACTCGCCCGCCACGTCCACGGACTCGGGGAACAGGTCGCCGGTCTCCAGGTCCGTCGGGGTCTCGGGGGCTTCGCCGGCGGCCAGGTCGGCGTCGGAGCCGGCCCCGCTGGTCGCGATGAAGAAGGCGCCTCCGCCGCCCAGCAGCAGGATCGCCACGAAGCCCGCCACCAGGAGCAGCGTGTTGCCGCCGGGCAGGCTCCGGCGTCCGCCGCCGCCGCCGTAGTCGTAGTCGTCGCCGATGTCGGACAGGTCGATCTCGGCGGTGCTGTGCCCGCCCGCACCCGCGCTGGAGTCGTCGCGGAACATGGGGCGGCCGCCGAAGTCGTCCTCGACCCGGTTGACGTTCTGCGTGGCACCGTCGTCGGCCACCGCGTTCATGTTCTGCGTGGACGCGCCGGCGTCGGCCGGGAACAGCGGTTCCTCCTCGACGCCTTCCGGTGTGGGGGTGCCGGGAGCCACGACGCGGCCCTGAATGGGCTGGTTGGGGTTGTACGGGGGCTGCGGCGCGCCGGGCGGCGGCTGGTGGGGCTGCTGCGGCCCGCCGGGTGCACCAGGCGGGGCCTGGCCGGGATGCGGCTGCCCGGGGTTGCCGGCGCCCGGAGGGGGCGGCCACTGCCCGCCGGGTCCGCCGGCTCCGGGGGGCGGCTGGTGAGGCTGCTGCTGATAGGGCTGCTGCGGACCCGGTGCCGGAGCGGCCGGAAGACCGGGGCGCTGCTGCTGCGGGTCCTGCGCAGGCATGCCGCCGGGCGCGCCGTAGCCGCCCGGCGGCTGGGGCTGCCCCGGCTGCGGCTGGCCGGGCGCGCCCTGCGGCACGCCGCCCGGCTGCTGCGGCCCCGCCTGCGGCGCCTGCTGATGGCCCTGGGGGCCGGGCTGTCCGGGCTGCTGCCACGCCTGCTGGGGTCCCGGGCCCGGCGCCCCGGGCGGCTGCTGGCCGCCCGCGGGGTGCTGCGGGGCCGGGCCGCCGGCCGTCGGCCGGCCGGGCGCGCCCGGGTGGGGCTGCTGAGGGCCGGAGGGGGGAGGCTGGCCCGGCGCGCCGGGGTGCGGCTGCTGCGGCGCCGCCGGCGGCACCTGGCCGCCGGAGGGGTGCTGGTGGTGCGGGTGTGGCTGCTGGGGTCCGGGAGCCTGGCCCGGCGCGCCGGGGTGCGGCTGCTGCGGCACCTGGCCGCCCGAAGGCCCCGACTGCGGATGCGGCTGCTGCGGTCCGGACGACGGCGCCTGGCCGGACCCGGGGAAGCCGGGGGGCGGCTGGGGGTGCCCGGGGTGCTGCGGCGCAGGCCCGCCGGCCGGGTGGGGCTGCTGGCCGCCGGAGGGGTGCTGGTGCGGGTGGGGCTGGTGGGGTCCGGAGGGGGGAGGCTGGCCCGGCGCGCCCGGCTGCGGCTGGTGCGCGGCGCCGGGCGGCACCTGGCCCCCGGAGCCCCCGCCGGGCTGCTGGGGGTACAGGGGCTGCTGCCCGCCGGACGGGCTGTAGGAGGGCTGCTGGGGCTGGTGGGGGTGCTGGCCGGCGGGTGCCTGCGGCCCCGACGGTCCGGGCTGCGGAGCGCCGCCGGGGTGGCCCGGCTGCGGTCCCTGCGGGGGTGAGGGCGCCTGCGGTACGCCGCCGCCCGGTACGCCGCCGGCCGGCGGCGCCATCGGTCCCAACGGGCTCTGCCCGCCCGGGTCGGGCGCCCCGCCGAGGAGGTCTCCGCCGTCCGCGGGCGCGCCCTGGTACGGCTGCTGCGGCCCTTCGGCGGCGGGGTGATCAGCGGAGTCCGGGTGGGTGGCTGCGTGCCGCGGATCAGGGCGGCCGTCGTTCGGCTCGTTTGAATGCGGTGTGATGGCGGTACTCCGAAGACTGTCCTGGGGGAGACGGATGGGGTGGAGGGCAGGCGGTCGCCTTCGTGTCTGCCCGGCCGGGCCTGCGGTCGCGGCCGCACGCTCCCGGTCGGGCGGCCGGCGTCAGGTGGTGTCGGCGGCGGCTCGCCGCCGCGGCGCTCTCGGCGCAGCCGCCGTTCCTGCCGGCGGTTCCGGGCGGCCGCCGCGGCGGAGCAGCGCTGGGGGCGCTTCGCGCTCGGCCGGTGCGATCGACGGTGCGGGCCCGAGGATAACCCCTCGGACGCCGAGTGCGCCGCTTCGGAACGTTGAGCAGGGGGTGCGCGGGAGCCGCGGACGCCCGGTGGTCCGCAGCGGAGCTTGCAGGGGTGGTGGGCGGGCTGGCGGGCGGGCGGACAAAGCACTCGCCGGGCAAGGCATAATGGAAGCGGAGTATTCATTGGTCGCCGTGCCGCTGCGGGTCCGTGCATGACTCGGCAGTGTATGATCTTCGCTCGCTTTGACCAGCAGTGCGTCCGGTCGATAGTATATTCCGTTGTTGTGCGTTGAGTTGCCGTGGGCTCCCGTATGCTCATTCGCGGGTGCCGGCCACGCATCCTCCGCACCCACTCGCCGGATGGCCGCCCTCGCAAGGGTGCGGCACCCGGCCCAGCAATTACGAGTTCTCCATCTCCGTCCGCGGGGATGGGCCCCGCCGACTGAGACGAAGGCTTACGATCGTGCGCACATACAGCCCTAAGCCCAGCGATGTCCAGCGTCAGTGGCACGTCATCGACGCCAGCGATGTCGTGCTCGGGCGGCTGGCCAGCCACGTCGCCACTCTGCTCCGAGGCAAGCACAAGACCTACTACGCGCCGCACATCGACACCGGCGACTTCGTGATCGTCGTGAACGCCGGCAAGGTGGCGCTGACCGGTAACAAGCTGCAGCAGAAGCGCGCCTACCGGCACTCCGGCTACCCCGGCGGCCTGCGCTCGGTCCCCTACAGCGAGCTCCTTGAGAAGCACCCGGAGCGGGCCATCGAGAAGGCGGTCAAGGGCATGCTGCCGAAGGGCTCCCTGGGCCGCCAGATGGCCAAGAAGCTCAAGGTCTACGCCGGAGCGGAGCACCCGCACCAGGCGCAGCAGCCGGTGCCCTACGAGTTGAAGAAGATCGATCAGCCCGCCTAGGCGTTCGCGAGACTGAAGGAAGTACGAGGAGAACCGTGGTCGAGCCGACCGGTATCGAAGACGTCGCAACTCAGGACTTCGAGGGGAATTCCGAGGACTTCCCCGCTGAGTACACCAGCGAGACCCCCGAGGGCGCGGCCGCCGGGTACGTCCCGACCGCTTCCGGCCCGGGCGCCGGCACGGGTCGGCGCAAGCAGGCGATCGCCCGCGTCCGGATCACGCCCGGCTCGGGCGAGTGGAAGGTCAACGGCAAGTCGCTGGAGGACTACTTCCCCGACAAGGTGCACCAGCAGGTCATCAAGGAGCCGCTGGTCGCCCTTGGCTTCGAGGGTGCCTACGACGTCTTCGCCCGGCTCAACGGCGGCGGCCCCAGCGGCCAGGCCGGTGCGCTGCGCCACGGCCTCGCCCGCGCCCTCGCCGGGCTGGACGCCGAGAACAACCGCCCGGTCCTGAAGAAGGGCGGCTTCCTCACCCGCGACGACCGCGAGGTCGAGCGGAAGAAGGCCGGCCTGAAGAAGGCCCGCAAGGCTCCGCAGTACTCCAAGCGCTAAGCGCTCGGCCGCGATGCCGCCGGCTCCGGTCGGCGCGTCCGGTCACGGCCCGCCTTTCCCCCGGACTGCTCCGGGTGGTCTGCGCGGGCCGTACGTTTTTCGCCGGTGCATCCCACTTCGGCGCATGCGTGCGGGTACATCGGCCGACCGGGCTATCGTCCCGTTCCGCAGCGCGCGGGCCGCGGCCGTCCCGGCGGTCGCGGAGCCGTGTGGGATGGGCCCGGTCCGCTACTACCCAGACGAAGGGGCGATTGGTTCGTGACTCGGCTGTTCGGTACCGACGGAGTCCGTGGGGTCGCGGGTCGCGACCTCACCGCTGCTCTGGCGCTGGAGCTGTCCATCGCCGCCGCCCGGGTGCTGCCCGGTGCGCACTTCGTCGGGGAGCGCCCCAGAGCGGTCGTGGGCCGCGACCCCCGGGCCTCGGGCGAGTTCCTGGAGGCGGCGGTCGTCGCCGGACTCGCGAGCGCCGGTGTGGACGTCGTGCGACTGGGTGTGCTGCCCACGCCCGCTGTCGCCTATCTCACCGCCGAGATGGACGCCGACTTCGGCGTGATGCTCTCGGCCAGCCACAACCCGGCGCCCGACAACGGCATCAAGTTCTTCGGGCGCGGCGGGCACAAGCTTCCCGACGCCGTCGAGGACGACATCGCGGCGGCCCTGAAGGACCCCGCCGAGGGCGCCGTCGGCCCGGGTGTGGGACGGGTCACCGACGCCGCCGACAGCGCCGAGCGCTACATCCGGCACGTTGTGGGCACCGTCCCGCACGGGCTGGACGGACTCCGGGTCGTGGTCGACTGCGCCAAAGGCGCCGCCTCCGCGGTCTCGCCCGAGGCCCTGCGGCGCGCCGGCGCCGACGTCGTCACGCTGCACGACGACCCAGACGGGCTGAACATCAACCACGAGTGCGGCTCGACCCACCTGGACGACCTGCGCGCGGCCGTGGTCGGCCACGGGGCCGACGCCGGGATCGCCCACGACGGCGACGCCGACCGCTGCCTGGCCGTGGCCGCCGACGGCTCGGTGGTCGACGGCGACCAGATCATGGGCATCCTCGCGCTGGAGCTGCACGAGGCCGGCCGCCTGGCGAAGGACACCCTGGTCATCACGGTGATGTCCAACCTGGGACTGAAGCTGGCCATGCGCGAGGCGGGGATCACCGTGGTCGAGACCCCCGTGGGCGACCGCTACGTGCTTGAGGCGATGCGCGAGGGCGGCTACTCGCTGGGCGGCGAGCAGTCCGGCCACGTGGTGATCACCAACCACGCCACCACCGGCGACGGCCTGCTGACCGCGCTGCACCTGCTGAGCGCGATGAGCCGCCGCGGCCTGGCGCTGGACGAGCTGGCCAAGGTGATGACCCGGCTGCCGCAGGTGCTGATCAACGTGCGCGGAGTGGACAAGGCCCGTGCGAAGTCCTCGGCGGCCTTGGCCGAGGCCGTGTCCGCGGCGGAGGCCGAGCTGGGCGAGACCGGCCGCGTGCTGATCCGTCCCAGCGGCACCGAGCCGATGGTCCGCGTCATGGTCGAGGCGGCGGCGGAGGCGCACGCCCACGAGGTCGCCGAGCGCCTGGCCGGAGTGGTGCGCGAGGACCTGGAGATCAGCTAGCCGCATCTCCGGGGCCGGGTCGCCGCCCGGCCCCCGGGTGCCTCCACCTGAGCGCCGCGCCGGCGCCGCCCTCAGCCGCGCTCACGCACGGGGACGAACTCCCTCAGCAGGCGCACGAGCTCCTCGGGCCGGTCCTGGGGGACCACGGCGTCGGAGTCCTCGACCTCCGGCCTGCGCGCCCTGCTCGCGTGGCGCGGTCTCCGCGCCGACGCCGGCTCGGGGCCGGGGACCGGGCGATCAGCCGGCGGGCGCGTCCGCGGGCCCCGCGCGGACGGATCCGCCCCCCGTGGCGGCGGCCCCGTGAGCCGGTGCGGTGTCGTGGGCGCTGACGGGGACCACCAGCGGTGTGCCGGAGACGGGGTCGGGAACCACGGCGCACCGCAGGCCGAACACCTCGGCGAGCAGCTCGGGGGTGAGCACCTCCTCGGCCGTGCCCTCGGCGCGGACCGCGCCCCGGGACATGGCGACCAGCCGGTGGGCGTAGCGCGCGGCCAGGTTCAGGTCGTGCAGCACCATCACCACGGTGCGCCCGTGCCGCTCGTTGAGCTCGCGCACCAGGTCCAGCACCTCGATCTGGTGGGCGAGGTCGAGGAAGGTGGTGGGCTCGTCCAGCAGCAGCAGATCGGTCTCCTGGGCCAGGGCCATGGAGATCCACGCGCGCTGGCGCTGGCCGCCCGACAGCTGCTCCAGGGTGCGGTCGGCGCAGTCCAGCATCCCGGTGAGCTCCAGCGCGTGCGCGACCGCCTCGCGGTCGCCGGAGGACCACTGCCGGTACCAGCTCTGGTGCGGGTGGCGCCCGCGCGCGACCAGGTCGGCGACGGCCAGCCCCGGCGGGGCCTGCGGCGACTGCGGGAGCACCGCGACGGTGCGGGCGACTGCGCGCGGAGGCACCGAGCGGATCGGGCGACCGTCCAGCACGACCCGGCCCGCCGCGGGTCGCAGCAGCCGCCCCAGCGCCCGCAGCAGAGTGGACTTGCCGCAGCCGTTGGGGCCGATGACGGCGGTCACCGCGTGGTCGGGCACCGCGAAGTCGAGGCCGCGCGAGACGACGGTGTCGCCGTAGGCCAGCGTGACCCGCTCCGCGCGCAGCCGCGCGGGCTCGGCGGGGGAGGGGTCGTCGGGGGTCATAGCCGGGCCTCCCGGTGTCGGACGACGATCAGGTACATCAGGAAGGGTGCGCCGAGTACGGCGGTGAACACGCCGACGGGGAGCTGGGTGGGCGCGAAGAGCCCGGCCGCCAGCTGGTCGGCGACCAGCGTCAGCGCGCCGCCGAGCAGCATCGAGGTGAACGGCGGCGGCTGGGCGCACCGGCACAGCCGCATCGCGATCTGCGGTGCGGCCAGCGCGACGAAGTTGATCGGTCCCGCCGCCGAGGTGGCCACGCACACCAGCAGGGCGGAGACCGTCAGCAGCACGAGCCGCGCGGCGCTGACCCGCACGCCCAGCCCGAGGGCGGCGTCGTCGCCGAGCCCCAGCGCGCCGAGCGTGCGGTTGGCCCCCAGCGCCACCGGGATGATCACCGCCAGGGCGACCGCGGCGGCGCCGGCGCGGTCCCAGTCGGCGGCGTGCAGGCTGCCGGTGATCCACGTCTGGGCACGGGCAGCGCTTTGCAGGTCGGTCCAGGTGATGAGCCAGTAGACGAGGTTCGCGCAGGTCAGCGAGACCGCGATGCCGACCAGGAGCAGCCGGTTGCTGTGCACGCCGGCGCGCCAAGACAGGCCGAAGACCGCGAACGCCGCAACGAGCCCGCCGGCGATCGCCCCCGCGGGCACCCCGAACTGGCCGACGGCGCCGCTGATCCCCCCGGCGCTGCCGCCGAACACGATCACGGTGACCGCGCCGATCGCCGCGCCCCAGCCGATCCCCAGCGTGTCGGGGCTGGCCAGCGGGTTGCGGGCGAGGGACTGCAGGATGGCGCCGGAGAGCCCCAGCGCGGCGCCGACGAGGGCGCCGGTGAGCGCGCGCGGCATGCGCAGTTCGAGGACGATGAAGCGCTGGCCGAAGTCGCCGCCTCCCAGCAGCACCGCCGCGACCTCGGACAGGCCCACGTCGCTGGAGTCGAAGGCCACCAGGGCCCGCAGGAAGGCGGCGGCCAGCAGCACGGCGACGGCGAGGCACACCAGGGCCGCGCGGGGCCGCCAGGGCCAGGATGCGGCGCCGATGCGCAGCGCCGGGCGGTCCAGTCCGGCACCGGCAGGGCGGCGGCGCGCGGGTTCGGGGGCGGGAGCGGGCGCGCTCACAGTTCGATCAGCCTCCTGCGGCGCACCAGCGCGATGAAGAAGGGGCCGCCCAGCACGGCGAGCACGATACCCACCTCGACCTCGCCGGAGCCGCGCACGACGCGTCCCGCCACGTCGGCGGCGAGGATGAGCGCGGCGCCGCACAGCGCCGCGTAGGGCACCATCCACCGGTGGTCGGGCCCGGTGACGGCGCGTGCGGCGTGCGGCGCCATCAGGCCCAGGAACCCGATCGGTCCGGCGGCGGCGACGGCCGCGCCGCACAGCAGTGCGATGGCGGCGACGCCGGAGGCGCGGATGAGCCGCACCCGGTGGCCCAGGGCGGTGGCGACGTCGTCGCCCAGCGCCAGGGCGTTCATGCCCCGCATCCCGGCCAGCGCGAGCGCCGCGCCGGCGGCGGTGAACGGCAGGATCTGGTACACGACCTCCGCGGGCCGGCCGCTGAGCGACCCCACGCGCCAGAACCGGTAGACCTCCAGGCTGCGCTCGTCCAGCAGTACGACGGCCGAGGTGATCGCGCTGAGAAGGGCGGTCATGGCGGCGCCGGCCAGCAGCAGGGTCATCGGCGTGGGACCGCGTGCACCGCCGGAGGCGATCGCGAACACCGCGACGCTCGCGGCCAGCGCGCCCCCGATGGCGAACCAGACGTAGGCGGAGAGGTCGCCGAGCCCGAGCAGGAAGACGCTGAGCACCACGGCGCACGCCGCGCCGTAGGCCACGCCCAGCAGACTCGGGTCGGCGATGGGGTTGCGGGTGTGGCTCTGCATCAGGACGCCGGCCACGCCCAGCGACGCTCCCACGACCAGGCCGAGCAGGGTGCGGGGCAGGCGCAGCCCGTGCACGATCGCGCCCGCCTCGCCGCCGTCGGGGGCCACGAGTCCGCGCCAGACCTCAGCGGGGGCGAGGCCGCGCGCGCCCACGGCGACGCTGAGCACCGTGCACAGCGCGAGTACACCCAGCAGCAGCGCCAGGCCTGCCAGGCGGCGCCGCACGCGGGCCCCGGCGTCGGCCGTCGCGCTGTCGAAAGCGCCGCGCGGCGGGGCGACCGGGCTCGTTCTCACCGCGCCAACCCTCTCCTTCGCCGACCGACCTGCGAACACGCGCTGGACAAAGCGCCGCAAAACTCACATACTTCCAGTTTCACGACACACGCCTTGCATTAGGCAAGACGAACCTAACCTACCGTGAACTGCAAAGGGAGACCGATGGCGCCCACCGCACGCCTGCGCACGACCGCGCGGATGCTCGCGACCGGATCCGCAGCCGCAGTGCTGGCTCTCGCGACCGCCTGCGGATCGGACACCGGTGGCGGCGACGCCTCCCCAGGCTCCGACGGCGGACCCGGGGGCTTCCCCATCACCGTCGAGCACGCCATGGGCGAGACGGAGATCGGGCAGAAGCCCGAGACCGTCGTGGTGCTCGACACCAGCTACCTCGACTCCGCGATCGGCCTGGAGGCCGAGGTCGTCGGCCGCACCGCCTACTCCGACGGCGGCGGGCTGCGGGACTACCTCGGCGACAAGGGGCGGACCTACGCCGGCGACGCCGAGGTCGTCGGGACCCTGGAGGCCCCCGACCTCGCCAAGATCGCCGAGCTGGACCCCGATCTGATCCTGTCGGCCAAGGTCCGCCACGAGGACGTCTACGACCAGCTGTCCAAGATCGCCCCGACGGTGTTCTCCGAGACCACCGGCGCGACGTGGAAGCAGAACCACCTGCTGGCGGGCGAGGCCCTGGGCAAGAGGGGCATGGCCGAGGAGCAGATCGCCGGCTACGAGGAGCGGGCCGCGAGCCTGGGCGAGGCCGTCGCCGCGGAGAACGGCGGCGAGATGCCCACCATGACCCTCGCCCGCTTCGCCGGCGAACCCACCGTGCGCCTGTACGGGCCGGAGTCCTTCCCCGGCATCATCCAGAAGGACGTGGGCCTGCCCCGCCCCGAGGGCGCCCCGATGCCCGAGGACGGCGGCATCGCCGCGAACCTCAGCCCCGAGGAGATCCTCGACCTCGACGCCGACCACATCATGGTCTCCACGTGGGACGACGGCAGCGGCGAGGCGGCGGAGAAGTCCGAGAAGTTCATTTCCAACCCGCTGTGGGACCAGCTCGAAGGCGAGAAGCACGAGGTCTCCGACAAGGTGTGGCTCACCTCGGTCAGCGTCCTCGGCGCCGACGCGGTCCTCGACGACATGGCCGACGTCTTCGGCGTGAAGGCGCCTTAGGTCGTGTTCGGCGATGCGCGGTTCCGCCGGAACAAGGCGCTGACCGGCACCGATCCCGCCCCGTAGTGGCGGGCGAGCGGGTCGGAGCGTGTCGCGGTCGCCCGGTGGTGCTCCGACCGGCCGGTACAGCGTTCGACCGGGTTGCGGTGCTCGCAGGCCTGCCGGTCGAAAGCCGGCGGGTGGCCGCCCGAGGAACGGCGCCGGCGGCGCCTGCCCCACTGGCCGCTGCGCTGGGGGACGGTGCAGGCGGTCCGGCGGCTGCGCAGCAGCCGCCGGACCGCCTCGGAAGGCGCGCAGCGCCGTCCTGTCGGCCGGCGAGAACGCGGCGGGAGTGCTGCCGGGGCGCTGCGCAGGAGTACAGCGACCCGTCGATCACGCCCGCACGGCGCCCAGCGGCCGGTCCCGGCGGAGCGGTCGGTCCCGGCGCTCCGGCCGCGGGATGCAGCGGGATGCCGCACGGCCGCAGGCGAGCCGCGGCAAGGGCCCGCCGGTCCCGGAGCGCTCCGGGACCGGCGGGCGGGCCCGCGTGTGCGGCGGCCGACAGGGCCGCGCCCTACTCGACGGTGACGCTCTTGGCGAGGTTGCGCGGCTGGTCGACGTCGTTGCCCTTGGCCAGCGCCAGCTCGCAGGCGAACACCTGCATCGGGATCGACGAGACTATCGGCTGCAGCAGGGTCGGCACCGCGGGGATCTCGATCAGCTCGTCGGCGAAGGGCCGCACGCTCTCGTCGCCCTCCTCGGCGATGACGATGGTGCGGGCGCCGCGGGCCCGGATCTCCTGGATGTTGGACACGATCTTGTCGTGCAGCACGCCGCGCCCCTCGCGCGAGGGCACCACGACGACCACCGGAAGACCGTCCTCGATCAGCGCGATCGGACCGTGCTTGAGCTCGCCGGCCGCGAAGGCCTCGGCGTGCATGTAGGCCAGCTCCTTGAGCTTGAGCGCGCCCTCCAGCGCCACGGGGTAGCCCACGTGGCGGCCCAGGAAGAGCACGGTGCCCGAGTCGGCCAGCGAGCGGGCGAGCTCGCGCACCGGGCCGACCGTGCCCAGCACCTTCTCCACCTGCTCGGGCATGTTGGCCAGCTGCCCGATGACGGCGTTGATCTCGTCGCCGAACTTGGTGTTGCGCACCTGGGCCAGGTACAGCCCGATCAGGTAGCAGGCCACCAGCTGGGTCAGGAAGGTCTTGGTGGCCGCGACACCCACCTCCGGCCCGGCGTGGGTGTAGAGCACGCCGTCGGACTCGCGCGGGATCGTCGACCCGTTGACGTTGCAGATCGCCAGCACGCGGGCGCGCTGCTCGCGGGCGTAGCGCACCGCCATCAGCGTGTCCATGCTCTCGCCCGACTGCGAGATGGCGATGACCATGGTCTGCCGGTTGAGGATGGGGTCGCGGTAGCGGAACTCGCTGGCGACCTCGACCTCGCACGGGACGCGGCACCAGTGCTCGATCGCGTACTTGGCGATCAGGCCGGCATGGTAGGAGGTCCCGCAGGCGATGATGACGATCTTCTCGATCTCGCGGAGCTCGGACGGGGCCAGCCGCATCTCGTCGAGGGTGAGCGTCCCGTCGACGGCCACGCGGCCCAGGAGGGTGTCGGCCACCGCCTGCGGCTGCTCGACGATCTCTTTGAGCATGAAGTAGTCGTAGCCGCCCTTCTCGGCGGCCGAGGCGTCCCAGTCGACGTGGTACTCGCGCACCGGGGCGGGGTTGCCGTCGTAGTCGGTGACCGCCACCGAGTCCCGGCGCAGCTCCACCACCTGGTCCTGGCCCAGCTCGACGGCGTCGCGGGTGTGGGCGATGAAGGCGGCGACGTCGCTGGCGAGGAAGTTCTCGCCGTCGCCGCGCCCGACCACCAGCGGGGAGTTGCGGCGGGCCGCCACGACCAGGTCGGGGTCGCCCGCGTGCATCGCGACCAGGGTGAAGGCGCCCTCCAGGCGGCGGCAGACCGCGCGCATGGCGGCGGCCAGGTCCTCGCCCTGCTCCTTGACCTCCTCACCGAGCAGGTGGGCGGCCACCTCGGTGTCGGTCTCGGAGGAGAACTTGCAGCCGCGCTCCTCCAGCTCCAGGCGCAGCGAGGCGAAGTTCTCGATGATGCCGTTGTGGATCACCGCCACCCGGTTGTCGTTGTCGACGTGGGGGTGGGCGTTGACGTCGTTCGGGGCACCGTGGGTGGCCCAGCGTGTGTGCCCGATTCCGATGCCGTCGGCCGAGCGCGGCGCTTCGGCCAGGGCCGCCTTGAGGTTGGCGAGCTTGCCGGCGCGCTTCTCGGTGTCCATCCGGCCGTCGGCCAGAACGGCGACTCCCGCGGAGTCGTACCCGCGGTACTCCAACCTTTTGAGGCCGTCGACGACGACCTCAAGCGCCGGTTGCGGCCCGACGTAGCCAACGATTCCGCACATGAGGGCCAGCGTAAGCGATGAACGGCTTCCAGCCGACCACCCGGGCGCCATACCAATAAGAGTTTCCGCAGGTAAGGGTATAGACCATTTGGTGGCCGCGGTAAGACCGCGCACGTCAGAGGGGCCGTTGGCGCCGCTGCGCCGTCGCCGGGCGCTCCGGTGAACAGCGGGAGAATTATCCGCGCCTGTCCGAGGCCGGCCGGCGGTTCGCGCCGCGCCGTGCGCGCGGCGTGCCGGTACGGCGACGTTAAGCGGCGGATAAAGATCACCCAATCGCCTCGCATCCCCCCGTGTCCGTCGAGGCCCGCACCGGGGCTCAGGGCACACGATCGGGTCCTGTCCGCCCGGCCGGTCCGACGGGGCCGCCATGCGCACGGCGGCAAGGGGGGTACCGGCCCGCGCCGCCGGACGGCGTCGGCGCCCGGCGCGGTGGGTCCCCCGACCGCCGGCCCCGGTCGAGTACTGCGCCGGACGGGCGGCGGCGGTTCCCGGACCGGCGGGGCGCAGCGGCCCCGCGCGATCGTCCGGTGGTGGTGCGGGGAAACGGCATCCCGCACCACCATCGGGCCCTCACCGGCGCTGTCCCGGGGGAGGGCGCTTCCGCCAGATAGGGCTCGTCTAGTGTGGGCAGGCGTGGCTTCGACGAAGAACGGCTTCTCAACGCCGTATGTGGAACTCGACCGGCCGGCATGGGCGGCGCTGCGCGATACGACACCGCTCCGGCTGACCGAGGACGACCTCGAAGCGCTGCGGGGCACCACCGATCCCACGTCGCTCGACGACGTGCGCGACATCTACCTGCCGCTCTCCCGGCTCCTCAACCTCTACGTCAACGCGACCCGGCAGCGGCACGCCGCGGTGCGCGGGTTCCTGGGCGAGGGCGACCAGCCGATGCCGTTCGTCATCGGCGTCGCCGGCAGCGTGGCGGTGGGCAAGTCCACCACCGCCCGCCTGCTGCGCACACTGCTGGCGCAGTGGCCCGACCACCCGAACGTGGAACTGGTCAGCACCGACAACTTCCTCTACCCCAACGCGGTCCTGCAGGACCGGGGCATCATGAACCGCAAGGGGTTCCCGGAGAGCTACGACCGGCGCGCGCTGGTGCGGTTCGTGTCGGAGATGAAGGCCGGCGCGCCGCGGATGGAGATCCCGGTCTACTCCCACCTCGCCTACGACCTGGTCCCCGGCGAGACGCAGACGGTGCAGCGGCCCGACATCCTCATCCTCGAAGGCATCAACGTGCTGCAGCCGCCGCTGCCGGGGCGGCTCGCGGTGGCCGACTTCTTCGACTTCTCGATCTACGTCGACGCCAAGGCGGAGCACATCCGCTCCTGGTACCTGGACCGCTTCCTGGAGCTGCGGCGCACCGCCTTCTCCGACCCGCGCTCCTTCTTCCACGCGATGTCCAGCGAGCTGGACGAGGAGCAGGCCGTGGAGTTCGCGACGGGCGTGTGGCGCAGCATCAACGAGGTGAACCTGGTCGAGAACATCGCGCCGACGCGCGGTCGGGCCACCCTGGTGCTGCACAAGGGCGCCGACCACGCGGTGCGCCGGGTGCGGCTGCGCAAGACCTGAGGCCGTGCGGTGCCGACTGCGGCGCGGGCCCGCGCCCGCCCCGGCGGCGGGCCGGGCTCAGGCCGGCTCGGAGCGGGTGCTCCCGCGGTGGCCCGTCGTCGCCGAGCACGCGGCGAACGGGCCGTGGGGCGAGCGCAGCCGCTCCAGTGCCGGGTCGAGGTGGTCGCGGTGCCACACGGCCGGACCGGAGGGGCCCGACACCCGGGTGTCGCACAGCTCCTCGTAGGCCAGGCGCAGCGCGTGCAGCCGCCCGACCGCCTCGTGGTGCTCCCACCACGCCGGGCACCAGGGCGCGCGACCGGAGGCGCGGTCGCCGTGCAGGTCCTCGCCCGAACCCGCGTAGACCGGGACGAGGAACTCGTTCACCCAGGTGACGAGGGTCGCCAGCTCGCCCTTG
This sequence comes from Streptomonospora arabica, assembly GCF_039531585.1. Classification (NCBI taxonomy): domain Bacteria; kingdom Bacillati; phylum Actinomycetota; class Actinomycetes; order Streptosporangiales; family Nocardiopsidaceae; genus Streptomonospora; species Streptomonospora arabica. The sequence goes on along the minus strand of NZ_BAAAQI010000003.1, from coordinate 376,704 downwards.
TAGGCGTCGCGGGACATGTTGAAGATGAACGGCGGAGCCCCGCCGTCCTCCTCCTTCTGCGGCTCCGGCGCAGCGGCGAGCTCGGTGAGCTGCGTCTGCAACCTGATGACGTCCGCACCGAGCCGGTGCATGGCGTCCTGCAGATGTGTCACGCGCTCGAAGAGTCCGTCCCGGTGCGGCCCGCCTTCGGTGGCGATGCGGTCGTCTGTGGAGGTCATGCGGCAAGTCCCGTGCTGCTGTCCGTGTCCGGGACCAGCGTCCCGGTCGAGTCGTCACATATGGGCCGGTTGCCGACACCCGGGCGCCGCGCGTGCGGAGGCGTCCGGTGCGGTGGTGAGGGCTTCTCCAGACCGTATGCCACACGGCGTGCCGCACTGTCCGGCCGGGGCCCCGGCGGCCGGGTGTCCGCGACCGGCCCCGGGGGAGAGTGCGCCTGCCGCCGGGCCCTCGGCGGCCGGGCGAATGCCGCCAATTCCGCGAATCGGGACGATTTCCATTGCCGGAACGGTTCCCCGCCCGGGCTCGATGATCATAGGTTTGTCGCGACGGACCTACTGGTGAGGGGTGCCGGGGAGATTGCGGGGGCCTCCTGGCGCCGGGGCCGCGACTCGCGAAGGAAGCGCCATGGACTACGTCCTCGTACACGGAACCACGCAGTCCCCCCGGGGTTGGGACCGGCTCACCGCGGCACTGGCCCGGCGAGGGCACCGGGCGGTGGCCGTCGACCTGCTGGAGGGCGGATCCGACCTCGACGCCGACGGCTACGCGGAGATCGCCGCGAGGCAGGTCGCGGCCGCGGCGGCGGGCTCGGAGGCACCGGTGGTGGGGAGTTCCGGCGCGGGGCCCGTTGTGGTCGTGCACTCGGGCGCGGGCGCACTGGCGTCCGCGGTGGCCGCCCGACTGGGCGCGAGCCGGGTGGTCTGGCTGGCGGCCTTCGTGCCGGACACCGTCCGCCGGCGCAGCCTGCTCAGCGAGATCCAGGGGTCGGCGGCGGAGATGTTCAGCAGCGAGTGGAGCGGTCTGGCCGCCCCGCCCACCGGGGATCCGGTGACGGCGGGCTACTTCCTCTTCCACGACGGCGACCTGGCGACACTGCGCTGGGGACTGGACACCGTCCGGCTGTTCCAGCCGGCCCGCGTCTACGCGCAGGAGCCCCGCCCGCTCCCGGACGGCGTCGCGTCCACCTACCTGCTCCCGGTACGCGACCGCACCCTGCGCCCGCAGTGGATGCGCGTCGCCGCCGAACTGCGCCTGCGGATCAAGGCGCTGGAGGTCGACGCCGGCCACTGCCCGCACGTCTCGGCCCCCGAAGAGGTCGCCGGCATCATCGGCTGACCGGCGCCCGGAAGCCGCACCTGAACACGCTCCGTGGCACGGCCGATTCCCTGTGCACGGCCCGGGTATGTCCGATGCAGGCGATGAGCGCGGCGGTATGCCGGAAGCACCGTGACGGGGTGACACGAATGGCTGCTCTGGGCGACGACAGTGATCCGACAGCCGGAGGTAGTGACATGGGCGTTGTCTGCGCGACCGACCCCCAGGCGCGGTCGGCCTCTGAGGACGAGCCGGAGCGGGCCCCCTCAATCCGCGACTGGCCGATCCCTCCCCCCGAGGGCTACACCGCCGAGGACCTCGACCGGATCCCGGATCTCCCCCAGCACACTGAGCTCATCGACGGGAGCCTGGTCTTCGTGAGTCCCAAGACCCTGTTCCACATGCTGGTGATCGACCACCTGAGGGCGGAACTACGACAGAAGCCGCCGCACCTCCGTTCCCGGCGTGCAATGAGTGTCATCCTCGGACCCCGCCAGCGGCCCGAACCCGACCTGGTCATCGTGGACTCCTCTGCTGAGGAGAGCCCCGACCTGACGGCCTACCGGCCCGAGTCCGTGGTCCTCGCCGTCGAGGTCGTCTCCGAGGAGTCGGAGGTCCGCGACCGGGAGCGCAAGCCGCAGCTGTACGCGCAGGCGGGGATCAAGCACCACTGGCGGGTCGAGAACGAGGACGGGCGCCCGGTCGTCTACGTCTACGAGCTGGACCCCGCCACCGGCGCCTACGTCGCCTCGGGTATCCATCGCGACCGGTTGAAGCTCGCGGTGCCCTTCGACATCGACGTCGATCTCACCGCGATCGACGACATGTGACACCCGGTTCGCGCAGTGGAGCCGGTCGCTGTCCGCGGCGGGCCGGGTTTCCGGGATCGGGCGGGCTGCGGCATGCTCGCAGTAGCGCCGAGCCGGGCGCGGGACCGGGCGACGACCGAAGAGGAGGCCCCGTGCGCAACGCACACTCCGCCGCCGCGGTGCGCAAGGCCGAGGGCGCGCTGATGGAGCGGCTGCCCGAGGGCGCGCTGATGCAGCGGGCCGCCGCCGGGCTTGCGGCCGCGTGCTCGCGGATGCTGCCGCGCACGTACGGCGCGCGGGTGGTGCTGCTGGTCGGCAGCGGCGACAACGGCGGCGACGCGCTCTACGCAGGCGCCCTGCTGGCGCGCCGCGGCGCGTCCGTGCGCGCGGTGCTCGCGGGTTCGCGCGTGCACGAGGGGGGACTGGCGGCGCTGCGGGCGGTCGGCGGCCGCACCGTGGCGGCGCCCAGCGGCGGCCGGAGCATCGGCGACTCCGCCGCGGCCGAGGAGATCGCGGCGGCCGACCTCCTCGTCGACGGCTTGGTGGGCATCGGCGGCAGCGGCGGCCTGCGCGAGCCCCACGCTGCGCTCGCGGGGCTGGCGGGCGCGGCCCTGGCGCCGACGGTCGCCGTCGACCTGCCCAGCGGGATCGACGCCGACACCGGGACCGCCTCCGGCCCCACCGTGCGGGCCGACGTCACGGTCACGTTCGGCACCCACAAGCCCGGCCTGTTCGTCGACCCCGGGGCCGAGCGCGCGGGTGTCGTGGAGCTGGTGGACATCGGGCTCGGTCCCGAGCTGTCCGGTCCGAGCCTGGAGTGCCCGCAGAGCGGGGACGTCGCCCGGCTGCTGCCGCGGCCGACGGGCGAGTCCGACAAGTACCGGCGCGGCGTGCTGGCGATGGCGGTGGGCTCGGACCGCTACCGGGGCGCCGCGGTGCTGGCAGTCGGCGGCGCGTTGCGCGCCGGCGTGGGCATGGTGCGCTATGCCGGGTCCGAGGGTGTCGTCGGCGAGGTGCTCAGCCGCTGGCCCGAGGCGGTGGCCTCCGTGCTGGACCCGATGGACCCCCTGGCCGCGCTGCCCCGCCGGGTGGCGGCCTGGGTCGTGGGCCCCGGTCGCGGCCTGCACCCGATGGCGCGGGCCGAGCTGGAGGCCGTCGTGGAGACGGAGCTGCCGGTGCTGCTCGACGCCGACGCGGTCACCCTGGTGTCGAAGAAGCCGGAGCTCGTGCGCGAGCGCTCCGCGCCCACCCTGCTCACACCGCACGCAGGCGAGCTGGCCCGGCTGCTGCCGGGCACCGAGCGCACCGACGTCGAGGGCGGCCGGCTGTCGTACGCGTCGCGTGCCGCCGACGAGTACGGGTGCACGGTCCTGCTGAAGGGGTCGACCACCGTCGTGGCGGAGCCGGGGCGCCCCGCGGTCGCCAACCCCACCGGCAGCCCGCTGCTGGCCACCGCCGGTACGGGCGACGTGCTGGCGGGCGTGATCGGCTCCTTCATGGCCGCGGGCCTGGCACCCCGCGAAGCGGCCGCGGCGGGCGCCTACGTGCACGGCCTCGCCGCCCGGCTGGCCCGCGACGGAGCCCCGGTCTCGGCCTCGGACCTGTTCGACGCCCTTCCCGCCGCCCTGGCCGAGGTCGGATGAGGGTTCGGACGGTGTCCTGGGGCGTGTTCGACGGGGTGCTGTCCTCCTGCGCGGCGCCCCGGCACCTCTCCCGCCGCGTTCTCGCCGGTCGGCAGGGGCCCGCCCCGGCTTCTTCCCCGGCTGTGTGCGAGAGCGGCACCGGGAAGCCCTCGTGGCACACGATCAGGCATTCACCCGGCGCGCACCGGTGCGCATGGAGCACGCGCAGCGCCTGCTCGTGCTCCTCCGGCTCCTTGGGTGGGCCGGGCCGAACGCGCACACCGGCCCCTCGGCGGTGGTAACCGGCGTCAGCTCGGCGCCCCAGCAGAAGGCGTGGTGGGACTCGTCCTTCCCGTAGCCGGCGATCTCGCCCGGGCCGGCCACATCCCCGCGGCGAGCAGGGCCGGTGCCGTATCGCGCAGGTGGCGGTTGTACTCGGACCGGGCCGGCAGGCGCGGGAGGAGACGACCGATCCGGGCCGGGGCCGATCGCAGCCATCGGCGCTCGTCGTCGCAGGGCAGCGGGCCTGAGCCACGGCCACGCAGACGGGTTCGGCGTCGGTGCGCAGCCGTATCGAGCCGCGATTGCGCGGTTGTCGGGCCGAATGCAGGACGTGGTCGTCCAGGTGGATATAGAGTGCGATCAGAAGGGCGTCGAGGTTTGTCTTCACACACTGATCTTCGGCGCCCTTCGCCATGCCCGCAGCCGGTTCGGGAAACTCCCATCAACGATCTACTGGTCGGCCTGATCCGTCTTTGCGCGGGCCAGGCCGCGGGCGGCCATGTCGGCGACGAACGTGTCGCCGGGGTCGCGGCTGTCCTTGAGCAGGCCCAGGTCCCCTTCGCCGATCCAGCGGAACTCGGTGTGCTTGCCCGGCTCCAGGCGGGGCGTGGCGAGGTCGCCCGACACGCGCACCAGGTAGTCCGCCTCGTTGCGGCGCACGCCGTCGCCGGGCGTCCACACCAGCCGGTCGAGCTCGGCGACGACCGCGGTCAGCCGCCAGCCGGTCTCCTCGGCGATCTCGCGGGCGAGCGCCTCGGGCATCGTCTCGCCGGGCTCGACATGGCCGCCGACGAGGTCCCAGCAGCCGGGGAACAGCCGCCGGTCCGGCGAGCGGCGCTGCACGAACACGCGCCCCTCGCCGTCGGAGACCACGGCCCCCGCGACCCACAGCCCGCCGTCGGCGGTGTCGGGGAAGCGGATGCCGGGCGCCACGCTGACTCCCTGTGCCACGGATGCCTCCTTTCCCCTGAAGCGGACCGCCCGCGGCGGTCCGTCCCGACCCTGGCCCCACGACACGCAGTGGTGGTACACGTGAACAGTAGGCGATGGGGCCGACGCAAGGGACGGGGACAGCCGTGGCTCGAACTGGGGGCGCCGTGCCTTCATCCCGCGCCGGCCGGCCCATCGGGGGCGGGCAGGGGGACCAGGCGCCGGCTCCGGCCGGCGGCTCCGGCGGCCGCGCCCGGCTGGGCTGGGTGACCGCCCTGGTCGCGGTGAGTGTGGTGCCGTGGGCGCTGTGGGCGGCGGTGCGCGCCACCGGAACGGAGGTCGGCTTTTCCCGCGGTCGCCCTGATCGCGTTCACGCCCTACGTCGCGGCGACCTCGGTCGTCCCGCTCGCGTTGGCACTGCTGACGCAGCGCGGCTGGGCGGCCCTCGCCGCCGGCGCCGCGGCCGTCGTACTGCTGGCCTGCGTCCTGCCGCGCGGCCTCCCGGGGCCGGCGCCCCAGGCCGACCCCCGCGGCCCGCGCATGACCGTGCTGACGGCCAACGTCTACTTCGGCCTCGCCGACCCCGACGCGCTCGTGCGGCTGGTGCGCGAGCGGGACGTCGACGTGCTCAGCCTGCAGGAGCTGACCCGCCAGTCCGACGACGCGCTCACCCGCGCGGGCCTGCGCGCCCTGCTGCCCTATGACGTCACGCGCGCCGGGACGGGCCCGGTCGGCGGAGCGGTCTACTCGGCGCACCCGGTGGAGGAGGCGGGCGACAGCTCCCGGCACGAGTACTTCGCCATGCCGCGGGCCCGCGTGCTGGTCCCGGGCGCACCGCCGGTCGAGGTGGTCTCGACGCACCCCATGCCGCCGGCCGGTTCCGGCGCCGTCGCGGGCTGGCGCGACTCCCTGCGCGAGCTGCCCGACGCCCGCCCCGGCGGCGGCCTGCGCGTGCTCGCCGGCGACTTCAACGCGACCCTCGACCACGCCGAGCTCCGCGCGCTGCTCGACACCGGCTACACCGACGCCGCCGACGCCTCCGGCGACGGGTGGCGGGCCACCTGGCCCTCCGACGGCTCGCTGCCCGGAACGACGATCGACCACATCCTGGTGGACCGCCGCGTCGAGGTCCGGCGGACCTCCGTGCACACCCTCCCCGATACCGACCACCGCGCCGTCCTCGCCGAGCTGTCCCTGCCGCGGGCCTGAGCGGGGCCGCCCGGCCCGGCGCCCTTGCGCCCCGGGCGGCTGCCGCGGACGGCGCGGACCCCGCCTGGACCCGGGCGCGGGCGCCGTCGGCGCGCTCACCTGCCGTCACGCGCGAACCCCTTCGAGTACGGCGGATCGGGGCGGCGCGGCGCAGGGGCGCCGCGATAGCGTAGGCGCTCGCCGCGCCACGGACCCGTGGCCGAGGCCGATCCTCCCGACACCGCCGGCCGGGTCGCCGGTGCCGGGCCGGGACACCGCCGTAGGGGGCTTATGGACGAGCAGGCCATGATCACCCGCGACCTCGCGCTGCGGCTCTGCGCCAACGCGACCGAGTTCGACCAGGGGTGGATCGAGGCGGACGCCAAGATCGTCGTCCCCTTCGCCGCGCCGCGCGACACCGCGCTGATCCACCGCGTCGTCGCGGCCGGGCGCGCTCTGGGCGTCGAACGGCTGCTGGTGGGCCGCACCCGCGCGGAGTTCGCCTATGAGCCGGTGACCGAGGTGGCGGCCGACACGGCCAGCGTCGTGCACGTCATCCGCTCGTGGGGGGACGAGCCCACCGACGTGCTGGTGGCGGTGGAGGACTTCTCCGCGGCGGTGCTCGTCACATCGACGACGCTGACCGTGGCGGCCGGCCCGCCGGACTTCCTGCGGCCGCTGGTCGGTCCCGACCTGGAGTCGGCCCGCACCGCGTTCGCCGAAGAGGCGCGGGACAGCCGCGACCCCGAGCTGCTGCGCGCCGCCCAGGCCTACAACTGCCTGGAGCCCGGAGCACGCCACGCCCGCACCCCGCGCGGTCCGGGCCCCGACCTCGCCGAGCGGCTGGCGGTGCGTGCCCGCTCCCTGCAGGAGGGCTCGCCCGGCGCCGCCGCGGTACTGCGCGCGCTGCGCGGCGGCTGGGCGTGGGCGATGCTGGCCGTGCTGCTGGTGGCGCCGTTCTTCGTCCCGGCGACGGCCGCCGCCCTTCCCGCCGCGGCGGGCATGCTGTGGCTGGTGGCGCAGCTGGCCTGGCTGTCGCGCTCGCGGACCGTCGCGTTCTCGACGCTGGTGCGCGTGCTGCTGCTGGGCGCCCTGCTGGTGTGGCCGCTCGCCGTCGCGGAGGACGCCTTGACCGCCTATGCGGGCGTCGACCGGTGGGTGGCCTACACCTACGTCGCGGTGTGGGTGGAGGAAGCGGGCAAGCTGCTGCCGCTGCTGCTGGTCGGACTGCCCGCGCGGCGCCGGTTCCGCAGGCTGGCGGCGGTGGACTACCTGCTCCTGGCGGCCGCGTCCGGCGCCGGCTTCCAGGCGGCCGAGACCCTGCTGCGCGCGCTGCCCGCCGGCGGCGCGGCGGCGCTGCCCTTCCCCGGCCCGGCGGCGTTCCTGCCCGGCGCGGTGGCGGTGCCGGAACTGGGCGTGCACTTCTCCGGCCACGGCGTGCTGACCGGCCTCGTCGGCGCGGCGCTCGGCCTCGCTGTCGTGGGCCGCCGCAGCGGGGGTGCATGGCTGTGGCTGCTGCCGCCGGCGGCGTTCGCCCTGGCGGTCCTGCAGCACATGATGTTCAACGCCGCCGTCGCCGAGGCGGCGCTCGGCTCGCCGCTGGAACCCCACCCCGCCACCGCGGTCCTGTACGGCTTCACCGGCGGCGGGACGGCGGACCGGTGGCTGCTGCTGTTCCTGCTGGTGTGCGCCGTGCTGCTGGACTACCGGGCGGCCCGGTGCGCGGCCGCCGTGACGCCGCCCCTGCCGGGGCACCCGCCGCTGCCCGGTCTGCGGCGGCGCGCCTACGGCCGGGCGATCCGGCTGGGCGTGCGCGTGCCCGGCGACATCGCCCCGGTCTTCCGCCGCGCCGCGCTGCTGTGGGCCCACGCGCCGCTGCGGCTGGCGCTGACGCTCTCCGACATGCTGCACGAGGCCGCCGTGATGCTGGCCGCCGCACGGCGCGGTCCCGCCGTCCTCGGCACGGCGTGGCGGTTCCTGCGGGAGCGCCGCGCCTACGCCATGGGCGCGGCGCGGTCGGGGGAGCGGCCCTGGCGGCGGTTCCCCACACGCGAGGACCTGCGCTCGACCGAGCACCGGCTCGGCGCGACCCTCTTCGGTGCGGCCGCGGGCGCCTTCGTGCTGGTCGCGGTGTGCGCGGCCGCCGACGCGTACGGCCCGGCGGGCGGGTTCCACGCACACGCCGCCGCGTCCCCGGGCGGGACGCCGTTCGCCGCCTACGCCGCCGAGGCGCTGCGCCACGCCGCCGACTGGTACCGGGCGCTTCCGCCCTCGGCGCTGCCGTGGGTGTGGGCGTGGTGGGCGGCGCTGCTCACGCTGCCGGCGGCCGGGTGGTCGGTGCCCCGCGCGTACCCCGATGCGGAGTCGTTCCTGCGCGAGCCGTCGCGGATGGCGGGCCGGGTGCTGGAAGCGGCGGCTCCGGGGCAGGTGCCGTATGCGGTGGCCGGGCTGGCGGGTCTGCTGCTGCCGTCGGTGGTCGAGCGGCCGCTGCGCCGCCGCTGAGTCCGCGGGGAGGCGCCGCCGGTCCCGCGGTCCCGCCGGTTCCCGGGCGGGCTGCGGCGGCCCGTCAGGCGCGGTGGTCGTGCCCGCCGCGCCGCCGCCCCGGTCCGCGATCGATCCGCCCGGGGACTCGTCGCCGTGATGGCCGTGCTTGTCGTAGCCCTCGTGGTCGTCGGCCTGTGCGGCTCCCGCGGTGAACAGGGCGCCGGCGGCGCCGCGGCCACGGTAAGGGCCCCGGTGGCGACATGGTGTTCCACGGACACGGAGGGTTCCCTCGTACGTGGTCACTGCTCCTGCATTCCGTGGTCACAGCGATCAGCGTCCGCCGTGGCCTCCAGAACTCTCCCCGCCTGCGGGTGAACCGCCCGCTCCGCCCGTTGCGCCCCCAGCGTGCCGCCGGGTGGCGGCTACGCCGGGTAGCAGCGGACCTCGGTCGCCTTGACCGCGGCCCAGACCTCGGCTCCGCCGACCGGCCGCAGCTCGGCCAGCGCCTCCGGCGTGATGTCGGCGAGCAGCGGGAGGGCGCCCTCCAGGTGCACCCGCACCTGGTCGCCGAACCGCTCCACCCCCTCGATCCGCAGCCGCCACAGGTTGCGCGGCGTGCCGTCGGGGCGTTGCCGGTACAGGGCGACGGCGCGCGGCGGGAACGCGACGAACACCTCGCCGTCCCAGTGCTCGGACAGCGAGACCTCCGCCGGCGCGGACTCCGCCCCGCCCGCCAGCGCGACCCGCGTGCCCCGGGCGCTGCCGCGGTAGAGGTTGAGCCCCACCAGCCGCGCGACGTAGCCGGTGCGGGGGTGCTGGGCGACCTCGCCGGGGGTGCCCTCCTGGACCACGCGGCCCGCTTCGAGCACGGTGATCCGGTCGGCGAGCACCATCGCGTCCAGCGGGTCGTGGGTGACCAGCACGGTGGCGCAGTCCAGGTCGGCCAGCCGGCGGCGCAGCTCCGAGCGCACCGAGGCGCGGGTGTGCACGTCCAGCGCGGCCAGCGGCTCGTCGAGCAGCAGCAGCCGCGGGCGCACGGCCAGCGCGCGGGCCAGCGCGACCCGCTGCGCCTGGCCGCCCGAGAGCGCGCGCGGGCGGGCGGCCGCGTACTCGGCCAGCCCCACCCGCTCCAGCAGTTCGGCGGCGCGCTCGCGCGCCTCGGCGCGGCCGGCGCCCTGGCAGCGGGGCCCGAAGGCGACGTTGTCCAGGGCGCTGAGATGACCGAAGAGCAGGTAGTCCTGGAAGACCATGCCGACAGGGCGGCGCTCGGTCGGCATGGTGGTCACGTCCTGGGCGTCCAGCCCGATCCGCCCGTCGGCCAGCGACTCCAGCCCGGCCAGCGCCCGCAGCGCGGTCGACTTGCCCGACCCGTTGGGGCCCAGCACCGCGACCACCTCGCCCGGCCGCGCCCGCAGTTCGGCGTCCAGCCGGAACGCGCCCCGGTCGACCACCAGGCGCGCGTCCAGTCCCCGGCGCGCGCCGTCCCCGCGGTCCACGACGCCCCCGCCCCCGGCTCCGGGCGCCCGTTCCGCTGTCACAGCGCACCCACCCACCGGTCGCGCAGCGCTATCAGGATCACCAGCGACACGCCGAGCAGCACCAGGCTCAGCACGATCGCCGACTCCGGGCTCTCCTGCATGGCCAGGTACACCGCCAGCGGCATGGTCTGGGTGCGCCCGGGGAAGTTGCCCGCGAAGGTGATGGTGGCGCCGAACTCGCCGAGCGCGCGCGCCCAGGCCAGCACGCCGCCGGCGAGGACGCCGGGGGCCACCATCGGCAGCGTGACGCGGCGGAAGACGACCGCACGCGAGGCGCCCAAGGTGGCGGCGGCCTCCTCGTAGCGCCGGTCGGCGGCCCGCAGCGCCCCTTCGACGCTGATGACCAGGAACGGCATCGCGACGAACACCTGGGCGACCACCACCGCCGCCGGCGTGAACGGCAGCGTCAGCCCGAACCACGCGTCGAGGTAGCGCCCCACGAGCCCGCGCCGGCCCAGCGCCAGCAGCAGCGCAACACCGCCCACGACCGGCGGGATCACCAGCGGAACCGTGACCAGCGCGCGCACCACGCGGCGGCCGGGGAAGTCCGTGCGCGCCAGCAGCCACGCCAGCGGCACCCCCAGCAGCACCGCGACGGCGGTGGCGGCGGTCGCGGTCGTCAGCGACAGCCACAGCGCTCCGCGCACCTCCGGCATCAGCAGCCGGGTGCCCAGGGTGGGCCAGGGGGCGCGGGCCAGCAGCCCGGCGAACGGCAGCACCAGGAACGCGAGCCCGACCAGGGCAGGCACGGCGAGCGGCCACGGGAAGCGCCCCGAGCGCACGCGCAGCCGGCCGCTCCCGCGCGCGGCCGGGCGCGCGGGCGCCTCAGCCGGTGGTGAAGCCCGCGTCATCGAAGACCTCGGCGGCGCCGTCGGATCGGACGAACTCCGTCCACTCGCGTGCGAGCCCGGGTCGGGCCGCGTCGTCGAGCACCGCGATCGGGTAGTCGTTGGCGGCCTGCTCGGCTTCGGGGAAGGCGATGCCCTCGACCCTCCCGCTCGCGCGGACGTCGGTGCGGTAGACGAGGGCGGCGTCGACCTCGCCCAGCTCGGCCTTCGTCAGCGCGGCCTTGACGTCGCGCTCACGCGAGACCGGTGTGACCTCCAGGTCCGCGGCCTCCAGCACCTCGGCAGCAGCGGCGCCGCAGGGCACCTCCTCCGCGCACAGCGCGACCTTGACGCTGGAGTCGGCGAGGTCGGACAGGGAACCGACGCCCGCGGGGTTGTCCGGGGGCACGGCGATCCGCAGCGTGTTGCGCACGAAGACGACGGGGTCGCCGGCGGTGAGGCCGTCGTCGGCGACCGTGTCCATGGTGTGGGTGTCGGCGGAGGCGAACACGTCCGCCGGTGCGCCCTCGGCGATCTGGTTGGCCAGTTCGGAGCTGCCCGCGAAGTTGAACTCCACCCGGGTGCCGGGGCGTTCCCGCTCGAAGCGCCCGCCCAGCTCCTCGAACGTCCCGGTCAGCGACGCCGCGGCGAACACGGTGAGGGTCCGCTCCGCCCGCCCGCCGCCCGAGCCCGCGGAGCCGTCGCTGCCGTCGACCGGGGCGCAGGCCGCTGCCGCGGCCAGCACCAGTCCCGCCGCTGCGCCCGTGATGAGGCGGCTAGCCATGCCGCTGTCCCTTCGCCGGTTCGTTCTCGACGACCACGTGTGTCGACTTCACGATCGCCGAGGCCACCGAGCCGACGTCCAGCCCCAGCTCGTCGGCCGCTTCGCGGCTCATCAGCGACACCACGCGGTGCGGCCCCGCCTGGATCTCGACCTGGGCCATCACGCCGTCGCGGTGGACCGCGGTGACCAGGCCGCGGAACCTGTTGCGAGCCGAGGAGACCTGGCGGCCCGGGTCCTCGGGTGCGTCGGCGCGCAGGAACGCGGCGAGGTCGGCGCCGTCGACGGTGCGGTGCCCGTGTGCGCCGCGCGCCGCGGGCAGCCGCCCGGAGTCGACCCAGCGGCGGACCGTGTCGCCGCTGACGCCCACGAGCCCGGCGACCTCACTGATTCGGAACATCGGCACGCCGCAGAATCTACACCTCGCAGAAGCGAAGGGAAACCCGAAATCCATTCGCTTCTGCGACAGGGAGGGTCGATGGTGGCACGCGTATGCGAATCCGACCCACACGCCCGGCCCCGGTGTTGCTAGCACTACCCGGGCGCGGTGTGGTGACGTCATGGCGCCCGGGGCCGCCGCATCCTAGGTTTGGTAGCGCGGACAGGACGATCGGCCTGCGGACAGAGGGGGTGGCGCGGGTGCGTGCAGTCGCCGCCGCCGCGACGGCGGGTGCGCCCCTGCTCGGCGACGCCGAAGCGCGCTCGCCGAAGGGCCGCCTGCTCGGCCTGCTCCACCTGGTGACCTCCTTCGCGCTGTCCGTGGGCTACCTGGTGCCCGGCACGCTGGTGCTGCTCCCGGTCGTGGCCCTGGTACTGCTGGTCTTCACCGGCTTCGTCGACCTGCTGCCGGCGGGCGAGCCCCCCTCGCCCGCCGCTCTCGCCGCCTTCTCCGCCGTCCTGCTGACCTGCGCGCCCCTGCTCGGGCGGCTGGCCTGCACCATCCAGCGCCGCCGCCTGGAGGACGTGTTCGGCGTGGTCGAGTCCCGCGCACCGCGGCCCGCCGCCCGACCGCGCAACCCGGCCGAAGCGCTGCTGCGCGGCCTCGGCTACCTCTACGGCCGCGACGCCTGGACTGCCGTCATCTGCGCCACCCTCACCGGCGTGCAGGGCGTGGTCTTCGGCGGGATCGTGCTGGGCCTGGTCGTCTACGGCACCGCGCTGGCCGCGGGTTCGCTGGTCGGCCTCGGCTACGCGCTGGTCAGCGGTTCTCTGGAGAACGCCGCGGCGCCGCTAACGGCGGTGTTCCTCGGGCCGGTGGGCGCCGTGGTCGGGCTGTGGGCGGTACCACTGCTGGTCCGGCTGGAGTTCGAGGTCAGCCGCCGGCTGCTCCTCGACGCGCCGGAGATGGTGGTGCGGCGCCGACTGGCCCAGGTCCAGGACAGCCGGCTGCGGATGGTCGACGCCGCCGAAGCCGAGCGCCGCCGCATCGAGCGCGACCTGCACGACGGTGCGCAGCAGCGCCTGCTGGTGGTGACCATGACGCTGAGCCGGGCGCGCGCCCGCGCCGCCGACCCCGACGAGGTCCGCGCCCTGATCGACGAGGCCCGCGGCGAGGCCAAGGCCGTAATGGCCGAGCTCCGCGAGGTCGCCCGCGGCCTGCACCCCCGGGCCCTCACCGACCACGGCCTGGACGCGGCGCTGCCGGTGGCCGCCGGGCGCTGCCCCGTGCCCGTCCAGGTGCGGGTGGACCTGCCCGAACGCCCCTCGGCGCGCGCCGAGGGGGTCGCCTACTACGTGGTTTGCGAAGCCCTGGCCAACGTCGCCAAGCACGCCGGCGCCGAGAGCGTCGAAGTGCGCGCCGAACGGGCCGCGGCCGAAGGCGCGGACCTGCTGCGCATAACCGTCACCGACGACGGCAAGGGCGGCGCCGACCCCGATTCCGGAACCGGCCTCTACGGCCTGTGGGACCGCGTCAACGCCGTCGACGGCGCCCTGGCGGTGGACAGCCCGGCGGGTGAGGGCACAGTTCTGACAGCCGACATCCCCTGGGAGGCGTGACCGTGCGCATCATCATCGCCGAGGACTCCGTGCTGCTGCGCAGCGGCATGGTCAAGCTCCTGGAGGACGCGGGCGTCGAGGTGCTGGCCGCAGCCGGCGACGCCGAGGAGCTGCTCGCCGCCGTCGACAGCGAACCCGCCCCCGACCTGTGCCTGATCGACATCCGCATGCCGCCGGGATACGCCGAGGAGGGGCTGCAGGCCGCGATCGAGATCCGCCGCCGCAAGCCCGGCGTCGCGGTGCTGCTGCTCTCCCAGCACGTGGTCAGCCGCTACGCCGCCGAGCTGCTGGGCGGCGACACCGGCGGCGTGGGCTACCTGCTCAAGGACCGCGTGGCCGACATCGACGAGTTCCTGGTCACGCTGCGCCGGGTCGCCGGCGGCGGCGCGGCCATCGACCCCGAGGTGGTCGCGCAGCTGCTCAGCCGACGCGAGGACAGCGCCATCGATCGGCTGAGCCGCCGCGAGGGCGAGGTCCTCAGCGCGATGGCCGAGGGCCTGAACAACGCGGGCATCGCCGCGAACCTGTTCATCACCGAACGGGCCGTGGAGAAGCACATCCGGGCCATATTCACCAAGCTCGACCTCGGCCAGGACGACCACGACCACCGCCGCGTGCGCGCCGTCCTGGAGTACCTGCGGGGCAGCGACCGCCGCAGCGCCGCACCGTGACCGAGCGGGCACCCGCCCCCACCACACCAGCGAGCAAGGGAGCAGCCGCTCCCGGAGGGAAGCAGGAGATGACATTCACGGGACGCGGGCTTTACGCCGCATCCAGCAAGGAGCCGCGCGGGCGCAGCTCCGGCTGGCTGCTCATCGGGGCCGCGCTGGCGCTGGCGGTGCTGGTGGGTGGAGCGCTGCTCAGCTTCGGCAGTGTCGAGTTGGGCGGCGACACACGCAGTGACGACTTCTCGGGCGTCGAGAAGGTCGAGGTGCGCACCGGATCCGGCGGCGACGTCACCGTCCACGGCACCGAGGACGACGAGGTCACCGTCGAACGCAGTCTGCGGGGCACCCCCTTCGCCGACCCCCGCGAGCGGCTGGAGGCGGACGGCGGAACCGTGAGGGCCGAGGCCACCTGCGGCGGCGGCGCCTGGTTCCTCGGCGACTGCGCGGTGGACTACACGATCAGCGTCCCCGAGGGCACCGCGGTGAGCGTCGACTCGGCGTCCGGTGACGTGGAGCTCGACGAGGTCGTCGGCACCGTCGACGTCTCGGCGGGCTCCGGCTCGATCCGGGGCGAGGACCTCACCGGCGACATCCGCGCGGCCACCACCACAGGGGAGATCGACCTGGGCGACGTCGAGGGCGACGTGGAGATGGAGTCCAACACCGGCTCCATCAGCGCCGAGGGCAGCGGCGGCACCGTGACCGCCGAGACCACCACCGGCGAGGTGGACCTTGAGGAGTTCGCAGCCGAGAGCTTCGACGTCGAGACCACGACCGGCAGTGTCAACCTGGAAGCCGGGTTCGCCAAGGCCCGGGTCGAGACGACCACGGGCTCCGTCGGGATCGAGGCGCTCAAGCCCTTCGACAGCCTGGCGGTCGACACCACCACCGGCTCCGTCGAGGTCGATGTCCCCGAAGGCTCCTACCGCGTCACCGGCGACTCCACGACCGGCGAACGGGACGTCGACGTCGACACCTCCGCCGCCGGCGGCGCTCCCCGCATCGCCGTCTCCACCACCACCGGCTCCTTCAACATCGAAGCCGAGGACTGATCGGTCCCCGGCCGTGACCGGCCCCGGGCGGCACGCCCGGAGCGGGCCGCGTACGGTCCGCGCGCATCCACCGGCAGGGGGCGTCCTCCGCACACGGACGGGCGTCCCCGCGCCATGCCCTACAGTTTGCGCCTGAGCGGCGATCCGAGGGGAGCGGGCCAATGGAGGCGACAACGTTCGGCGACGTCTGGCAGGAGGCGTTCACCGTGCAGGCTCCGCCGCCCACCTGGCTGGTCGTCGCGGCGGGCGTCGCAGCCCTGGTCGTCGTGGTCACCCGCGGCCCCTGGCGGCTGGCCCGCAACGTCGTCACCATCGCCCACGAGGGCGGGCACGCCGTCGTGGCCCTGCTCAGCGGCCGCCAGCTCACCGGCATCCGGCTGCACTCCGACACCTCGGGTGTCACCGTGTCGCGGGGCAAGCCGCGCGGTCCGGGCATGATCATGACGGTGGCGGCCGGCTACATCACCCCCTCGATCGTGGGACTGCTGGCCATCCTGCTGCTGGTCAGCAACCGGATCACCGCGCTTCTGTGGATGAGCGTCCTGGTGCTGGCGGCCATGCTGCTGCTGATCCGCAACGTCTACGGCGTGGTCTCGGTCGTGGGCACCGGCGCGGTGGTGTTCCTGGTCTCCTGGTTCACCCCGGCCGAGGTGCAGGCGGCCTTCGCCTACTTCTTCACCTGGTTCCTGCTGCTGGCGGGCATCCGGCCGGTGATCGAGCTGCAGGCGCAGCGCCGCCGCCAGCCCTCACCGGAGTCCGACGCCGACCAGCTGCACCGGCTGACGGGGGCCCCGGGCGTCCTGTGGGTGGCGTTCTTCGGCGTGGTCAACGTCGCGGTGACGGCGACCGGGGTCTGGCTGCTGATGTTCTGAGGGCCGGCGCCCGCCGCGCGTGCGGGCGCCGGACACGACGCAGGCGCCGCACGTTGGACGTGGGCGCCTTTTCTCTCGGGCTGGGTGGGGGAGCGCTAGCTCGCGCTGGAGCTCTCCTGAGGGGCCGCCAGGGCGGCCTCGACGGTGGGGAAGACGGCGACGCGGGTGTCGATCGCCGTCACGTGCAGAATGCGTGCGATGCGCTCGGACGCGGCGGCGACCGCAAGGCTGCCCCCGGCGCCCTTGGCGGCCTTGTGCGCCTGGATGAGCACGCGCAGCCCGCTGGAGTCGATGAAGGCCAGGCGGCTGAAGTCGAGGACGAGGCGTTCCTGCGGCCGCGCGTCGACGGCCGCGCGCACCGCCTGGTGGAACTGGTCCTCGGTGGCCATGTCGACTTCGCCGCTGAGCGCGAGGACGACGCCGTCGTCGCGATCGCGGCGGGTGATCTTCAGCGCGGCCATGTTCGCTCCGGGATGTTGCGCCGATGCCGTTGCCCTGGGGACCGGTGCGGCGTCGCCACCAGGGCGAGGGCTCTTACCGAACGTGCCGGTCAGCACGTTCGACGACGCGCCGCACAGGCGTGGCTGGTTGTTCAAAGTCGGTTACCCCCATGCTGACAATCGATGTGTCAGGCATATGTGGATCTGAGCTGCCTGCCGTGCCGTGGCGCCGCGGGCGCATAGTCGGCGGAAGGCGGTCGGCGGCAGATGGTTCTGGCCTGCTCGGCCCGATGGGCGGCTCGCGTCGCGCGGTCGCCGCTCCCCCTCATTCCTAAGATGCTTAGAATCAAGCATCCGTCGGGGACGATACCACAGGGCTGTGGCCTTTTCGTGACGTGAGTGACGCACATGCGTGTCCCTAACCGTATTCACACTTCTCTTACCTGCGGTTATCGACGGGGCCCGGGGAGAGGGCGACATCGGCCACACCCGCCCTCCGGTCCACCGCACGCTCCGCGGCCGCCCCACCGGGCTCAGCCGCCGCACCCGTTTCGTCCCGCATCCTCCCGCCGCACCGCATCGCCGCGACGGCAGGTGTCCGAACCCGCGCAGAGGGGGTAGGGGACGATTGCACGTGCACCGCGGGGGGATGCGATGAACGAGAGAGGCGCCGCGGCCGACACCGCCGCCAACGCCTACGTGCTGCGGTTGGGCGACGACGCGCTCGTCGCGGGCCACCGGCTGGCCGAGACCGAGGGCAGCGGGCTGTGGCCGGCTGCCCACGACGGCGAGACCGAAACCGCCCGTATCGCGCGCGGCCAGCTGAGGCTGGCCCGCTCGCTGCTGGGCTCCGCCGCACGGATGGAGGAGCAGCTCACCGGCGTGCTGCGCACCGAGGACGACCTCATCCTGGGCCGCGGCGCCGACCAGTTCCTCAACCTGCGGCTGCTGGAGCTGCCCAATACCGACCTCGCCCACGCCGTCGTGCGCCAGCTGCTGTTCTCCGCCTACGCGCTGGAGCTCTACACGGCGCTCACCGCATCCGCGGACTCCGCGCTGGCGGCCATCGCCCGTACCGCCGTGCGCGAGCTCCCCTTCCATCGCGACCACGCCGTCCGCTGGACGCTGCGGCTGGGCTCGGGCGACGACGACCGCCGCCGGCTCGACGCGGCGCTGAGCGAGGCGTGGCCGTACACCGGCGAGCTGTTCCTCTCCGACGAGGTCTCGCGCAGCGCCGCCGAGGCCGGTATCGGGACCGATCCCGCACTGCTGCGGCCCGCGTGGGAAGCGGCCGTGGAGGGAGTGCTGCGCGACGCGCGGGTCGCCCGGCCGGACCCGGTGCCGCCGGTCGGCCCGGTGGAGATGTGCGGCCGCGGAGGCGTCCACGCCGAGGCCTTCGACCGGACGCTCGCCGACATCCGCCGCGACCGCGCGCCGGAGGGGCAGTGACGCTCGCGCTCGGCCCGCGCGCGCACGCGCGCGCGAAGGCTGCAGGAGTCATGCGGGGAGCCGGCGCGGAGAAGGGCCCGGCCGGCGCGGAGCGCGCCCCGCCGGAGCGGGCGGAGGCGGAGCCCGGCCCCGGAGGGACCGGGCTCGGGACCGCGTCGCGGGCGGCCCGCCGCCCCGCGGGCCGCTCAGTCGCGGGGGAGGTGCGTGGTCTGGTCGGGCGCGTGCGGATCGCCGCCGCGGTGCCGGCCTCCCGATCGGCGCGCGGGCGCCTCGCCCAGGGCGTCGCGGTAGCCGCTGGAGTAGCCGGAGTCGTCGAACTCCGCGCCTTCGGGTACGTCGCGCTGGACCGGCTCGCGCCGGGTGCGGCGGACCGCGGTCGCGCCGACGCTGGTCAGCAGCGAGACGATCGCGATGCCGACGACGGTGTTGATGACGGCGGTGGAGAGCTGGCTGGCCGGCGTCGCGCTCTGGGTGAACGGGCTGACCGCCGCGACGACCGTGGCCAGGCCCACGATCCAGCCGAAGAAGATCGTGGCCCGCGGAGCGCTGATCAGCAGCAGGTGCAGCAGTGCGGTGGCCACCAGTGCGGCGATGCCCGCCGTGGCGGCGTAGGCGGCCGTGCCCGCGCCGCCGGTGTAGCCGGCCTCCTCGGGAGCCAGAATCGGGATGCCCAGCACGCCTCGCACAAGCAGCGTGCCGACGAGGACGATCAGGGCCGCGACGACGGCGGTGGCGAGACCGCCGGACCACAACCTGACGGCGTTCACACGCCGTTCGTTGCCATATTCGCTCATGCCGCTTCCCCCCGATACGGCCCGAACACGGTTGCTGGCCCCATACCCGGCGCCGACCGGCGAAAACACGGGTGCCCCGCGGGCGCGGCCGATCCGGCGCCGGGGGCCGCGCCGCGCACGGGGCCGGCCAACGGGGCGGTCGGGGTAGGGGCGCGAGAGGCGGCACCGCGGCCACGCCGACCGGGCGCGGCCGTACGCCGTACGGAGGCGCGGCCGGCGCCCGAGTGTGTCCGGAATCACCGTGGAATCTCCGCTCGACCGGTCATCGGACGCGGTGTCCGGCACTGCGACGCAGGTCACAGGGGCGCCCGCCGACTCGGTGCCGAGGGCGGTGTGCGAGGCGTGTCCGCGGCGGCGCCCGCGTTCGCCGAGCCCAGCTCATCGACCGGTCGGCCCGGCGCGGAAGGCGTCCTCCGAAGCGCGTGGAACCGCGGCGCCCGCGCCGTTTGCGGGCCGCGGGCGGGCGCCGAAACGGCGCTTACTCGCGCCGGGGAGAACGCATTATAGACTATCGAGAATTCGCATCGGATTCCTGGTCGCGCTTTGGGAATTCGCGGTGCGTCTTGCGCAATGTGTTGCGTAGTGCGGTTCGCGGCGGGCTCAATAGGTGCTCCGAAGGGCCTCTGACGTGGGCGGAGGCGCTGTGTCACTATGATGACCCGGGGTGAATTTTTCGGCTCTGACCTGGGCGGACAAGCTAAAAATGCCTCTTGCCACTTGAACTATGGTGGGGGTCATGGCTTTCAATGTATATGCGCGAAGTTTGACCCTCGGCGTCGTGTGTGTCTGGTGAGAGGGTTTTTCGAGTGTGAGGAGTCGAACAATTAAGGGACAGGATCAGCAAGATTTTGGTGACGACCCGCTGGCCGTTCGCGACACCGATCACTACAAAGACGAGTACGTGACGGGGTTCGTCGACAAGTGGGACGAGCTGATCGACTGGAAGAAGCGCTGGGCCAGCGAGGGCAACTTCTTCATCGAGCAGCTCAAGGCTCGCGGCGTCGAGAAGGTGCTCGACGTGGCCACCGGCACGGGCTTCCACTCCGTCCGCCTCATCGAGGACGGGTTCGAGACCGTCAGCGCCGACGGCAGTGCGGAGATGCTGGCCAAGGCCTTCGCCAACGGACAGACCTACGGCGGCCACATCCTGCGCGTCGTCCAGGCCGACTGGCGCTACCTCAACCGGGACGTGCACGGCAGCTACGACGCCATCATCTGCCTGGGCAACTCGTTCACCCACCTGTTCTCGGAGCGCGATCGCCGCAAGGCGCTGGCTGAGTTCTACGCGATGCTCAAGCACGACGGCGTGCTCATCCTGGATCAGCGCAACTACGACGCCCTGCTCGACGGCCAGTACGGGAACAGCCACACCTACTACTACTGCGGCGACGAGGTCTCGGCCGAGCCCGACCACGTCGACGAGGGCCTGGCGCGCTTCCGCTACCAGTTCCCGGACCAGTCGCAGTACTACCTGAACATGTTCCCCCTGCGGAAGAACTACGTGCGGCGGCTGATGCGCGAGGTGGGCTTCCAGCGCGTCGACACCTACGGCGACTTCCAGGAGACCTACCAGGCCGACGAGCCGGACTTCTTCATCCACATCGCGGAGAAGTCCTACCGCACCGAGGACGAGCTGACCGGCTCGTACTCCTCCGCGGTCCAGACGGCCCGCGAGTACTACAACTCCACCGACGCCGACACCTTCTACCACACGATCTGGGGCGGCACCGACATCCACGTCGGGCTCTACGAGTCCGACACGGACGACATCGGTGCGGCCAGCGTGCGCACGGTCGAGCGCATGGCCGGCAAGGTCCAGGTCACCCCTGCCACGAAGGTGATCGACATCGGCGCGGGCTACGGCGGTTCGGCCCGCTTCCTGGCCCGCACCTACGGCTGCCACGTGACCTGCCTCAACCTCAGCGAGGTGGAGAACGAGCGCAACCGGGAGAAGAACCGCGAAGAAGGCCTCGACCACCTCATCGACGTGGTCGACGGCTCCTTCGAGGACATCCCCGTCCAGGACAACGGGTACGACGTCGTGTGGTCGCAGGACGCCTTCCTGCACAGCGGCGACCGCATCCGTGTGATGGAGGAGGTCGCCCGGGTCATCCGCCCCGGAGGCCACTTCGTCTTCACCGACCCCATGGCCGCGGACAACGCCGACCGCGGTGAGCTCAAGCCCATCCTCAAGCGGCTCCATCTGGACACCATGGGCACGCCCGGGTTCTACGACCGCGAGGCCGCCCGGCTGGGCCTGTCCAAGGTCGAGTTCGACGACCTCACTCCGCAGCTGCCGAACCACTACGGCCGCGTGCTCGCGGAGACCGAGAGCCGGGAGTCGGAGCTGAGCGGCAAGATCAGCGACGAGTACCTGGAGCACATGAAGACCGGACTGCGCAACTGGGTCAACGGCGGCCGGTCCGGCTCCCTCGCCTGGGGCATCCTGCACTACCGCGCCTGATCCCCTGGCGACTCACCAGCGGCCCCGCGGCCCCCTCCGCGGGGCCGCTGGTGTCTCCGCCGGCGGTTCGGCCCGTGTCGGCCCGGGGTCTCGCGGGTACTCGGCAGGACGGGACACCGCCGCGTTCCGGCGCGGTCGCCCCGAACGCAGCGGGGCAGGACCCGGGCGTAGGCGGCGCGCAGCGTGCGCGGCCGGCCCCGGTCGGTCTCGTCCGCCCGCCCCGGCCCAGGTACCGCGCCGGTAGAGAGGAAGCGCCAGATGGACGGCACATCGGAGCGGCTCTGGGTGGTCGTCGGCGTCGACGGCTCCGATTCCAGCCGCTACGCGCTGGAGTGGTCGGCCAACCAGGCGGCGCAGCGCGGACGCGGACTGACCATCCTCACCGCGGTGGGCCCGCCCGACGCCGCGGGCGCCTTCCGCGAGATCGTCCCGCGCGGCGGCGAGCAGGAGACCTCCGACCGCCTCCGCGACGCCCAGGCGCTGCTGGACTACGCCCGCGACTGGATTCTGCGGCTGTTCCCCGAGCTGTCGGTGCGCACCCGCATGCCCACCGCGCGCGCCGCCGACGCGCTCCTGGACGAGGCCAAGCAGCCCGACACCTCCGCCGTGGTCGTGGGCTCGCGCGGGCTCGGCGGTCTGGCGTCGGCCTTCGTGGGGTCGGTGGGCATCGAGCTGGCCGCGCACTCCCCGGTACCGGTGATCGTGCTGCCGAAGAAGCACGAGGCCGCACACCGCGCCAAGGGCCGCGTCGTCGTCGGCGTGGACGGATCGGAGTCCAGCCGCCGGGCCGTGGAGTTCGCCTTCGCCCAGGCGCGGTGGAACGAGGCCGAGCTGGTGGGGGTCTGCGCCTGGCAGCCGATGGCGGCGTTCGTCTCCGCGATGGGGCCGGTGCCGCCCGAGGCCTTCGACGACGAGGCCGTGGAGGCCACGGCCCGCCGCACCGCCGAGGCCGAGCTGGCGGAACTGCGCGAGGCGTACGCCGACGTGTCGGTGGACCTGCGCACGGTGCGCGCCCATCCGGTGGTGGCGATCCTGGAGGAGGCCACGCCCGCCGACCTGGTCGTCGTGGGTTCGCGCGGCCGAGGCGGTTTCCGCGGCCTGATGCTGGGTTCCGTCAGCCAGTCGGTCCTGCACGGCGCGCACGGTCCGGTGGCCGTGGTGCGCTGACACCGGCCGGCCCCGGCGGCCCGGTGCTCCGGGCGGTGCGCCCGAGCGCGCCTTCGGGGCGCGAGCGCCTCCGCCGGCACCGGTCCATGCGTGCTCGGAGCCGCCGCCGGGCCGACGCGGGTCGGCCGGAGCCGAGCGGCTCCGCGAGGGCGGGTGCGCGCGTCCCGGGGCGAGCGCGGCGACGCGGCCTGCGCCGACTCCGGCGCGTACGAAGCGGGCCTGTCCGGTGATCGCCTCGACGGCGGCGCGGCCGCCGCAGGCGACGACCGTCCGCCCGCGGAGGGCGGTACCGCCTGTTCGGAGAACGGGAAGGCGCCCGGCGCATGGCGGCGCTCCCGGTGGTCGGCGTGACGCAGGACGTGCTGCTCGGCGTCCTCGGCGGAGCCGGTGCCGGCGAGGCGGAGTACCTGCGGTGCGCCGTCATCCAACCGGGTGCGCGACCGCCGCCGGGTCGTCGGACGGGCGCGGTGCGGCACTTGACGGAGAGGCGCCCACCACGGTTGACTCGGACAGACCGACCAGTTGGTATTCGACGACCGCGGAGGCGGCCAGTGAAAGCGTTGCGGGTGCACGAGACCGGCGAGCCCATCGACGTCCTGCGTGTCGAGGAGGTCGAGGACCCGCGTCCGGGCCCGGGGCAGGTGCTGGTGCGGGTCCGCTCCGCCGCCGTCAACTTCCCCGACGCGCTGCTGTGCCGCGGCATGTACCAGGTGAAGCCGCCGCTGCCCTTCACCCCGGGCGTCGAGCTGTGCGGCGACGTCGCCGAGACGGGCGAGGGGGTCAGCGGCGTCGAGGCGGGGGCCCGCGTCGTCGGCAGCGCCGAACTGCCCGCCGGCGCCTTCGCCGACTACGCGCTGATGAGCGCCGACGCGGTCTTCCCGGCACCCGCCGCCCTCACCGACGACGAGGCGGCCTCCCTGTTCATCGGCTACCAGACCGGGTGGTTCGCCCTGCACCGCCGCGCGCGGCTGCGCGAAGGCGAGACCGTGCTCGTGCACGCCGCCGCCGGCGGGGTCGGCAGCGCGGCGGTACAGCTCGCCAAGGCCGCCGGCGCGCGCGTGGTCGGGGTCGTCGGCGGTCCCCGCAAGGCCGAGACCGCGGCCGCGCTGGGTGCCGACGTCGTCGTGGACCGCCGTAGCGAGGACTTCGTCGCCGCGGTCAAGGAGTACACCGGCGGCCGCGGCGCCGACGTCGTCTTCGACCCGGTCGGCGGCGACTCCTACCAGCGCTCCACCAAGTGCATCGCCTTCGAGGGCCGCATCGTGGTCGTCGGCTTCGCGAGCGGCACGATCCCCTCGCCCGGGCTGAACCACGCGCTGATCAAGAACTACTCCATTCTCGGGCTGCACTGGGGCCTGTACCGCCAACGGGCGCCCGAAGCCGTACCGGAGGCCCACGAGCGCCTCACCGAGCTCGCCGGCCGCGGCCTGGTCAAGCCGCTGGTCAGCGAGCGCCTCGGCGCCGCCGAGCTGCCGGCCGGCGTGCAGCGGCTCGCCGACGGGGACACGGTCGGCCGCCTCGTGTTCACCCCCTGATCCCGCCTTGAGGCGCCGCCCCGCCGCCCCGGGGCGGCCGGGCGGGTTCTGAAGGCCCGACGGGCACCCGGCCGGCCCCGCGGCGGCACCGGCCCCGGCCCGGGCACCGCCACTGCGCCGCCCAGTCAGCGAAGGAGCCCCCGCATGCCCGAACCGTTCTCGATCCCCGGTACGACGGCGGTCGTCACCGGAGCCGCCGGCGGCATCGGGCTGGCGATCGCCCGCCGGCTGCTGCACCAGGGCGCGGCGCGGGTGGTGATCATCGACCTCGACGCGGACCGCGTCGCCGCGGCGGCCGAGGAGCTGGGAGACCGCGCCGACGGCGTCGCGTTCGACGTCGCCGACGAGGCGGCCGCGGCCGCCGCCGTCGCCCGCATCGAGGAGGACCACGGGCCGATCGACCTGTGGTGCTCCAACGCCGGGGTCGCCGCCGGCGAGGGACTCGGCGACGACGCCGCGTGGGAGCTGTCCTGGCGGGTGCACGTCATGGCGCACGTCTACGCCGCCCGTGCGCTGTTCCCCCGCATGGCCGAACGCGGCCGCGGCCACTTCCTGGTGACCGCATCGGCCGCCGGCCTGCTCACCCAGCTCGACTCCGCTCCCTACACGGCCACCAAGCACGGCGCCGTCGCGCTCGCCGAGTGGCTGGCGATCCGGCACGCCGACGACGGGATCTCCGTGTCATGCCTGTGCCCGCAGGGCGTCAACACCGCTATGACCGCCGGCGACGGCGGTACCTCGGCCACCCGGCTGGGCGGTGCCTACATCGAGCCGGAGGACGTCGGGGAGGCCGTCGTGGCGGCGCTGCACGCCGGCCGGTTCCTGGTCCTCCCGCATCCCGAGGCGGCCGACTACGAACAGCGGCGCGCCGCGGACCGCGACCGCTGGCTCGAGGGCATGCGCCGCGCCTGGGCCACCATCCGCGCGGGTGCCGCCCGCGGCGAGTGAGAGAGGCGAGCATGGACTTCGGCTACGACGAGACCACCCGCGCCCACCTGGAGCGCCTGCGGGCGTTCATGGACGAGCGGGTCATCCCCGCCGAACCCGTCTACGCCGAGCAGGCCGCCCGGCGCAGCGACCCGTGGTCGGCTCCGCCGGTGGTCAAGGAGCTGCAGGCCGAGGCGCGCAAGCGCGGGCTGTGGAACCTGTTCCTGCCCGCGTCGGACTACGGCGCCGGGCTGACCAACCTGCAGTACGCACCGCTGGCCGAGCTGACCGGACGCTCGCCAGGCCTGGCGCCCAGCGCCCTCAACTGCGCCGCCCCCGACACCGGCAACATGGAGATCCTGGCCATGTTCGGCACCGAGGAGCAGCGCAGGCGGTGGCTGGAGCCGCTCCTCGAAGCCGAGATCCGCTCGGCGTTCTGCATGACCGAGCCCGACGTGGCCTCCTCCGACGCCTCGAACATCCGGCTGAGCATCACCGCCGACGGCGGCGACTACGTGCTCGACGGGCGCAAGTGGTGGACCTCCGGCGCCCTCAGCCCCGACTGCCGGCTGCTGATCGTCATGGGCGTGACCGACCCGGGCGCCGCGCCCTACCGGCGCCAGAGCATGGTGCTCGTGCCCGCGGACACCCCCGGCGTCGAGGTCGGCCGAGGGCTGCCCGTCTTCGGCTACACCGACGGGACCAAGGGCGGACACGCCGAGGTCTCCTTTACCGGCGCCCGGGTACCCAAGAGCAACATCCTGCTCGGCGAGGGCGAGGGGTTCCGCATCGCGCAGGAGCGGCTGGGGCCGGGGCGCATCCACCACTGCATGCGCGCGATCGGCGTCGCCGAACGCGCCCTGGAGCTGATGTGCGCCCGGGCCGCCGAGCGGACGGCATTCGGCGGGCCGCTGGCCGAGCAGGGCACGGTGCGCGAGTCGATCGCGCGGGCGCGGGTGCGCATCGAGCAGGCCCGGCTCCTGGTGCTCAAGACCGCCTGGCTGATGGACACGGTCGGCAACAAGGGCGCGCGCACGGAGGTCTCGGCGATCAAGGCCGAGGTGCCGCTGATGGTCCAGCAGGTGCTCGACGACGCGATCCAGGTGCACGGCGGTGCGGGAGTGTCCGACGACTTCCCGCTTGCTCAGCTGTGGGCCGCCAACCGCACGCTGCGGCTGGCGGACGGCCCGGACGAGGTGCACCTGCGCTCCATCGCGCGCCGCGAACTGCGGCCGTACCTGGCGGACGCGCAGGCGTAGCGGCCCGGCCGCCTGCGGGGAACCCCTGCGCAGGCGGCCGCCGTTCCGGTGCACCGCCCACCCGCCGCGTGCGCGCCGGGCGCGTGCTCCGCCGAAATCCCCGTCAATTCCGGTAATACTTCGGTGAAGTCGCTTCCGGAACGCGTTCGTGCCGATACGTTCGGTGGCGAGGCCCTCCGCGGTCCGCGGCCGGGCGCGGGGACGCGCCCGGCGGCGCGTTCGAGCGGAGCATCGGAGACGGCCGGCGACGGAAGGGGTTGTGGGCGTGCGGACTCCCAGTGCGATGACGCTGTACCTGGCCGGAGGCGCCGCCGCGCTGCTCGCGGCTTCCGGCTGCGGCCTCGGCCTCTCCGGCGGCGGCCTGGGCGACGACCCCGACCTGCCGGGCGCCGACGCCGCGGACCAGACCAGTGCCACGATCGGTGTCGTCGAGGACACCGAGGCCGGGCCCGTGGTCAGCGACTCCGACGGCTACACGCTCTACGCCTACACCGGCGACACCGCCGAGCCGCCCACCTCCACCTGCAGCGGCGAGTGCGCCGAGCAGTGGCCCCCCGCGCTGGTCCGGGGCGGGCTCTCCACCGACGGCGTCGCCCGGAGCCTGGTCGGCCGGATGAAGCGCAGCGACGGGGGGACCCAGCTCACCCTGTCCGGCTGGCCGCTGTACCGCTTCTCCGGCGACGTCGACCCGGGAGACGTCTACGGCCAGGGCGCCGACGGCACCTGGTTCGCCATGACGCCGTCCGGCACCCGCGCCGAGGCGCTGCCCTACGGCACCGAGGAGGGCACCGGCGGCCTGCGCGACGACTAGCGGCCTTGCCCGCACGGTCCGCGCTACGCCAGTGGTGTGACGCGGATCATGCCGTGTGGTGAAGCCGCGGCGGCGCCGCCGCGCGCGGGCGCCGGGCCGGACGCGGAGCAACCGCTTTCCCGAAACGGGGCCGGCGGCTGCGCTCCGCGCGGCCCCGGGTGCTGAGCGTTGCGCGTATCGGCCGTGGTCTGCGAAGACGTCGCCGCGCTCCGGACTCCGCCCGGCGGTGCGCCGTCCGCTCGATCGCGCGCGGGCGGCCGCCGGTGCGCGGCGGTGCGCCCGCACGGCTGCGCCGGGGCCGGGCGGCGCAACAGGCGGCGCTCCGCCGCGCAGCAAGGGTCGGCGCGTGCGGTCGGATCCGAGGTGATGAGGGGGAAGCGCGAGAAAATGAACCATTGGTCTAAACCTGCTGTCTAGGCCAACTGGCCTGATCGCCGGGGTGTCGACGATGATGCGGACCTGACGCTGACGAAGGAGCCGCTGTGTCGCAACAAGTGACTGGCCCGGATGTGGCCCCCACGGGCCACAAGGAACTGACCGAGTGGGTTCGCGAGGTGGCGGACCTGGCGCGGCCCGACCAGGTCGTGTGGTGCGATGGCTCGGAGGCCGAGTGGCAGCGCCTCACCGGTCTATTGGTCGATCAGGGCACGTTCGTCCGCCTCAACCCCGGACTGCGGCCGAACAGCTTCTACTGCCGGTCGGATCCCGGCGACGTCGCGCGCGTCGAGGACCGCACGTTCATCTGCTCCGAGCGCGAGCAGGACGCCGGACCCACCAACAACTGGGTGGACCCGGCCGAGATGCGGGCGACCCTCGCCGACGTCTTCGACGGCTGCATGCGCGGGCGCACCATGTACGTGGTCCCGTTCTGCATGGGGCCGCTGGGCGGCAACATCTCCCAGCTGGGCGTGGAGATCACGGACTCGCCCTACGTCGTCGTGTCCATGCGCATCATGGCCCGCATGGGCGAGCAGGCGCTGCGCCTGATCGAGGAGCGCGGGTCGTTCGTCAAAGCCGTGCACTCGGTGGGCGCCCCGCTGGAGCCGGGGCAGCAGGACGTCCCCTGGCCGTGCAACAGCACCAAGTACATCTCGCACTTCCCCGAGACCCGTGAGATCTGGTCCTTCGGCTCCGGGTACGGGGGCAACGCGCTGCTCGGCAAGAAGTGCTACGCGCTGCGCATCGCCTCGGTGATGGCGCGCGACGAGGGCTGGCTCGCCGAGCACATGCTCATCCTCAAGGTCACCCCGCCCCAGGGCGAGCCCCGCTACATCGCGGCCGCCTTCCCCAGCGCGTGCGGCAAGACCAACCTCGCGATGCTGTCGCCGACCATCCCCGGGTGGCGGGTCGAGACCGTGGGCGACGACATCGCCTGGATGCGCTTCGACGACGAGGGGCGGCTGCGGGCGATCAACCCCGAGGCCGGGTTCTTCGGCGTCGCGCCCGGCACCGGCGTGTCGACCAACCGCAACGCGGTCGAGGCGCTGTGGGGCAACAGCATCTTCACCAACGTCGCGCTCACCGACGACGGCGACGTGTGGTGGGAAGGGCTCACCGAGGAGCCCCCCGCGCACCTGACGGACTGGAAGGGCCGCGACTGGACGCCCGACTCCGACGAGCCCGCCGCGCACCCCAACGCCCGCTTCACCACTCCGGCCGGGCAGGCGCCGACCATCGCGCCCGAATGGCAGGACCCGGCCGGCGTACCGATCTCGGCGATCCTCTTCGGCGGGCGCCGGGCGACCGCGGTACCGCTGGCCAACGAGTCGTTCGACTGGCGGCACGGGGTCTTCCTGGGCGCCAACGTCGCCTCGGAGAAGACGGCCGCGGCCGAGGGCACCGTCGGCGAGCTGCGCCGCGACCCCTTCGCCATGCTGCCGTTCTGCGGCTACAACATGGGCGACTACTTCGGCCACTGGCTGGAGGTCGGGCGCACCGCGGACCCGCGGAAGCTGCCGCGGATCTTCTACGTCAACTGGTTCCGCAAGGACGACGCCGGGCGCATCGTCTGGCCGGGCTTCGGCGAGAACGGCCGTGTGCTGAAGTGGATCGTCGAGCGCCTCAACGGCGCGGCCGAGGCGCGGCGCACGCCGATCGGCAACGTCCCCACGCCGGAGTCCCTGGACACCAGCGGACTGGACCTCTCGCGCGCCGAGCTGGAGTTCCTGCTCTCGGTCGACCCCGAGACCTGGCGCGAGGAGGCCTCGCTGATCCCGGAGTTCTTCAAGACCTTCGGCGACCAGCTGCCCGACGAGCTGTGGGAGCAGTACAACGCCCTGCTCGACCGGCTGGGCTGAGGACGCGGCCGGGTCCGCCGCTCTCGGGTGGCGACGGGAGGCGGACCCGGCCCCCGCCCCGGCAGGGCCCCCGCGCCGCGCCGCACCGGCGGGCGCACCAGGGGTGGGCCGTGCCGGCGGCGCCGGCACGGCCGGCGGCGTGCGAGCGCCCTGCGCGCCCCGGTCCGGGCCGGCGCGGGGCGGTCGATGCCGGGCGGCGGCGCCGGTGCACCGCGGTCGGCGCGTGTCTGAGCCCGTTCGTCGGTACCGCCCCGTAGGCTCGCGGCACAACCCCGCACCGCCGCCGCGCGCCCGCGGCGGTGGCCGACCGAGGAGGGCGCCGTGGCCGATCTGATCTACTCGATGCTCGTGTCCCTGGACGGCTACATCGCCGACACCGAGGGCAACTTCGACTGGGCGGTGCCCGACGCCGAGGTGCACGCGTTCGTGAACGACCTGGAGCGCCCGGTCGGCACCTACCTCTACGGCCGCCGCATGTACGACATGATGACGGGCTGGGAGACCGATCCCTCCCTGTCCGCGCAGTCGCCGGAGATGCGCGAGTTCGCGGGCATCTGGCAGGCCGCCGACAAGGTCGTCTACTCCAGCACCCTCGACGCGCCCGTGACCGCCAGGACGCGGATCGAGCGGCGCTTCGACCCCGAGGACGTCGGCCGGCTCAAGGCGGAGTCCGGCAGCGACCTCGCTATCTCGGGCCCCGCGCTGGCCGCCCAGGCGTTTCGAGCGGGGCTGGTCGACACGTGCCACCTGTTCCTCGTCCCCGCGGTGGTGGGCGGAGGCAACCGCGCCCTCCCGGACGGAGTCCGCCTCGACCTCATCCTGCGCGACGAGCGCCGCTTCGCCAACGGCACGGTCTTCTTGCACTACGACGTCCGCAACCCCTGACCCCGGAAGCCCCGCCCGCTCCGCCCCCTCACCCGCCCCATCACGCGACCGCCGTCGCGGGGCTGCTCTCGTACTCGCGGCGGTGCACGATCCGGCCGCCGCGCACGCGCAGCACCGTGGCGAAGGCGCCGCTGAGCTCCCTACCGGTGCCGGCACTCGCGGAACCGGCTCGCAGACGTCGTGGAGTGCGGGATCAGGATCGTCCGAATTCGGCAGGTCGACCTGGACCGACCGGTTGCGCTGACAGGATCCGACGGCTCGGGCATGATGGCGCGCAGAGGGGAGGAGATCGTGAGCGCTCTTGAGATCGTTCTCAGCCGGGACGACGGCCCAGTCGACGCGGCTGTCTTCTTCGACAGCGCGGGGACTGCGATCGATCTAGTGCAGCAGGTCGAGCGCGCGTCGGGTGGGGCCCGTACGGCTGCGCGGTGGGGAATCACCGAACTCCGGAGCGGAAGTGCCATCGTGGTCGCCGCGCCGATCGGCGAGAATCAGAGTGCCGACCTCGCCGGCGAGCTCTTCGTGAATGGTGTGCGCGAATTGGATCATTCCGCGCGTATACCACCCGCGTTCACATTGGACGTGCTCCGCGGTCTCCTGCGGATGGCGAAAGAAGTGGAACAGGGAAACACCATTAGATTCGAGCTCGTTTCCAAGGACAGCGATCCTGGTGCCGGCCCCGCAACCGTCACCCTGGACCTGGCGCGGCACGCCCGTCAGTTGCTGACTGCCCGGCATCTCGAATTCGCTGCGGTCCAAGGGGAGATCGACCGGATTGATGTCCGGGGCAGCAAGCGCGAAGTAAGTATCTTCGACACGGAACAGAACCGGTCGGTTCGAGCCACCTTCGCGGACAGTATGCTTCCGGCAGTCGTGGAGAACATAAAGCGCCGCGTTGCAGTATGGGGGCTTGTTCGAAAAACCGCTGCCGGTCAGATCCTGTCCTTCCAGATCGAACGGCTGGAAGTGCTCGAAGACCGTCCTCTGATGTCAATCCGCGACATAGCGGGTATAGCCCCCTGGTGGACGGGCGGCGAAGATCCCACAGAGTGGATTCGGGGGCGCCGTGAAGAAGAATAGCGGCCGGATCTACATCGACGCCGATGTCTATTTGAATGTCATACTCGGCAAGAAGGACAGTAATCCGGAGCGTTTTGACAGCAGTCTCGCTGTAATTGACAAGGGGCAGCGCGGCGATTATGAGATAATCGCGTCCGCACTTATATATGCGGAGGTGGGGTGCGCGGGACGGCTTCGCTCTTCGGAGGTCGGGAATGCGCACCGGCTGCGCGCAAGGACGCAGATAAAGGATTGGTTTACACATTCCGGAATCCAGATCGTCGCGGTCGATCGATTTGTGGTGGACAGGGCGATAGAAATATCGCACGAGTATGGTTTGAGGTCGAACGACGCGGTGCATCTTGCTTCCGCTGTGCTCACCCGGTGCAGTCATTTTTTCTCATGGAACAAGCGTGATTTCCCCATGGGAGAGGATGTCGAGGGCGTCAGGGTCGGCGAACCCCGTGTGCTCGGCCAGCAGGAGTTCGAGTTGGGGCTGTGAGCCCTCTGAGTGCGAAAAGAACCCGTTCGGTCCGTGTATTGGACGGCCGGGCCCCTGGCTGAGGGGCCCGGCGTGGGTGGGGTGGCGGGGTCTCTAGGGTTTGTCCAGGGAGAACGTGCTCAGGCGCAAGTCTGCGGTGAACACCAGGTACACGTCGCGGTGCTTGCCGCCGACCCGTTCCAGATCGGCTGCGACCTCGGTGTAGGTGTACTTGTCGCCGGTGCTGGGCACCTCGGCGGTGCCCAGCAGGCGGCCGTCCGGGGAGCCCAGGCGGACCTCGACGCCCGCCGCGCCCTCCTGGGCCCGGGCGGTCCGGGCGGTGAAGGACGCCAGGCGGCGCAGGTCCGCATCCTCGAAGGAGATCCAGTCGCCCGCGGAGCCCGCGACGGCGGTGCCCTTCGCCTTGGACTCGTCGACCAGCTCGGCGCCGGCGGAGTAGCCGTCGAAGTCGGCCGCGCGGATCCGGCCGGTCAGGTCGCGGGGCGGAATGCGCTCGCCGTCGACCTTGATGCGGGCCGTGCGCCGGATGTCCGCCGACGACGAGCCGACCAGCACGTCGTGGCTCGCCCGCTCCACGACCATCGACCCGCTGGTGACGTCCCAGAACGCCAGGTCGGCCGCGTCGATCTCCAGTCGGACGGTGACCGTCTCGCCCGCCTCGACGTGCACCCGCTCGAAGTCGCGCAGCTCCTTGACCGGCTGCTCCACCCGCGAGCGGTTCTGGCTGGTGTAGAGCTGCACCACCTCGTCTCCGTCGCGGTCGCCGGTGTTGGTGACCGGGACCCGCACCGTCACGGTGCCGTCCTCGCCGACGCGCCGGTGGTCCAGGTCGGGCTTGCCGTACTCGAAGTCGGTGTAGGAGAGCCCGTGCCCGAACGCGTACAGCGGATCGCCCCGGAAGTACTGGTAGGTGTGCCCCGAGTCGATGACGTCGTAGTTGCTCATGTCCGGCAGGTCGTCGACCGACCGGTACCAGGTCTGGGGCAGCCGGCCCGCCGGGTTGGCGTCGCCGAAGAGGACCGACGCCAGCGCGTTCCCGGTCTCCTGCCCGGCGTGGGACGTCCACAGCACCGCCGGCGCGTTCCGCTGAGCCCACGGCACGGCCTGCGGGTAGCTGGACTCCAGCACGACGACGGTGTTCGGGTTGGCCTCGGTGACCGCGCGGACCAGCTCCCGCTGCGCCTTCGGCAGGGCGATGTCCTCGCGGTCGTCGGTCTCGCGCGCGTTGATGAAGGGCATGTTGCCCACCACGACCACCGCGGCGTCGGCGCCGGAGGCCGTGCGCACCGCCTCGTCGGTGCCGCTGGACAGCGTCTCCAGCTCGAAGTGCGCGGCCTGCTCGGGGGTGTCCGCGTCGACGGTGAGCGCGCCGTCCTCGCCGATCGACACGTACTTCCGGTTCCACTCGTCGTAGCCGTCGTACTTGAGCGCGACCCGGCCCTCGCCGACCTCCTCGAAGCGGAACAGCTGCTGGACGAACCACCCGTTGGGCTGCTCCTGGTCGTTGTACAGCCGGTTGCCCTCGCCCAGGCCCACGACCCTGCCGTTGGCCTCGGTGCGCAGGGTCACCACTCCTTCGCCCCACTCGAACACGCTGATCGCCTGGGCGTCGGCGCCCTCCTCGCCTCCGGAGCCGTCCACGCGCAGCACGCCGCCGCCGTCGGCGGAGGAGGCCGTCACCGCGTCCCCGTCGGGCGTGGTCAGCCGGACCCGGTCGGCGCCCTCGGCGGTGGCGACCGAGCCGGCGTCCCCGAGCCGGTCGGCGATCCCGCCCGCCGGGGTGACCTCGTAGGGCATCGTGCCGCTGTACCAGTCCTCGTACAGCGTGTCGGACAGCGGCCCGACCACCGCCACATCTTTGTCGCGCTCGGGGTCCAGCGGCAGCGCGCCGTCGTTCTTCAGCAGCGTCATCTGCTCGGTGGCCGCCTCGCGCGTGAGCTCGCGGTGCTCGGGGGAGTCGATGACCTCCGCGGTGATGTCGTCATAGGGGTTGCGCGCGTCCGGGTCGAACTCGCCCAACCGGAACCGCACCGACAGGCTGCGGCCCACCGCGCGGTCGATGTCGGCCTCGGTGATCAGCCCCTGCTCCAGGGCCGAGCCCACCGCGTCGACCGTCAGCGAGGAGTCGGTGCCCTGGTCGGTGTAGCTGTCGATTCCCGCCTTCAGCATCGCCGCGTGCGACTGCGCGTGGGTCTCGTAGTAGTCCTGGCTGCCGGCCACGTTGGAGGGGCCGTAGGCGTCGCTGACGATCATGGTCGGGGTGTCGGACCAGGAGCGCACGTCCTCCAGCAGCGGCGATACGTGCGCGGGCCGGCCGTTGATCATGTTGTAGGCGGCCATCACGCCGGTGGCGTTGCCGGCCTCGACGGCCGGGCGGAACGCCGGGTACACGTATTCGTGCAGCGCCCGCGGCGGGACGGTGACCGATATGCGGTCGCGCTTCTCCTCGATGTTGTAGCCGGCGAAGTGCTTCAGCGTCGGCGCCGTCTTCAGGTAGAAGTCGTCGCCGCCGCGCAGCCCGCCGGTGTAGGCGGTGGCCATCGCGCCGACGAGGGCGGGGTCCTCGGAGTAGCCCTCCTCGTTTCGCCCCCAGCGGGGATCGCGCAGGGGGTCGGCCACCGGCGCCCACACGTTGAGCCCGTGCGCCGCGGGGTCCTGGGCGTGGAACCCGCGCATCTCGGTGCCGGTCGCGTCGCCGACGCGTTTCACCAGGTCGGTGTCCCACGTGGCGCCCAGACCCACCGACTGCGGGAACACGGTGGCCTCGCCCAGCCACGCGACGCCGTGCAGCGCCTCGGTGCCGGTGCGGAACTCGGCGATGTCCAGCCGCGGGACGGCCGGCTGGTACTGGTGCAGCATCGCGATCTTCTCGTCGCGGGTCAGCCGCCCGAGCAGGTCGGCGACCCGCTCGTCGACGGGCAGGTCGGGATCGCGGAAGGGCAGGTCGTCGGCCGAGGCGGGGGACGCGGCCGCGCCCGCCGCGAGGACGGCCGCCAAAGCCGCCGCGGCCGTGCGGCGGAGCGCGCCGCGCACGGTCGCGGCCGCGCGTGCCGCGGCCGACGCGGGCGGGGGAGGTGGAGCTGAGGTCGGGGGCGGCGGGGGGATGCTCGGTTTCACCGTGCTACCTCGCTTCGTCGTGGTTCCGGTCGTGGTGGTTCCGGCGTCGTTCGGTGCGCCGTTCTTCTCGGGTCCTGCGGGTCCGGGCGGATCCGGGCGGGTCGTGCGCGGCGCGGTAGGCGTCCGGCGCGCGGTCCGCGCTCGGTCGGCCCGAGTGTCGTGCGCGCGGCCGCCGGAGGAGGTCGGCGGCCGCGCGCCCCGTTCGGCCCACCGCCGAAGCGGTCGGCCGCGGGATCAGGGGTCAGCCGGCCACGGGCACCGAGGCGCCCTCGCGCACCAGCACCGGCGCGCGCTCCAGTGGAGCGGGCAGGCGCGCCACGGCGCCCCCGGGGAGCACGTCACCGCTGTAGGGGTCGCGCCAGCGCGTGCCCTCCGGCAGGTACACCTCGCGTTCGCGCGCCCCGTACTCGGCCACCGGCGCCACCAGCAGGTCGGGGCCGAACATGAACGCGTCGCCGACGTCCCAGGCGCGCTCGTCGGCTGGGAAGTCCACGAACAGCGGGCGCATCGGCGGCATGCCGGTCTCGTGGGCGGCGCGCATCCGCTCCATGACGTAGGGCCGCAGCCGCTCGCGCAGGAACAGCAGGTCGCGCAGGCGCTCGTAGACCTCCTCGCCGTAGGACCACACCTCGTTCGGGCCGCCCGTCATCTGCGGATGCAGGCGGTCGACGAAGGGCTCGCGGAACCCGTGCAGTCGCAGCAGCGGGCAGAACACCCCGTACTGGAACCAGCGCACCAGCAGTTCCCGGTACTCCGGCGAGTCCTGGTCGCCGCCGTGGAACCCGCCGATGTCGGTGGTCCACCACGGGATGCCCGACATCGCCACGTTCAGCCCCGCGCGGATCTGCGTGCGCAGCGACGCGAACGTCGCGGGGATGTCGCCCGACCACAGCGCGGCCCCGTAGCGCTGGCTGCCCGCCCACGCCGAGCGGCACAGCGTCACCACTTCGGCCTCCCCGGCCGCGCGCATCCCCTCGTAGAACCCGCGCGCGTGCTCGGCCGGATAGATGTTGGCGACCTCGTCGCCCGGCCCGGCGCTGTAGTGCAGATTGTGCTGGTGGCCGGGCTTGATCTCGGGTTCGCACCCGTCCAGCCACCAGACCCGCACCCCCAGGTCGAGGTAGTTGCGCCGCACCTTGTCCCAGACGAACGCGCGCGCCTCGGGGTTGGTGGCGTCGTAGAACGAGACCTGCACCTTGCCCTCGACGCCCTTGTCGGCCCAGTCGGCGTGCACCGGCGGCCCCTGCTCGGTGGCGACCAGGAGCCCGCGACGCTGCATCTCGGCGAAGTTCTCCGACAGGGGGCTGACCGAGGGCCACACCGACACCATCAGCTCGGTGCCCATCTCCCGCAGCTCGCGGACCATGCCCGCGGGGTCGGGCCACTCCAGCGGGTCGAACCGCCAGTCGCCCAGATGGGTCCAGTGGAAGAAGTCGGCGACGATCACCGCCAGCGGTAGCCCGCGCCTTCGGTGCTCGCGCGCCACCTCCATCAGCTCGTCCTGGGTCCGGTAGCGCAGCCGGCACTGCCAGAACCCCGACGCCCACTCCGGCAGCATCGGCGCGTGCCCGGTCGCGTCGGCGTAGTTGGCCATGACCGACGCCGGGTCGGGTCCGGCGGTGACCCAGTAGTCGATCTGGCGGGCGCTGTCGGAGACCCAGCGGGTGCCGTTGCCCGCCAGTTCGACCCGGCCCACCGCGGGGCTGTTCCACAGCAGCCCGTAGCCGCGCGATGAGACCAGGAACGGGATGGACACCTCGGCGTTGCGCTGCACGAGGTCGACGACCGCGCCCTTCTGGTCGAACAGGCCGTGGGTGTGCTGGCCGAGCCCGAAGACCCGCTCGCCCTCGTAGGCGGCGAAGCGCTGCTCGATGCGGTAGTAGCCGTTGCCGGTGGAGGTGTAGGCGCGCGGCCCCGGCCACCAGAAGTGCGCCCGCTGCTCGGCGAGCAGCTCGGCCTGCGACGAGGTGCGCAGGAACCGCAGCATCCCGTCGTCGCCGACCTCGGCGGTGATCTCGCCGTTGGCCAGCCGGGCGGTGCCGCCCTCGATGCCGGTCTTGGCGTCGGTGCCGGGGCGCTCGCCCAGGGCGCCGGGGATGTCCCAGCGCAGCCGGTGGAGCCCGGCCCGCACCCGGACGCTGTCGGCGCCCCAGGGTTCGACGCGCACGACCTGGTGGCCGCCGTGCCATTCGATGCCGCCGTCGATCTCGTGCAGCACGCGTAGTCCTTCCTGCTCAGCCGGCGCGGTCGCGTCCGGCGGGAGTCGCCCCGGCTCCCGCGGCGGGGCGGCGGTGGATGGGCCGATTCGGGGTCGCGGGTCGGGCTGTGCCGCGCCGGTGCCGCAGGAGCGGGCTGCCGGCGCGGCACAGCGGGCGGTTGTCAGTCCTTGAGGGCGCCGCCGGTGACCCCGGCGGCGACGTAGCGCTGGGCGACGACGAGCAGGACCGCAGCGGGCACCGAGGCGATCACGCCGGTCGCCATGACCCCGTTCCAGTCGGCGGTGTGGGCGCCGATGAAGCGGTAGATGCCGACCGTCACCGGCATGACGGAGTCGTCGGCGTTCAGCGTCACCGCGAACAGGAAGTCCGCCCAGGCGAACAGGAACGCGAACAGGGCCGCGGTGATCATCGCGTTGCGGCTCACGGGCAGCACCACCGACCACAGCACGCGCCCGTGCCCGGCGCCGTCGACCATGGCCGCCTCGCCCAGCTCGGCGGGGATGGTGGCCATGAACGCCCGCAGGATCAGCACGGCGAAGGGAACCGCGACCGTCGAGTCGGCCAGGATCAGCGCCGCGTAGGTGCTCAGCAGACCGGTCTGGTTCATCACCGCGTACAGCGAGTTGGCCATCACGATGCCGGGCACCATCTGCACCAGCAGCAGCGCGAACAGCAGCACGCCGGCCCCGCGCACGCGGAACCGGCTCAGCGCGTAGGCCGCCGGCACCGACAGCGCCAGGGTCAGCGCCACGGTGCCCGCCGCCACGATCATGCTGTTCAGCAGCGGGCGCCCCTGGCTCTCGACGGCCTGGCGGTAGCCGTCCAGCGTCCCGCCGACCGGGAACCAGCGCGGCGGGGTCTCCAGCAGGCCGGTGGCCGGCTGGAACGAGGCGTTGACCATCCAGTACAGCGGGAACAGCAGCACCCCGACGATCACCAGCGCCGCGACGGTGGTGAAGGCGGTGCGCACCCTCCTGTGTACGGCCACGGCTACCTCCCTCCCTTCGTCCCCGGCGCCGCTCCGCTCGTGCGCAGCCCGCGCAGGTAGAACACGGCGAACACCAGCGCGATGAGGATCAGCAGGTTGCCCACGGCCGCGCCGAGGCCGAAGTCCAGCTCGCCGAAGGACAGCGAGTAGGACCAGGTCGTCAGGGTCTGGGTGGCGTTGGCCGGACCGCCCTGGGTGAGGACCATGATCACGTCGAAGACCTTCAGCGTGTAGACGAGCCCGAGCATCAGCACCACCGCGCTCACCGGGCGCAGCAGCGGCCAGGTGACGTGCCGGAAGCGCTGCCACGGCCCAGCGCCGTCCAGGGCCGCCGCCTCGTACAGCTGAGTGGGGATGCCCTGCAGCCCGCCGTAGAGGATGACCATGTTGAACGGGATGCCGACCCAGATGTTGGCGACCGTCACCGACGGCAGCGCCATCGCCGTGCTCGACAGCCAGGGCACCGCGGAGTCGATCACCCCCAGGCCCAGCAGGGTCTGGTTCAGAACCCCGTACTCCTGGTCGAAGATCCAGCGCCACACCGTTCCCGAGACGACCAGCGGCAGCAGCCACGGGATCAGCAGCAGCGAGCGCAGGACCCCGTTCAACGGGAAGTGCCGCTGGAAGAACACCGCCAGCGCCAGCCCGATGCCGAACTGGAACGCCAGCGAGGCGGCGGTGAACACGGCGGTGTTGGCCATCGCCGTGCCGAAGACCGGGTCGCTCAGCACCGCCGCGTAGTTCGCGAGGCCGACGAACGGGGCCTCGCCGGTGTAGAACGACGCGGCGGAGTACTCCCGCAGCGCCATGGTGAAGTTGGCGGCCAGCGGGTAGCCGAAGAAGACGGCCAGGTAGCAGACGATGGGCGCGAGGAAGCCGACCCGGGCGAGCATCAGGACTCCGGGACCGACTTCTGCGCCTTGGCCAGCGCGTCCTCGGCCGAGCCCGATCCGGCCAGCGCCTCCTGCACGGCGTCGGCGATGGCGGCGGAGACATCGGGGTAGTCCTCGCCCAGCCGGGCGGTGCGCGAGCGGGCGGTGGGCACCGACTCCACGAACGGCGCCATCTGCGGGTCGTCCTCGGCGAGCTGGCGGGCCGCCTCCTCCTTGGCGGGCACATAGGCGTTCAGCTCGGCCCACTCGCGCATGTTCTCGTCGCTGAGCAGGCACTGCAGCACCTCGATGGACTTCTTCTCGCGCTCACCGCCGTTGCGCGCGACGGCCCAGACCTCGCCGCCCATGGGAGTGGCGGGGGCCGCGCCCGCCTCGGGCACGGGCAGCGGGACGACGTCGTACTCGGCGCCCTCCTCGTCGAGCACCGGGAGCTGCCAGGAGCCGTTGATCATCATGGCGGCGCGCTCGCCGAGGAACTGGTCGTTGACGTCGGCTTGCGACCAGTTGACCGCCGACTGCGAGACCGAGCCCTCCTCGACCAGGTCCGACCACAGCTCCAGCGCCTCGACCGCCTCAGGCGAGTCCAGTTCGGTGAGTGTCGCCCCGTTGCTCCACAGGAACGGCTCGAAGGTCCAGGTGCCCTCCTCGTGCCCGATGGCCGAGAACGCGAGGCCCTTGGTCTCGCCCCGGGTGAGCTCGCCGGCGGTGTCGCGCAGCTCCTTCCAGGTCCGCGGCGGCTCGACGCCGGCCTCGTCGAGCATGGCGGTGTTGGTGAACAGCGCGAGTCCGTTCACGCCGGGGGCGATGCCGTAGAGGGTGTCCTCGTGCGTGCCGACCTCCAGCACGCTGGGGTAGTAGCCGTCGGTGTCGAAACCCGCCTCGTCGAGCGGCAGCAGCGCGCCCGTGGCCGCCATCTGGGGGAGGTTGGGATTGTCCAGGAGCATCAGGTCGGGCAGCTTCTGCTGCGAGGCGCTCTGCAGCAGCCGCGGCATGAGCTGGTCGCGGGGCTGGGCGTCGCGCTTGATCTCGACCCCGGCCTGCCGGCCGCACTCGTCGAGCATCTTCTGGGTGGTGCCGTTCTGCGGTTCGGCGAGGTTGTAGTCCATTGCGGTGAGCGAGGTGACCTCCTCTTCGCCTCCTCCGCCAGCGCAGGCCGAGGTCAGGGTGAGCAGGCCGGCGGCGGCCACGGCGCAGGAGCCGCGCAGGAGGTGCGGGCGGCGGCCGGTCGGTGCTGATGGCATGGGGCGCTCCTTGCGCGTGTCGAAGCGCTTCGATTGCGCTGACGGACGGGAACGAGAACGGGGACGGTGCGGCCGCGCACGGGCGGCCGACGGCCGGTGGGGACGGGGACGGAAGGCCTGGTGCGAGGGAGGAACGGGGTAGGGGAAGGTTCAGGGCAGGGCGGGTCGAGCGGCGGCGCTCGCCCGCGGCACGAGGCGCGGCGGAAGCAGCGTCACTTCCGGGGGCCCGAAGTCGTCGAGCTTGTCCATGAGCAGGGAGACGGCGCGCCCGCCCACCTCTTCGGCGGGCAGGCTCACCGAGGTCAGCGGCGGCGAGGTCTCGGTCGCGATGTCGTCGGGCGCGATGGCCACGACGGACAGGTCGGCGGGGACCTCGCGGCCCAGGCCGCGCACGGCGTCGAGCAGCGGCGCCACGGCCGGCTCGTTGTGCACGACGAGTCCCGTGACACCGGGGCGCTCGTCCAGCAGCCCGGTGACGGAGGCGGCCACCGCGGCCGGTGCGGCGTCGCAGGGCACCACGGTGGTCTCGACGCCGCGCTCGTGCGCCTCGGCCCGGAAGCCGGCGACCGTGCGCTCGGCGAAGCCGGTGCGGCGCTCGTAGACCGAGGGGGGCTGGCCGACCAGCGCGATCTCGCGGTGGCCCAGCGCGGCGAGGTGTGCCACACACGCGCGCCCGGCGGCTTCGAAGTCGAGGTCGACGCAGGTCAGGCCCTCGGTGTCGGCGGGAACACCGATGAGTACGGAAGGGTGGGACAGCGAGCGCAGGGTGGGGATGCGGGCGTCGTCGACCTCGACGTCCATGACGATGATGCCGTCGACCATCGACGTTCCGGCGACGCGGCGCAGCCCGCTCTCGCCCTCGGCCTGGGTGAGCAGCAGGACGTCGTGCTCGCGGTCGCGGGCGCTGGTGACCACCGAGACCGCGAACTGCATGGCCACCGGCACGTGGATGCCCGGGCGCAGCGGAACCACCAGGGCGATCACGTTCGAGCGGTTGCTGGCCAGGGCGCGGGCGCCGGCGTGCGGCTGGTAGCCGAGGACGTCGATGCTCTCCAGCACCCTCCGGCGGGTGGCCGGGGAGATCGACCGCTTGCCGCTGAGCACGTAGGAGACGGTGCTGGGCGACACCCCGGCATGCCGGGCGACGTCGGATATGCGCACGCCTGCCTCCTTGAGTCGAACCGCTTCGACCAAGCGGATGTTACGCGCATCACACGTGGCGTGCAATGGGGGTGCTGCCCGCCGGTGCGCCGGCCCGGACGCCCCGGCCCGGCCGTGGTGGGCGGAGGGGGACCGCCGTGCGTCTCCGTCGGCGGCCGCGGTGCCGGAAGGGCGGAATCGGGCGAACAGCGCGCGTGGTTCGCGGGCGGGAGCCGCCGCCCTTGCGCGCCGACCGGTTCTCCGTTGAGTCCGCGTCCGTGTCATGGCCGCGAAATGCGGTGAATCGCGGCGACTGGTCGGCTGTGAACGGAGATGCGGGGATCGGCGGCGTATGCGGGGCGGACCTGGTGGCCAGGTCGCGTCCGCCGGACTCCGGGACGAGCAGGGCCTGCCAGCGGGTGGAGCGGGCGGCCGCGCGTCCGCATGTGCCCGCGAACCGAAACTCCGATCGTGTTCCGCAAGGTACCGCCGTTCGAGCGCGCGGAAAACGAGGGCCGGACGGTGTCCGGATCGCGGATCGCGGAAGGGGGCGCGCGGTTCCGCCGTTCCGCCGGCATCCGGCCCGACGTGGACAATCGCGAGCGAGCCGCGCCGCCCCCGGCCGCGCGCCGCCCTTCCCGACCCCCGGCAGCCCTCGTAGGAGAACCATGACCGTCAGCCTCATCGTGGTCTTCGCCGTCCTCGCCCTGCTCCTGATCGCGGGGATCGTGGTGGCGCGGAAGTTCGCCGTCTCCCGCGACGACTCCGACGGGCCCATCGGCACCCTCATCGCGCCGTGCGTGCTGTCCCTCTACCTCATCGCCCTGGCGATGGGCCTGGTCATCGGCTGGGAGAACAACCACGGCGCGGCGGAGGACGCCGTCGAGGAGGCCGGCTACGCCACCGCGCTGTACTGGAACACCGCCGCGTTCCCCGATGAGCACGGCGCCCGGGTGCGCGCCGACGTGCGCGGCTACGTCCGCGCGGTCGTCCGCGAGGACTGGCCGGCGATGCGGGAGCGCCGCGAGCTGTCCGAGAGCGCCTCGGACGCGCTGGACCGGCTGCGCGTCAGCGTCGACGAGGTTCCGGGCGACGAGCCCGCCGCGGCCCTGCAGAACATGCATGCCCGGCAGAACGTCACCGAGCTCGTCGAGGCACGCGTGAAGCGGGCCGACTCCGCCGCCGACACCATCCCCCGCTTCGTGACCCTGGCCGCCGCCGTGAGCGGCCTGGTGGTGGCGGTACTGCCCTTCTGCATGCAGGTCCGGCGGTCGCGGTCCCGGCTCTTCTGGGCCCTGGTGAACCTGGGGTTCGTGGGAGCGACCCTCGTGCTGCTGCTCCTGCTGGACAACCCCTACTCGGGCGTGCTGGCGACCGACTCGGGGGCCTTCGAGGACACCCTGGTGGAGTTCGGCCGTGTTGACGCGGCGTCGGCGGGGGCTTGAGCTACCGCGCGCGCTTTCCCCGGGCCCGGGGTCAGCGGCGGGCGGAGGAACCCACGGCGCCCGTCACGGCGATCAGCACGGCGAAGACCATGATGTGCATCGGTTCGAACCCACCGGGCCCGCTGCCCTCCCCCGACTCGAACAGCGGCGCCCCCACCGGAAGGGCCTCCTCGGAACGGTGCGGCTGAGGGGGCGACGGCTCAGCGAGGTCAGGCGGCGCGGCCGAGCGCGGCGGCCGGGCGGCGGCCGAGCGCGCGGCCGCCGGTGCGGGCTCCGAAGCGGGCTCCGGGGGAGCGGCGTCCGTCGGCCGGGCGTCCGCCGGCTCGGAGCCCGGGTCGCCGCCGGGCTCGGGGGACCGCCGCGCTTCGGGCGGGACCCGCGGATCGGCGGGCCCCGGCGGAGCAGGCGACGGCGCGGCGCCGGACGGCTCGGGCAGCGCGGGAGGCACGGTGGGCTCCGGCGGCGGAGGCTCCTCCGCGCAGTCCACCGGGCCCGGCCAGTCCGTCCAGTACGGCGGCCCCGGCATGTCGGGGCACTCGGGCACCACCGGCCGCCCCCACGGCCCGGAGGGGGCAACCGGAGCGGGCGCGGGAGGCTGCGGGGCGCCGGGCGCATCCGGCGGTCCGGGGCGGTGCGGTGCGCCGAGCGGCTCCGGCGGCCCCTGCGGTTCGGGCGCGGCCGGCGCCTCCGCGGGGGTGTCCGAGACGGGAGGCTCCCCGCCGCCCGTCCGGCCCTGCGGCGACTCGGCAGCGGGAGGGGCCGGGGGGTCGTCGGGGACGGAACCGTCCGCCGGCGGCCCCGCGGCGTGGGCGGTCCCGCCGCAGAGCGTGTACTCGGCCGCGAAGGCGGCCAGCGCCCACGCGCACAACCGCGTGCGGCCGGTTCCGGTGCGTCCTCGGTCCATGGGCGGGGGACTCCTCCGGGCGACTCGGGCGGGATCAGGGATCGGCTGGTCGTCCTTCTTGTAACACAGAGTGAGAGGGCGTCGGCGGTCCGCGCGTGCGGCGCCCACTTCCGCCCGGCCGTGCCTCGATGATCCGGCTTCTCGTTAGTGCGGTTCACGCCGAACCGGAACCGGATGAAGTCGGGGTCCGCGGTCCGGTGTTCCACAGGTCCGTCCGCGCCGGTCCGATACCCGTCTCCGCCCGGGCGGCGGGACCGGCACGCGGACGGATCGCCTCGGCGCCGGACCGGGGGGCCAGGTCCGGCCGTGCGAGCCGTGCGGTCCGTGCGCGTGTGCCGGGGCCCGTCCTCGCGGGATGCCGGGCCCGCGCGCGGGTAGCACGCTCCCATGGACGCAACCGAGTCTTCGACACCCCCGACCGAGAATCCCCGCGTCGCCGTGCTGGGCACCGGGATCATGGGCGCGCCCATGGCGCGCAACATCGCGGCCGCGGGTCTGGCGGTGCGGGTGTGGAACCGCACCGCAGCCAAGGCCCGGCCGCTGGCGGAGCACGGCTGCACCGTCGCCGGCAGTCCGGACGAAGCCGTCGCCGACGCCGACGTGATCGTCACGATGCTCACCGACGGCGACGCGGTCGAGTCCGTGATGTCGGGTCTCGCGCCGCCCCGGGGCGCGGTCTGGGCGCAGACCACGACCGTCGGCACGGCGGCCACCGACCGCCTGGCCGCGCAGGCCGCGAAGCTGGAGCTGGAGTTCCTCGACGCACCGGTGCTGGGCACCCGCGCACCCGCCGAGCAGGGGGCGCTCACGGTCCTGGCCGCGGGCCCGGAGCGGGCGCGCCGCCGCGCCGCGCCCGTGTTCGACGCCGTCGGTTCGCGCACCGTGGAGGCGGGCCGGGTCGGCCACGCGAGCCGGTTGAAGCTGGTCGTCAACAGTTGGGTACTGGCGCTGAACTCGGCCACGGGAGAGGCGGTCGCACTCGCCGAGGGACTGGGAGTGGACCCGCGCGCCTTCCTCGACCTGGTCTCGGGCGGCCCGCTGGACAACGGCTACCTGCACGCCAAGGCCGAGGCCGTGCTCGCCGGCGACT
Source organism: Streptomonospora arabica (assembly GCF_039531585.1). Classification (NCBI taxonomy): domain Bacteria; kingdom Bacillati; phylum Actinomycetota; class Actinomycetes; order Streptosporangiales; family Nocardiopsidaceae; genus Streptomonospora; species Streptomonospora arabica. Next base: position 331,713 of record NZ_BAAAQI010000003.1, on the reverse strand, counting down.
ACACGCCCAGCTTCTCGGTCGCCAACGCGGCCAAGGACGCCCGACTGGTCCGCGAAGCGGCCGAGAACGCGGGCCTGCGCGCGGACCTCGCCGCCGCGTCGGAGAACCGGCTGCTCCGCGCCGCGGAGTCCGGCCACGGCGACGAGGACATGGCGGCGGGCTACTTCGCCGCCTTCCCGCCGGAGTAGCCGACGGCGCCCCCGCCCGGTGAGCGCGCCGCGTGGCCTGATCCGGCCGCGGAAACCGGGTTTGCGACCGCGGTACGCGGTTGAGCACGAGGAAAGCCGCGCGCGGGCCGGCACGGGCGTCGCCGGCCCCGGGCGCCCTGAGCGCCGAGAGGTGTTCTCAGCGTCATGGCAGGGTCGGGGGCGGGTAAAAGGCGCCCATGGACGCACACAAGTCGGGCATCCGTGTCCACTGCACAAGAATCGCGGCCTGCCTGGCCTTCGCGGCCGTGGCCGCGGGCGGGTGGAGCGCGACGGCGCATGCGGCGGTCCCCTCCACGGCGCCTCCGGCGGCCGAGTCCCAGCAGGCCGGGGAGCCGCTGCTCAGCCTGGGCGACTCCGGACCAGCGGTGCGCGAGGTCGAGCAGCGGCTGAAGGAGCTGGGCTACTGGCTGGGGCCGGTCGACGGCGAGTACGACGTCCGCACCAGCCAGGCGGTCTTCGCCGTCCAGAAGGCGGCGGGGATCGCCCGCGACGGCGTGGTGGGCCCTGACACCCGGGCGGCGCTCGCCGAGGGCCCGGTTCCCGAGGCGGACAGCACCTCGGGCGAGGTCCTCGAAGTCGACCTGGACCGCCAGCTGCTGCTGGTCGTCCGCGACGGCGAGGTGCGGCACGTGCTGAACACCTCCACGGGATCGGGCGAGACCTACACCTCTCAGGGGCAGACCAAGGTCGCGGTGACGCCCGCCGGCGAGTACGGGGTCTTCCGCCGCGTCGACGGCTGGGACGACGGCCCGCTCGGATCGCTGTACCGACCCGCGTACTTCAACGGCGGCATCGCCGTGCACGGCTACTCCTCGGTGCCGCCCTACCCGGCCTCCCACGGTTGCGTGCGGGTGAGCCTGCCCGCCATGGACTGGCTGTGGGCCGACGGCCACGTCACCAACGGCACGCCGGTCCTCGTGCGCTGACCGTCCCCGGCCCGGCCCCGCTGTCCCGGGGCCCGCTCCGCCCCTCCCCTCTCCGCGGGAGCCCGCCGGGAACCCCCGGGCGGGCTCCCGCGGACCCGCGGTGCCCGGCCCTCCGGTTCGCCTGAATCGTTTTCTCTCCTTCGCCGCAGGTCGCCCCGCGCGGGCCTCGGCGACTGCGCGAAGACGGGTTGCCACCCTGTGTGTCCGTTGCCATACTCACGACACCGGTAAGCGCTTACCAAACGGTCCCGCAGTGGCACTGCTTCTCATTTCCCCCAGTGACAGGAGTGAACGATGGGACTCCCCAGCGCACGATCCGGCGCAGCCGCCGGCAGCCGCAGCCCCGCCCTGATCGCCGGAGGCGCGGGCGCCGCCTGCGTTCTCGCGCTCGCGGGCGCCGCGCAGGCGCACGACGGACAGCCGGCGGGCGCCGAAGCCCGGACCGCCGCCGCGGACTCCCCGGCGGCCCAGGCCGCCTGCGGCGACGGCTCCCACGAAGCCGAGGCGGTCCTCAGCGGCGGCACCTGGACCTCCCGCAACGGCGATGAAACGGTTTACACCGGCGGCGACATGCTGGAGGCGATGCGCGCCGCCGTCGGCAGCCTGACGTCCGGCCGGAACTCGACGGAGAGCGTCGTCGTGCGCGGCTCCGGCTCGATGGGCGCCGGCGAGTCCCTGGACCTGCCCAGCCACACCTCCCTGGAGGTCTGCGGCACCATCGACGTGACCGGCGCCCCGAGGGGCGACAACGCGGTCGTGCGCGCCCGCGGCGTCCACGACGTCGCGGTCCCGCACCTCAGCGTCACCGGCGCCCCCTACTTCGGGATCTTCGTCCGCAACGGCGAGAACATCCACCTCGGCCGGATCGACCTGCGGCTCTCCGGCGGGCTCGGTATCCGCATCGACAACCACGGCGACCGCAGCGAGCCCACCCGCAACGTCACCATCGACGACGTCTACGTCTCGGGCACCGACAACCACGGTGTCGAGACCTACGGAGTCGACGGGCTCGACATCGGCACCGTCGTCGCCCGCGACACCGCCTACTCCGGGCTGCTGCTCAACGACACCACCAACGCCGAGGTCGGCACCGTCGACGGCGAGGGCACCGGCACCGGCACCGGATACGCGGCCTTCCGCATGGCCAACCGCAACGGCCGCATCGGCGACTCCTACCCGACGAACATCCACGTGGAGGAGGTCATCGCCCGCGGCGGCGGACGCGGCCTGTTCTGCGTGTCCGAGAGCGGCGGCGCCGTGGTCGACCGGGTCGACATCGCCGGCACCGGCAGCAACGCGATGCTGCTGGAGAACTGCTACAACGTCACGATCGCCGCCGAGTCGGGGTCGGTCTCCGGGCCGGGCGACATCCGCATCGCCTCCCGCGGCGAGTTCCCCGTCTCGCGCGACATCACGCTGCAGAACCTCACGGTCACCGACTCTGCGATCAACGAGAACCCCTGCGGCGAAGACATCACTGTCCGAAACAACACATTCGTCAACAGCGGCCGCAACGTCTGCTGACCCGCGGACCCGCGGACCCGCGGACCCGCGGACCCGCGGACCCGCGTCCGGGCCGGGTGCGGCCCCGCTGCGCCCGACCCGGACGCGCTTCCCGGCGGCGCGGCCGCCGCCGCCCTGCGCCCGTCACCGGAGCGTGCCAGGCTCTCCCTCGACCTCCGTCGCCGCAGCCGCGCGGCGGAGCCGAGTGTGAGGAGTCCGCAGTGGCCGACGACCCCCAGTCCTACGCGCCGCGCCTGGCCGGCGACCCGCGTACCGAGCCCCTCGGAACGGGCGGCGAGCGCGAGACGCTCACGGCGTTCCTCGACTGGCACCGCCGCACCCTGGAGCTCAAGTGCGCGGGTCTGGGTCCCGAGCGGATGTCCGAACGCGCCGTGCCGCCGTCGGAGCTGTCGCTGCACGGGCTGCTGCGCCATCTGGCGGGCGTCGAGCGCTGGTGGTTCCGCATCCAGTTCGCCGGCGAGGACGTCCCGCTGCTTCACTACAGCGACGACGATCCCGACCTCGACTTCCACGGCACCGGCGGCGACCCGGCCGATGCGCTGGCCGAGTGGCGGGACGAGGTCGACGCCTCCCGCCGGATCGTCGCGGCGGCGCCACTGAAGCGCACCGGGATCCGCAGGCGTACCGGGACCCCCGTCTCCCTGCGCGCCGTCCTGGTGCACATGATCGCCGAATACGCCCGGCACAACGGGCACGCCGATCTGCTGCGGGAACGGTTGGACGGAAGTACTGGAATGTGAGTCGCGAATCTCCCGGTCAGGGGCGTGGAATGCCGGTCGCGAATGGATTGGGAATGCCGACAGGGGGAGCTGTTCGCCCTTCGGAATCCGGACTGCGGAGCGGAATCGTCGCGTGATTTCCAGGACGGGGGCGAACCGGGAGTCCGGCGCGGGGAATTCGCCGCCGGGGATTTATTTACCCGGCCGCGGGCGGCCCGCCCGCGGACCGTGGGTCCGCCGGGCGGGCCGCGTCGCTGCGGCGGTTCCGGTCAGGCGGCGCCGACGTTGACGTCGACGCAGGAGTAGAACGCGTTGGCGGTGTCGGCGACGTTCCACACGGCCAGGATCTTCTGCTGGCCGCTGTAGCCGCTCAGGTCCACGTGGTGGGTGACGGTGGCCGGCGGCTGGGCTCCGCCGTCGTTGAAGGAGGCCACCATGTCGTCGCCGATGAAGTACTGCCACGTCGCGGTGGAGTGCTGGGCGGTCAGCGACCAGGTGAAGTCGAGGCTGTTGCCGACCGGCGTGACCTCCCACCCCTTGCTGTCGTCGTCGAGCTCGGCGAATCGGCCGTTGCCGCCGCTGCAGCTGGTCAGGCCCTTGGGGCCCTCGACGCTCTGCGGCTCCCACTTGATCTGGCCGCAGTCGACGGTCCCCGCCGCGCACTGGGCCTGGCGGCTGGGCGGCGAGGAGACGTAGCCGTGCGCGCTGGCGACGCCCGCGGGCAGCAGCGCGAACAGCAGCGGGGTGGCGGCCGCGACGGCCGCGGTCGAGAAGCTGGCCTTCTTCAGGTTCATGGAAGTCCTTCGTGTCGGGAGGCGCCGCCCCGTTGCGGCCGGCTTGGCGGCCGTGCATCGGATCGGGCGGGGCGCCGCCGTAGCGGGGTAGTCGGGGCGAGAGGACCCGATGCGGTCCTCCGCGCGGTCCGGCGCCCGGCCGGGGGTACCGGTGACCGCGGGAACGGGCGCCGCCGCCGCGGGAAGAGCCGGTCCCCCTCGGCTGCGCAGGCGCGCATTCCACGACGTGCGGAATTTCCGCACTCGGTGGCGAACGGCGCCGTCCGTGAATTCCGGAGGCCGCCGACCCGGCCCCTCGGAGAATTCATGTCCACCGAGTGGTCCTGACGCTAAATGCAGTGCCACAGCCCGTCAAGGCGCGGACGCACCAGGTGATTTCACCGAATTGGCCGCCTGCGCGCGCCGATTTCCGCCCACTCGGCGCCGACCGGTCTCGTCCGGTCGCAATTCCGGTTCCGGCGTCCAACCAGCACCGTCGCCGCAGCGGTGCGCCTGCTGGTCTAGACCGCGAACACGGCCCGCCTCATCGTGCTGTCGAGTCGAGGGCCTGCCACTGAGGTAAGAATGATGTAACCACCCCGTTACCCTTTCTTCCGGGTCGGCGACACGGTAGACAGGAACGGACAGGCCCGCAGACAGCGGTGCCGCCCACCGCTCGGTGGCCGGAGTGCTCCGGCACCCGGCGGCTTCGCCGACCCGCCCGCCGCCATGGCGCTGCAGTCCGCGAACACACGCGACCGGACGCGACCCCTGCGCCGCATTGCCTCGGATCGCGCTGGGCAGTGCCGGAGGGAGACGCCGGGGGATGGATCGGCCGGCACCGCCCGGCGGGCACCGCGGCAGGAGCGTCCGCTCGGCGGCGACGGGGGATGGGAGGACAGGTGGCAAGCATGATCGATCCGGACGGCGCTGAGAGCGTCGCGGCCGACCCCATCGAGGGGGCCGCAGCCGACGCCGTCGAGGAGGCCGCGGCCGACGCCGTCGACGGGGCCGCGGCCGATTCGGTGGAAGCCGAAACGGTCGCCGCGGCAGCGGCCGCGGCCGCCCCCGGCTGGGAGGGCCAGGACGTCGCGAGGGCCTTCGCCGAGTTCGCGCGGGACCTGCTCCAGCACGAGACGGTGCAGTCGACCCTGGAGGAGATCACCGCCCTGGCGGTCTCCGAGGTCGACGGCTGCGAGTTCGCCGGCGTCTCCGTGGTGGAGAAGCGGAAGAACATCAGCACCTACGGCGCGACCGACCCCGTCGTCGAGCAGGTCGACGCGATCCAGTACCGCACCGGCGAGGGCCCGTGCATCGAGGCGATCTGGGTGCGCGAGGTGTTCGCCGTCGAGTCCGTCGCCGAAGAGACCCGCTGGCCCAAGTTCACCGCCGAGGCGGCACCGCTGGGTGTCGAGAGCATGTGCTCGTTCCAGCTGTTCACCCACGACGACATCCTCGGCGGCCTGAACCTCTACTCCTCCCAGCCCCGGGTCTTCGGCGTCGACGCCTATGAGATCGGGCAGATCCTCGCCGCCCACGCCGCGGTGGCGCTGGCCAACGTGCAGACCCAGCACAACCTCCAGCGCGCCATCCGCACCCGCCAGCGCATCGGCGAGGCCACCGGCATCCTGGTGGAGCGCTACAAGGTCACCGACCGCCAGGCGTTCAGCCTGCTGGCCAAGGCGTCGCAGAACCTCAACGTGAAGCTGAGCGTGCTCGCCGACGAGCTCGTGCATACCGGCAGCTTCCCCGGCGGCAACTGACCGCACCGAGCACCCGAATCCGGGTCATCCGGTCGGCGGCCCCAACTCGACCGCGCGCTCGGCCGCCGCGGGCGCGTAGAACTCCAGCAGCGCCTCGGCCTCCGCCCGCACCGCGGCCTCGTCGGCGCCGCTGAGGCGCCGGAACGGCCGCACGTGCAGGACCGCGGTGCGCCGCCGCACGTTGATGCGCCAGCCGCCGGCGGCGAACCCGTCGAGCAGGACCAGGCCGGGATCGAGGCCGTTCGCGGCGGTGAAGCCGTGTTCGCGCAGGTCCACGGTGACGAGGCGGTCCAAGTCGGCGTAGGACCAGCGCAGGTTGTCGAAGTCGTAGAGGAAGCGCACCGGTGCGGGGGTTTCGGCGTCGGGCCGCGGCGCGTCCGGCAGGTCGAACAGCTCCCGCCCGTCCTCGGAGCGGAACACCCTCAACCGCGGGCGCAGCTCGTCGACGACCTCGCCCAGGCGGGTCAGCCCGCACCACTTCTGAACGTCGAGCACCGAGGCGGGGCCGAACGCCGCGAGGTAGCGCAGGACCAGGTGCTCAAGGCTGAAGGGCTCGGGAAGCGGACGGCCCAGCCAGGCCTCGGCGGGCGCATGCGCCGCCTGCCCGCTGCGGCCCCACTGCCCGCGCGGGGGTACCTGCACGAGCGGTACGAGTGTCCGGCCCCACTGCGCGAGTGCCTGCGGATCGCGCTCGCCCCAGCCCGCGGAGCGGCCGTGCGCGGCCAGCCGGGCGCCGAGCTCGCTGAAGGTCAGCGGACCCTCCTGCAGCACCGCGCGGGCCGCCTTCTCCACCTCGGCCGCATCGAGGCCGGCGACCCTGCGCCCGAAGGCCGATCGGAACATCCGCTCGTGGACGGGCTCCATCAGCGGGCGCAGGCGCACCGCGTCGTCGGCGGTCAGCAGGTGGATCGTGGAGCGCATGACCGGTATCCGCACGATCGCCCCCGAGCCCAGCAGCTCGGAGGTGGGCTCGGGCGCGTAGTCGGCCAAGCGCGCCCACAGGCCCGTGTACCAGGTGTGGGGGGTCTGTGCCTGGAGGCCCACCAGGTGCGAGAGGGCCTGTTCGGGCGGCATCGCCGAGCGGCGCAGCAGGAGCTGGCGCTCCAGCGTGGCCCGGTTCAGGCTGCGGCGGCCGAGCACCGCGGGTTCGCTCATGGCAGCAGGATACGGACCGACGCCGACACCCGCCCGCCCGCGCGGACCCTCAGCCGTCGGACTCGGCGGTGTGCTCGCTGGAGGCGGCGGAGCCGGACTCGGCGGTGACGATGGCGACGTCGGAGTCGGCCTCGCGCAGCCGCCGCGCCCGGTCGAGCCAGAGGCGCTTGCGGCGGGCGAGCCGCCGCTTCGTGCTCACCCGCGCGTAGCGCGCGAGGTCGCCCGCCGAGGGCCGGGGAGCCCCCGACAGCTCGTAGCCGTTCTCGCGCAGCCGCCTGCCGAGAACGGCCTCGGCCAGCGCCGCCTCCCACGGGTCCAGCCGGTCCTGCCAGGATCCGGAGCTGGAGGCGTTGACGTCGCGGCTGGTGTTGCTGTGCCAGGTCTTGAACTTGGGCACCGCGCTCTTGGCCACGCGGCGCGGCTCGCACATCGCGGGGTCGAACTCCTCGCCGAGGAAGTCGCACAGCGCCGACAGCTCGCGCGCCGGGTCGGCGACGAGGTCCTCGTAGCGCAGCTGGTGGAAGGTGTCGGGCCCCAGGCGGCGGACGGCGGTGCGGCCGTAGTCGATCGCCTCGGCCCACGTGGAGATCGCGTGGTAGCTGGTCTGCTTGTACCAGGGCATCTGCTTGAGCGAGCCGACGCAGTCGCGCCCGTCGCGGATCAGGTGGACGAACTGCGCGTGCGGGAACATCCGCCGCAGCTCGTCGACCGCCTGGTAGTAGCCCGGCCGCTTGTCGCCCCAGCGCTCCTTGCCGAAGCGGCGCGCGTACTGGCGCAGCACGGCGCCCAGCGCCGATCCGACGGTCGGCGGGCCGTCGACGATGGCGGCCACCGTCTCGTCGCGGTCCAGCTTCAGGTCGCGGTAGCGGGTGTTGCGCGGGCCCGTGACCGCCTCGGCGAGCCTGCGGCGGTTCGCGCCGTCCTTCAGGTCGCCGAACTCGGCGCGGCGGCGGTAGACGTCCAGCATGAACCGGGTCTCCGGCGGGATCGCGAGGCGCGGGTGCGCGTGCAGCATCAGCTGCAGGAGGGTCGTGCCCGACCGGGGGCAGCCGATGACGAAGATCGGGCGCTCGGCGGGGGAGGGCCAGCCGTCCACAGGTGAGCCACCGCCCATCGTTGTGAAATCAGGATGCGGAATGCGGGATCGGCCCGGCGGGCCGGTGATCAAGACAGACTATCGGCCGCCGACCCTCGGGCCCGAAACACCGGATCGGCGGTGTCGGCGCCGAATCGACGGTGGCGGCATCCCGCGGCGGCGGGGGTGCCGCTGCGGTGCGGGAGCACCGTCTGGCATGCTTGCCGGCTCACAGGGCCGCCGGTCGGAGCGGCGGCGAGAAAGAGGGGAACCCCATGGTCGCGGACACAGGACCACAGGCGCAGGTGGCCGGCGCGGCGGCCCGGCCCGCCACCCGCGCCGACTGGCTGCGGCCGTCCCAGGTGCTGCGCTTCGCCTGGCAGGAGGCGCTCTCCTGCCTGTTCGCGGTGTGCCTGTTCGCGGGACTGGCGCTCTCGTCGGTCGTGCCGCTGCCCATCGCCCGCTACGACGCACTGCTGCTCTACGGCATCGCGCTGACCGCGGTGTTCTGGGCGACCCGCCTGGAGACCGGGTCCGAGGCACTCGCGGTCGCCGGGTTCCACGTCGTGGGGCTGGTGTTCGAGTTGGTCAAGGTGCACATGGGGTCGTGGAGCTACCCGGAGGAGGCGCTGACCAAGATCGGCGGTGTGCCGCTGTACAGCGGGTTCCTCTACGCCGCCGTGGGCAGCTACGTTTGCCAGGCCTGGCGGCGGCTGGACCTGGAGTTCGCCGGCTACCGCCGGGTCGCCACGGCGCTGGTCGCCGCCGCGATCTACACCAACTTCCTGACGCACTACTGGCTTCCCGACGTGCGCGTGGTGCTCGCCGCCGCCATGGTCGCCGCCACCTGGGGGGTGATGGTGCGCTTCACCGTGGGCGCGGTGCGCTACCGGATGCCGCTCGCGCTGTCGTTCGTGCTGATCGGCTTCTTCCTGTGGGTGGCAGAGAACATCGCGACGTTCCTGGGGGCCTGGGAGTACCCCCACCAGGCCGACGTGTGGCGCCTGGTGCACCCGGCCAAGTTCGGGGCCTGGGCGCTGCTGGTCACGGTGGCCTGCGTGATCGTCGCCACCTGGAAGTACGCCGGCCGCGAACGCGCCGTGCCGCCCCGGTGAGCGCCGCGGTCCCCGCTGCCGGGCCGGCGCGGTAGATTGCCCGGCGTGGGAACGAGCGGAGAGCAGGCCGCGGCGCAGCGGTCGGTGCTGATCTACACAGACGGGGCCTGCGCCGGAAACCCGGGGCCGGGCGGTTGGGGCGTGGTGCTCCACTACGGAGAGCACTCCAAGGAGCTCTACGGCTGTGAGACCCGGACGACCAACAACCGCATGGAGCTCATGGCGGCCATCATGGCGCTCGAGGCGCTGAAGCGGCCGCTGGCGGTGAGCCTGCACACCGACAGCACCTACGTGCGCAACGGCATCACCTCCTGGATCCGCGGCTGGAAGCGCTCGGGCTGGATGACCAGCGGGAAGAAGCCGGTGAAGAACGCCGACCTGTGGCAGCGCCTGGACGCCGCCGCCCAACGGCACGAGGTCCGGTGGAACTGGGTGCGCGGGCACAGCGGGGACAGCGGCAACGAGCGCGCCGACGCGCTGGCCTGCCGCGGCAGGGACGAGGCGCGCGGGGGCTGAAGGCGCCTCCGGCACCGCGGAGCGGCTGCGCCCCGCCGCCGGCCGCGGCGGCGACTCGGGCGCGGAACCCGCCGTTGCCGGGCGCCGCCGGGACTCGGCGTCCGCGCCGAAGCGCGGCCGGGAGCCCGCCCGGGGCCACCCGGACCCGCCGCCCCCGGAAGCCGCGGCGAGGGGCCGCCCCGAGCGAAACCGATCGCCGCACCGCCGCCCCCGCCTGGGCAACCGGCGCAACGCCGCACCGCCGCGCGCTGCGCGCGCCGCTCTCGGTCGCGGTGGCCGCCGAGGCCCGGGCTCCGGCGATCGCCGGGGGCGTCGGGCAGGAATCGGCGGCGGCGCGCAGCGGGCTCGTACGGCTCGGTCCGGGCGTCAGCCGGAAGCGCTCCCGGACCCCTCCGGCTCCGCGGCGTCCTCCGCGAGGCTGCGGTGCTTGCGGGCGACGACAGCCGCGACCGCCGGCGGGACCGCGGCCAGCGCCGCCAGGCGCATCCACGGACGGTCGAACACGTGTCTTGTCGCCTCGTCCAGCGACAGCCGCCCGGGGCCCTGGGCGACCAGGGCCGTCGCGCTCAGCGCGATCAGCGCCGGGTACTCCAGCCCGCCCTCGGTGTTGAAGAAGCCGTTGGGTGCGTGCGTCTCGGCCGCCACGCCCATGGCCCCGGCCGCCGCCGCGCCGCCCGCCGGAGTGCCCAGTCCGAACGCGAGCGCCGCGCCGCCCGCCGCCTCGCACAGGCCGGCGACCGTCGCCATGGGGCGGCCCGGCCGGTAGCCCATGCCGTGGAACCCGCTCGCTGCGGCGTCCAGGCCGCCGCCGCCGAACCAGCCGAAGAGCTTCTGCGTGCCGTGGGCGAACAGCGTCGCCCCCAGCCCGGTGCGGATGGCCAGGGCGGCCACGTCCCCCGTCGTCACGCGTTTCATCATGAGAACCTCCACGCGTCCTTCCGCTGCGACTTGCGCCCGGCCCCCGGCGACGGGTGCGCAGGCGGTCGGTCCCGGCGCCCGCTACCCGGTTGGTGGGACCGCAAGCGAGAAGACCACGCGGGCCGGGGCGCGGACCGGTGGAAAACGCCGCGCCCCGCTCAGGTGACGGCGGCGATGACCACCAGGACGGTCGCGACGGCGGCGAAGACCAGGCCGAAGAGCAGGGTCAGCACCGGGGCGAGCAGGAGGCGCCCCGGTCCGCCCACCGTGAAGCCGGTCGGGTCGGCGGGCTGGTAGGTGATCTCGACCCGCTGTCCCGGGCGGTTGCGGTCGAAGCCGGGGGTGTCGGGCGCGCGCCGGTGCACCCGGCGGCCGTCGGGCAGGGTGAACCGGACCGCGTAGGGGTGCACCCGGGTCGTCGACGGTCCGTCGTCGTCGCTGGAGCGGCGGATCTCGGTCCACGTCTGCGTGATGACGCCCTCGGCCGTGGTGGAGACGCGGCGCCTGCCCACCGCTGTGGCGAGGAAGTCGGCGCCGGCTCCCGCGATCGCCGCGGCCGCCGCGAAGAACACCAGGGCGCTCCCGAGGAGGAAGTACCGCGTGTAGGCGGGGTCGTAGGGTCCGTACAGGGTCGGGGCGAGGGCGAACATGATGAGGCCCCACGCCAGCAGGACCGCCGTCACGGCCGCGAGGGCGCGGATCAGCCGACGGCGCAGCGGGGAGCGCTCGGCCTTCTCGGCGCCCGCGACACCGTGCAGGTAGGGGTTGTCCGTGATCTCGACGTTGGCGGGGTCCTCCGGGTCGAACAGGACCTCCACGCGCCACCCCTCGGCGGGGACGATCCCGCCGAAGCCGCCGGTGAACCGGTGCTCGTAGTCGCGCCCGGCGGGGTCGGCGTAGGCGAGCACGAACGGCTGCTCGAACGCGCCGCGCGTCTCGGGGATCGCCGGTTCGACCGCGGTCACCGTCGCCCGCGTGCGGACGCCGTGCTCGGCGCGGCGCTGCCGCCGGCGCCGCGCGCGCAGGCCCAGCACGGTGAACAGCGTGCCGAAGAGCGCGAATGCGGCGCCCAGCGCGACGACGACCACCACGGCGACAGACAAGGGGGCACCCGCTTTCCACGGCCGCGGACTCGGCGCAGAGGGCACCCTACCGTCCGCGGTGCGGAGCGCAGCGCCCGGTAGGCAGGGGCGCGGTCAGCCGGCGGCGGAGTCCACGGCCTCGAGCACGTCCTTCCACTGCGGCAGCCGGTCCTCGGTAGGCGCATCGGGGTCGAAGAGGACGCGGGCGCCCATCCCGCGCAGCGTCTGCACACTGGCGCCGGCGGCGGGGTGGCGGGCCAGCGGCCCGTTCAGGTGGGGCACGCAGACCGTGGGGACGCCGTGGCCGAGCATCTCGCAGGCGACCGCGACCGCCATGGTGTCGGTGAACCCGGAGGCGATCTTGTTCAGCGAGTTGAAGGTGAGCGGGCAGGCCAGCAGGGCGTCCGGCGGCAGCAGACGCTCGCCGGTGCCGGGGAGCCGGAAGTCCACCCGCACCCGGTCGCCGCTGATACCGGCCAGCTCGTGGACGTCGTGGAAGCGGGTGCCCATCGGTGAGCAGATCACGGTGACGGCCCATTCGCGCTCCCGCGCCTGCCGCACGAGGTCGGCCACGCTCTCGCGCGGCGAAGAGGCTCCGGTCACCACCAGGTACAGGGTGCGGTCGTCCATGGGCCGAGTCTAGGTAGTCCGCGCCACCTGTTCGGACCCGCCCCGGGCGGCCCCGGCCTCGCGCCGGGGCCGCCGCCTGCGGGAGGCGGGCCCCGCCCCCGCCCGGTGCCCGGTTCAGCCGGACGAGGGCCGCCGGCGCCCGTGCGGGGCGGGGGCGTCTGCGCGGGTGCGCCGGTCGCGCAGGCGCGTCAGCCGACGAGGTCGGGCCGGTAGTGCCGGAGCTGGGCCAGCAGCGGGTTGGCCGAGTTCGCGGGGCCGGCGGCGGAGAACGACACGGCGACCGGTTCGCGGCCTGCGGCGTCGCGGGGCTGCTGCGCCAGGTGGTTGCGCAGGTGGGCGGGTGTCGAGTGCGGCAGCCAGCGGTGGCCCCAGCCGATGATCCCCTGGGTGCGGACGGCGGGCGCCTTCGCGACGAGCGTGCGGCCGGCGTCGGGACTGACGTCGCGGATGCTGGGGCCGCGATCGTCCTCCACCGTGCCCACGCCGGTGATGTCGGCCCACCGCAGGCGGACCACGAAGCCCATCCGGTCGCGCAGCTCCACTCCGGTGGGCGAGGCCGCGACCGTGGTCCGGGTGAACATGCGGCGGACCTTGGACGCGAGTACGGCGGCGAGACCTGCGTCCACCGCGAGCCCCAGCAGCACCGCCGGTACGACGGCGATCGGCCCCGAACCGGCGAAGGGGGAGAACAGCGCCGTGCCCATCGGCGGCACCACCGCGAAGACCGCGATGAAGGCGGGTGTCCAGGGCAGCATCCGGCGCGCGTAGTCGTTCGCGGTCGCCTCGGGGCGCAGGTGGGTCACGGCCGGATCGTCGGCCGGCGGCCACTCGTCGTGCCCTTGCCGGTGACGGTCGGGATGGGACGATCGCGGAGGTCGGGGAGGGTGTGCCATGGCCGAAAGGATAGGGCCCGGGCGACGGAGCGCCACCCGGCTCTCCCTGAGAGTGATCGGGAGCAACCGCCGACGGGGCGCTCCCGCGCCCGGGTCCGCTCGGCGGAACGGGCCCGGCCGGGGTCACCGCTCCCGCTCGTCGCTCGGCGCGCAGCCGTGCTCGTCGCGGCGGCGTTCGAGCATGACGGTGTCTCGCCAGACGCCGTGGTGCCTGCCGATGCGCTCGCGCACGCCCAGCGTGCGGAAGCCCGCGCTGCGGTGCAGGGCGAGGCTGGCCTTGTTCTCGGGAAATATCGCGGTCTGCAGGGTCCACAGGCCGCCGGCGTCGGCGGCGGTGACCTGCCTGTGGATCAGGGCCTTGCCAACGCTGCGGCCGCGGGCGGACTCGGCGACGTAGACCGAGGTCTCGGCCACGCCCGCGTAGACCGCGCGGTCGGACACGGGCGCCGCCGCGGCCCAGCCGACGGGCTCGTCCGCGCCGTCGAGTACGGCGACCCATCGGTGGTCGGCCAGCCACCTGGCGTCGAGCTCGCCGGCGGGCGGGACCTCCGTCTCGAAGGTGGCGTCGCCGGTGGCGATGCCTTCGGCGTAGATGCGGCGCACCGCGTCGAGGTCGCCGCGCCGCATGGCGCGCACGGTCACGTCGGAGGGCAGGTCGGTGGGGCAGCACGGCCGGGAGTCGAGCAGTCCCATCACGGCGTCGGCGGCGTGCGGCAGGCCGGTGCAGCAGGCCGGGTTGATCAGCACGCGGGTGGAGGTGCCCGACTTGGTGAGCGTGACGAACCCGACGTCGGCGAGTTTGCGCAGGTGGTGGGACACGGTGGGCTGGCGCAGGCCCAAGGCCTCGGCGAGCCCGCCGACCGTCGCGGCGTCGGGCGCGGAGGCGATGGTGTGCAGGAGGCGGACCCGCGCGGGCTCGGCCAGGCAGGCGAACCAGGCGGCATAGGTCTCGGCGTCCGCGGCGGCGAGCGTCGGCAGCGAGGGAGACGAGATCGGAGCGGTCATACCCCCATTATCGACCACGGTCAATGGTTGCGCCCATCAGTGAGGTCCGCGCTGCTGAGGGATGCCCTGTGATGCCCTGCTGAGGGACGCGGTGGCGCGGACAACGGGTCCGCGGCTTCCTCGTCGCCGCCGCCGTGGCCGGTCACGCCGGCTGCGCACGGTGGTGCCGTACTCCGTCGGACGCGGGGGAGCGCTGCCGCCATGGCTTGGAAGCCTCCGCCTGAGCCGTACGCGCCCGCCATCGGCGCGCCGCCGTCGAACGCCGGCGTCGCGGAGGCCGTAGCACGGGTTCACCGCCAGAGGGCGGTACGGGGTACGTGTCATCAGGCCTGCGGGGCGCCGCGGGCTGCAACCCAAATCGCAACCCCGGCCCCACCCGGAAGCTCCCCGGGCGAAGTAGATGCAGGTGAAGCGTGGTGGCCCCAGGAGGATTCGAACCTCCGACACCCACTTTAGGAGAGTGGTGCTCTGTCCCCTGAGCTATGAGGCCGGAACCGGGGACCAGCCTAGCGGAGGATGGGGGGCCGGTGGGCGGCTGAACGGCGGTCCCACTACCTACCCTTGCAGGCGGTCAGGTTGTCACGGCAAGTCTGTGGTCTTGGTCACATTTGGCCTGTGAGGCGCTCAACGGAGGTTGCGGTGCTGTAACGGCCGTAGCCTGGGACGCGGAATGAACCACCGGTGACCTGCCGTTTCGCAACGACATCGACGCAGATGCGCGGTGTCGGACCCTCAGACTCCCCCCGTGTCCGCCGGAGAATCCATCTCGGTCCGTCCAATAGTGGACATGTAGTAACTTGCGATGCGGCCACGTGCACCACCGATTACTCGCAACCGGAGGACCTCCTCGTGCCGTTCAACCTCGATTCGACGCGGCCATCGGCCCGCGTTCAGCGAATCGGGTCCTCCCGCTCCTCACTGGCACTGCTCGCACGCGCGCGCAGGCACGGGGGGCTTTCGGTGATCGTCGCCCTCATCATCGCACTCTTCCTGGTGCCTGGTGCTGAAGTCGCCTTCTCACCCGTTAGCTCTCCCGCTTCCGCTGATTCCAAGCTCGACAAGCTGAAGAAGAAGGCGGACGAGGCCAAGGACGAGTTGGAGAAGGCCACCGACGAGTACACCAAGCAGGAAGACGAGCTGAACGACGCCCAGGACAAGCTGGTCTCCACGCTGCACGACCTCCAGCAGACCGAGCTGCGCCTGGCCGACATGCGCGAACCGCTGGCCCAGCTGGGCAGCACGCTCTACATGCAGCCCAACGCCGGTGTCCTGGGCATCCTGACCTCCGGCAAGCTGCAGCAGGACCTGCAAGTCGAGTCGCACGTGCTCAAGCTCGCCGACGACCGCCAGGCCATGCTGGACAAGGCGAGCGACCTGCGCGAAGAGCAGTCGGACCTGGCCGCCCAGGCCCAGGATCTGCAGACCGACACCCAGCTCAAGCGCGTCGAGCTTGAGGAGAAGCTGGACGGCCTGCGGGCCGAGTCCAAGGACAGCACGCAGGAGCTGACCAAGGAGCTCAAGGACCGCGGACTCGACCCCGAGGCCTACTTCGCCGGCGCCGAGTGCGACCCCTCGATCGCCGACAACGCCGACGGCTACCCCAACGGGCTGCTGCCGCAGAACAGCCTGTGCAAGCTGCACACGGACGGCGAGTTCCTGCGGGCCGACGCCGCGATCGACTTTCTGAAGATGAACCAGGCCTACACCGAGCGGTTCGGCGAGGGCATGTGCCTGACCAGCTCCTATCGCGACCTGTCCAACCAGCAGCGCCTCTACGCCACCAAGCCGCCCGGCATGGCCGCGGTACCCGGCACCAGCAACCACGGCTGGGGACTGGCCGTCGACCTGTGCGGCGGTGTGCAGTCCCAGGGGAGCGCGCAGTTCAACTGGCTGGAGGCCAACTCCACGAAGTGGAACTGGTTCCACCCGCAGTGGGCGTACTCCAACCCCTTCGAGCCCTGGCACTGGGAGTACGACGCCGAGCACGGCTGAGAGACGGTCGGGTAACCGGGTGACCACACGGTCGGGTCGGCTGGGCGGCTGCTCCAGCGTGCGCTCTGACCAGCCGGCCGTGTGGCCATCAGCCGGATCGTCGCGGTCGTGACCACGGTCGCGGAATCGCCGGTCGGACGCTCGTAATCGCGGGCCGGGCGCCGGTTGCGCACCGGTCGGCCGAAGGTCCGCTCGACCACCCGCCTGCGCGGCAGCACCTGGAACCCCGTCGCGTCGTCGCTGCGGCGGACGATCTCCACGACCGACCGGAACCTCTCCGAGGCCCAGGCCGGCGGCCGGTTGCCGACCCGGTCGGCGTAGCCGGCATCGGCCCGGACCAGGCCGATGGACGGGAAGGCCGCGGCCGGCCGCTCCAGCACGCGGCGCCCGCCGGGACGGTCCTCCGAGGCGGAGGTCACCGCGACCACGAGGGCCGGCCCGAGCGTGTCGGTGATCAGGTGGCGCTTGCGGCCGGTGGTCCTCTTGCCCGCGTCGAATCCGCGCTCGGCACCGCCTTCGCCGGACTTGACCGACCGGGCGTCGGGTACCGCGGTCCAGCGGACGGCCGCACGCCGCCGGACAGGCCGGTCAGCGGTGTGCCGAGCGTCGGGGAACGGGGCCGCCGGGTCGGCGACGACCGCGCCGTTCACGACCTCCGCCGCCGGGCCCACCGGGCTTCTCCGCAGCAGGAACGCCGGAAGCCGCCCCTACCCCGCCCCCGCTAGGGACGTCCGGGCCGTCGCGTGGCCGGTCTCGGGCGGCCGCGCGGTGCCCCGGGGCGAACAGGCACAAGGTGCTGACATGGATCATCTTCGGAGGGTGATCGACAGGTGCGATGTGCCCGCGTGCCCTGCGAGGGCGCGCGCCTCGGCCGGGCGCACGGCCAGCACGAGCAGCGGGCCGGCCGACTCGGCGCCCGAAGCCCCGGCCTCCTCGACGGCGACCACCGGGCGGTCCTCGACGACGGTCCGCGCGGGCGGCGCCTCGCCGCCGAGGGGCGCGGCGCCGCCGCCCGCGGCCGCCAGCACGTCGACCCTGCTGCCCGGGTGCACCAGGCCGTCGGGGAGCGTGCCGGTCGGCCGCACCGGGGCCGCCACCAGACCCGGGTCACGCCCGTGTGCGGGAGGCCCGGCGATGCGCGCGCGGGTGAGGACCTCGCCGCGGGTGACGGGGCCGGTGAGCGAGCGCCCGAGCGGGTCGTCGTGCGGGCGCAGCGCGTGCTCGGGCACCGCCGCCGGCGGCAGGGCCCGCACTGCGAGGTCGCCGGGCGCCAAGGGGGAGAGCGCGTCGAGCCGCCGTGCGGCCACGAGCACCTCGGTGGCGGGTGCCGGCGGCGGCCGCAGCAGCAGCACTGCGCCTGTCAGCGCGAGCGCGGCGCAGAGAGCGCCCAGGGGTCGGCGCAGGCGGGCGAGCGCGCGCAGCGGTGCGCTCGCGGATCCGCGCCCGCTCACCGCGCCGCCCCTGCGGGCGAGGGCACGGAGCCGGGCGGGCAGGGATGCGGAGCGAGCGGGGGCGGGACCACTTGGGGGTCCGGGACCGGAGTGCGGGCGGAGCGTGCGGTGAACACAACGGCGGCGTGCATGTCCGTACGGTAGGCCGCCGGTCGCCGACCGTGCCGCCGCCGTCCACAGGCGCCGCGGGTGGGTTTGCGCCAGGGGGCCCGGGCGCCGCGGTCGGCGTCCATGTTCCCGGCCGGGAGCGGGGCGGGGCCGCTCGGGCCGTCGCCGCCCTCGCGGCCTCGGCGGCCCCGGAGCGCACGAGCGGCGTGTGCGGCGGTCGGGCGGCGCTACCGCGGACGGGAACGGCCGCGCGGCGTCCTCGCCGCCGGCCGGCCGTCCTTCGGGACCCCGGCGACGGGCGGGAGCGCGTATGACCGGCCGCGGCGGAACCGCCCGCCGGCCGCGCCGGAATCAGCCGGGCGCCGGAGGCCGGGCGGGTGCAGGGACCCGCCTCAGCTGCTCGCGGAGGTGGAGGAGGCGCCGGATCCGGCGGGGGCCTTGCTCTCCTTGGCGCCGGAGCCGGAGGAGTCCGACTTCGCCGAGGAGGAGTCCGATCCGGACGACGATCCGGAGGACGAACCGGAGTCCGATCCGGAGGGCGCCGACTCGCTCTTCGCGGTGGCGCCGGACTCGCCGTTCGCGCTCGCGCCGGAGGCCGCCGTGGACGACCGGTCCGGGGAGGCGCTGCTGTCGGTGCGGTAGAAGCCCGATCCCTTGAAGACGATGCCCACCGCTGAGTACACCTTGCGCAGCCGGCCCTGGCACTCGGGGCAGACGGTGAGCGAGTCGTCGCTGAAGCTCTGCACGACCTCCATCTGGGAGCCGCACTCGGTGCATGCGTACTGGTACGTCGGCACTGGGTCCTCCTATTGGCACTCTCACCCGTCGACTGCCAAATATTACGCGGTCCGGCAGCACAGCCGCGACATCGGGGGTGCGGCGCCGTCGAGATCGCCTGCGATCACGCTGCCGTCATGCTCGAACGCCGCGGGCCCGGCGGGTGTTCCCCCAGTACAGGCGGACGCGTCCGCCGTCAGGCCGCCGGCAGCAGGCGCATCCCCCCGCTCGGCGTCACCACCCCGTCCACCGGCCGGTCGTGCGGCTCGGCCGGGACCGACTCCACCAGCTCTGTGTCGTAAATCACCGCCAGCGTGCGGGTGTGCGGACCCACCCGGGCCAGCGCCCGGTCGTAGCACCCGGCGCCCCGCCCCAACCGCAGCCCGCGGCCGTCCACCGCCAGCGCCGGGCACACGACCGCCGCCGCCCGGCGCACCGCATCGGGCCCGTAGCGGCGCCCCGTCGGTTCCAGCAGCCCGTACCGCGCCTCGGCCAGGCTGTCGGGCCCGTCGTAGGCGGCCCAGTCGAGCTCGCCGCTGTCGAGGAACACCGGCAGAAGTACGTAGGTGCCGCGCTTCCACAGCGCCGCGATCAGCTTGCGGGTGTCGGGCTCGGTACCCACCGCGTAGTAGGCGGCCACCGTCCCGCCCGTCGTGAGCAGCGGCTCCGCCGCCAGCGCGTCGCGGATCGCCGACCCGGCCGCGCTCCGCTCGTACTCGGGCATGGACCGCCGCGCCGCGGCGATCCGCCGGCGCATCTCCTGCTTGGTCTCCTGTGCGCTCACGAGACAGCAGTCTCCCAGCTCGTGCGGTCGGCGGTGGCGCCCGGGAGCGCCCGGCCGCCACCGCCGCCGACACGGGCTCCGGCGCCTCCGGCCGTTCGGCCGCACAGGCCCACGCGTGCCGGACGCCGCGCACCCGGGCGGTGTCCTAAAGTGCCGACATGACAGATACAGAACGCCGCCCCGGCGTCGCGAAGGCCGTCGTGCCCGCGGCCGGACTGGGCACCCGGTTCCTCCCGGCCACCAAGGCGACACCCAAGGAGATGCTGCCCATCGTCGACAAACCGGCGATCCAGTACGTCGTCGAGGAGGCCGTCGCCGCCGGACTCGACGACGTACTGATGGTCACCGGCCGCTCCAAGCGCTCGATCGAGGACCATTTCGACCGCGCCTACGAGCTGGAGGAGGCGCTGCGGGCCAAGAGCGACACCCAGCGGCTGCACGCCGTGCGCGAGTCCAGCGAGCTGGCGCAGGTCCACTACGTCCGCCAGGGCGAGCCCCGCGGCCTGGGCCACGCCGTGCTGTGCGCCTCCGCCCACGTCGGCGACGAGCCGTTCGCGGTGCTGCTCGGCGACGACCTCATCGGCCCCCGCGAGGCCCTGCTGCGGCGCATGATCCAGGTCCGCGAGACTTACGGGGGCAGCGTCGTCGCCCTCATGGAGGTCGAGCCCGAGCAGGTCTCCCTCTACGGCTGCGCCGCCATCGAGCCCACCGGCGAGGACGACGTCGTCACCGTCACCGACCTCGTCGAGAAGCCGGCCGCCGACCAGGCGCCCAGCCGCTGGGCGATCATCGGCCGCTACATCTGCGACCCCGCCGTCTTCGACGTGCTGCGCGAGACCCCTCCCGGCCGCGGCGGCGAGATCCAGCTGACCGACGCGCTGCTGGAGCTCGCCCAGCGCAAGCCCGCCGACGGCGGCCCCGTGCACGGCGTGCTCTTCCGCGGTCAGCGCTACGACACCGGCAACAAGGCCGACTACCTGCGCACTGTGGTGGAATTCGCATGTGAGCGCCCGGACCTGGCCGCGGACCTGCTGCCGTGGCTGCGCGACTTCGTCGACCGGCACACCGCCGCCGGCGGCGACTCCTGAACACGCCTCCACCGCCTCCGCCCCCAGCACGCCCGAGGGCGGCCCAGCCGATCAGTGGGTGAGGAAATGAAGACCGTCGAGCAGCACATCCGCGACGTCCTGGACCTGGTCGAGCCGCTCGAACCCATCGAGCTGGACCTGCTGCGCGCCCACGGCGGCGTGCTCGCCGAGGCCGTATCCTCCGCCGTCTCACTGCCCCAGTTCGACAACTCCTCCATGGACGGCTACGCGGTCGCCGCCGACGACCTCGCCGGCGCCTCCGCGCAGGAGCCGGTACGCCTTCCCGTGGTGGCCGACATCCCCGCCGGCGACGTGGCGGCCACCGCCGTGCGCCGCGGGCACTGCGCGCGCATCATGACCGGAGCGCCGCTGCCGCGCGGCGCCGACGCGGTGGTCCCCGTCGAGTGGACCGACGGCGGTCTGGCGACCGTCGCCGTCGACCGCCCGGTCCAGCCGGGCAACGCCATCCGGCGGGTCGGCGAGGACGTCGAGAAGGGCACCACCGTTCTGCGGCCGGGCGTGCGCCTGGGGGCGGGGGAGCTCGCGGTGGCGGCCGCGGTCGGCCGCGGAACGGTGCCGGTGCACCCCCGGCCACGCGTGGTGGTGCTCTCCACCGGCGCCGAACTGGTCGAGCCGGGATCGCCGATCGGCCCGGGCCAGATCTGGGAGTCCAACAGTTACATGCTGACGGCGGCGGCGCTGGACGCGGGGTGCTCGGCGGTCCGCCGGGGCTTCGTCGGCGACGACCCGGCCACCGTCCTGGAGACCGTCGAGGACGTGCTCGTGCAGGCCGACATCGTGCTGACCACCGGCGGCGTCAGCATGGGCGCCTACGACGTGGTCAAGGAGGTGCTGTCGCGGCTGGGCACGGTGAGCTTCGACAAGGTCGCCATGCAGCCGGGGATGCCGCAGGGAGCCGGCACCGTCGGCGAGTCCGCCACCCCGATCCTGACTCTGCCCGGGAACCCGGTCAGCTCCTACGTGTCCTTCCAGCTGTTCGTGCGGCCGGTGCTGCGCCGGCTGCGGGGGCTGGCGCCCGACCCCCTCCCGGCCGTGCACGCCCGGCTCACGGCGCCGGTGCCGCACTCGCCCAAGGGCCGGCGCTCCTACCTGCGGGCGGTGCTGGAGTACGACGGCTCGGCAGGACCCACCCCCTACACCGCCCAGCCCGCCACCCGGCAGGGGTCCCACCAGCTCTCGGCGCTTGCGGAGGCCAACGCGCTGGTCGTGGTCCCCGAAGCGGTCACCGAGCTGGAGGAGGGCAGCGTGGTGGAGGTCCTGCGCCTGCCCGAGGCATTCTGACCGCAGCCACCGGCCCCCGCTGAGGAGGAGGAACACCATGTCAGAGGCCCATCCTTCGGGGCTGAGCCACCTGGACTCCGCGGGCGCGGCCCGGATGGTCGACGTGTCGGCCAAGGACGTCAGCGCCCGCACCGCCACCGCCGCCGGCCGTGTCCTGCTGTCGGCCGAGACCGTCGCCGCGCTGCGCGGCGAGGGCGTGCCCAAGGGCGACGCGCTGGCCGTTGCGCGGCTGGCGGGCATCCAGGGGGCAAAGCGGACCCCCGACCTCGTCCCGTTGTGCCACCCCATCGCGGTCCACGGCGTCGACGTCGACCTCAAGGTCGCCGACGAGGGCGTGCTCATCAGCGCGACGGTGCGCACCGCCGACCGCACCGGAGTGGAGATGGAGGCGCTCACCTGCGTGATGACCGCTGCGCTGGGCCTGGTCGACATGGTCAAGGCGATCGACCCCGAGGCCGTGGTCACCGACGTCCGGGTGGAGGAGAAGACCGGCGGCAAGACCGGGCACTGGAGGCGGTCGCGGTGAGCACAGGGCACGACGCGGAGAGCCCCGCGGACGGCGGAACCACCGCGCGCTACCGGGTCGCGGCGATCACCGCCTCCAACCGGGCCGCCGCCGGCACCTACTCCGACCGCTCGGGCCGTGTGCTGTACGAGGAGCTCACCCGCGTGGACGGCGTCGCCGCCGTCGAGGGGCCCTGGGTGGTCCCCGACGGCCCTCCGGTCGGCGACGCCCTACTGCGTGCCGCGCGCGAAGGCTGCGACGCGGCGGTCACCACGGGCGGCACCGGGCTCAGCCCCACTGACGCCACCCCGGAGGCCACGCGCTCGCTGCTGGCCTTCGAGATCCCCGGAATCGCCGAGGCGCTGCGCGAGACCGGCCGGGCCAAGGGCGTCGCCTCGGCCGTCCTCTCCCGCGGCGTGGCCGGGGTCGTCGAATACAGCGGGCGGCGGATGCTGGTGGTCAACCTGCCCGGTTCCAGCGGCGGCGTGCGCGACGGAATGGCCGTGCTCGGCCCGATCCTGGCCCACGCCCTCGACCAGATCGGCGGCGGCGACCACCCGCGGTCGGCAGGCTGACGCCGGTCCTGCGGTGGTGGAATACTGGAGGAAAGCGACGGGGGCGCCACGCGTTCCCGGCCCGTCGAGACACGGGAGCACAGAACGCACCCGCCGGCCGGCCACGGGGTGCCGGAGGCGCCGGAAGGACGCGACGTGAATCGGATCCGCGGCTGGCCGATCACCCTTCATGAGGGCCCGATCGGCTTGCGCCCGCTGCGGCTGCGCGACGCGGGCGCACTGCGTGAGACGCGTACCCGCAACGCCGACTGGCTGCGTCCGTGGGAGCCCACCTACCCCGAGATGCCGCTGAAGACGACGGGCCTCTCGCCGTACGTGGCGATGCTGCAGGCGATCCGCCGCGAAGCCCGCCACGGGGTCTCGATGCCGTGGGCGATCACCTATGACGGCGTTTTCGCCGGGCAGCTCACGGTCAGCGCGATGGTGTGGGGATCGGCGCGCTCGGCCCAGGTGGGCTACTGGATCGACCGGGCCTGCGCCGGGCGCGGCATCACGCCCACCGCGGTCGCGCTGGCCGTCGACCACTCGTTCTTCACCGTGGGCCTGCACCGGATCGAGGCCAGCATCCGGCCCGAGAACCAGGCGAGCCGGCGGGTGGTCGAGAAGCTGGGCTTCCGCGAGGAGGGACTCCGCAGGCGCCAGCTGCATATCGACGGCGCGTGGCGGGACCACGTCAGCTACGCGCTGACCATCGAGGACGTGCCCGGCGGGCTGCTCGCGCGGTGGCGCCGCCGCGGCCGGGTCGCCGGCTCCGACAGCACCGCCGGCGGGGCGCCCTAGGCGTGTGCGACGGGTCCGTCCGTAGCGGGCGGCGTGCTCGGGTGCGCCCCGCGCCCCAGGCGCGAAGCGCCGTTCTCCGGGCGCGGGGCGCTGCGAATGGGACCGGCGCCGCGCTCGCGAGACCGGGGAAGGAGCCGGGGCGGGTCCCCCGCCGACCGACGGGAACGCGGCGGGAGTGGTGCCGGGGCGCCGCGCCGTAGCACAGCGACCCGTCGGACACCCTCTAGCATCCCGCGGCGGCTCCGCGCGGTCGGGGGCCGGTCACGGCCAGATGCGCACGGTTAAATCGGTGTCAGCACACCGCTGTTCGCGGGATAATCGCCGATACCCGGCCGCAATCCCGCCGGCGGTGCGGACGATGCTGCCGCGATCCGCAGGCGAGCCCGGGTATCGGTCGGCCGCCGCGGCATCGGATATCCGGTGGTGTATGCGGCGGCCGGTAAATCCCGTGGCGCCTCGCGCCTCTATCGGGGTAGCGGGTGGCGGAAGGAATGCCCGTGGCGCGCAGCGCCTCCCATCGGGGCGGCGGCGCGTGGCGGGCGGGAAGAGGAAAGACTGTAATCTCACGACACTCCGGTCCGAATACTGCGCATTTATGGACACCTGGTCGTACCGTGCGGAACGTAGACGCACTAACGATGCAGGCAACACGTACATATGGCGCATGGGGGACGGCGAATGACGAGGGGCACGATGAACGGCTCAAGCGCCGGATCGTGACCTCGGGGCGGCCCGCCGACGGGTCGCCGCCCGGCATGGGCCATGAACGGGCATCGTCGCCGGAGCGTCTGGGACTGTCCGGTGGTCGGCGGTACGAGGAGGGGTCGTGAGCAGCTCTCCTCTGTATCTCGCCATCGTGGTCGTCTGGCTCATCGTGCTGGTGCCGATGCTGCTGCGCCGCGACTCCGCGGCGCCCTACGAGGACGGCGCCGAACTGGACGCCGACTTCGACGGCGACCTCCGCGAGGATGGGGACGCCGAGGACGCCGACCGCGGCGGAGACGCCGAGGACGCCCGCGCCTTCGACGCGGAGTCCGCCGAGGAGGAGCCCGAGTACGGCGGCCGCGCCGCCGGGGTCGAGCGCGCCTCCGAGCGCGAGGGCCGCCGCGGCGTGCCGGCCGCGCCCGTGCGGGACCGGGACGAGCCGGCCGACCCGGACGAGACCCGCGTGCCGTCGCGGGCGGGCGCCGGGGAACCGGAGGACCCGGAGGACGAGGAGACCGCGATGGAGTCCGGCGCGCCGGCTCCGCGGCCGCGTCCCAGCCGGGCCGCGGTCATCGCCCGGCGCAGGCGCCGCACGAGCGGGCTGACGGCCCTTCTCGCGCTGGCCGGTATCGGTGTCGCCACCGGGCTCGGTCCGTGGTGGGTGCTGGCGCCGCCGGCCGTGCTGCTGCTGGGCCACCTGGCCCTGCTGCGCGAGGCGGCCAAGGCCGACGCCGAGCGCCGGGCCGCCCAGGCGCGGCGCCGCCGCCGGGCGGCCGAGGTCCGCCGCGCCCGCGAGGCGGCCGAGGCGGCGCGCGAGGCACAGGTCATCGAGCTGATGAACCGCCGCAGGGAGGTCTACGACCAGTACACCGACGCCCACCAGCGTGCCGCGGGTGACTAGGGGGTTCCCGGCGCCCGCGGCGCTTTCCGGTTCGGCGCACGCCGCTGAAGCTGCTAGCATTTAGAGCGTTGTTCAGGGGCTGTAGCGCAGTCCGGTAGCGCACCTCGTTCGCATCGAGGGGGTCAGGGGTTCGAATCCCCTCAGCTCCACATCCGGGGTCCTGCCCGGGCGCCGGTCCAGGCCGGTGCCGCGGAAGGCCGCCCTGACACCGTTGAAGGCGGGTCCACGTCCCTCGGACGCGGCCCCGCTTTCGTCTTGTGCACACCGTGCCCGCCGTCGGCGCCCGACCGCGGGATCAGCCCGGCGCCTTGGCCGTGCATGGCCTGGACCAGCACATGGTCCACGATTTCGAGCATCAGCTCGGTGCGCATCCCCAGCTGAGCTGGACGACGAGGCGATCGCGTCTCATGCCCACGGCATGCTGGGAGCCGGCGCCGCCGGGACGCTTCCCGCGTCCGTGCCGTGGCGCTACCGCGTGAACGACCCCGGCGAGGTCCCGTATCCCGGCTCCTACGAGGTGGGGATCGTCGTCAGCGGGCACGTCGAGCACACCGTGCACTACGAACCGGGGCTGTTCGACAGCGGCCGGTGCCTGGGGGCCGCGGACGCCGCCGCACC
The DNA here is from genome assembly GCF_039531585.1 of Streptomonospora arabica. Lineage (NCBI taxonomy): Bacteria > Bacillati > Actinomycetota > Actinomycetes > Streptosporangiales > Nocardiopsidaceae > Streptomonospora > Streptomonospora arabica. Next base: position 305,824 of record NZ_BAAAQI010000003.1, on the reverse strand, counting down.
GCGCGGCGACCTCCCCGACTCCGCGCTCGCGGATGCGGCGCGGCACCCGAGCGGGGGAGTCACGACCTGACCCGGTAGGGCGACCGTGCGCCGAACGCGGCGCCCGCCCGAGGGCCGTGGCACGCAGCCGAGGCCCGGGGGTTTTCCGCCGGGGCCTGGCGCCCGGCTTGCCGCGCGCGGCTTCCCCTGCCCGCCTTCGGCCCGCCGGCGCCGGTGTTCCGCGGCTGTGGTCCGGTGGTTCCGGTGCTCGCGCGTGCGGGCGGTGCGTCGCCCGTGCGTCACTGGTGCGTCAGCGCGCGCGGGCCGGCCCCGGCCGCCTGCAGTCGCCTATGCATGAGTCGGCCCCGGCCGGGGAGCCGGTGTCGCTCGCCTGGATCGCGCTCGCCGCGTTCCTCGGGCCGATGCCGGCGGCGTCGGTGCGCAAGACGCAAGGCCGTCCCCGGCGTCGTCCGGCTGCCGGTGCCGGGCGTGCTGATCGGCCCCGATGCTGGATTCGGCCGGGAGCAGCTCCGGCGTCCTGCTCGTGCGGGACGTGGGGTTCGGGCTGCTGTTCCTGCTCGCCGGGCCGCAGACCGCCCCTCGTTTCCGCGGGCCCGCCAGGGGCGCGCGGCCTGGTCGAGCCGGGGAGCGGGACTCGTGCTCGCGGTGGGTGCGGCCCCGGTCGTCGTCGGCGGCGACGAATCGCGCGTGCCGGTCGTGCTCGGTAGCGCCGCCACCTCCCACCGCGCTCGGCACCCTGTCGCCGCCCGGCGTCGGCGCGCGCACCCGTGCGCGGATCCGAAGGCGCGCGGGTACGGTCGCGGGAGTGCGGCCGTACCCGCGCACCGCGGCCGGGATTGCCCGCGGATATGTGGTGACCTGGGGAAAATCCGGCACACCCGGGCGCATGAGAGTATTGTGTGGCGCAGGGGGTCCTCCCGCCCCGCTGTCCCTCCGCCGTCCTCCGCCGGCGCCGGTGCCGACCGCGGCGGCGCATTGCATTGGCGGCTCCGGCCCATCGCTGAAATGCCCGCTTCCGCCAATGGGTCTTCCTCGTCGGCAATGCGGCGGGCAGGGCCCGGCAATTCTGCGTTGAGCGGGAATTCGCAGGCCGGGGTGGCGGGTCGGCCGCACCGCGTGTTACGCGCGGGCCCGGGTGATGCCGTTCTGCGGTGTCATCAATTCGATACCCTGAGTTCTTCCTGGTCAGCGGCCGCGTGTCGGCGAATCTGCAGGTGGGGGCGGAGGTCGGGAAGAACACGGCGCGTGACGACGGCGCCGGGGGTGCCGTGCATTGTTTATGCGCAATTCCGGGGCTTGGAGATATATATCCGGTAGAAGGCTGGTAAACCCCGGTTTGGGGCTTGCGCGAAGTGTGGCCGGGGGCTTATCTTACGTTCCGGGGATGGATGATGATGCAATGGAAAGGTGCACTGTGTTAAGGAAGACCTGCGCGGTCATCGCACTCGCTGTCACCGCGGTTCTCGCGCCTTCGATTCCCGCTGCCACCGCTGACACGGCGGAAGCGGCGGCCGCCAGCTGGAGCTGGCACTAGCGAAGCGCCCCGCCCGCGGGGAGCCGATCGATTCGAGAACGTCGTTTCCCGGCCCGTGCCCCCGGGTCGGGAAGCGGCGTTCACTCGTGTGCGCCGGGTGCGCGGTGCGCCGTCCGGCTGCCGCCGCCGCAGTCCCTGCGGTCCCGCCTGCCGGCTCCGGCGCGCGTTCCGGACACGCACGGTGCCGACCGCGTTGCGGCGGACCGCCGAGCGGGTAGGCAACGGAGAGTGATCCCGGCCCGGCGGCATAAGGACGGCGAGACCCGTGCCCGACAACGCGGAGCGTGGACCCGACCATCCGGCACCCGACCCCCGCCCGCAGTACCGCCGCTATCCGGGCGGCGGTGAGTTCCCGCCCGGCCGCCACGCCCCCGGCGGCTACCACCTGCCCGAGGACGAGGCCGAGCCGGCGCCGCCGACGGAGCCCGCGCTGCCGGGCGAGACCCCGCCCGAGCCCGAAACACCCGCCGGCGGTGCCGAGCAGGAGCCGGCGCCGGTCGCGGCGGAGCGGTTCCGCCGCGCCGAGCCCGCCCGCCGCAAGGCCATCCCGGCCGTCAGGGGCACGAGGCACTGGCGCCTGTGGATCAGCACGGCGCTGTTCGTGATGTTCACCGGAAGCTGGGCCGACTACCTTGCACCGAGCACCCGCGCCCTGTGGCACCTGGCGTTCTGGGGGCTGCTGGGCGCGGCGGCGCTGGTCTCGGTCTACCGCGAGCGCCGCAACGGCTGGGACCCGTCGCCGCGCTGGCACTGGCCCGCGGCTGCGGTGGCGGGGACCATCGCGACCGAGGTGCTGGTGGCCACCGTGGGCTCGACCGCGGTGACGGCCGGATCGGCCGTGGTTCTGGCGCTGGGCGTGTTCCTGGTGCTGATGTTCGGCTGACGCGTCCGGCCGCGTGCGCGGCCGGGGTGCTCCCGGCGGGCGGCCCGGATCAGGTGGCCTCGCTGTCGAAGGGCGGGCGCTTGCCGTTCAGCTGGGCGGCGGGCCGGCTGCGGTCGGCGCCGTCCTCGTCGCCGGACTCCCAGAAGTGCTTCTGCACGAACCGCCGCGGGTTGAGGTCCTCGACGTCGAAGTCCTTGAACTCCGGCCCCAGGCCCTGCTGGATGTCGGTCTTGGCGCTGTCGGCCATGGTGCGCAGCTGCCGCAGAACCCGGCCGATCTGCGCCGCCGCCTTGGGCAGCTGGTCCGGGCCGAAGATCACCAGTGCGAGCACAGCGAGGGCGATGAACTCGCCCGCCCCGATGTTGAACATGCCCGGCTCCTCCGATTGGCCTGTGGTGGTTGCTCCGGCCTCCTAGCAGATTAACCCGTGTCGTCCGCTCCGTGGGCAACGGAGGGCGGCCGGTGGATGACCGCTCGCGCCGCGGGGGCCCGCCGAGAGCCGCCCCCGGCCCTGCCGCCGCGAGAGGACCGGGCGCTAGGGTTGTGGCGGCCTTGCGGGGGTTCGCGGGCGGCAGTGTGGACGGTGGTGGCGTGACGGGAGGACCGGTGGCCGAGAGCGCGCTGCGCGGCTGGGCGCGGAGTATCGTCGGCGGACGCTGGTTCCAGGCCGTGATCATCGGTCTGATCCTGCTGAACGCGGTCGCCCTGGGCCTGGAGACCTACGTCGACGGCCCGCTCGCCGGCGCCGCCGGCCTCCTGGCCGCGGCCGAGGTCGTCTTCGTCGCGATCTTCGCCGCCGAACTCGTGCTCAAGGGCTTCGCCTACGGCCGCGCCTTCTTCCGCGACCCGTGGAACTGGTTCGACATGATCGTGGTCGGTATCGCGCTGGTGCCGGCGTCCTCGGGGTTCTCCGTCCTGCGGATGCTGCGCATCCTGCGGATTCTGCGGCTGGTCAGCGTCGTCCCGCAGATGCGCACCATCGTCACGGCGCTGTTCCGCTCGGTCCCGGGGCTGGGCACCGTGAGCGGGCTGCTGCTGATCATCGTCTACACCGCGGCGGTACTGGGGGAGCGGCTCTTCCACGAGATCGACCCCGAGCACTTCGGCGACCTCGACACCACCCTCTACACGATGTTCGTGCTGCTGACGACCGAGGACTGGCCCGAGGTGGCCCAGCCGGTGCTGGAGCGCGAGCCCGTGGCGTGGGTGTTCTTCGTCGGCTACATCGTGCTGACGGCGTTCATCATGCTCAACGTGGTGATCGGCGTGATCGTCACCGCTCTGGAGCAGGAGGTCAACGCCGAGCGCTGGGAGGAGGACCAGGAGCTTGAGCTGGAGCAGCACCAGTCGGTCATGGACCGGCTGGAGGAGCTGACCGAGCAGGTCGCCCGGCTCAGCGACGAGGTGCGGGTGCTCGGCGGCGTCGAGGGCGGAGGGCGCCGCCGGGACGGTCAGGAGGGCGCCGAGCCCTCCGCGGAGCCCGCCGGAGACGCCGAGCCCGCCCTGGAACCCGACGGAGGGTCCGCGCGGTAGCGGGCGCCGTTCGCGGCCGCGGACCGCGGCGGGACCGCCCCCGCAAACACAGCAGCCCTTCGCCCGAGACCGAGCGAAGGGCCGAGAAAAGATTCAGGCGACGTCAGAGCGCACGCACGTTGGACGCCTGCGGGCCCTTGGGGCCCTGGGTGATCTCGAACTCGACCGACTGGTCCTCTTCCAGGTTCCGGAAGCCGGTACCCGCGATCGCCGAGTAGTGCACGAACACGTCCGGTCCACCGCCCTCAACAGCGATGAAACCGAAACCCTTCTCAGAGTTGAACCACTTCACGGTGCCCTGAGCCATCTGCTCTCCCTTTGGGGACTACTTCGGGGCCGCACCCTGCTGGCCCCGGGTTGCTGAGCGCCCGTCCCCGGGAGTTTCTGCCCAAACGACCAGCGCCCACGTGAAGTTCCGTGAGGCGCCTGGGCCATCAATGGAAACTACAACCGCAACCGGTTCATGAGACTACCAGCCGCATACATGCCGTGCCGAGGCTTTCCGACCCCGGAATCAGTGTTCAAGAACGCGTCATTCGCATGTGCGTTTCCTGTTGATCTTTCGCATGCGGCAGGCTAAGAGCGCCTCGGCGGCGCCCCGGGGCCCTGGGGTCAGTCCCCGCCCCCGTTGCCGTAGATCCAGGTGTCGAACCACATCCGCTGGGCCCAGGCGTCGTAGGTGATCGTCTCGCCGCTGAGCACCGGGTAGAGGTAGGCGAAGTTGGCGACCACCAGCAGCAGCACGACGCCGAAGACCACGCCTCCCGCCACTCTCGCCCACGGCGAGTACTCCGGCCGCGTCTCGCCGGCGCCCAGCACGAGCCCCAGGGCCAGCACGAGCGCCAGCACGAGGAACGGGAGCATCGGCAGGGCGTAGAAGACGAACATGGTCCGGTCCGGGTAGGCGAACCACGGCAGCCACCCCGCGGCCACGCCCAGCAGCACGGCGCCCGCGCGCCAGTCGCGGTAGGTCAGCCACCAGCCCAGCATCACGACCACAGCGGCGATGCCCAGCCACCACACGGCCGGCGTGCCGATGCTCAGCACCGCGGTGGAGCAGTCCGGCCGGCCGCAGGTTGAGGGCTGGTCGTCGTAGTAGAACGCGACCGGCGTGCGCATGATGGGCCACTCCCACGGCTGCGACGCGTAGTCGTGCGGCTTGGACAGCCCGCTGTGGAACGAGTACATCTGCTGGTGGTAGTAGGCCAGACTGCGCAGCCCGTTGACGGGGGCCTGCACGAGCCCCGGCGCGCCCTCCAGCCAGGCGGGCATGTGGGCGGCGCCCCAGCCGCGGCCGTAGCCGCCCGATGTGGCCAACCAGCCGGTCCACGTCGCCAGGTAGGTGACCGCGGCCACGCCCACCGTCTGGAAGAACGCGGGCACGGCATCGAAGACGAACCAGCGCACCGCCGTGCGGTCGTGGCCGGTGCTGCGCCGCGCACCGTAGTCCCACGCCACCGTGAGCAGGCCGAACGCCGCCACGTAGAACAGGGCCGACCACTTGCAGCCCACCGCCATGCCGAGGAACAGCCCCGCGCCGATCCGCCACCAGCGCACACCCAGCCAGTTGACGGCCTGGACGCCCTGCTCGGCCTTGTCGGCCAGCCGCGCCCGGGTGCGGTCGCGGTCGACGACCAGGCACCCGAAGCCCGCCAGGATGAAGAAGGTCAGGAAGATGTCGACCATGGCGATGCGGCTGAGCGTGAAGTGCAGCCCGTCCAGCGCCATGATCAGGCCCGCCGCGGAGCCCAGTAGCCACGACCGCGTCATCCGCTGGGCGATGCGCACCAGCAGCAGCACCGACAGCGCGCCGACGACCGCCGAGGCCAGCCGCCACCCCTCGGGTTCGACCTCGGCGGTGCCCGGCAGCAGGCCCCACACCTGGTCACCGGCCGCGATCAGCCACTTCGCCAGCGGAGGGTGGACCACGAAGTCGGCGCCGCCGCTCCAGATCTGGTCGTTGCCCCGCTCCAGCATCGCGTCGGCGCGTTCGAGGGTCTCGTGCTCGTAGCCGAACACCCACATCGACAGACCGTTCTTGGCGTAGTAGGTCTCGTCGAAGTAGATCTGGCCCGGTCTGCCCAGCCCGATCAGGCGCAGCGCGCCGGCGAACAGGGCGACCGCCACCGCCGCGACCCACCCCGCCCAGGCCGGCTGCGGCATGGGCGGCACCAGGCGGGAGCGGACCGATCCGCGCCAGCTCGGATCGGGATCGACGGAGGCTTCGGGTGCGGTGGTGGTCATGTCGGCTCTTAAGGTTGGGGCACGGGTGGTCGGTCTTCGGGGAGGCCTCACGGCGGGGTGGTGCCGGGCGGTGCCGCGCGGCCGCAGGTGCGCGCCGCGAGCAGGGCGGGCGCCGTGGACCGCCGCCGCGGCGGGGCCGCGCGCCGGTCCGGGGCCGCCCGGAGCACTCCCTTACCGTAGCGTCTAGAGAGCGGGTGGAACGTGACCGCAGGGCCGAGCGGATCCGAGGAGCCGCGGGCCGCGCAGGCGCCCGGAACTTTGACGTTGGCGGGGCTGCCCATCGGCAACGGTGACGACGCCCCGCCCCGGCTGCTGCGAGCGCTGGAGGGCGCAGGGATCATCGCCGCGGAGGATACCCGCCGACTGCGCCGCTTCGCCGCCCGGGCGGGCCTTCGGCTCGGCGGCGAGGCCGGCGCCCGGGTGGTGTCCTACTACGACGCCAACGAGGCGCGCAGGGCCGAGGAGCTGCTGAACGAGCTCGCGGCCGGCCGCGACGTCCTGGTGGTCACCGACGCCGGCATGCCCGGCGTCTCCGACCCCGGCTACCGCCTGGTGGCTGCGTGCGCCGAAGCGGGAGTCCCCGTGACGTCGGTGCCGGGGCCGACCGCGGTGACCACGGCGCTGGTGCTGTCAGGGCTGCCCACCGACCGGTTCTGCTTCGAGGGGTTCGCGCCCCGCAAGGGCCGGCGCGCCTACTTCGCCGACCTCGCGGCCGAGCGCCGCACGATGGTCTTCTTCGAGAGCCCGCACCGGCTGGCGGCCACGCTTGCGGCGATGGCCGAGGGCTTCGGCGCCGACCGGCGTGCGGCGGTGTGCCGCGAGCTGACCAAGACCTACGAGGAAGTCCGGCGCGCGCCGCTGGGCGACCTCGCCGAGTGGGCGCGCGGCGAGGTGCGCGGCGAGATAACGGTCGTGGTGGCCGGGGCCGCGCCGGCCGCGGTGCCGCGCACCCCCGAGGACCTGGCGGCGGCGGTGGCCGAGCGCGAGGCCGGGGGCCTCTCCCGCAAGGACGCGGTCCGCGAGGTGGCCCGCGAGCTCGGGGTGCCCAAGCGCGAGGTCTACGACGCGGCGCACCGCTGAGGCCCGCGGCGTCCGGGACGCCGCTGCGCGGCACGACGAAGAAGGCGGGGCCGGGCAGTGCCCGACCCCGCCCGCGTCCGCTGGACCGCGCCGTTAGACCACGGCGCCGTCACTCTGCTCGCGCGCCGTGCGCAGCTCCTTGCGCTGCTTGGTGCGCTTCTCGCGGATGACGTGCGGCGGGGGTGTCTTGTCCCACCGCTGCAGCCACGCCGCCAGCGGCGCGGCGACGAACACCGTCGAGAAGACACCCGATATCAGGCCGACCAGCATCGCCACCGAGAAGTCCCGCAGCGACGCCCCGCCGAAGACGGCCAGCGTGGCCAGGATGAACACACCGCCGATGGTGGTGTTCACCGTACGCGGGATCGTGTGCAGGATGGCCGTGTTGGCGATCTTCCTGAAGCCCGACCTGCTGTCGTTGGCCCATTCGTCGCGCACCCGGTCGAACACCACCACCGAGTCGTTCACCGAGAATCCGATGACGCTCAGGATGGCGGCGAGGAACACGCCGTCGATGGGCCTGCCGAGCCAGCAGAACAGGCCGATCACCAGGGTGATGTCGAAGGCCAGCGCCAGCATCGTCGACACACCGAAGGACCAGCGGAACCGCCAGGCCAGGTAGACCATCTGCAGGGCCAGCGCCGCCACCAGGGCGATCAGCGCCCGGTTGCGGAGCTCGTCGCCCATGCTCGGGCCGATCTTCTCGTCGGAGAGCCGTTCGACGCCGCCGGCCTGGTCGGCCAGGGCGTCCTGGATGGAGGCGGCCTCCGCGTCGCTGATCGGGCCGGTGCGCACCGCGATGTCGCCGTCGCCCGACTCCTGCACCACCGCGTTGGGGAAGCCGGCGTCGGTGACGGTGTCGCGGGCCGCGGAGACGCTGATCTCCTGCTGGGTGGTGAAGTCCATGACCCGGCCGCCGGTGAACTCCACACCGAAGTTGGGCGTGCGGATCAGGACACCGGCCACCGCCACGACGACGATCGCTGCGGCGATGCCCAGCCACAGCTTGGACCGCGACATCAGGTCGGGATTGCGCCGGGTGAGCCACTCGCGCACCGCGCTGATCTTGGAGATGCCGGTGATGGCGGGGTGCTTGCGGGCGAACTTGCGGCGCACCGCCCATTCCACCAGCACGCGGGCGATGACCAGCGCCGAGACCATCGAGGCGATGGTGCCCAGTCCCAGGGTCACACCGAAGCCGCGCACCGTGCCCGAGGCGAAGAAGAACAGCAGCGCAGCGGCGATGAGCGTGGTGATGTTGGTGTCCAGCACCGCGCTCCAGGCCTTCTGCGTACCGGAGACGAACGCCTTCTGCAGGTTCGGCGGGATCGCCCGGCGGCGCCGGCGGGAGAGCACGCCGGACTCGGCCTGCTCGGTCTCGGCCTCGGTGGCGTCGACCATCCCGGCGGACTTGTTGGCCTGGTAGATCTTCTCCTGGTTCTGGTACTCCTCGCGCGCTCGTTCGAATATCAGCACGTTGGCGTCGATCGCCATGCCGATCGCGAGCACGAACCCGGCCAGGCCGGGCAGGGTGAGCGTCGCGCTCAGCGCCACCAGCGCCGCGTAGGCGATCAGCGTGTAGCAGGCCAGTGCCACGGCGGCCAGGAAGCCGACGAGGCGGTAGGCGACGCAGATGTAGACGCCGGTCAGCAGGATGCCGATCGCGCCGGCGATGAAGCTGGCCCGGATGGCGTCCTCGCCCAGCGTGGGGCCGACGGTCTGGCGCTGCACCTCGGTTACGGGCAGCGGCAGCGAACCGCCCTCGATCAGCACGGCCAGGTCCTGCGCGCTCTCCTGGTCGAAGCTGCTGCTGGTGATGGTGGTGGAGCCGCCCGTCTGGCCGACGTCGCAGGCGGTGTCCTGGTTGACCTCGGGCGAGGAGATGACCTCGTCGTCCAGCACGATGGCGACGCGCCGCTGGGGCTGGCCCGGGTCGTGGCAGGCGGCCTGGCCGGTCAGCTTCGCCCAGGCGTCGGTTCCGTTGCCGCGGAAGTCGACGTTGACCTGCCACTGGGTGTTGGTGGTGGGGTCGAGCACGGCCTCGGCGCCGGCGACCTGGTCGCCCTCGATCCGGGACTCGCCCAACTGGAGCTGGTTGCCCTGCTCGTCGGGCAGGGTGCGGGCGACCTTGCTGGGGTCGGCGGCCTGCTGGCCGGCGCCGGCACCCGCGCCCGCGCCGCCTTGGCCCTGCAGGAGCTGCTGGAGCTCCTCCTGGCTCATGTCGCCCATGCCGCCGCCGGAGCCGCCTCCTGAGCCGGAACCGCCTTCTGAGCCGGATCCGCCGCCGGAGCCGCCCTGGCCGTCGGTCGGGGCGCGGGCCTCGTCGGCCGGGGCGTTGGCGGAGTCGCCCATGGGCGCCTGCACGCCGCTGCCCTGCGCGGGCGCGACGCCCAGCACCGGGTGGAAGGTGAGCTGAGCGGTCTGGCCCAGGATCTCCGCCGCCTCGGTGGGGTCCTGCACGCCGGGCAGTTCGACGATGACGCGGTTCTCGCCGGACCGCGACATGGTGGCCTCGCTTACGCCGAGGCTGTCGATGCGCTCGCGCAGCACCTGGATCACCTTGTCGGTGTTCTCGGCGTTGGCCTCGGTGCCGTCGCGGCCGTCCTGGGTCTCCAGGATGATCTGCGTGCCTCCACTGAGGTCGAGCCCCAGCTTCGGCGGGATGAACCATGCGGCGCCGAACGCGCCGATGACGATGGCTAGGGAGACGATGCCGCGCAGCCAGCGCGATCCGGCTCCCGTTTGGGTGGACATTGGACTACCTCTTCACGAACGGTCATGCGGCCTCTGCGGCAGGGCGGGCGCCCTGCCGCGGGTGGACTGGTTCACATGCGTCCGGTGAGCGGCGGCGCCCGGCCGAAGGGCAGTGCGAAGGCGTCGTCCAGACGGGGAGCCTCGACCGAGCCCGGCGGCGGTACCAGCGTCCAGTGGCCGGCGAACTCGCCGATCCACGGCAGCACGGGGCTGTAGGCCTCGGGGAGGTCGCGTACCACCGGGCGGTGGTCGGTCTTCCACCCCGGAAGCGCGACGGACACCGCGCCCGAGTCGCGTTCGACCAGCAGCGCCCGGTCGGAACCGGAGTCCGTCTTGCCGGACGCCCCGCGGGCGTCGGCGTGGGAGCCGGCGTCCGCGGCGGCGGCGACGGCCAGGGGCGCGTGGCCGGCGGTCTGGGCGGCCAGCGCGGAAGCGCCCGGCGAGAGCGGCGCGCCCACCAGCAGGAGGGCGACGACCGCCAGCGAGGCCAAGACACGGGAAACCGTGGTGACCACCGCCTTAGTCGAACCTGGGTCGCGTGCGGCCGCCTGCGGGCCCGATGCGGGAACCGGGCGGAACACGTGCTCGGCAGACGACCTTAAACGCCAACACTACCGATGCGCGAGGCCACCGCTGTAGCCGCGCCCGCGGGACCGGGGGCCGGACGGCCCGCCGAGGACCGCGTGCGCTGGGCCGCGGCGTGCTCGGGGCGCCCGCAGGCGGCCGTCCACAGGCGGTGGAAAGCGGGTGAATCGGCGCCGCCGCCCCCTTAGGCTTGTGGCATGTCGTCGAAACGCCACATCCTGACCGCGGTGGCCTGGCCCTATGCCAACGGCCCCCGCCACATCGGGCACGTATCCGGATTCGGTGTCCCCTCCGACGTCTTCGCGCGCTTCCAGCGAATGTCCGGGCACGAGGTCCTGATGGTCAGCGGCACCGACGAGCACGGTACGCCGGTGCAGGTGCTGGCCGACCAGGAGGGCGTCGGCCCGCGCGAGCTCGCCGACCGCTACAACCGCGTCATCGTCGAGGACCTGGTCGCGCTCGGTCTCTCCTACGACCTCTTCACCCGCACCACCACGGGCAACCACTACACCGTCGCCCAGGAGCTGTTCACCGGGCTCTACGAGAACGGCTACATCTTCACCCGCACCACCAAGGGCGCCATCTCGCCCACGACCGGGCGCACCCTGCCCGACCGCTACATCGAGGGCACCTGCCCCATCTGCGGCTACGGCAACGCGCGCGGCGACCAGTGCGACAACTGCGGCAACCAGCTCGACCCGGTCGATCTGATCGACCCGCGCTCCAAGGTCGACGGCGAGACACCGGAGTTCGTCGACACCGAGCACTTCATGCTCGACCTGCCGGCCTTCACCCGGGTGCTGGGCGACTGGCTGAAGTCCAAGGGCGGCCAGTGGCGGCCCAACGTCCTGAAGTTCTCGCTGAACCTGCTCGACGACCTCCAGCCGCGCGCGGTCACCCGCGACCTCAACTGGGGCGTGCCCATCCCGCTGGAGGGCTGGCGCGACAACCCCAACAAGCGGCTCTACGTCTGGTTCGACGCGGTCATCGGCTACCTGTCGGCGGCGGTCGAGTGGGCTCAGCGCACCGGCTCCCCCGAGGCCTGGCGCCGCTGGTGGCAGGAGCCCGGCGCCGAGGGCTACTACTTCATGGGCAAGGACAACATCGTCTTCCACTCCGAGATCTGGCCGGCGATGCTCATGGGCTACAGCGGCCGGGGCGACCGCGGCGGCGAGCCCGGCTCGCTCGGTGCGCTGAACCTCCCCACCGAGGTGGTCTCCAGCGAGTTCCTGACCATGGAGGGCCGCAAGTTCTCCTCGTCGCGGCGCGTGGCCGTCTACGTCCGCGACTTCCTGGAGCGCTACTCCGCCGACGCGCTGCGCTACTACATCATCGCGGCCGGGCCCGAGACCCAGGACACCGACTTCACCTGGGCCGAGTTCGTGCGGCGCAACAACGACGAACTGGTCGCCGCCTGGGGAAACCTCGTCAACCGCTCCATCTCCATGGCGGCCAAGTACCTCGGCGAGATCCCCGCGGCCGGCGAGCTCACCGACGACGACCGCCGCGTGCTGGCCGGCTCGGCCGCCGCCTTCGACACGGTCGGCGAGCACCTGAACGGCTCGCGGTTCAAGGCCGGGCTGCAGGAGGCCATGCGCACGATCGCCGAGGCCAACAAGTACATCTCCGAGCAGGCCCCCTGGGCGCTGCGCAAGACCGACCCCGAGCGGATGGGTACGGTGCTGCACGTGGCGCTGCAGCTGGTCAGCGACGCCAAGACGCTGATGACGCCATTCCTGCCGGAGTCCTCGAACAAGGTCGACGCCATGCTCGGCGGCACCGGGGTGTGGTCGGCCATGCCGCGCATCGAGACCGCCGTCGACACCATCGGCGGCTCCGGCGAGCCCGTCGAGTACCCGGTCATCACCGGCGACTACACCGGCAACCGGGCCGTGTGGACGTCGGTGCCGATCGAACCGGGTACCCCGCTGTCGCCGCCGACGCCGCTGTTCACCAAACTCGACCCCGCCGTGGCCGACGAGGAGGTCGCCCGCCTGGAGCAGGAGGCCGCCGAGTAGCGGCCGGGCGCGGTGCCGCCGGGCCCGGCGGCACCGCGCCCGGAGAGGCGGCGGACACGTCGGCGGGCCGCTCGCTCAGCGGCCCGCCGCACCCGTGCCGAATGTCCTGCGCGTGCGGGCGCGGGGCCGGCGCCCACGGCGCGCCCCGGACCCCGGCGGGGCCGTGCCGCGAAACGAGCGAGCGAAGGGGAGAGGCCCGATGAGCAAGCGAAGCGGCAGCGCCGTGCGCAACCGGAACGCGCAGACGCCGCCGGAACCGCCGGAGCCGCTGCGTGTGGCCGTCGGCGACAGCCACACGCACATGGACATGCAGACCCCGGAGGTCGGCGCGATCGTCGCGGCCGCCGAGGCGGTCGGCGTCACGCCGCTGATGCAGGTCGGGGTGGACGTCTCGTCGTCGCAGTGGGCCGCCGCGACCGCCGCCGAGTACCCGGCGGTGTGGGCCGCGGCGGCCCTGCACCCCAACGAGGCGCCGCGGATCGTGCACGGCGACGGAGCGCCCGGCGTCGAGGCCGACGACACCGACTGGGCCGGCAAGGCGCGCCCCGCCGGCGGGCAGGCGGCGCTGGAGGACGCGCTGGCCGAGATCGACCGGCTGGCCGCGCTGCCCCAGGTCCGCGCGGTCGGCGAGACCGGGCTGGACTACTACCGCACCGGCTCCGAGGGCGCGGCCGCGCAGCAGGAGTCGTTCCGGCGCCACATCGGCATCGCCAAGCGCCACGGGCGGGCGCTGATGATCCACGACCGCGACGCCCACGACGACGTGCTGTCGATCCTGGCCGAGGAGGGCGCACCCGAGGCCGTGGTCTTCCACTGCTTCTCGGGCGACGCCGAGATGGCCAAGATCTGCGCCGACAACGGCTACTTCATGAGCTTCGCGGGCAACGTCACCTTCGCCGGCGCCGAGCAGCTGCGCGAAGCCGCCGCCCTGGCGCCGCCCGAGCTCGTGCTGGTCGAGACCGACGCCCCGTTCCTGACCCCCAAGCCCTACCGGGGCAGGCCCAACGCGCCCTACCTCGTCCCCTACACCCTGCGCGCTCTCGCCGCGGCCAAGGGCATGGCCGAGGACGACCTGGCCCGCGCCGTCGCCGCCAACGGGCGCCGCGCGTTCGGCCTGGACTAGACCCACGCCCACGCGCGGCCGAGGCTCGGGAGCCGCCTACTCCGGACCGCGGTCCGGAGTAGGCGCGGACTCCAGCCCCCACTCGGCCAGCGCCTCGGCGAGCGAGGGAGCGGCAAACCCCGGGTCGCGCGTCGCGCGCCCCGGCGTGCGGTCGAACCGGGGCGCCGGGCCGGGGTAGAGGCGGCCGTCCTTGCGCACGACCGAGCCGCGGGCGCTGACGTGGGGGTGGTCGGGCGCCTCGGCCATCGAGAGCACCGGCTGCACGCACGCCTCGGACCCGCCGAACACCTCCGCCCACTCGTCGCGGGTGCGGGTGCGCAGTTCTGCGGCGAACCGCTCGCGCAGCTTCGGCCAGTTCTCCCGGTCCCACTGGTCGGGCAGCTCGGCCCCGGAGAGCCCCAGGCCCTCCAGGAACGCGGCGTAGAACTGCGGCTCGATGCAGCCGACCGAGACGTGGCGGCCGTCGGCGCACTCGTAGACGTCGTACCAGGGTGCGCCGGTGTCCAGGTAGTTGGTGCCCCGCTCGTCCGACCAGGCGCCGCGCTCGCGGTCCTCGTAGACCATGGACATCAGCAGCGCGCTGCCGTCGACCATGGCGGCGTCCACGACCTGGCCGCGCCCCGACGCCTGCCGCTCCACCAGGGCGCTGAGGATTCCGGTCACCACGAACATGGTGCCGCCGCCGAAGTCGCCGAGCAGGTTGACGGGCGGGACGGGCGCCCCGCCTCGGCGCCCGATGCTGTGCAAAGCGCCGTTGAGGGAGATGTAGTTCATGTCGTGCCCGGCGACCTGGGACAGCGGGCCGTCCTGGCCCCACCCGGTCATGCGCGCGTAGACCAGCCGCGGGTTGAGCGCCAGGCAGGTGTCCGGTCCCAGGCCGCGCCGCTCCATCACTCCGGGGCGGAACCCCTCCAGCAGCACGTCGGCCGAGGCGACGAGCCCGCGGGCGGCGGCCGCGCCCTCCTCGGACTTCAGGTCGACGCCCATCACCGGCCGTCCGGCGCTCATGTGCGGGCGGTCGCCGCGTTCGGCCGCTTCGGCGGCGGCCGGCCGGTCCAGCCGGATGACCGACGCACCGAGGTCGGCGAGCAGCATTGCGGCCATCGGCCCGGGGCCGATCCCGGCGAACTCCACGACGCGGATTCCGTGCAGGGGACCCATGGGCGACCTTCCTCGGGTTTCGGGCGGGACGTCGACGCGAACACCGTTCGGCTGCACGGCTCATTCTGGCGGGGCTTCGCGCCCCGGCGCCACCGAGGGGCCGGGCGGTTGTATCAGGTAGGGCGGGCAAGCGCGGGCGCGCCCCGCGGCCGCGTCGGGTGGACGGATTCGGACGGACCCGAAGCAGGGTCCCGGTCGGTGTGGTACTTTCCGGTAGCAGTCGTGGTCGGC
This sequence comes from Streptomonospora arabica, assembly GCF_039531585.1. Classification (NCBI taxonomy): domain Bacteria; kingdom Bacillati; phylum Actinomycetota; class Actinomycetes; order Streptosporangiales; family Nocardiopsidaceae; genus Streptomonospora; species Streptomonospora arabica. The sequence continues at coordinate 290,678 of NZ_BAAAQI010000003.1, read as the reverse complement.
TGCGGCGTGACGCCCCCGACCCGTCGCGAGCAGTGCGCCGAGGACCTCCCGCACCCTGGGCCCGCTCGCCGCCAGAGGCAGCCTCCTGCCAGCCCCCTTTCAAGTCCATGCGCGATCGCGAAGGCCGAGAGCAACGTGCGTAGTCCGTCGAACCGCGGCTCCCATCGCGGCAGCCGCAGGGCACCCGGCAGTCCGGGCCGATCCGACCGGCCGGGTTCCCCCCAGCCTCCCGCCGGCGCCCCCGAGGCCGCCGCCTACCCCGTGCCGGACGCGGGCGACCCGTACGGCCCCGCAGCGGGCGGTCCCTACGAACCCGGGACCGATCAGGGGCAGACCGCGTCCATGCCCGCCGCCGCAGGCGGCCGGGGTCCGGGCGGCGGCCGCCCGCGCCGGTCCGCGCTGCCCGCCGTGCTGCGCAAGCGCGGCGTGGTGATCGGCGCGGTCGCCGCGGCGGTGCTGCTCGTCGCGGGCGGCGGCACGGCCTTCGCCATGGACCAGCGCATCAGCCTCAACGTCGACGGCGAGCGCAGCACCGTGCACACCTACGGCGCGACGGTCCAGGACGTGCTCGACTCCGCGGGTGTCGAGCTGGGCGAGCACGACGCCGTCGCCCCCTCGCTGGACACCGAGCTGGGCCAGGGCGACAACGTGCTGGTGCGCTCCGGCCGCGAGCTGACGCTGACCGTCGACGGCGAGCCCGAGAAGCACTGGGTCACCGCGCTGACGGTCGGCGAGGCCCTCAACCAGATCGGCATGGACCCGGAGTCGGTCAAGCTCTCGGCCGACCCCGACAAGGCGATCCCCGCGTCAGGCCTGGAGGTCGAGGCGACCGCCGCCCGGCGGGTCGTCATCCTGCGCGACCGCGCGCGGATCGAGACCGCGACCACCGCCGGCACCGTCGAGCAGGTCCTCAAGGACAACGGCATCACCCTGGGCGAGCACGACGAGGTCGAGCCCAAGCCGTCCACCGAGCCCACCGACGGCATGGTCATCGACGTCACGCAGCTGCTCACCGAGCCCAAGACCGAGGAGGTCCCCATCGAGGCGGAGGTCGAGGAGCGCGAGAACCCCGACCTGCCCGAGGGCGAGGAGAAGGTGGTGCAGAAGCCGAAGGACGGCGTCAAGAAGGTCACCACGGCCAAGATCATGAAAGAGGGCGTGAAGACCGAGTACGTCGTCAAGGAGAAGGTCGTCAAGAAGCCGGTCAAGGGCATCACCGAGATCGGCACCAAGTCCGAGCCCGAGATCGACTCCTCCGCCGAGGCCGCCAGCCTGAACTGGGCCGCGCTCGCCGAGTGCGAGTCGGGCGGCGACCCCACCGCGACCAACCCGGCCGGCTACTACGGTCTCTACCAGTTCTCCATGGCGACCTGGCAGTCCGCCGGCGGCACGGGCAACCCCGCCGAGGCCAGCGCCAGCGAGCAGACCATGCGCGCCCAGAAGCTCTACGACATGGTCGGCGGCAACTGGCAGGGCCAGTGGCCGGAGTGCGGCGTGCACCTGTTCGACTAGCCGGCCGGGGCGGGCCCGGCTCCCAGTCGGGCGCCGGGCCCGTCCCGCTCGATGAGCCGACGGGTCCGGCCCCGCCCGAGCGGGGCCGCCGACGAGGACCCCGAACGCGCCGCCCTCCGGATCGGTGAGGACGCCCCGGCCCTCGCCGCCCCGGCCGGCGTCGGCGTGCCGGGCACCCGGGCCGGACCGGCGGTGCACCCCGTTGTTCTGCTCCTTGTCGGCGGACGCGCCGGCCCGTGGCGGGGCCGCCTCCTGGCGGCAGCCGCGGGTCGAGGGGGCCGAGCGCGGCGTTCGGCGCCGGGGCGGTGATACGGGTGATACCCCGGTACCGCCCCGGATTGTCGTGGGGGTCTGGTGAACTAGGAGGGGTGAACTCATCCCCGTATCGTCTTGTGCGGCGTGTGCATGCAGAGGTGCCGCCGCCGCTCCTGGACGACAACCAGCGCCGGGTCGTCGCGCACAAGGGCGGCCCGCTGCTGGTGCTGGCCGGACCGGGGACCGGAAAGACCACCACCGTCGTCGAGGCGGTGGTGGACCGCATCGAGAACCGCGGCGTCGACCCCGCCCGGATCCTCGTGCTCACCTTCAGCCGCAAGGCCGCCCAGGAACTGCGTGAGCGCATCACCGCGCGCCTGCGGCGCACGACGCGCGAGCCGCTCGCGCTCACCTTCCACAGCTACGCCTATGCGCTGATCCGGCGCGAGTTCGGACTGCAGGGCGACCACCCGCCGCGGCTGCTCTCCGGCCCCGAGCAGCTGATGGAGGTCCGCGAGCTCCTGGCCGGGGAGTCCGCAGACGGCGCCGCCATGTGGCCCGAGCGGCTGCGGCCCGCGCTGGAGACCCGCGGGTTCGCCGAGGAGCTGCGCGACTTCCTGATGCGCGCCCAGGAGCGCGGCATCGACTCCGCCGCCCTCGACCGGCTCGGCCGCGAGTACCGGCGCGACGACTGGGTGGCCGCGGGCGACTTCCTGGACCGCTACACCGGCCGCTTCGACGTCGCACCGGTGCCGACCTTCAACTACGCCGAGCTCGTGCGGGTGGCGGCCAACCTGCTCAACGACCCCGAGGTCCAGGCGCGCGAACGCGCCGCCCGCGAGGTCGTCTTCGTCGACGAGTACCAGGACACCGACCCCGCTCAGGAGGAGCTGCTTTCGGCGCTGGCGGGCGAGGGCCGCGACCTGGTGGCGGTCGGCGACCCCGACCAGTCCGTCTACGGTTTCCGCGGCGCCGACGTGCGCAACATCCTGGAGTTCCCGCGGCGCTTCCCCTCGTTCGGCGGCGAGCCCGCCCCGGTCGTGGCGCTGCGCACCTGCCGCCGCAGCGGCGCGGGGCTGCTCGCGGCCTCGCGCGGGGTGGCCCGCCGCCTGCCCGCCGCACCGGCCCCCGGTGGCGGGCCGGTGAACGCCCACCGCGCGCTGGAGCCGGCCGGCTCCGGGCCCGAGGGCGAGGCGCAGGTGCTGATGGCCGAGAGCCCGGCGCAGGAGGCCGCGGTCATCGCCGACATCCTGCGCCGCGCCCACCTCATCGACGGCGTGCCGTGGTCGCAGATGGCGGTCCTGGTCCGCTCGGCCAGCAGGCAGCTTCCGACGCTGCGCCGCGCGCTGTCGGCCGCCGGGGTCCCCGTGGTGGTCGGCGGCGACGAGATGCCACTGGCCGTCGAGCCCGTCGTGCGCGCGCTGCTGCTCCTCATCCGCTGCGCACTGCGCCCCGCGACCATCGACGAGGCCGCGGCGCACGAACTGCTCACCAGCCAGTTCGGCGAGGCCGACACGGTACGCCTGCGCCGCCTCGCCCGCGCGCTGCGCCGCCTCGACCTCGACTACCGCGCGGCGCAGCGCCGCGCCGGCGAGCCCGGGCCCGAATCCGCTGGGGAGGACGCCCCGCCCACCGAGGGCACCGGCTCCGAGGGCGGTCCCGCCGGAGGCCGCGCCGGGGACGACGCCGTCGGCGGCGCACCCCCGGACTCCGCCTCAGGCGAGGCGAGGGCCGCCTCGGCCGAGGGCGCGGAGGATCGCAGCTCCGGCGGCCCGGAGCGGGACCCCGACGGCGCCGCCCCGGCGGCGGGGCTCCCGGGCGAGTCCGCGCACACCCACCCGCGCGGCAGCCGCCCCTCCTCCGCGCTGATCGCCGACGCGCTGCGCGACCCGCGCGAGCTCACCCTCGTCGATCCCGAGGTCGCCGCGCCCGCCCGGCGCATCGCCGACCACCTCCGGCTGATCCGCGACCGCGCCGCGGCCGGGGGATCGGCCGAGGACGTGTTGTGGGAGGTCTGGCAGGCCAGCGGGCTCTCCGAGCGGCTGCTGCGCGCCAGCCAGGCCGGCGGCAGGCGCGGCGCCGCGGCCGACCGCGACCTGGACGCGGTCGTCGCCGTGTTCGAGAGCGCCGCCCGCTACTGCGACCGGCTGCCGCCCGGCCTGCCGCTGGGCTTCTTGGAGGATCTGGAGGCCCAGGAGATCCCCGCCGACAGCCTCGCCGAGCGCGCGCCCGAGGGCGAGGCCGTGCGCATCCTCACCGCGCACAGGTCCAAGGGCCTGGAGTGGGACCTCACCGTGGTCGCCGGCGTCCAGGAGGGCGACTGGCCCGACCTGCGGCTGCGCGGCTCGTTGCTGGGCGTCGAGCAGCTCGTCGACACCTCCGGCGGCTTCGGCGCGCCGCCCGGCGCGGGCCCCGAGTCCGCTGCCGGGGCCGCCGGCGCCGCGGCGGCGTCCAAGCTCCTCGACGAGGAGCGCCGGCTGTTCTACGTCGCCTGCACCCGGGCCCGCCGGCGCCTGGTCGTCACCGCCGTAGGCGGCGACGACACCGAGGAGCGCCCGTCGCGGTTCCTGACCGAGCTCGGCCTGGGCGAACCCGAGCGCGTCAGCACGGGCCGCCGCTGGCTGTCGCTGCCCGCGCTGGTCGCCGACCTGCGCTCGGTGGTCACCGACCCGCAGCGCCCCGATCCGCTGCGCCGCGCCGCGGCCGCCCACCTCGCCCGGCTCGCCGACGAGGGCGTCCGGGGCGCGGACCCCGCCGAGTGGTACGCGCTGACCGCCGTCTCCGACGACCGCCCGCTGGTCGCCGGGGCCGACGAGGGCGCGATCCGCGTCTCGCCGTCCCAGGTGGAGCGGTTCACCACCTGCCAGCTGCGCTGGCTGCTGGAGAACGCCGCCGGAGCCTCCTCGACGGAGATCACCTCCGCGCTGGGGAGTATCGTGCACGCCGTCGCCGTGCTCGTCGCCGACGGCGCCGGAATGGAGGACGTCCGGCGCAGCATGGACGAGATCTGGTCCGAACTGGACTTCGGCGGCCCGTGGTTCGCCGGCAAGGAGCGCGAGCGCGCCGACGAGATGGTACGCAAGCTCATCGCCTGGCACGAGTCCGGCGAGCGCGAGCTCGTGGTGACCGAGGAGGGGTTCAAGGTCGACATCGGCGGCATCGAGATCACCGGGCGCGTCGACCGGCTGGAGAAGGACGCCCAGGGCCGCGCCGTGGTGGTCGACATCAAGACCGGCAACGGTCGGCCCAAGGACGCCGAGCTCGCGCGCCACCCGCAGCTCGGCGTCTACCAGCTGGCCGTGCTGGAGTCGGCGTTCGCCCAGTTCGGGCTGACCGCGCCCGGCGGCGCCGAGCTGGTGCAGGTCGGCACGAAGGCGTCCTTCAAGCACGGCGCCCGCACCCAGGCGCAGGCCCCGCTGGGCGACGACCCCGAGCCGGGCTGGTCGGCGGAGCTGGTGCGCGACGTCGCCGAGGGCATGTCCGGCTCCCGGTTCCAGGCGGTGCGCAACGAGTTCTGCGACTCCTGCGCCGTGCGCTCCAGCTGCCCGGCGCACGACGAGGGGAAGCGGGTGTGACGGCCGCGCAGTACGGGGCCGCGGCGGCGCCCGCCGCGGGTACGGTCCTTCCCGGGCGTCGGCTCAACCCGGCCGAGCTCGCGCGCCTCCTGGGCCGGCCCGAGCCCACCGCCGAGCAGGCCGACGTCATCGCCGCGCCGCTGGAGCCGGGCGTGGTGGTGGCCGGCGCGGGCTCCGGCAAGAGCGAGACCATGGCCGGCCGCGTCGTGTGGCTGGTGGCCAACGGCCTGGTGCGCCCGGAGCACGTGCTGGGCCTGACCTTCACTCGTAAGGCTGCGGCCGAGCTGGCCGAACGGGTGCGCACGAGGCTGGACCAGCTGCGCGAGACCGAGCAGGTCCCCGAGGAGGTCCTCGACGGCGACCCCGCGGTCTCCACCTACAACTCCTACGCAGCCCGCCTGGTCGGCGACCACGCGCTGCGCGAGGCGGTCGAGCCCTCCGTCCGGCTCCTCAGCGAGGGGCAGGCCTACCAGCTCGCCGCACGCATCGTCGCCGACTACGACGGGCCGATGGACGCCGTCACGGTGGGCCCGCGCGAGGTCACCGACCGGGTGCTGGCCCTGGCCGGCGAGCTCTCCGACCACCTGCGCACCCCCGACGACGTGCGCGGCATCGGCTCCTGGATCGGCGAGCGCGTCGCGGCGCTGCCCCGCAAGCCCCTCGCCCCCACGCGCGGTCTGCGCGAGGTCCAGCGCCGCCGCGAGCAGCTGCTGCCGCTGCTGGAGCGCTACATCGCGGCCAAGCGCGACCGCGAGGTCATGGACTACGGCGACCAGGTGGCGCTGGCGGCGCGCATCGCGACCCGCCACGCGGAGGTCGGGCTGATCGAGCAGAGCCGGTTCCGGGTGGTGCTGCTCGACGAGTACCAGGACACCAGCCACGCCCAGCTCCTGCTGCTGCGGGCGCTCTTCGGCGGCGGCCATCCGGTGACGGCTGTGGGCGACCCCTGCCAGTCCATCTACGGGTGGCGCGGCGCCAGCTCGGGCAACCTCACCAGCTTCCCGACCGACTTCCCCGCGGCGCCGGGGCGGCCGGCGCCGGTGCGCAAGCTGGCGACCAGCTTCCGCAACGGCGAGCGCGTGCTCCAGGTGGCGCGGCGCATCGCCGAGCCGCTGCGCGAGGAGACCGGCTACGTTCCGGTGCTCTTCCCCGGTGCGGCCCGGCGCGGCCGCGGCGCGGTGGCCGGCGGGCTGTTCCGCACCGAGACCGAGGAGGCGCGCTGGATCGCCGAGACCGTGCGCGCGAGCATCGAACAGCCGGCCCACCTCGCCCCCGACGGCGCCGAATGGCCTCCGGGCGAGGGGGGCGAGGGGCTGCGCTACAGCGACGTGGCGGTGCTGTGCCGCAAGCGCTCGCAGTTCCCGGTGCTGCGCGAGGCCCTGGAGGACGAGGGCATCCCGGTCGAGGTGGTCGGGCTCGGCGGGCTGATGACCGTGCCCGAGGTGCGCGACGTCATCGCCACACTGCGGGTGCTGCACGACCCCACCGCCGGCAACGAGCTGGCCCGGCTGCTGACCGGCCCGCGGTGGCGCCTGGGACCGCGCGACCTCGTCGCGCTGGGCGGGCGGGCGGCCGAGCTCGCGAAGGAGACCCGCCGCGACCTGGCGCCGTCCGCGCAGGAGCCCCAGGACGACGGTGACGAGGACCTCCTGCGCCGCACGGTCCTCGACCTCACCGCCGAGAGCGGCAGCCTCGTCGACGCGCTGGACGACCCCGGCGCGCCCGAGCGCTACTCCGAGACCGGCTACCGGCGGTTGGCCGCCCTCGGCGCGGAGATGCGTACGCTGCGCCGCGCGGCCGCCCAGCCGCTGCCCGACCTGATCGGCGAGGTCGAGCGCACCCTCGGTCTGGACATCGAGGTGGCGGCGCGGCCCGGCCGCGACCCCGTCGCCGCCCGCGCCGACCTGGACGCGTTCCTGGACGCGGCGGTGCGGTTCGTAGGCAACAGCGAGGACCCCACGCTGGGCACCTTCCTGAACTACCTGCGCTCGGCCGAGGACGCCGAGAAGGGGCTGGAGCCGGGCGAACGGGTCGGCGGCAGCGACACCGTCAAGCTGATGACCGTGCACGCCGCGAAAGGGCTGCAGTGGCCGCTGGTGGCGGTGCCGGGGCTGTCCGGCGGCACCTCGTCGCCGGTGTTCCCCACGCGGGCGCGCGACGTCGGCGGCTGGGTCAGCAAGGAGCAGAAGCTGCCGTTCCCGCTGCGCGGCGACGCGGCGGGGCTGCCCAAGCTCGCCGGCGTGGACAAGGAGAGCATCGAGGCGTTCGTCGCCGCCGACCGCGACCGCCACCTCATGGAGGAGCGCCGACTGGCCTACGTCGCGGTGACCCGGGCCTCCTTCGGGCTGCTGTGCTCGGGCCACTGGTGGGGGCACGCGAGCTCGGCCAAGCGGGGGCCGTCGGTGTTCCTGGAGGAGGTCCGCGCGGCCTGCGAGCAGGGGGCGGGACGGCTCGCCGCGTGGGCTCCGCCGCCCGAGGAGGGCGAGTCCAACCCGCAGACCGTCGAGGCCGATCCGGTGGCCTGGCCGCGCTCGCCCGAGGAGGACGGCGACGCCGCCGCGCGGCGCCATCGCGACGTCCTCGCGGGCGCCGAGCTGGTGGCGCGGGCGGGGCGCGCCCCGGCGCAGGAGGACGCCGGCGACGGGTCCGGAGTCCAGGCATCCGGCGCTGGCGCGGACCGCGGAGCCGCGCCGGAGGAGGGAACCAGCGGGTCGGGGCCGGCCGCCGGGCCCGGCGCGCCCGAGGAGACGGCGGGGGAGCGGTGGCTCGCCCTGCTCGACCGGGCGCGGATGCCGGCGTCCATGCGGCGCAGCCTCGACGGGTGGCGCCGCGACACCGACCTGCTGCTGGCGCACCGCGACTCCGCACCGGCCGATTCGGACGGCACGATCCCCGTCGAGCTGCCCGCCCACCTGTCCGTGTCTTCCCTGGTGTCGCTGGCCCGCGACCCGTCGGCGCTGGCCCGCCGCATCCGCCGCCCGCTCCCGAGGCCGCCCGCGCCGCACACGCGGCGCGGCACGGCCTTCCACGCCTGGCTGGAGCAGCGCTTCGGCCAGCAGAGCCTCCTGGGCCCCGGCGAACTGCCCGGCGCGGCCGACGACGGCGCCGGAGGCGACGAGGACCTGGCCGAGCTGCAGCGCCGGTTCGAGGCCGGCGAGTGGGGCGGGCGCGTCCCGCTGGACGTCGAGGTCCCCTTCGAGACGATCGTCGGCGACCGACTGGTACGCGGGCGGATGGACGCGGTCTTTCACGACGAGGACAGCGGCACCTACGACGTCGTCGACTGGAAGACCGGCCGCCCGCCCCAGACCGCCGTCGAGCGCGATGCGGTCGCGGTTCAGCTGGCGGCCTACCGGATCGCCTGGGCGGAGCTGGCCGGGGTGCGGCTGGACGACGTGTACGCGGCCTTCCACTACGTCCGCGCGCAGGAGACCGTCCGCCCGGCCGATCTGCTCGACGCCGACGGTCTGGCGGCCCTGCTGGAGGACCTGCCCGGCGAGTGAGACGCGGGGCGGCGGGGCGGTCGGAGGCGCCGAAGTGTCGTATGCCCTGTCCATCATGTCGTTCGGCGACCGATGAGTTTCGCCGCGCGCGCCGGTCTGCACTGCGGTAGGCCGGACCGACCTGAGGAGCAGCGCCATGACCGAACTGACGACCCGCGAGCCCGTGACCGCCACGGTCGAGGCCCCCGGCGCGACCATCCACTACGACGTGCGCGGCGACCTGAGCCGGGCGACCGCCGACGCCCCCGTTCTCATGATGGTCGGCTCGCCGATGGATGCGAGCGGGTTCGCCACGCTGGCGGGATACTTCGGCGACCGCCCGGTCGTGACCTACGACCCGCGCGGCGCGGGGCGCAGCGTCCGGACGGACGGCGCCGCCGAGACGCGCCCCGAGGAGCACGCCGAGGACCTGCGCCTGGTGATCGAGGCGCTCGGCGCCGACCGGGTGGACCTGTTCGGCAGCAGCGGCGGCGCGCTCAACGCCCTCGTCCTGGTGTCGCGGCACCCCGAGCGGGTGCGCACGCTGGTCGCCCACGAGCCGCCGGTGGTCGAGGTCCTTCCCGACCGCGCGGTGGTCGCGGCGGTCTGCGAGGACATCCACGACACCTACCAGCGCAGCGGGATGGGCCCGGCGATGGCCAAGTTCATCGCCTTGGTGCAGCACGAGGGTCCGCTGCCCGACGACTTCGCCCAGCGGCCCGCACCCGACCCGGCCCTGTTCGGGCTGCCCACCGAGGACGACGGCTCCCGGGACGACCCGCTGCTGGGCCAGAACATCCGGAACAGCCCCACCCACCGGCTCGACTACGACGCGCTGGTCGCCGCGCCGACGCGGATCGTCGTCGCGGCGGGGCGGGAGTCCGCGGCCGCGATGCCCGGTCGCGCCGCGATCGCCGTCGCGGCGCGCCTGGGCGCCGAGCCGGTCATGTTCCCCAGCCACCACGGCGGTTTCATGTCCGGGGAGTTCGGCATGGAGGGCGAGCCCGAGGCGTTCGCCGCCACCCTGCGGCGGGTCCTGTCCCAGGCCTGATTGCGGCGCTGGCGGAGCCGGCGGCGGGCTGCGGCGCACCGGGCACCACCTCACGCCGGGACGCAGCGGGTCGGCGGCGCGGCCGCGAAGGACCCGGCCGCGCCGGGGAACGCGAGCACGTCGTCCACGCGCAGGCGGTCGATCGGGGCGTCCTCGGCCGGGGATCCGCCGGCTTGAGGCGTCCCGGCAGGCCACGGTGACCACCTCGGGGGCGCGCTCGGGACGCCGCCGGGGCAGGGGCCGGGACCCGTTCGCGGGGGCGACGGCCACCCCGGAGGGCGCGTCGGCGGTGCGGGCCGGCGGCTCCGCGCCGTCCACCACCGCGAACGCGCGGCCCGTCGGTGTGCTTGACGTCGGCGACCCGGGCCGGCACCCATTCGGCGCCGCCGTCACCGCGACCCCCGACGTCAGCCGGACGGTCTCGGCCGGCCCGGTCGGCCGCGTGAGCGCCACCGCGCAGGAGCGCACGGCGGATGCGGCGGCGTCCGCGGCGAACTCCACCGACGAGCGGATCCGCGCACTCGGCCGGTGCCCGTGCCCGCTCGCCGCGGCTCGCGGCCGGGCGCGCGGCTTCGGGCGGGGTCAGAGCAGCAGCGCCGTCCCGACCGCGAAGGCGGCCGCTCCGAGGCCGGCGGCCGCGCGCCCCACAGGAGTGCCCAGCACCGTGTCCGACCAGGGCCCCTCGAACCGGCGCGCCACCGCCGTGACAGCGGCCAGGACCGCGGCCGCGGGCGCGATCCAGGCCAGGCGCCAGGCCGCCCACGCCGGATCGCCCGGCGGGTCGGTGAGGCCGGGGACCGGTCCCCACACCGACCCCGCGGCGGCCACCAGCAGCAGGGCCGTGAGGTGCCAGCAGAAGACGGTCAGCGCGCACAGGTTGAGCCCGGCGACCGCCGCCCAGGCGAGGGGACGGCGCAGCAGGCGCTCCAGCGGTGCGCGCAGCAGTACCGCCGCGCCGATCTGGGCCGCCGCCAGCGCCGGCAGCAGCAGCGAGGGCGGCGCCGAGTTCGACCGGTCGGCGCCGGGTACCCCCACCGCGCTCACCGGGTACCCGGCGCACACCAGCGCGGCCACCCCCAGCGCTCCGCCGACCAGCAGCAGGAGCCCGGGCGGCCGGCGCAGGCGCCCGCCGGCCCAGGCGACGCCGAGCTGGTAGGCGAACAGCCACACGGGCAGCACGTTGGCGTACCCGGCCCAGTCGGGGACCGCCGGAGCCCACGGCCCGTACCGCGCCAGGTCGACGGCCGCCACGACCGCCGCGGGCGGGAGCGCCGCCGCCGCGCCCCAACGCCGGTCGGCGGCGAGCGCCACCGGGGTCAGAGCCGTCGTCACCGCGTAGACGGCCACGAACCACAGCGGCTGCACGGTCAGCAGGGCGCCGGTGCGCAGGGTCTCCTCGGGCACGCCGAGCGCCGGCCCCGCCGCGAGCGCCGCGCCCCACGCGGCGGTGACGACCAGTACGGGGCGGGCGAGCCGCGCCGAGCGCGCCCGTATCCAGTGCGCGTACCCCTCCCCGCGTTCACGCGACCGGCACAGGCCCAGCGCCGCGGCGCAGCCGCCGACGAAGAAGAACAGCCCGAGCGTGTTCAGCAGCCAGCTCGCCGGCGCCAGCCCCGGCATCGCCGCGAGCGGGCTGGCGGTCTCCAGCCCGCCCGGTGCCGCCACGAGTCCGGTCACCAGCCAGTGGCCCAGCACGACGCCGACGACGGCGGCGGCGCGCACGCCGTCGACGGCCCGGTCGCGCGACGGCGGCGTCGCCCGGTCGATGCGCTCCGCGGCCGAGCGCAGCGTGCGGAGCGGCCCGGCTCCGCGGCGGGCGCTCCGCTCGGCCGTGCCGCCCGGGCCGGGGGCGGCCGCACGTCCCGCGGACGCGCGGTCGGGGGCATCGGCCCCCGACCTCCCCGCGCCGCGACCGCCCGATCCGTCCCCTGTGCCGCTCACGGCCGCTCCCCGCCGACCGCGGCGCGCTCACCCACGGCGACTGCGGCGGTGGCGGCCAGCGCGGCGCTGCCGGGCCGGTAGTACTGCGTGTGGCCGCTGATGTCGCCGGGATCGAAGCGGACGGCGCCGAACTCCGGGTCCATGGCGTCGGCGCCCAGCCCCACGGGCCCCGCGCGCAGGCTGGGCACCCAGCGGATCCAGTCGTCGCTCGCGCGAGTGGCCCACACCCGCGCGCGGATCGCGTCGCCGTCGGTCACCCCCATGCCCGGGCAGGCCAGCGCGACGACGTCGTCGGCCACGTCCGCCTGGGCGGCGGCCAGGCCGCACACGGCGGTGCCGTAGCTGTGGCAGGCGAGGGTGACGTGCGCGTCGGCGGGCAGGACCTCGCGCGTGAAGCGGACCAGCGCCTCGGCCCCCCGCCGGGCCCGCACGATGCCGGCGAGCTCGGGGCCGTAGCCCTGGGGCGGCAGGTAGCCCAGCCACACCACCACGGCGGTCGCCCGCGCGGGCGCGCGGTCGCGCATGGCTGCGTACAGCGCACGGCCGTTGGTCAGCGGTACCGCGCCCGGGTTGGCGCGGTTCGCGCGGAAGTTGTCCCGGGTCTGACCGGACCCGGGGACGACCACGGCGACGTGCTCGGCGCCGTCGAGGTCGCCCAGCACCTCCACCACGCGCCCGGAGCCGGAGGGGTCCTCGGCGAGGATGCGATGGCCATCCACCACCGACTCGCCGTACTCCAGAGGATCCGGAGGCGGAGCCTTCGCCTCGGCGCCGGCTCGCGCGCCGCAACCCAGGCCGACGCAGGCCATCAATGCACAGAGCAGCAGGGCGGGCAACCGTCGAATCATGGGGCATGACGCTACGAATCCGGCTACCGAAGGCGCGTCACCGCTGAGAGCGAACCGGAACCTGGTCCTTGCGGGTGACACGCCGACGCCTTTGCGGTCCGCGAGGGGCTGCCGGAGGGCTGCGGCGGCCTCGGCGGCCGGATGCGGTCAGCGGTCCTGGGCCGCGCGGACCGCCCCCGGCGGGGCGGTCCGCCGCAGGGTCCCCCGTGCGCCCGGCTTCTACACCAGCCCGTTCTCGTAGGCGAACACGACGGCCTGGGTGCGGTCGCGCAGGGAGAGCTTGGTGAGGATGCGGCCGACGTGGGTCTTCACGGTCTGCTCGGCGAGGAACAGTTCGGCGGCGATCTCGGAGTTCGAGAGGCCGCGGGCGATGTAGCGCAGCACGTCGGCCTCGCGCGGGGTCAGCGTCTCGACGATCTCCGGCCGCGCGTGGACCTTCTCGCGGCGGCCGCGGGCGATGTCGGCGATGAGCCGCCGGGTGATCGACGGCGCCAGGAGCGCGTCGCCCTCGGCGACGACCCGCACCGCGGCGCGCAGATCCTCCACCGGTGCGTCCTTGAGCAGGAAGCCGCTGGCGCCCGCGCCGAGGGCCTCGTAGACGTACTCGTCGAGGTCGAAGGTGGTCAGCATGAGCACCCGGGGACCCCCTTCGCCGCTCTCGCCGACGATCTCGCGGGTGGCGGTGAGCCCGTTCATCGTGGGCATGCGCACGTCCATCACCACCACGTCGGGGCGGTGCTTGCGGGCCAGCGCGACCGCTTCGCCGCCGTCGGCGGCCTGGGCCAGCACGGCGATGTCCTCGGCCGCGTCGAGCAGGGTGGCGATGCCGTCCCGGACCATGTCCTGGTCGTCGGCGACGATCACGGTGATGGGCACGGAGCTCAGCCTATTCCGGCTCGGCGGGGGCGGCGTCCGCCCCGGCGTCCAGCGGAAGCTCGGCCACGACGTCGAACCCGCCGCTTTCCGTGGGTGCCGCCCGCAGCCGTCCGCCGAGCATCGCCACGCGCTCGCGCATGCCGATCAGCCCGTGCCCGCCGGAGTCGAACACGGTGGCGGGCGGAGGCTCGGTGTGTGCGCCGTCCGCCGCCTCGCCGCCGCCCAGGACGGGCGGCCCGTTGGCCACGCGCACCGTGAGCGCCTCGGCGGTGCGCGACAGTGCGACGGTCACCGGCGCACCCGGCGCGTGCCGGCCCGCGTTGCTCACCGACTCCTGCACGATCCGGTAGGCGGACAGGTCCACCGCGTCCGGGAGACCGCGGGCGGTGTCGCGCGCCACGTCGGGGCCGCCCTCCAGCGTGACGTCCATGGCGGCCCTGCGGGCGTTCTCCATCAGCTCGGGCAGGAGCCCGAGCCCCGGCTGCGGAGCGCCCTCGGGCACGTCGTCCTCCTCGCGGAGCAGCCCCACCACGCGCCGCATCTCCGCCAGGGCATCGCGGGCGGCGTCGCGGATGGTGGTGAAGGTCGCGGCGGGCCCCTGTCCCAGGTCGGTGAACTTGTAGGGCGCGGCGTCGGCCTGGATGGCGATCATCGACATGTGGTGGGACACCACGTCGTGCAGTTCGCGCGCGATCCGCGAACGCTCCTCCAGGACCGCCTGGCGGGCGCGGTCGCGCCGGCGCAGGGCGCTCTCCTGCGCGAGCTGGCGCTGCGCCGCGCGCCGGCTGCGCACGTTGTAGCCGAACAGCAGCACCGCCGGCGCGATCGCGGCGACCCAGAGCGTCTGCCCCAAAGGGGTGCCCACGAGCACGGAGGCGGCGGCGATGTCGGCGACGGTGACTACGCCGACCCCGGCGGCGGTGCGTCCCGGGTAGGTGACGGCGACCGCGTAGAGCACGACGGGAAGCGAGACCAGCGTAGCGATCGGCCAGGGCCAGAAGCTCTGCGGCACCCCGCTGCCCCCGAACACCGGGGGTGACAGGAGCGCGATCGCGAACAGGGAGGCGAACAGCCCGGCCGCCGTGATACGCCACGTCAGCAGGGGGGCGACCGGAAGCAGCGCGAACGGGAGGCCGAGCGCGATGCCCAGGGGGACCGCGGCCATCGGGTCGAGGCCGTGGAACTGCACCAGCTGCACGGCGGCCAGGGCCGAGATTGCCACGCCGGCCCCGAGCAGCAGGAACCACGCCGTCGCCTCGCGGGGCAGGACCGGCGGCAGCGGGCCTTCGCCGTCGTCGTCGGGAACCTCGCCCTCGCGCGGCAGGACTGTCCACAGAAGCAGGTAGACGGGTATGCCCAGCGGGAAGGCGACCACCGCGAACAGCACGCGCAGGGTGACCGCCATCGGCTGGGACCCGTGTGCGAACGCCGCGCACACGCCCGCGACGATCCGGCCGTCGGAGGGGCGGACCGCTCCGTGGAGCAGCCGCAGCGGGCCCTGGGGCCGCTCCCCGGGTGTGCGCCAGAGTGCGTCGGCCACGGCGCGGACGGCCCACGCGGGGCCCAGCGCGCCGGCCGGGCGGCGCGCCTGGGGGCGGTCGCCGCCCTCGGCGGAACCGCCGTTGAGCGCGGGTGAGGCGGAGGCGGGGGCCGCGGGGGCCGCGCTTCCGGCGGCGCCCCGCGGCGAGGCATCGGCGGTCGCCGCGCCGGAGCCGCGCGCGGCGCCGACCGCGCGCTGCAGGCGGCCGGCGTACTCGCGGCGCATCCGCACGTTGTCACCGAGCAGGAGGGCTGCGGCCGCGACGGCCGCGGACCACGGCCCCGCCCCCGGAACCGACATGATCGTCGCAGCCGCGACCGCCGTCGCCGCCGTACACGCGCCGACCGCGGCCACCACCGGGCGGGCGTACTGGGTTCCGATGAGGAACAGCACGACCAGATAGGACAGCGCGGCGGCGGCGGGGAACGGTGCGGAGCCCAGCCCGTACACCAGCGACGTCAGCAGCAGCGCCCCCGTCATCCACCGCCAGACCAGCAGCACGGAGGTCCGCAGGGCGAGCAGCGGCGCGCCGAGCGCGGCGCCGAGGGCGGCGGGGACGAAACCGCCGGCGCTGTAGGCGCTCAGATGCAGGGCGCTCACCGCGGAGACGCCGAGCGCGGCCGCGGCCGCGAAGAGGATCCCGTCGAACCGCTCGCGTCCCTCGGCGTCGGGCCGCTCGGCGATCCGCACCAGCCACAGCACCGGGTACGCGAGCAGGGGCACCACCAGCCGGGCGAAGCGCCGCCGCACCTCTGCGGCCGAGCGGCCGCTGCGTGCGGCGATCCCGGCGCACACCCCGCCCAGCAGCGGAGGCTCGGCGGCGGGGCCGGGGGCGCCTGCGGGCAGCCACCTCGGGACGGCGCTCGGCCGCCACCACACCGCGTCCAGGAGCCCGGCCACGAACGTCCGGCCGCCTCCCGCGGTGCTCGGACCCCTCTGCCGGGGCTGTGCGCCGGCATCGGCCGAGCGCTCTTCGTCGGACATTCCCCGCCCACTGTCGAGACCTGGTACCGGGGCCGATCCGCGCCGATGGTGACGAAGGCCGCGGTCGGCTCACCGCAACTCTAGGCCGCCGAAAGCGTCTCGGGCATGGTGCCGAGGTATCACGTCGCCGTGGCTCCCGGGTATCGGGCGAGGCGGGCCGAGCGGGCGCGGGGCCGGGCGGGCGGACGCCGGGAACCGTCCGAGGAGGCGCCCCGCAAGACCGCGGCGCCTCGCCCGCGACTCCGCA
The DNA here is from genome assembly GCF_039531585.1 of Streptomonospora arabica. Lineage (NCBI taxonomy): Bacteria > Bacillati > Actinomycetota > Actinomycetes > Streptosporangiales > Nocardiopsidaceae > Streptomonospora > Streptomonospora arabica. The sequence goes on along the minus strand of NZ_BAAAQI010000003.1, from coordinate 274,367 downwards.
CCCCCGCCCCGACCGCCGCCGCGGCCGATGCCGCCCTCCGCGCCCCTCAGCGTCCCGCCGCCGGCGGGTTCCCGCGGGGGCTAGGCTCGGATCAGCGGATCCGCCGCCAACGCAGGTCGAGGGAAGGGAAGCGGTCGGGAATGGACGTGCGCGGTTACATCGAGGAGCACCGCGGAGAGTTCGTCGCCGCGCTCAAGGAATGGGTCGCGATCCCGTCCGTCTCCGCTGATCCCGACCACCGCGGCGACGTGCGCCGCTCAGCGGAGTGGCTGCGCGACCGCCTCGCGGACACCGGGTTCCCCACTGCGGAGATCTGGGAGACCGGCGGCATGCCCGCCGTCTTCGCCGAGTGGCCGGCCGCCCACCCCGGCGCGCCCGTCGTCCTGGTCTACGGCCACCACGACGTGCAGCCGGCGCGCGTGGCGGACGGGTGGGACACCGATCCCTTCGCCGCCGAGGAGCACGGCGACCGGCTGACCGGACGCGGCGCCTCCGACGACAAGGGCCAGGTCCTCTTCCACGCGTTGGGCGTGGAAGCCGGTCTGGCCGCATCCGGCGCGAGCGCGCCGCCGGTGACGCTGCGGATGCTCGTCGAGGGAGAGGAGGAGTCCGGCTCGCCGCACTTCGCCGCGCTGCTCGAACGCAACCGCGACCGCCTGGCCTGCGACGTCGCGGTGATCTCCGACACCACCATGTGGTCGGCCGAGGTCCCCTCGATGTGCGTGGGCATGCGCGGGCTCACCGACTGCGAGATCACCGTCACCGGTCCCGACACCGACGTGCACAGCGGCTCCTTCGGCGGAGCGGTCCCCAACCCCGCCCGTGTGCTGGCCGGCCTGCTCGCCGGTCTGCACGACGACCGGGGGAGGGTCGCCGTGCCCGGCTTCTACGACGGTGTCGCCGAGATCAGCGACGAGGAGCGCGCCCTCCTCGCCAAGCTGCCCTTCGACGAGGCCGAGTGGCTGCGCACCGCCGGCAGCCCGGTGGCCGCCGGCGAGGAGGGCTACAGCGTTCTGGAGCGCCTCTGGGTGCGGCCCACCGCCGAGATCAACGGGATGTGGAGCGGCCACACCGGCGCGGGCACCAAGACGATCGTGCCCCGTTCGGCGCACGCCAAGGTCAGCTTCCGGCTGGTGCCCGGCCAGGAGCCCGCGCACGTGCAGGAGCGGGTGCGCGCGTTCGTCGCCGACCGCGTGCCCGCGGAACTCGGCGCCGAGGTCGCCTTCGGCGGTCCCGGCGTGCGCGCCTGCGCCTCCGACATCGGCTCGACGGCGGTCCGGGCGGCGCGCTCCGCGATGGAGGAGGCGTTCGGCACCGAGGTGCTGTTCACCCGCGAGGGCGGCAGCGGTCCCGAGGCCGACATCGCCGATATCCTCGGTGCGCCGCTGGTCTTCCTCGCCGCCGGGCTCGACGAGGACCGCATCCACGCGCCCAACGAGAAGGTCGAGGTCCCCCTTCTGCTCAAGGGCGCCGAGAGTGCCGCCTACTTGTGGAACCGACTGGGGGCACGGCGCGAACCGTGAGTGCCGCGCGCGTCCCCGCGGGACCTGCCGGGCGCGGACGGCGACGACCGGGCTCCCGACCCGCCCCGGCACGCGGCGCGCGGACCGAGGCGCCGCGGGGGCCGGTCCCCGCCTCCCGATGACGAGAAGGGCCGATGCTTTCCTTCGACGAGATCCCTGCACTGTCCCGCGGCACCGTCGACCAGGCCGGCCACCGGCGCGGCGACGAGGAATGGCTGGACAAGGCCTGGGCCGATCCCGAGACGCGCGTGCTCGTACTGCAGGACGGCGCCCCGGACGAAGGCCGCCAGGCGCGCATGGCCCGCCGCTCGCGCGCCCTGGTCGTCGCCGGCGACGACGGGCCGCGGCTGGTGTTCGCCCCGCCCGCTGAGGCGCCGGAGGGCGAGCGGTTCCTGCTCGGCCTCGACGAGGACGGGCGGGCGTACTTCGCGGTCCTCGCCGAGCCGGACGCGCAGGTGCCGCAGCCGCCCGGCGCCGAACCCGCGTCGCTGCGCGAGGCGGGCGCGCTGCTGGGGGACCGCGACTCCGGCCTGCTCACCCACGCCGTCGCGCTGGCCCACTGGAACGCCACGCACCGCTTCTGCCCGGCCTGCGGAGCCCCCACCCGCCCTGCCGGCGCCGGCCATCTCCGGGTGTGCACCCGCGAGGGCACGGAGAACTACCCCCGCACGGACCCGGCCGTGATCATGCTGGTGCACCGCGAGGTCGGCGGGGTCGAGGAATGCCTGCTGGGCCACAATCCGCGCTGGCCCGAGGGCCGCTACTCGGTGCTGGCCGGGTTCGTCGAGCCGGGGGAGTCGCTGGAGCAGGCCGTAGTGCGCGAGGTCGCCGAGGAGACCGGCGTGGCCGTCTCCGACCCGCGGTACCAGGCGTCGCAGCCCTGGCCGTTCCCGCGCAGCCTGATGCTGGGCTACACGGCCCGTGCCACGGGGAAGGCCGAGCGCACCGACGACCAGGAGATCTCCGACGTCCGCTGGTTCACCCGCCCGGCCCTGCGCGAGGCCGTGGAGTCGGGCGAGGTCCTGCTGCCGGGCTCGGTCTCCATCGCGCGCAAGCTCATCGAGCACTGGTACGGCGGCCGCCTGCCCGGGGAGTGGTAGGCGCGGCCCCCGCGGCACGCGGCGGTCGCGCGACGCTCATGCGGAGGCGGGTCGGCCCGTCCCGCCGCGGCCGCGGTGCGGCCCGCCGGTGCCGGCGCGCGGCGCCGGAATCCGGCGGTCTCCGGCACGGTGCGCCGCGGCGGCCAGGCGAGGTGCCGATGTCGGCCGTATCAGCCGCCGCGGCGCGGGGCGGCCTGTGCGGCGGCGCCCTCGGCGGCGAGCTCGACGGGCAGGGCGGTCAGGGGGTTGGTGGAGCTGGTCACCACTTCGCGGGCCATCTCGGCGACCTTGCGGCCGCGGGAGCGCGACGCCGATCGCAGCAGTTCGAAGGCCTTGCGCGGGGTCATCCCGTGGCGCTCGGAGAGGACGCCGATGGCCTGCTCGGTGACGACGCGGGTGTGCAGCGCGTGCTCCAGCTGCGCGACGGTCAGCCGCAGGCGCGCCTGCTCGTCCCCGTCTCCGTCACCGTCGCCGCCGGATGCGCGCGGGGGAGCGGGCGCCGAGCCGCGCGGCTGCTCCTCGGCGGCCAGAAGGTCGGCGAGCACCATGGCGTTGAGCAGCTCGGGCAGCTCCTCGCCGTTGTGCACCCGCCATCCGCCGGAGGTCCGCCGGATCACGCCGGCCACGGCCGCCTCGGCGGCCGCCGCGCCGGCGGCGCTGTTCGACGTCACGTCTTTCCCCATATCCTCACTCCCCCGTGCAGGGCGGCGGCCGCCGCCCGCATTGGCGGCGGCCCGGCGCAGGGCGCCGGGCGGTCACGAGACCGACGCCGCGAGCTTCTCCTTGACCTGGGCCAGCGACGGGTTGGTCATCGCCGAGCCGTCGGCGAAGACCAGCGTCGGAACCGTCTGGTTGCCGCCGTTGACCCGCATGACGTACTCGGCGGCATCGGGCTCCCGCTCGATGTCCACCTCGTCGACCCCGATGCCCTCGCGCGAGAGCTGGCTCTTCAACCGCTTGCAGAAGCCGCACCAGGGCGTGGTGTACATCGTGATCGGACCGCCGTTCTGGGTGGTCATCGCAACTTCTCCTTCGACCGTAGGGGCAGGTCCCGACAGTTCGGGCCCGCGGAACGCGACGTGGAACGCCGATCCTTTCCAACGCCGCGCGCCCCGCGGAGCTTCCCGGCGCCGCTTCGTGTCAGTGCGGGTGGGACGCTCAAGGGCACACACCGGTTCCGAAAGTCCCGCGGTCCGCTGCAGGGCTGCGGCGACCTGCGCCGACGCCCTCGGCGCGGTCGAGGACGCCCGCGATTCCCCTCCACAGCAGGCAGGTCGGGCTTGGCCGTGCGCGCCCGGGGCCTGAGACTTGAGAGACTGAGCGGGCGGATGTGCTCGGCGCGGCCGGATGTGGCCGCAGCGAACGGAGCCGACGCGAACCGAACCCCACGGCCCGCCCGGCGGCTCCGGCGCCGGAGCCGCAGCGGAATGGAGGCGCAAGCATGGACCCGGACCGCGTGCTGGAGGGACTCGACCCCGAACAGCTGGAGGCGGCGCGCGCGCTGCGCGGCCCCGTGTGCATCCTGGCGGGGGCCGGGACCGGCAAGACACGCGCCATCACCCATCGCATCGCGCACGCGGTCGCCGCCGGCGTTGTCACCGAGCAGCAGATCCTCGCGGTGACCTTCACCACCCGCGCCGCCGGCGAGATGCGCGGGCGGCTGCGCTCGCTGGGCGCCCCGCGGGTGCAGGCGCGCACCTTCCACTCCGCGGCGGTGCGCCAGCTCTCCTACTTCTGGCCGCAGGCGATCGGCGGCCCGATGCCCTCCCTGATCGAGAGCAAGATCCAGGAGGTCGCCCGGGCGGCGCACGCCTGCGGGCTCCAGCTCGACCGGACCGGCCTGCGCGACCTGGCCGGCGAGATCGAGTGGTCCAAGTCCACCCAGGTGCGCCCCTCCGACTACGAGAAGTCCATCGTCAAAGCGGGGCGCACCGCCCCCATGCCCGTCCACGACGTCGCCCGCGCCTACGAGGCCTACGAGGAGCGGTGCCGCGACCGCAACCTGCTCGACTTCGAGTCGATGCTGGAGCTGACCGCGGCGATGATCGCCGAGCACCCGCAGATCGCCGACCGCGTCCGCGACCAGTACCGCTACTTCGTCGTCGACGAGTTCCAGGACGTCAACCCGCTACAGAAACTGCTGCTGGACGCCTGGCTGGGCGACCGCGACGACGTCTGCGTGGTGGGCGACCCCAACCAGACCATCTACTCCTTCGCGGGGGCCACCCCCGGCTACCTCACGGGCTTCTCCGCCGCCTACCCGCACTCCACGGTCGTGCGGCTGGTGCGCGACTACCGCTCCACCCCCCAGGTGGTGCGGGTGGCCAACGGCGCGCTCAAGCACGCCCGCGGCGCGGCGGCCGAGCACCGCCTGGAGCTCGTGGCCCAGCGCCCCGACGGCCCCGACCCCCTCTACACCGAGTACGACGACGAACCGGCCGAGGCCACGTCCGTGGCCCGCAAGATCGCGGCGCTGATCGACGCCGGCACCCCGGCGCGCGAGATCGCGGTGCTCTTCCGCACCAACGCCCAGTCGGCGGCCTACGAGCAGGCGCTCGCCGACGCCGGGGTGGCCTACACCGTGCGCGGCGCCACCCGGTTCTTCGAGCGCCCCGAGATCCGCCAGGCCGTGCACACCCTGCGGGGCGCGCGCCAGGGCGCGGGGTCCGACCCCCTGGTGCAGACGGTGCGCGACATCCTCGCCCCCCTCGGGCTGACCCCCGAGCCGCCGGAGGGCCGGCAGGCGCGCGAGCGATGGGAGTCGCTGGCGGCGCTGGCCCAGCTGGCCGAGGACGTCGCCGCCGCCCGGCCCGGCGCCACCATGGACGATTTCGCCGAGGAGCTGGACGCCCGCGTCGCCACCGAGCACGCGCCCGAGTACGAGGGCGTGACCCTGGCGAGCCTGCACTCGGCCAAAGGTCTGGAGTGGGACGCGGTGTTCCTGGTCGGGCTGACCGAAGGCCTCATGCCGATCGTCTTCGCCGAGTCCACCGAGCAGGTCGAGGAGGAGCGCCGGCTGTTCTATGTCGGCGTCACCCGCGCCCGCGAGCACCTGTCGCTGTCGTGGTCGCTGTCGCGCTCGCCCGGCGGCCGCAAGAGCCGCAAGCCCTCGCGCTTCCTCGACGGCCTGCGCCCGGCCTCGCCGTCGCTGGCCGGCCGCGACAACCGCAGGCAGGCCAAGGTGGTGCGGTGCCGGATCTGCGGGAACACCCTCACCGAGGCCGCCGAACGCAAGCTCGCCCGGTGCGGCGGCTGCCCCGCCGACTACGACGAGGAGCTGCTGGAGCGCCTCAAGGCGTGGCGGCGCGAGACGGCCGAGCAGCAGAAGGTCCCGGCCTACGTGGTCTTCACCGACGCCACCCTGCAGGCCATCGCCGAGCACGTTCCCGCCGACATCGCCCGGCTCTCCCGCATATCCGGCGTGGGGGCGGTCAAGCTGGAGCGCTACGGTGAGGCGGTGCTGGCCCTGTGCGCAGGTGAGGAGCCCGCCGCCGAAGACCGAGGAGGGGTGCCCCATGGGGGACGGACAGAGCAGGCCGACTGACACCGCCGAGCCTCCCGGCCAGTCGGACCAGCCGGGCCAGAGCGTCGCCGGGCTGCTGGAGATCCTCGACCTGGAGCGCATCGAGGACAACATCTTCCGCGGGCGCAGCCCCGACGGCGGGCCGCAGCGCGTCTTCGGCGGGCAGGTCGCCGGCCAGGCCCTGGTCGCCGCGGGCCGGACGCTGCCGGCCGACCGCCGCGTGCACTCGCTGCACGCCTACTTCATCCGGCCGGGCGACCCCGCGGTGCCCATCGTCTACGACGTCGACCGGGTGCGCGACGGCCGCTCGTTCACGACCCGGCGCGTCACCGCGATCCAGCACGGCAAGGCGATCTTCACGCTCTCGGCGTCGTTCCACGCCGACGAACCCGGCCTGGAGCACCGGGTGGCCATGCCCGATGCGCCGGGCCCCGAGGAGCTGCCGACCATGCGCGAGCGGCTCTACAGCGCATTCGGCAGGGTGCCGCGCTTCGCGAGCTGGCACCCGATCGAGATGCGGCCGGTCGGACCCCTGTCGTTCGAGGTCGAGCGCGACCCCGGCCTCAGCACCACCGACAACCTGGTGTGGCTGCGGGTGGGCGGCAGCCTGCCCGACGACCCCATGCTGCACGTCTGCCTGATGACCTACGCCTCGGACATGACGCTGCTGGACACGGTGCTGCTGCGGCACGGGCGCACGTTCTCCGGGATCTCCATGGCCAGCCTCGACCACGCCATGTGGTTCCACCGGCCGTTCCGCGCCGACGAGTGGCTGCTCTACGCACAGGAGACCCCCACCGCCGGAGGCGCGCGCGGGCTGGCGCGGGGACTGGTGTTCACCCGCGAGGGCGACCTGGTGTGCTCGGTCGTGCAGGAGGGCCTGCTGCGGGTGGTCGACACCGAGGAATCCGGCGGGTCCTGAGCCCGCCCCGCCCCGCTCCCTCCGCGTTGCGGGCGCAGGACCGCGCGTCCCCCGGGCGCGCGGTCCGGGCCCGCGGCGAGGCGCGTGCAACGCTTTCCCGGCCGCCGCAATTCCCGCTCCCGGCTGGCCGAGTCCGGACGAAACACCTGGTCAAAAATTGGTTGCCGGATCTCACGGCCCCGCCATAGTCTTGACTCCGTCAGCGCCCGCGCAGGCCGTGGACGAGAGTCCGCTGCCCGACCCGGAAGGGAGGTGTCCCATCTAATGATCATGAGCATCGCCATCGGTTCCTTCGCCGTTTCCGGCGAGTTCGTCGCCATGTCCTGGGACACCGTGCGCAACGGCGCCGCATGCGGTCGGCCGCGTCCGGTCGGCGTCCAGGGCGTCTCTTCGGCGAACGCCCGGCTGACGCGTCCCGGTACCGAGCGGGGGCACGGCTATGCCCGCCTCGCCCGCACCGCGGATCTCAGCCGACTGGAATCCGAGTTCGCAGCAGCAACCCAGCGCCCCAAGGGCGTGGTGGGGGAGTGTCCACGGGGCATTCCGGCCTAGCAGTACGACGGCCGGGTGTCTTCCCCGTGGCCGCGGACCCCACACAGGGGCCGCGGCCATTTTGATCTTCAGCGGAGACCACCCTTCTCGAAGGGGCAGGAGTGTCTCCCGCCGATCGCAGGTCTTGGCCCCGCAGCCGGACAAACGTCCGGCCCAAGTAGCCGCCAACCGCGTTCGACACCACAGATCAGGGAGGACACCGATGCTTGCGTCGGTCCTGGAGACGTCGAGTTTCGGCGAGATCGAGATCCCCTGCAGGCAGGAGCCCGACCTCTTCTTCGCCGAGGCACCGGCGGACGTCGAGGCGGCCAAGGCCATCTGCCAGGACTGCCCGGTCCGCGAGCAGTGCCTGGCCGAGGCCCTTGAGCGCAGGGAGCCGTGGGGAGTCTGGGGCGGCGAGCTGCTCGTCTCCGGCAAGGTCGTGGAGCGCAAGCGCCCGCGCGGCCGCCCCCGGAAGAACGCCGAGCCCGTGGCGGCCTGACCGGCCGCCGCGGCCCGCCACCCGCGGTCCTCGAACGAATCCGACCCCCGATAAACAGCACCAGCTCCCGGAAGGACACCCCGACGATGCTGCTCTTCGAGCTCGTCAACCTGCAGATGAACGTCGACCAGCGGCGCGAGCGGCAGCGCCTCCTGCTTGCGGCCCGCCGGCTGCGCGCCGTCCGGCGCGAGCGCGAGCGCGCCGAGCGGCTTCTCATGGAACTGCCGTGGTCACGCCTAAGTTGACCTGACCTGTGCGGGGCCGGTCCGCGCCGGACCGGCCCCGCACCGCCCGCTCCGGCGAGGTCAGCGCTGGCCACAACCGGTCACCTGGTTTTACGGGAGCGTGCCGCAGGTCACCGCCGACTGCGCTAGGTTCCCCGCCCGCAGCAGGGGCACAGACCGGGCGATCGCTTCCGATAAGGAGCAAAAAGTCGCAACACGGCCCTGTGGCGTCCGGCCCCTCTGAGCTAACGTGAAGCTGTGCCTCAGAACACCAAGGTCGAGGTACGCCGAAGTCCCCGCCGACGACGCACGGTCTCGGCCTATCGCGACGGGGACAAGACGGTCGTCCTCGTCCCCGCCACGTTCTCCCGCGCCGAAGAGAAGCGCTGGGTCGACCGCATGCTGGAGCGTCTTGAGGCACGCGAGGAGCGCCGCCGTCCCGACGACGACTCACTGCTGACCCGCGCGCTCGACCTCGCCGACCGCTACCTTGAGGGCCTGGCCCGCCCCGCGAGCGTGCGCTGGGTCGACAACCAGCAGACCCGCTGGGGCTCCTGCACCCCCGAGAACGGCTCCGTCCGGCTGTCGCGGCGGCTCTCCGGCATGCCGTCCTGGGTGGTCGACTACGTGCTGCTGCACGAGCTCGTGCACCTGATCATCCCGCACCACGGCCAGGAGTTCTGGGACCTGGTGCACCGCTATCCCAAGGCCGAGCGCGCCCGCGGCTACCTCGAGGGCGTCAGCGCGGCGCCGCGCCTGGACGCCGGCGACAGCGGTGAGATCGGCGAGGAGGACGACGTCGACGAGGTCGGCGAGGCCGAGGGCGCCGAGTCGGACCGTCTCGACTCCGACAGCGCCTGAGGCCGCCGCCGCAGCAGTACCGGTCGCCCGGAGCCGCGGCTTCGCGGCGCGGTGCGGCGAGCGGGTCCGCCCGCCGAAACCCGCCACGCCGCAGACGCGTGGCACCATCCGCTTCGCCGGCCCGCCGGCCCGCCGGGCGCCCACAGCGCCGGAACGCGGGAGCGCGGCCCGCATTCGGTCGGCCGGGCGCGCCTACGAGGGTGCGAAACCCGGCTCCGGGCGGGTGCGCGCCGCCTCGGCCGCCGCGCGGACGAGGGCGCGGCAGGCGTCGTCGGTGGGGTCGGGGATCTCCTCCACGGCGAACCAGCCCAGGTCGGAGGACTCGGCGGCGTCGATCGACAGCGGCGCCTCCCGCTCCGCGGCCACCACCGCGTACTGCACGTCCAGATGCCAGGTGCCGCCTGCGCAGCCCACCCGGTGCCGGTCCAGCCGAATCGGCCCGGGCAGCAGCCGCAGGCCCGACAGCCCCGACTCCTCGGCGGCCTCACGCAGCGCCGCCTCGCCCAAGGAGGCGTCGCCCTCCTCGCAGTGGCCGCCGGTCTGCAGCCACTTGCCGATCTTGCGGTGCAGGGTCAGCACGGCGCTCGTGCCGTCCGGGTCGACGATGGCGGCGCTGGCGGTCAGGTGCCCGGCGACGCAGGTGCGCGCCATCGCGTCGGGATGGCGGTGGAGGTGGTCCAGGTAGAGGCGGCGCAGCTCCTCCTGCGCCGCCTCGGGCGCACGCCAGGCCGCGAGCTCGGAGCGGGCGGCCGCGCGCAGCCGGTCCAGGATCACGCCGGGCTCCCGCCGGAGCCGCCCGAGCCGGTGCCGTCGCCGCGGTCCTCGCCGCCTTCGTCGCGGCCGCCGTCGGTGAAGGGCTCGTCGGAGGCCTCGGTGAACTGGCTGATGTCGATCTCGTCGGCCTCCGAGCCGGCGCGGCCGTGCACGAACGCGTCGGGGTCGTCCAGGTCGTCGCCCGAGGGCATCAGGTCGGGGTGCTCCCACACGGCGTCGCGGCCCTCGATCCCGCGCGCGTCCTCCAGGGCGGTCCACAGCGCCGCCGCCTCGCGCAGCCGGCGCGGCCGGAGCTCCAGCCCGACCAGCGTCGCGAAGGTGTGCTCGGCGGGCCCGCCGGTGGCCCGCCGGCGGCGGGTGGCCTCGGCCAGCGCGGCCGACTGCGGCAGCCGCTCGGCGACCGCCGCGTCGACCACGACCGACAGCCAGCCCTCGACCAGCGCCAGCGTGGTCTCCAGCCGCGCCAGGGACGCCTTCTGCTGCGGGGTGTCCTGCGGCTGGAACAGGCCCTCGCCCTCGCTGCCCGAGAGCACCTCCTGCAGTGCCTCGGGGTTGGCGATGTCGATCTGGCCGAGCTTCTCCTCAAGCCCGCTCATGTCGAAGGACATGCCCCGGGCGTAGTCCTCCACCAGGGTGAACACGTGTGCGCGCAGCCACGGCACGTGCCCGAACAGCCGGTGCAGCGCGACCTCGCGCGCGGCCAGGTAGAGCCGGATCTCGTCCTCGGGGATGCCCAGGCCCTCGCCGAAGGCCGTGACGCCGTCGGGCAGCAGCGCCGCGGTGCCCTCGCCGGCCAGCGGCAGGCCGACGTCGGTCGAGCCCACCACCTCGCCGGCGAGCTCGCCGATGGCCTGGCCGGCCTGCTGGCCCACGAGCATGCCGCCCATCTGGCGCACCATGCCCATCAGCGGCCCCGCCATCGACTGCATCTCGTCGGGAAGGTTCTGGCCCATGGACTCCACCAGCCGCCGGGTCAGCGGCTCGCACAGCTTCGACCAGGTCGGCATGGTCTTCTCGACCCACTCCGACCGGCTCCACGCCTGCATGGTGTGCACGCCGGACGGCAGCGACGTGGCCTCGTTGGTCCACAGGTCGGCCAGGCGCAGGGCCTCCTGCACCTTGGCGAAGTCGTGCGCGCCGACACTGGAGTCGCCCTTCTGCGACACCGCGTGCCGGGCGATGTTCTTGGCCATGTCCCAGTTCACCGAACCGGACTCGGCCTGCTGTTCGCCGGACGAGGGCTGCGCCGCCATCATGTCGGCGAACTGGCGCAGCATCTGCGCCATCTGCTGGGGGTCGCCGAAGGGGAAGCCGCCCGGCATGCCCGGCTCACCACCGCCGGGGCCGCCACCGCCTGGGCCGCCGCTGCCGGCACCCGAGCCGGAGTCGCCCGATCGGCGCCCGGACTCGTCGTCGGGGTCGTTCGGCATGCTGAAACCAAAAGGTAGGTCGCTCACGATTAGACCTCAGGCAGGATTAGGTTTGTCTCCACTGTCACGTTAGCTGGGAGCCGCCCGGAGTGAATACCGAAACGAGCCAGGTTCGCCCACAGCACACCACACGTCCCGGGGCTCCGGTGATCGCGGTCACCGGAGCCGCCGAAGGCATCGGCCGTCTCCTTGTGGAACGCCTGGTCACCGCCGCGGGTTCCGGCGCAGTCGCCGAAGTCGTCGCGATCGGCGGTCACGGCGACGACGCGGAGGGCCCGCCGCCGGGCGCGACCCGGCGCACCGCCGACGTCCGCGATCCCCGGCTCGCCCACTGCCTGCCGGGTGTCGACGTGCTCGTGCACACCGACGACGACCGCACCCTGCAGACCCCGGCCAAGCAGCGGCGGGCCGACAACCTGCGCGCCGCCCAGACCGTGCTGACCGCGGCGGCCGCCCAGCGCGTCCCCCGGGTGGTCCTGGTCACCAGCACCATGGTCCACGGCGCCGACCCCGAGAACCCGGTCCCGATGCCGGAGGACTCCGAGGTGCGCACCGAGACCGGGGCGGGCCTCGTCGGCGACTGGGTGGAGATCGAGGACCTGGCCTGCCGCGCCCGGCGCTCCCACCCCGGCCTGTCGGTGACGGTGGTGCGCCCCGCGCCGCTGGTGGGCCCCGGGCTCGACACCGTGCTCACCCGGCACTTCGCCGCTCCGCGGCTGCTGACCGTCCGCGGTCGCCGGCAGACCTGGCAGTTCTGCCACATCGAGGACCTCGCCTCCGCCCTGGAGCACGTGGCGGTGCGCGGCGTCGAGGGCGCGAGCGGCGCGGTCGCGGTGGGCTGCGAGGGGGCCCTGTCCCAGGACGAGGCCGAGGAGATCGCCGGCCTGCGCCGCTTCGACCTGCCGGCCAACCTGGTCTTCGGCGCCACACAGCGGCTGCACAGTGCGGGCCTCACGCCCGCCACGGCCGCCGAGCTGAAGTTCCTGGTCTACCCGTGCGTCGTCGACTGCGCCGCCCTGCGCGAGAGCGGATGGCGCCCGGCCTACGACAACGCCGAGGCGCTGCGTGCCCTGCTGGACGCGCGCAGCGGCAAGTCCGCCCTGGTCGGCCGCAACGTCGGCCGCAAGGAGGTGACGATCACCGCGGCGAGCGCCGCCGGCGCCGCAGCGGCGGCCATCGGCACCGCGGCCGCGGTGCGCCACCTGCGCAAGCGCCGGGGCCGCTGAACCCGGCTCGCCGCGCCCGCGCGCTCCCGCGGGCCTCCGGCGCATGGAGGGCCACCCCGGCGCTGCGGCCGGCGCCGATCCGCCGCGACCCCGCGGAATGCGCGCTGGCCGACCGTCCGCGGGCCGCCGCTGTTGATAACGTCGGCATGTGGATGCCATCAGCCTGGTAGGACTGCGCGAAGCCCCGATCTCGGTCGACGAGGTCCTCGCCGCGGTGGGCGACCCCCGGGCGGGGGGCACCGCCTGCTTCATCGGCACCGTCCGCGACCACGACCACGGGCGCGCCGTCGCCCGCCTGGCCTACTCCGCCCACCCGCGCGCGGAGGCCGAGATGCGCGGCGTCATGGAGAAGGTCGTCGCCGACACCTCCGGCGACGGGCGCCCCGTCTGGCGGGTGGCCGCGCTGCACCGCGTCGGGGATCTGGAGATCGGCGACACCGCTGTCGTCGTCGCCGCCGCTGCCGGGCACCGCGACGAGGCGTTCGGCGCCTGCCGGCGGCTGATCGACGACATCAAGGCCCAGGTGCCCATCTGGAAGCATCAAGGGTTCTCCGACGGCGGCACCGAGTGGGTCGGTGCCGAGTAGGCCGAAGAGCCGGCGAGCGCACGTAGGCGGCCCCGCAGCCGCGGCGGGTCCCGGCGGGGGCCGTCCGTGCGCCGTTTAGGGTGTGCAGCATGTTCCGTCGTGCTATGACCCTGATCGTCGCGGTGCTGCTGTTGGCGGGATTCGCGGTGGGAGCGGTGTATCTGCCCGTTCCCTACCTTGTCGCCTCCCCCGGCATCGCGCTGAACACTCTCGGTGAGAGCGGCGGCGAGCGGATCATCCGGATCGAGGGGACCCGCAGCTACAGCCACGAGGGCGGGCTGTCCATGGTCACGGTGCAGTACACGGGCGGCCCCGACACGCACATGGACCTGTTCACCGTGCTGGGCGCGTGGCTCTCGCCCACCCAGGCGGTGCTGCCGCAGGAGGCGCTCTTCCCGCCCGACCAGAGCGTCGAGGAGATCACCCAGACCCAGACCGTGGAGATGAACAGCTCGCAGCGCAAGGCCACGGCGGCGGCGCTCACCCAGTTGGGCGTCGACTACGAGACCGAGGCCTATGTCGCACGGGTGATGAAGGGCAAGCCGGCCCAGGGCGAGGTGCGCAAGGGCGACGTCATCGCCCGCGTGGACGGCGAGCCGGTCGCCGACAAGGACGAGGCGGTCGAACTCGTCGGCGACCGCGAACCCGGCGACGCGGTCTCGCTCACCCTCGACCGCGAGGGTGCGGACGAGCCCGTGAAGGCCGAGGTGAAGACCGCGGCCGACGACGAGGGCAACGCCGTCATCGGCATCCTCGTCGCCGACCGGATGGAGTTCCCCTTCGAGGTCGACATCAGCGTCGGCGAGATCGGCGGTCCCAGCGCCGGGATGATGTTCTCCCTCGGAGTCATCGACCGGCTCAGCCCCGAGGGCCTCACCGGCGGGCACCAGATCGCCGGCACCGGCACCATCACCCCCGAGGGGGAGGTTGGAGGTGTCAGCGGCGTGGCGCAGAAGATGGTCAGCGCCGAGCGGCTCGGAGCCGAGTACTTCTTCGTCGCCTCCGACAGCTGCTCGCAGACCTTCGACTCCGCGGCCACCGGCGAGATCGAGGTGGTCAGGGTCGACGAGCTGGACGACGCCGTCGGCGCGCTGAAGAAGATCCGCAGCGGCGAGGGGTCCGGCGACCTCCCGCGCTGCCAGCCGGGGTAGAGCCCCGCCGCGTCACTCCTCCTCGTCCTCCAGCGTGAGCGCGAGCGCCGAGGTCAGCGCCGGAACCAGGTCCTCGCCGTTGAGCACCTCGTCCTCGGAGTCGTGGTGGCGCATCCGCAGCGCGGAGTGCCGGCTGCCGTCGCGCAGCACGCCCGCCACCATGCGGACCTCCTCGCTGCCCTCCTGGTTCTGCGCCCACGACCCGGCGTCGGCGTCGCGGGGCGGCTCAAGCGTGGCGTCGGAGCCCTTCAGCACCAGGCGCTCCATCACCAGGGCGCACCCGGTGACCGCCTCGGGCCAGGCCATCCGGCCCAGCGCCTCCTCCAGCGGCACCTCGCCGGGCAGCGGCTCCTGCTCCACGGGGGTGAGGTCGTCGTCGGCGATCTCGCCGGTCAGGCCCAGCATCTCGGCAAGAGCGGGCTCGCGCTCCATCAGGTCGGTGGTGGGCACCAGCGCGTAGATGCGCACCGGCTGGTCCCAGCCCTGGCCGGCGGCGTGGCGCTCGAGTTCCAGGACGGCTTCGCGAATGTTGAAAGACACCCACCCATGGTGGCCGACGGCGGGGACCGGAAGGGCGCGTTCCACCGAGTAAAGTCGCACCACGGGTGCTCCGATGCCCGCCCGAATCCCAGTCGATGTCATCTTGTCATCGCTTGGCGCGGGGTTTCGGGAACCCGGGGGCCGCCCAATAAGTTGCCGATACCAAAGGGACCGAGTCCCCCGATACCGACTGCAGTGCCAACTATGAGGGGGAGGCGTGAGCTTCCGATCGCCCGGCGCACCGTCCGCGCGCATGCCCCGTCGATCCCGGCTGCTCGCGCCTGTCGCGGTGGTCGTGGTCGTCGTCATCGCGGGGTTGTTGACCGCCGCGAACTTCTGGACCGACTACCTGTGGTTCGACTCCGTCGGGTATTCGACCGTCTTCCTCACCGAACTGCGCACCCGCTCGCTGCTGTTCGCCGTCGCCGGCCTGCTCATGGCCGCGGCCGTCGGCGCCAGCATGTTCTTCGCCTACCGGTCCCGCCCGCTGGCGCCGCCCATGAGCCCCGAGCAGCAGGGGCTGGCGCGCTACCGCATGTCGATCGACCCGCGGCGCAAGATCTTCTTCTGGGTGATCGTGGCCGGCCTGGGCGTGCTGACCGGCGCCTCGGCCAGCGGTGAGTGGGGGACCTACCTGCAGTTCGCCAACGGCGCGTCGTTCGGAGTGAACGACCCGCAGTTCGGCCGCGACATCTCGTTCTACACCTTCACCTACCCGTTCATGCGGGTCGTGCTGGGCTACCTGTTCGCCGCCGTGGTGCTGGCGTTCATCGCCGCGGTGGTCGTGCACTACCTCTACGGCGGCGTCCGGCTGCAGAGCCAGGGCCAGCGCGCGACCCCGGCCGCGCGCGTGCACCTGTCGGTCCTGCTGGGCGTCTTCGTGCTGCTGCGGGCGGCCGCGTACTGGCTGGACCAGTACGGGCTGGTGTTCTCCAGCCGCGGCTACACCTTCGGCGCCTCCTACACCGACGTCAACGCGGTGCTCTACGCGGTGATCATCCTTTCGGTCATCTCGGTCGTCTGCGCGCTGCTGTTCTTCGCCAACATCTACGTGCGCAACGTGATGATGCCGGTGGCCAGCCTCGGCCTCCTGGTGCTGTCGGCCATCCTCATCGGCGGCGTCTACCCCGCCATCGTGCAGCAGTTCCAGGTCAGCCCGAACGAGCAGCGGCTGGAGCGCCCCTTCATCCAGCGCACCATCGAGGCCACGCGCGCCGCCTACGGCATCGGCAGCGCCGAGGTCACCGACTACGACGCGCAGACCGAGCTGACGGCGGAGCAGCTGTCCGAGGAGGCCGCCACCATCCCCAGCGTCCGCCTGGTCGACCCCTCGGTCGTCTCGCAGACGTTCCAGCAGATGCAGCAGGTGCGCGGCTTCTACCAGTTCCCCGAGGTCCTCAGCGTCGACCGCTACGAGGACGACGAGGGCAACAACGTCGACACGATCATCGCCGCGCGCGAGCTGTCGGGCCCGCCCGAAGACCAGGACAACTGGCTGACGCGGCACACCGTCTACACCCACGGCTTCGGAATCGTCGCCGCGGCCGGCAACCAGGTCGACGACCAGGGGCGGCCGGTCTTCACCGAGTACAACATCCCGCCCGAGGGCGAGCTGTCGGAGGTCACGGGCGAGTACGAGCCGCGGATCTACTTCGGGCGCGAGGGTGCCGAGTACGTCATCGTCAACGCCGAGCCCGAGTACGACTACCCGCTGGGCGGCGGCAGCGACGACGTGACCACCAGCGAGGACGCCGGGGAGCCCGAGGGCGACCCCTCGCCGGACAACGCCAACGCGCCGGCCGGCGCCCAGGCGAACGCCCAGGGCGGCGACCAGCAGGGCCAGGGCGGCGAAGGCGGCGGCCAGAGCCCCGAGGCGCAGAACGAGGAGCAGGGCGGCGGTGGCGCCAACCAGGGCAGCGGCCAGCGCACCAACCGCTACCAGGGCGACGGCGGCGTCGAGCTGGGCAACTTCTTCAAGCGCATCCTCTACGCGCTGCGCTACCAGGAGCCCGACATCCTGCTGAACAGCGCGATCTCCGACGAGTCGCGCATCATCTACGAGCGCGACCCGGCCGACCGCGTCGAGCGGGTGGCCCCGTTCCTCACCGCCGACGGCAAGCCCTACCCTGCGATCGTCGACGGCCGCGTGCAGTGGGTGGTGGATGCCTACACGACCACCAACATGTACCCCTACTCCGAGCGGATCGACCTCGCCGACGCGACCGAGGACACGTTCACCCAGAGCACCGACACCGTCAACGCGCTGCCGGGCAACCAGGTGAACTACATCCGCAACTCGGTCAAGGCGACCGTCGACGCCTACGACGGCACGGTCACCCTCTACGGCTGGGACAAGAAGGACCCGGTGCTCAAGACCTGGTCCAACGCCTTCCCCGGGGTGATCACCAAGAAGAGCGAGATCGACAACGAGCTGATGTCGCACCTGCGCTACCCCGACGACCTGGTGAAGGTCCAGCGGGAGATGCTGCGGCGCTACCACATCACCGACGCCGACGCCTTCTACGGCGGCCAGGACTTCTGGAACGTGCCGGCCAACCCGACGACCGACGGCGACAGCCCCGAGCCGCCCTACCGCCAGACCATCCGCTACCCGGGCGAGGACGACGCCGACTTCTCCGTCACGTCGACGTTCGTGCCGCGCGGCCGCGAGAACCTGGCCGGCTTCCTGGCGGTCAACAGCGACGCGACCGAGGACGACTACGGCAAGCTGCGCATCCTGCAGCTGCCGCAGGACACCGTGGTCATGGGCCCGGGCCAGGTCCAGGCCCAGTTCGCGGCCGACGACGCGATCCGCGACGAGCTGCTGCCTCTGCAGCAGAGCGAGCAGTCGCGGATCATCAACGGCAACCTGCTCACCCTGCCGTTCGCCGACGGGCTCCTCTACGTCGAGCCGCTGTACGTGCAGGCCGAGGGCAGCCAGACCTCCTATCCGCTGCTGCAGAAGGTGATGGTCGGCTTCGGCGAGGAGGTCGCGATCGGCAACAACCTGCAGGAGGCGCTGAACAACCTCTTCGAGGGGGGCGCACCGCTTCCGGAGGGCGACGAGGACGACGGCGGCGAGCAGGACGGCGGCGGTGGCGGTGCCGGGGGCAGCGAGGAGCTCTCGGCAGCGCTCGAAGACGCCGCGCAGGCCTATGAGGAGGGCCAGCAGGCCCTGAAGGACGGCGACTTCAGCGCCTACGACGAGGCCAACCAGCGGCTGAAGGACGCGCTGGAGCGCGCCGAGGACGCCTCGGGCCAGAGCGGCGGCTCCGGCGACGGCGGAGGCGACGGAGGCGGTGGCGGCTCGAACTGAGCCGTTCCGTCCGTGCCCGGTCGGCGGCCGCGGCGGGCAGGTGCGCGCACCTGCCCGCCGCGGCCGCCGCCGTTTCCGCGGCGCCGGTCGGGGAATCCGATTTGGTGTTGTGGCAGGGGAGCGATACTGTGGAAGCACACCGACGCGGGGTGGAGCAGTTCGGTAGCTCGCTGGGCTCATAACCCAGAGGTCGCAGGTTCAAATCCTGTCCCCGCTACCACGTGGCAGAGCCCGGCTCCCGGGAAACCGGGGCCGGGCTCTTCTCGTCGATCGGTGGATGGCGAGTCGCGGCTTGCACGGACGGCGAGTCGCGACCCGCTCCCGGAGGCGGCGCCGGTCGGGGAATCCGATTTGGTGTTGTGGCAGGGGAGCGATACTGTGGAAACACACCGACGCGGGGTGGAGCAGTTCGGTAGCTCGCTGGGCTCATAACCCAGAGGTCGCAGGTTCAAATCCTGTCCCCGCTACCAGCGAAGGCCGGTGCGGAAGGAAATTCGGTTTCCTTCCGCACCGGTTTTTCTTTTCTCCCTGGTCCGGTTCCGATCCCCTGCGGCGGCCCGGGGCGCGGCTCGGGGAACCGGGGCCCGCGCGCCGTCGACGGGGCACCGCCCGCTTTCCCGGCACGCCCTCCGACCGGGTGTGACGCGTCACTCTCCGGCCCGCGGGGGGCCGTGAGGGGCCCGGTCGCCGGTTTGGTTTCGGGGCCGGGGAGCGGTATTGTGGAAGCACACCGACGCGGGGTGGAGCAGTTCGGTAGCTCGCTGGGCTCATAACCCAGAGGTCGCAGGTTCAAATCCTGTCCCCGCTACTAGTAAAGGCCGGTGGGAAGGAATCCCGATTCCTTCCCACCGGCCTTTCGCATTCCCCGCAGAACGTCCGGGCCCCGAATCGGCGAACCCGCCGCGGCGGGCCGGAGGCCTGCGGGAGCCCGCCGGCCCGGTTCCTCAGACGCCGGCGCAGGTGTGGACGTCGAAGACCGTGTCGCAGCCGTCGCGGACCCGGTCGTCGTGCGTGGCGATCACCACGGCGCGGCGCACCCCTCGCGGCTCATCCCGCGCAGGACGTCGACCACCATGTCCCCGTTGCCGGTGTCGAGCGCGCAGGTGGGCGGGGCTATGCGCCCTTGAAGCCGTCGCAGGCGATGTAGGCGCCCTTGTCCGTGGTCCAGACGACGGTGAAGGGGCCCGGGGCCAGCGAAGCGTCCGTGAAGTCACCGGGGAAGGCCAGCTCGACCCACTTGTCGGCGGAGACCGACGCCTCCGCCTTGTAGGTCGTGCCGTCGGGGGCGGAGACCGTGGCGGTGACGGGGACGTCGCCGGAGCCGTTGTTGTCGCGCAGCTTCAGGGGCGCGCTCTTGGAGACCTCCGTGCGGGGCGCCGAGGTCTCCCAGGCGCCTCGGGCGTTGGTGGTGATCCGGGGGTCGCAGGTGACCTTCTCCGGATCGAAGCGGAGCTCGGCCAGCGCCGAGGGATCGGCGACCGGCGCCGCGGCGTCGGTGCTGGGAGCGACCTGCGACTCCAGCTCCTCCATCGACGGTCCGGGGGAGGATCCGCACGCGCTCAGCGCGAGGCACGCCGCAGCGGCGGCCGGGAGCAGCAGGCGGAGGGGGGTACGGCTGGACTGTTGCGACACGAGCCGCAGACTACTACGCCCCGAAGGCCTTCGCGTCCCGCCGCCGTCCGGGGCGGCCCGTCAGGTCAGCCGCAGCGGCGCCGGGCCGCCGCCCGGGGTGGGGCCGCCGTTGAGCTGGGTGAGGACCTCGTCGTGGAGGGCGCCGTTGGTGCACACCAGCGGGCCGCCGTCGGAGAAGTCCTGGCCGCGCAGGTCGGTCGCGCGCCCGCCGGCCTCCTCCAGGATGACGGGCAGCGGGGCGGCGTCCCACAGCGAGAGCTCCGGTTCGGCGGAGATGTCCACCGAGCCCTCGGCGACCATCACGTGCGACCAGAAGTCCCCGTAGGCCCGGGTGCGCCATACCGAGCGGGTCAGCCCGAGGAAGCTGTCGAGGCGCTGCCGGTTCTCCCACTCCGACATCTCCGAGAACGACAGGGACGCGTCCTCCAGCGCCGAGACCCGCGACACCGTGCAGCGGGTCGCCTTGGTCAGGCTGCGGCCGCTCCAGGTGCCCCCGCCGCGCGAGGCCCACCAGCGGCGGGTCAGCGCCGGCGCGGAGACGACACCGACCACCGGGCGGTCGGCTTCGAGCAGGGCGATCAGCGTCGCCCAGACGGGCACGCCGCGCACGTAGTTCTTGGTGCCGTCGATGGGGTCGAGGACCCAGACCCGGTGGCTGACACCGGTCCGGCCGTACTCCTCTCCCACCACGGCGTCGCGCGGCCGGGCGCGGGAGAGGACCCCGCGCAGGGTCTCTTCGACGGAGCGGTCGGCCTCGGTGACGGGCGTCAGGTCGGGCTTGGTCTCGACCTTCAGGTCGAGCGCTCGAAAGTGCTTCAGGGAGATGTCGTCGGCCGCGTCGGCGAGGACGTGGGCAAGACGCAGATCATCGTCAAAGGACGCCATGGCGGCTTACGCTACCCTTCCGGGGACCGGAGCGGACTACCGGCGCCCTGCGGGATCGGAGAAATCGCGGGACTGTCGTGACAGTATGGCGGCATGGACCGGTCGGACGGGCAGCGCACCCCGCGCTCCGACGCGTCGGGCACGCGGACCCGGCTGCTGGACGCCGCCTACGTCGAGGTCGTGGCCGGCCGGTGGGCGCGGATGCGGATGGCCGACATCGCCGCGGGCGCGGGAGTGTCGCGCCAGACCCTCTACAACGAGTTCGGCAGCAAAGAGGGCCTGCTGCAGGCCGTGGTCGTGCGCGAGGCCGGGCGGTTCCTCGACGGGGTGATGGACATCCTCGCCGGATCGACCGGCGACCCCGCCCGCGCGGTCGCCGAAGCGGCCCGCTGGACCCTGACCGCGTCGGCCGACGACCCGCTGATGGGCGCGATCATCACCGGCGACTCCGAGCTGCTGCCGGTGCTGACCACGCGCGCGGCGCCGCTGCACGTCGAGCTCGGCTCGCGGATGACCGAGTACCTGCGCGGGCGCCTGCCCGCCCTGGGTGCCGAGCGCGCCGAGGCGGTGGCCGAGGTGGCGCTGCGGCTCACCCTGTCGTACGTGCTGCTGCCCACCGAGCCCGACCAGGCCGCCGAACGCGTCCAGCTGGCGGTGCGCAGCATGGTCGCCGCATCCCGGGAGTCCGCCCGCGAAGGGCGCCCCGCCCGGTGAGACCGGCGCCGGTCACCGCGGCATCGGCCCGCCGGCGCAGCGGCCCCGGTCCGCGCGGCGTCCGCCCCGTATCCGCCCGTATGCCCCGTGTCAGTGCCGCTCGTCCTCGGCGTCGCG
The DNA here is from genome assembly GCF_039531585.1 of Streptomonospora arabica. Taxonomy (NCBI): domain Bacteria; kingdom Bacillati; phylum Actinomycetota; class Actinomycetes; order Streptosporangiales; family Nocardiopsidaceae; genus Streptomonospora; species Streptomonospora arabica. Next base: position 252,810 of record NZ_BAAAQI010000003.1, on the reverse strand, counting down.
GCTGCTCAGCAGGCGGCGCAGCGAGGCCACGCGGTCGGAGTCCAGCCTTCCTCGGGCGACCTCGGCGTCCAGAGCGCAGCCGGGCGCGTCCTCGGTGTGGGGGCAGCCGGGCGGGCACTCGGCCGCCGCCTCGTCGAGATCGGGGAAGCCCGCCACCACGTCGCCGGGGCTGACGTGGGCCAGCCCGAAGCTGCGCACGCCCGGGGTGTCGATGATCCAGCCGTCCTCGAACGGCAGCGCGACGGCCGAGGTGGAGGTGTGCCTGCCCCGCCCGGTGACCGGGTTGACGTCGCCGACCGAGCGTTCGGCATCGGGGACGAGCCGGTTCACCAGCGTCGACTTGCCCACCCCGGAGTAGCCGACCAGGACGCTGGTGCGGCCCGCCAGGCGCCCGTGCAGCGCGCTCAGGTCGCCTGTGCGGCTGGTGACGACGTGGGGCACCCGCAGCCCTCCGTAGGTGCTCAGCAGGTCGCCGGGCTCGGCCAGGTCGGCCTTCGTCAGGCACAGCAGCGGGTCCAGCCCGGAGTCGAAGGCGGCGACCAGGCACCGGTCGACGAAGCGCGGCCGGGGCTCGGGGTCGGCCAGCGAGCAGACGATGGCCAGTTGGTCGGCGTTGGCGACGATGACCCGCTCGACGGGGTCGGTGTCGTCGGCGGTGCGGCGCAGTACCGAGGCCCGCTCCTCGACGCGCACCACCCGCGCCAGGGTGTCGGGGAGCCCGGACAGGTCGCCCACCAGCGCAACCCGGTCGCCGACCACGATGCTGCCGCGTCCGAGCTCGCGCGCCTTCATGGCCACCACCGGGCGGCCCTCGACCAGGCAGCGGTAGCGGCCGCGGTCGACGGCGGTGACGAACCCGCCGCGGGCGTCCTCGTGCTTGGGGCGGATACGGGTGCGCGGACGCGACCCGCCGCGCGGGCGGACGCGGACGTCGTCCTCGTCCAGGTCGCGCCGCCCGCCCTTCACCGCGTCACCTCGGCCCAGAGCTCGGGGAATCCGGGCAGTGTCTTGGCCGTCGTGGCGATGTTCTCCACCTCCACTCCGCCGACCGCGAGGCCGATCACCGCGCCCGATGTGGCCATGCGGTGGTCGTCGTAGCTGTGGAAGACGCCGGAGTGCAGCGGCCGCGGCCGGACCACCAGACCGTCGGGCAGCTCCTCGGCGTCGCCGCCCAGCGCGTTGATCTCGCGGACCAGCGCCGCGATCCGGTCGGTCTCATGCCGCCGCAGGTGGGCGATGCCGGTCAGCCGCGACGGGCCGGAGGCCAGTGCCGCGACCGCGGCGACCGTGGGGGTGAGCTCGCCGACCTCGCGCAGGTCGGCGGTGATCCCGTGGATCTCGCCGGTGCCGCGCAGCGTCAGCCCGTCGGGGCCGGCGGTGACCTCGCCGCCCATGCGCGCGAACAGGTCGCGCAGCGCGTCGCCCGGCTGGGCCGTGCGCTCGGGCCAGCCCGCCACGGTCACGCGGCCTCCGGTGACCAGCGCGGCCGCCAGGAACGGCGCGGCGTTGGACAGGTCGGGCTCGACCACCACCTCGCCGGCTTTCACCGGCCCCGGCGCCACCCGCCACACGTCGGGCACCGAGGTGTCGACGGACACCCCGGCCGCGCGCAGCATCTCCACGGTCATGTCCAGGTGCGGCTGGGAGGGCACCGGAGGGCCGTCGTGGCGGACCTCGACGCCGTGCTCGAAGCGGGCGCCGCTGAGCAGCAGCGCCGAGACGAACTGGGAGGAGCCCGAGGCGTCCAGGCGCACGGTGCCCCCGGGCACCCCGCCGGTTCCGCGGATGGCCAGCGGCAGCGCACCGCGGCCGCCGTCGTCGATGTCGGCGCCCAGCGAACGCAGCGCCTCCAGCAGCGGGCCGACCGGGCGCTCGCGCGCCCGCGGGTCGCCGTCGAAGGTGACCTCGCCCTCGGCCATGGCGGCCAGCGGCGGCAGGAAGCGCATCACCGTGCCCGCGTTGCCGACGTCCACGTGTGCGGGCCCGCGCGGGGGAGCGGGCGCGACCTCCCAGTCGTCGCCGGAGCCGCCGGAGGAGGCCACCCCGATTCCCAGTGCGCGCAGGGACGCGGCCATCAGGTCGGTGTCGCGGCTGCGTAGCGGCCGGCGCACCGTCGCGGGGTTCTCCGAGAGCGCCGCCAGGACGAGCGCGCGGTTGGTCATCGACTTGGAACCGGGCAGGGTGACCGTGGCGTCCACGGGCGTGCGGGCGGCGGGTGCGGGCCAGTGCTGCGCGGGTTCGGGCATGCCTCCAAGGTTATCCGGCACCCGCGGACCGCGCCGCCGGGCGCGGCGCCGCTGAAGCCGGTTCCGGGCGGGACGGACGGGGACGCCCGGACGCCGTGGGGGAGGATGCCGGAGGAGGGCGCGCCCCGCCGCGCCGACAGCAGCGCCGCGCCGGCGGCGCACGCGAGCAGAGGAGGCCCAGATGGCCGACAAGGTCCACCACTACCGGGTCAGCGTCCGCTGGACGGGCAACACAGGCGAGGGAACCACCGGCTACCGCTCCTTCGAGCGCTCCCACGACGTGGAGGCCGAGGGCAGGCCCGTGCTGAAGGGCTCGGCCGACTCCGCGTTCCGCGGCGACCCCGCGCGGTGGAATCCCGAGGACCTCCTGGTCAGCGCCTTGAGCGAGTGCCACATGCTCTCCTACCTCGCCCTGGCGCCGGCGGCGGGGGTCGACGTCGTCGCCTACACCGACACCGCGACGGCCGCCATGACCACCCACCGCGACGGCTCCGGCGAGTTCGACGAGGCCGTGCTGCACCCCGTGGTCACGGTCGCCGAGGCGGGCATGGCCGAGGCCGCGCGGAGCCTGCACGAGAAGGCGCACGAGAAGTGCTTCATCGCGCGCTCGGTGAACTTCCCGGTGCGCAACGAGCCGGAGATCCGCGTCGCGGGCGGCGCGTGAGCGCGAGGGCGGGCGCGCACCGCGCGCGCCCCGGATGTCGGCGCCCGCCGCTAGGCTTGCTCGCATGTGCGGTCGATACGCTCAAGCCCGCAACCAGCACGAGCTCCAGCTCGCGTTCGACTTCCCCGAGGCCGACGAAAGCGCGGCCCCGGCGGACGGCGCGTCCGACCCGCGGGCCCGGCCCCCGCTGGAGGAGCTGGCGCCCGACTACAACGTCGCCCCCGGCAAGTCCGTGTACGTGGTGCTGGGCACCCCGCCGCGCGAGGCCGCCGCCGGCACCGGGTACCGCGGGCCGCGCACCCTGGGCACCATGCGGTGGGGGCTCGTGCCGTCCTGGGCCAAGGACCCCAACGTCGGCTACAAGATGATCAACGCGCGCAGCGAGACCGCGGCCGAGAAGCCCGCCTACCGCAACGCCTTCGCCCGTCGGCGCTGCCTCATCCCCGCCGACGCCTACTACGAGTGGCAGCTCCTGCCCGAGGACCGGCCGGGCGATACCGAGGCCGGAACCTCGCCGGTCACCGACGCCGGCCACAAGCGGCGCAAGGCCCGGTCGCGCAAGCGCCCCTACGCCATCGGCTACGCCGACGGCTCCCCGCTCGCGTTCGCCGGGCTCTTCGAGCGCTGGCGCGACCCCACGCGCCCCGACGGCGACCCCGCGGCGTGGCTGTGGAGCTGCACCGTCGTCACCACGCAGGCGGCGCCCGAGCTGAGCGGCATCCACGAGCGCATGCCGGTGGTGGTCCCGCCGCAACTGTGGCAGGTGTGGCTCGACCCGGCCTCCGGGCCCGACGACCTGCACCAGGCCCTCGCGGCCACCCCGGTGCGGGAGTTCTCGGTCACCCCGGTCAGCACCGCCGTCAACAGCGTCCGCAACAACGGCCCCGAACTGCTCGACCCCGAGCCCCAGCCGCCGGAACCCGCCGGCGACCCGGGCGCGACGCTGTTCTGACCCCCTCCGGCCGGGCGGACCGATACCGCCCGCGACCGGACGGCGGGCCGCCGCCCCTGGAACCGGCGCGCCCCCCGTGGGTAGGGTGGCCCCGATCACCGGATCGCCGCCGGGCCGGACGCGGGTCGGCGGTGCACCGTGACGACGGTGCGGCATCCGTGTTCGCGACAAAGGCAACGACACCGACGACACCGTCGCGTCGAGCCGCGGGGCCATCGCCCCTTCGGCCGATCCGACGGCACCATCACCAACCGCGGGAGCTCGCGCCATGGCGGGCTGAGAGGGCGGCTGCTCCGAGAACGGGGCGGGTGCCGCCGACCGCAGAACCTGTTCGGGTAATTCCGACGTAGGGAGGCGTGCCTTGACGGCGCTCGACGACCGTAGTGTCCAGCCCACCGTGACCTCCGGCCCCATCATGGGATCGCAGAAGGTCTACCGGGAGGTCACCGACCCCGACTCCGCACGGACGCTGCGCGTCCCGCACCGGCGGGTGGGTCTGGACAATGGCAGCCACATCGACCTGTACGACACCTCCGGCCCCTACACAGACACCGACGCAGCGCCCGGGATCGACGTCCACGCCGGTCTGGAGCGCATGCGCGAGGAGTGGGTCCGCGACCGCGAACCGGTGGACGGCGCGGTCACCCAGGCGGCCTACGCCAAGGCCGGCGTGATCACGCCCGAGATGCGCTACATCGCCGCGCGCGAGGGGATGGACCCCGAGTTCGTGCGCTCCGAGGTGGCCATCGGCCGGGCGGTCATCCCGGCCAACCGGTGCCACCCCGAGTCCGAGCCGATGATCATCGGCAAGGGCTTCCTGGTGAAGGTCAACGCCAACATCGGCAACTCCGCGGTGACCTCGTCGGTCGCCGAGGAGGTCGAGAAGATGGTCTGGGCCACCCGCTGGGGGGCCGACACGATCATGGACCTCTCCACCGGCAAGCGCATCCACGAGACCCGCGAGTGGATCATCCGCAACTCCCCGGTCCCGGTGGGCACCGTGCCCATCTACCAGGCCCTGGAGAAGGTCGACGGTGATCCCGCCTCGCTGACCTGGGAGATCTACCGCGACACCGTCATCGAACAGGCCGAGCAGGGCGTGGACTACATGACGGTGCACGCCGGGGTGCTGCTGCGCTACGTCCCGCTGACCGCCCGCCGCGTCACCGGGATCGTCTCGCGCGGCGGCTCGATCATGGCGGCGTGGTGCCTCGCCCACCACGAGGAGAGCTTCCTCTACACCCGCTTCGAGGAGCTCTGCGAGATCTTCCGCCGCTACGACATCACCTTCTCGCTCGGCGACGGTCTGCGGCCCGGTTCCATCGCCGACGCCAACGACGAGGCCCAGTTCGCCGAGCTGCGCACGCTGGGCGAGCTGACCCACATCGCCCGCGCCCACGACGTGCAGGTGATGATCGAGGGCCCCGGGCACGTCCCGCTGCACAAGATCGCCGAGAACGTGCGGCTGGAGGAGGAGCTCTGCGGGGAGGCCCCCTTCTACACGCTGGGCCCGCTGGCCACCGACATCGCGCCGGGCTACGACCACATCACCTCGGCCATCGGTGCGGCGCAGATCGCCTGGCACGGCACCGCGATGCTGTGCTACGTCACCCCCAAGGAGCACCTCGGCCTGCCCGACCGCGACGACGTCAAGACCGGCGTCATCACCTACAAGCTGGCCGCCCACTCCGCGGACCTGGCCAAGGGGCACCCCCGGGCACAGGAGTGGGACGACACCCTGTCGACGGCCCGCTTCGAGTTCCGCTGGCAGGACCAGTTCCACCTGGCCCTCGATCCCGAGACCGCCCAGTCCTTCCACGACCAGACGCTGCCGGCCGAGCCCGCGAAGACCGCGCACTTCTGCTCGATGTGCGGTCCCAAGTTCTGCTCGATGAAGATCACCCAGGACGTGCGCAGGTACGCCGAGGAGAACGGCCTGTCCACGGTGGCCGCCATCGACAAGGGCATGCGGGACAAGTCCGAGGAGTTCGCCGACCGCGGCAAGCGGGTCTACCTGCCGATGGCGGACTGACCCCCACGATCGGATCGTGAACCCGTCGGGACAGCACGATCACATAGGTCCGGGCCCCGCTCTCCGATACGAGCGGGGCCCGGATCGTCGGTCGTCGGGGGCCGGAACGGAAGGCCCTGCTTGTCTGCACCCCGATTGACGGCCGCGACCTGCTCGTGGAAGTCGCGCGTGGCGGCCTCACGCGGGTACCGGGACCGGGGATGCGTAGACCATCCACCACGTCCGGATCCTTGTGGAACCGGGTTGTTCGCGGGCGAACGCCCTTGCCGTCGGTGTACGGCCGAGGCATCTTGCCGATGTGCTCCCGCTTGTAGCCGATGGCCTCGGCCATCTTGGCGAAGCCGACGTTCCCGTGGAGCCTGGCGAGACTGAAGACCTCGCCGAAGTCGTGGTTGGCGATTGCGGACCGCACGTCCGCGCGTTCCCGTACGCGCGGTGGTAGAGCTGCCGGTGTCGGTGCCGCCCCGGCCATCGCACATTCCCAATGTGCTTGATCGAAGTGGCCTTCAACCTCTGGCCGAAACGGCTTTTCATCGGTGTTACGGACGAGGGCTCAACTCCTCCGTAGCCTCCGTTGAACGAAACGTTCTCGCCGGGGCTGATGGGGGAGCTGTCGTAAGCGGAGGTCCGCTTGCGCTCGAACGGTGGTTCCCGGGCGATCAAGCCGGGCGGTACCGCATCAGCGTCCTCTTCGCCATGCTCGGCGACAGCACCTTCTACGAACCCCGCACCCCAGCCACCGCTTGACGAAGGACAAGGAGGAACCCTCCCCGGAGGGCGCGAGGCCCAGGGGGAGGGCACCCCGCCGGCGCGGCACTAGCTTCCTTTTCGGGGACTGATGTTGCGGTTGACGCGGAAGCGGTTGTCGGGGTCGTACCGCTCCTTAACCCTCCGGAGACCGTCGTAGCTGGCCCGGTAGGCGGCGGCCGTTCTGTCGGCGTCGTCCTCCGCCAGTTGGAAGTTGACGTAGTTCCCGCCGGTCGAGAACGGCCGGATGCTTTCCCAGCCCCTGCGGACCGCGTCCACGATGCGGCCTCCGTCGGCGTGCGGCGGCCATACCCCGGAGAAGCCGCTGATGAACCGGGCTTCCCGGTTCCCGACAGCGCCGCCGTCATCCGACTCGTTCAGCCCGCCGGCGATGTGGAAGACGACGGAGAACGACAAGGGCGACGCGACGTCGAGCGCGGCGTCCCGGAACGTGGGCAGGTATTCGTCCGGCAGGCCGGGCAGGAACTCGGTCTTCCAGTACTGGTTCAGCCCCTTGGGCTCCATCTCGTCGAACATCGACTGCTGGGCCACATAGGGCTTCTCACCGATGAGGTCGAAGATCGGCTCGCCGAGGGCGCGCAGCGGAGCGAGATCGGCTTCGGCCTCGGCAGCGCTGCCGCTGTGGCACACGAGGAGCCCGGCGACGGGTTTGAGGTGCCACTCGTCCGGGACGAACGGAGCCGGCGGCGCAAGCCGGATCATCACCGCTGCCGTCAGCTCCCGGGGAGCGGACGCGGTGAGCTCCTGGTACGTCTTGAGCACCTCGTCCGCCCGGTCGGCGCTCCATGCGGCGAGCCCTCCGGTGATGAGGGGGCCGACCTCGTGCAGACGGAAGGTGAATCGGGTGACGACGCCGAGGTTGCCGCCTCCTCCGCGCAGGGCCCAGAACAGGTCCGGGTTCTCCGTCCGGCTCGCGGTCCTGATCGTTCCGTCCGCCGTGACGACCTCCACCTCCTGCAGATTGTCGGCCGCCCAGCCGAACCGGCGTGTCAGATAGCCGAATCCGCCGCCGAGGGTGAGGCCGGCGACACCCGTCTCGGACACGAAGCCGAGCACCGTCGCCAGACCTTGCTGCTGGGTCGCCCGATCGACGTCCCGCAGCAGGCATCCCGGACCAGCGTGCGCGAGCCGCGCGGACGGGTCGACAGCCACCTCGCGCATGCGCGACATGTCGAGAGTCAGCCCACCGTCGGCGAGTGCCGTGCCGGCGATGTTGTGGCCCCCGCCTTTGACACTCAAGAGGACGCCGTGGTCCGCGGCGAAACGCACGACCATCGCCACGTCGCGGGCAGAGACCGGCTGGACGACGAGCGCCGGACGTGCGGTGACCATGGCGTTCCAGACCTCGACGGCTTCGTCCCAGCCCTCGTCGCCGACCGTGAGCAGCGGTCCTGCAAGCCGGGCGCCGAGCTGCTCGATCCGGGCGGCGCTTAGGCCGACGCGCTCGCCCTCGAGTCCGGCGACCTCGAACATTCTCGTTTTCATGGCGACTTCCCCTCTTCCAGCGCCCCTCTGCTCCTTGATGTCCCGACCGCGCGTAGCGGCAGTCCTCTACCACGGACGCGGGCAGCCCGACCCACCGCTCGGCCATCGGCATGGCAGCCGGCAGCTGGTCGTCTGCCCGCCACCCGCGGACCGCACCGGTCGCATCGCCTTGTCCCGAGAGGTCATCGTCGGCCTGCGTTCAACGGCGCTTACAAGCCAAGGGTCCGAGGTCGGCAGCGGGCTCCGCATCGGTCGAGTCGACCAATTCGGGTGCGCGCGCCGCGTGGGTATTTCTGCGCAGGCGGCCGGGTACGGCGCTATACCAGGTCGTGCTCGTATGCGTACGCCGTAGCCGCGGCGCGCGAGGAGACGCCGAGCTTGGTGAAAATGTTGCTCACATGCCGGGCGACCGTCTTGTCGCTGATCACGAGACGGTCCGCGATAACCCGGTTCGATGCCCCGGTCGCGATCAGGCGGAGCACCTCGATCTCGCGGGGGGTCAACCCTTCCGGGCTCCGGGGCGCGGCCCGGCCCGCTGTGCCCCTCAGCTCCCGCACCTGCTCCAGCGCCGGCGCCGCGCCGAGTTCCGCGAAGACCCGTTGGGCGGCCTCCAATTCCATCTCGGCCGTATCGCGATCGCCGACCTGGCGGTAGGCCCGCGCCAACTCCACCCGTACCCGTGCCGCCTCGTAAGGAGCCTCGTTCCCGTGCCAGGCTGTCCACGCCCGGCGCAGAGCCGTGCACGCGGCCTCCGGGGCACCGGCGGCCAGCAGCACGGACCCGCGCGCGTACGCTGCCACCGCCCGCAGGTACGGCGATTCGAAGCCGGCGGCGATCCTGTCGAGCTCGTCGACTGCCTGCTGAGCGTCCTCGACGCCTCCGGCGGCGAGCTCGATCTCCACGGAGCCGACCAGTACACCGGGCCGCTCCTCCAGTCCCTCGGTCTCCACGAGGGTCCGGCGGATGGCAGCGGCAGCGTCGTCCAGCCGGCCCTGTGCCAGCCTGAGCAGAGCCAGTCCCGGCTGCGCTGAATGCCCCCGGCCCCCGGCCTCACGGTAGTAGCGCTCGGCCTGGGAGAACTCGCCGCGCAGCCGGAGCAGCTCGGCACGCTGATACAGGGCCATGCCCAGCGCCGGGTCGCCGTGCGAGGTGGACAGGTGCTCGCACGCCCGGCATACCTCGTCCATGGCGTCGGCCCAGTCACCCCGCAGCTGCATGATCTCCGAACGATGCACCAGGCACTGGCCCCGGTACGGCTGAAGGTCCTGCTGTGTGGCACACCAGCGACTCAGCGCCTCCGTCCACTCCTGCACGCGACGAAGGTCGTAGATTCCGCGGCAGGCGAGGATCACGGCACAGTAGACGATGCCCGCGGTGATCGGCGACACCTCTCCGGTGGTCACCGCCACCATCGTTTCATCCAGCAGCTCCACGCCCTGTGCCGCCCGGCCCTGCGCCATCAGCGACTGGCCGCGCCCCAGGCTCCCCAGTGCCCGCAGGTCGGTGTCGTCGAAGAGGTCGGCGATCTCAGTGATCTCCACGAACGAACGTTTCGCCGCCTCGGCATCGCCGCCGTTCAGAGCCCGCAGCGCCGCGGGGACACGCAGATAGCCCCGCTCCACGCAGCACAGCGCCGCATCCTCAAGGATGTGCTGCGCCCGCGTGAGCCATCCGCCGCCGCGGGCGTGCTCGCCGCGAAGGAGAAGCGTGAGCCCGATCCAGAACGCACACCGGACAGCCCCCGCCACTTCCCCTCGGTCCAGAAACGCGTGATGGGCCCGCTCCCAGGTCCCGGTCGCCACGTCCGTGGCGCCGATCAGATACGCCGCCCGGGCCAGCCGGTCGAGATCGTCGGCCATGAGCGGGGCCTGCCGGTCGGCAGCCGACAAACCCTCGTACGCTTCGCGCCATGCCAGCCGCTCGTACGCGTCCCGCCCCTGCCTGCGTGGATCAACGGTGCCCATGAGCGCTCCCGCCGACGGTGAGTCCGTAACCGCAGCGTATGTGCTGTTCACGGCACACGCGGGGAACCGGAGCCGGCATCCCGCCGGTCCGATGAGGCGCCCCGGGCTCCAGCGGTCACGGCCTGAGCCGCAAGCGCGGCGGGCGTTCAGCGCGGCTGCGGGGCCGGGCCGGGCTTGCGGGCGCTCGCCAGCAGGTGCACGCCCACGTAGTCGTCGGACTCCGCCGCCCGCAGCTCCATGTCGACCAGCCGTCCCAGCGCCTGGGAGTCGCGGGCCAGCATCATCTCGACTGTGGAGGCCGAGAGCACGGTCCGCGGCCGGATCCAGTCGAGCTCCAGGCCGACGTCGGTGACGACCTCGCCGATCTGCTCGGCGGTGAAGCACCTGGTGATCGAGCCGTCGGGCCAGGGCACCAGGAGCACGTCGGCCCGCGGCGCGAAGCTCAGCTCGGGCCAGCAGTCCTGCTCGGCCAGCAGCGCCATGCCCAGCACGACCGAGTCGACGCACAGCAGCACCCGGCCGCCCGGCCGCAGCACGCGGGCGATCTCGCCCAGCGAGGCCTCGGTGGCCAGGTGGCGCGACAGCACCCGGTTGTCGGCGAGCACCCCGTCGAAGGCGCCGCCGGTGAACCCCGACAGGAAGGTGGTGTCGCCGACCACGGGGTGCAGGCGCCCGGGCGAGCGCCGCCGCGCCGCCGGCACGTGCCCGTTGACCAGGGTCAGCTGGCGGCGCGGCCGGAGGTCGGCCGAAGGCAGCAGGGTGACCACGTCGTGCCCGTCGGCCACCGCCCGCGGCGCGCCGCGGAAGTCGGGTCCGGACAGGTCGAGGATGCGCCCGGGCTCCTCGGGCAGCCATCGGGCGAGCTGCGCGTCCGCCACCGCCCAGTAGAACCGCCAGTAGGCGGACAGGGAGTCGCTGGTCGCGAAGTGCGCGGCGGCCGAACGCGCTGTGCGGGAGTCAGGCACGGCCTCGGCGGTCTCGTGTTCCGGCGGGCGGGACGCGGAGTTGGAGGACGGTCGCACGCATGCTCCTCTCCCACGTCTGTGTTGAGGGTTTTACCCTCACTCTTGCACGGGTCACCCCCACGGGTACGCCGAAACGGCGGTTGTGTGCCGCGCACAACCGGCCCGACCGGTGGAATCAGCCGGGGCGGGGCGTTGTTGGCATGCACATCACTACCCGGCAGGCCGGATGCGGAACTCGGAAACACGCCGCGGCGCTCCGGGTCCGGATTCCGGCTCCTGCGGCCAGACGAGGAGAACAAAGGCAGGTCAATGCCTACTGCTACCTGTGACTTAGACGAAGCGCGCACGGGCGTCTCGCCGCCCGGCGATGTGCCCTCCGCGGGTGCGGCGTCGTATCGTGAGGCTACGGTTGCCCCACGGGAGGCCAGCACAAGGAGGCAGGCGGGCTTGAATCAGGGCCAGGAGACACTCGACGAGCAGGGCGCTCGGTTCGAGCGGGACGTGCTTCCGTTCTTGGACCAGCTTTATTCGGCGGCGCTGCGGATGACCCGCAACCCCTCCGACGCCGAGGACCTCGTCCAGGAGACGTTCGCCAAGGCGTTCGGTTCGTTCCACCAGTTCAAGGAGGGGACGAACCTCAAGGCCTGGCTGTACCGGATCCTCACCAACACGTTCATCAACTCCTACCGCAAGAAGCAGCGCGAGCCCCGGCAGGCCGGTACCGAGGACGTCGAGGACTGGCAGCTCGCGCAGGCGGCGTCGCACTCCTCCTCCGGGTTGAAGTCGGCCGAGGCCGAGGCGCTGGAGCACCTGCCCGACACCGACGTCAAGCGGGCACTGCAGGATCTGCCCGAGGACTTCCGCATCGCCGTCTATCTCGCCGACGTCGAGGGCTTCGCCTACAAGGAGGTCGCCGAGATCATGGACACCCCGATCGGCACCGTGATGTCGCGGCTGCACCGCGGTAGGCGACAGCTGCGCTCGATGCTGGAGGAGTACGCGCTGGAGCGCGGAATCCTGGATTCGGCGGACGGCGAGGGTATCGCGGTAGAGGCGTCCAACAGCGGGTCGAGTCGGAGGGACCAGCGATGAGCTGCGGAGGAGAGCACGCTACCCCGTGTAGCGAGGTGCTGGCGAAGGTCTACTCCTACATCGACGGGGAGCTCGAAGAGGGCAACTGCGCCGAGATCCGCGAGCACCTCGACGAGTGCGGCCCGTGCCTGGCCGAGTACGGTCTGGAGGAGGTCGTCAAGAAGCTGGTGGCCAAACATTGCGGCGCCGATCCGGTCCCCGGTGACCTGCGCTCGAAGGTGCTGCACCGCATCGAGGCGGCGCGTTCCGACCTCCAGGTGCGCGAAGGCGCGGAGGCCGACTAGGCGACTGCGCGAGCGGGCCGGGGGCCCCTCGGGCCGCAGGGCATCGGGCCCTGCCCCCCGCTCAACCCGACAACGCGGCCGATGGTGCATCGAACAAGTTCTGCATTCGCGAAAAGCCGCGGAAGTCGTGAATTGCGACGAGTCCGGCGGCCGGTGCGTCCAGCCGCCGGACTCGCGTGTTTTCCGCCGTGAGGGGCTGAAACCGCCGCCCGCGAATCGGCGGGATCCGCCGAGAACCGGGTTTTGGTCGCCGGGCGGGTGCGTGTGGGCGGCGCGCGCGGCTCGACACGCCCGGAGCCGCCGGGATTCAGGTCAAGAAATGGTCGCATTCCACTGTAGACGATATACGGAATGCTGTGCCATGGTGATCACGTTATGTGATCGCCGGTGGTGACAGGTGTCGGAAAGGTGCTCGGAAGTCCCGGTACTGCGGCGTGCACACGCTCGGTTCGCCGGTGTTCGGCTGATGTCGGAGAGTAATCGGTGCGACTACGATACTCCTTCGGAATTCCGTAATCCGAAAACGGTTTGCCAGTGGGCGGTCGGCAGAGGTCCGTGGATCGGGTCAGGGAAATCAGGCCCCTCGCGCGGGCCGTTAAACTGGTCGCCATATCCACCGTATGGGGTAATTCGCACAGCGCACCCGGGGGTTCCCGGCTACGTGGGCCGGGATGGGTGTACGGACCGGAAAACAGGGGGGCTGCCGTGGGTTGGCTCATTTCCGAAATGGTGCATCAGGGAATCATCACGACCGGGGCACTGGCCTGCGTGAACGGGTGGTGCTGGTGGTAGAACGGAATCGATGAAACCATGGTGGTTCGGTCGGCTTTGGGGTGGGAGGTACCAGGAATTGCGTGCCCTTCCGGGAGCGGCCCGGCTCTACATCGGGCTCGTGTTCCTCAGCGCCCTCGCCGTGGTCGGGCTCGGCCCCTTCACCGGGATCGACCCGGCCACGCTCGCGCTGGTCGTGGTGCTCTACGTGGTCACCGAGTCGATCAGCACCACCATGCACAACGGCAAAGCGGGGGTTTCGCCGGGCGCAGCGGCGTCGCTGGCCGCGGTCGTACTGGTCGGCCCGGTCGGCGCGGCCGCCGGCGCCCTGTGCTCGGCGCCCTTCGTGCTGCGCCGCCAGAACGTCGTCAAGCGGATGTTCAACGGCGGCCAGCTCGCTCTGGTGGGCTACGCCACCGGGCACGCCTTCCTGGCCCTGGGCGGCGAGGTCGGCCCGCCTGAGCGCGCCGACTTCCCGTGGATACTCGTGCCCTTCTGCGCGGCGCTCGTCGTCTACGGCGTGGGCAACTCCGTGCTGGTGGGCCTGCTGATGTGGTGCCTGGGCGAGGTCCGCCTGGCCCCGCCGCGGCGCGTCCGCTGGCGCACGCTGGCCACCCTGGAGCTGGCGTCGCTGGGCTACGGCATGCTCGGGCTCTTCATCGCCGTGGTGTGGGGGGTGATCGGGGCGCCGGCGATCCTGCTGGTGCTGCTCCCGCTGTTCATCGCCCGCTGGGCCTTCGACCAGTGCCTGGCCGAGCAGCGCGCGCACGAGGCCACCCTGGCCACGCTGTGCCAGGCCGTCGAGACCAAGGACTACTACACGCGCGGGCACTGCATGCGCGTGTCCAAGGGAGCGGGCATGATCGCCCAGCAGCTGGGCATGCCCGCCGAGCGCGTGCAGACCATCCGCTACGCGGGGATGCTGCACGACGTCGGCAAGCTCGGCGTGCCCACCAAGGTGCTGCAGAAGCCCGACAAGCTCACCGAGGAGGAGTTCGCCGCCATCCAGCTGCACCCCATGCGCGGCTACGAGATCGTCCGCGAGATCGGCTTCCTGGACGAGGCCCTCGGCGGGATCATGCACCACCACGAGCGCATGGACGGGCGCGGCTACCCGATGGGCCTGGCCGGTACCGACATCCCCGAGTTCGGGCGGATCATCTCCGTCGCCGACGCCTTCGACTGCATGACCTCCACGCGCTCCTACCGCAAGGCGCGCACCGTCGAGGAGGCCTTCACCGAGCTGCGGCGCGGCGCGGGCACCCAGTTCGACCCGGCGATGGTGGCGGCGCTGATCACCGCCGTCGACCGCGACGGCTGGGAGCTGCCCGACGCCGTGGAGCCGCCGGGCGACGGCTCGGCCGTGGTGGCCCAGCAGGACCACGACGACCCGAGCGTCCCGCTGCGCGTGGTGCGGGAGGCCGAGCGGTGATCACCGAGGAGTTCTACAGCATGCGCGCGCCCCGCCGGACGGGTGCCTGGCGGCTGCTCGACGAGCCGGTGCGCGTCCTGGTGATCGTCGTCGCCGCCGCCTTCGCCGCCGGGTCCCTGCTGTGGACGCTGGTCACCGGGTTCGCCGACGCGCAGACGGCGCTGGCCTTCGGCGTGCTGATCGCGCTGGGCGAGCTGGCCCGCATCACCCTGCCGGGCAACCGCGAGGTCGCACCCGTCGCCTCGGCCGGCGCCATCGGCTACACGTTCCTGCTCAACATCGGCGGCGACCACGTCCACCACTCGGGCTGGCAGGTCCTGGCGGTGGTCACCGTCGGCTTCGCGCTGGGCGAGCTGCCGCACATCGCCGCCGGGCGCACACCCGAGTGGAGCGACCTCGCGCGCCGGATGATGGTCATCGTGGTGATCACACTGGCGTTCCGGCCCTTCGCCGGCGACCTGGCGCCCGGAGCCGAGGAGTCGCAGTGGTGGCCGGCGCTGCTCCTGATGGCCGTACTGGTGCTGGCCGGGTGGCTGACCGACGCCGTCATCGCCGCCGCCATCCGCGCCGAGCGGCTGCGCGCCCGCCTCACCGTCGCCTTCCGCGACGAGCTGCGCGCCCACGCGGGCCTCGGCATGGCCATCGGATCCTCGGGTATCCTCATCGCGCTGGCGAGCACCATCACCGGCCTGGCGGGCCTGCTCGTGTTCACCGCGCCCCTGCTGGTCACCCAGGTGGCCTTCCGCCGCTTCGCCGAGGTCCGGCTCACCTACCTGCAGACCGTGCGCGCCCTGTCGCGGGTCACCGAGGTCGGCGGCTACGTCGCCACCGGCCACTCGCGCCGCGTCAGCAGGCTGGCCAAGTCGATCGGCTGCGAGCTGGGCATGCGCGAGTCCGACCTGCTGGAGCTGGAGTACGCCGCGCTGATGCACGACATCGGCCAGCTGTCGCTGCGCGACCCCATCGCCAGCGGCGCCACCGTCTTCGCGCTGCCGCGCGAGCAGCGGCGCATCGCCGAGCTCGGGTCGGCGGTGATCCGCGAGACCGGCGTGCTCGACTCGGTGGCCGAGCTCGTGCGCCGCCAGTGCGAGCCCTACGGCGGCGACGGCGACGACGGCCCGCCGCCGCTGGGCAGCAGGGTCATCAAGGTCGCCAACGCGGTCGACGACCTCGTCGGCGAGTCCGGCGACCCCGAGCGTGTGCAGGCGGTGCTGGAGCGCCTGCGCATGGACGGCTTCGGCGAGTACGACCCCGAGGTCGTCGAGGCCGCCGCGCGCGCCATCGAGCGCGCCTCGTGCCGCTGGTGAGCCCCGCCGCCGGCCGCGGCGCCGCTCACCGCGGAACCTGATCGAAGCGCACCGCGGTGTTCTGGCCGACGTGCAGCAGCCAGCGCCCGTCGTCCTGCTTGGTCATGACGTAGAGCGGGGAGCCCTCCGAGCCGTCGGCGGAGTGGTCGACCTGGCTGACCTTGACGGCCGCGACGTCGGGCCGCAGGAACCGGATGTGGCGGGTCTCGTAGGTCACGTCGCCGGTCCCCTGCGCGCCCGGCAGGACGGACCGGGTGAACTCGGCGATCGCGTCGAACCCGACGAGGACCCTGCCGTGCGCGGTCGTCCAGACGGCGTCGGGGTGGAAGAGCGCGAGGAAGGCCTCGGCGTCCCGCGCGCGCTGGGCGCGGTCGACGGCGGCGACGACCTGCTGGATGGCTTCGGTTTCCGCGGTTTCGTTGTCCATGCCGACCATCCTGAATCCTCAACTTAGATCGAGGTCAAGGGATGCGGCCGCGAAAGGTCCCCGCGGCGGGCGGTACCGGCCTGTAGCATCGGCGGCTGTGATCACCGAAGGACTGCGGGGCAGCGCCGACCTGGTGGTCGGCGCGCAGGACACCGCCCTCGCGCTGGGCAGCGGCGACACCGAGGTGCTCGGGACGCCGCGTGTGCTCGCGCTGGCCGAGGCCGCCACCGTCGCCGCCACACGGGGCCGGCTCGACGAGGGCGCCACGACCGTGGGCACCGAGGTGGCGCTGTCGCACCTGGCCGCCTCGGCGGTGGGCGCCCGCGTGCGCGCCGAAGCCCGGCTGAGCCGGGTCGACGGGCGGCGGCTGGTCTTCGACGTGACCGTCTCGCAGGTGGGCGGAGGGGGCGCCGCGCTGGCCGGCGGGACCGTCGAGCGGGTCGTGGTGGACCGCGCGCGCTTCACCTCCGCCGCGCGGTCCTGACACCCCTGCGCGGGCGCGCTCAGACGCCCATCGTCTTGCGCGGGTAGACGTTCTCCGGGTCGGTGGCGATGTTGACCATGTAGGGCACCCCGGAGTCGAAGGCGCGGCGCAGGGCCGGGGCGATCTGCTCGGGGTCGGTGACCAGCTCGCCGCCGCCGCCCAAGGCGCGCACGACCTCGTCGTAGCGGGTCTGGGGGGTGAGGTCGGCGGCGACGTCGTAGCCGTAGAGCATCTGCATGGGCGCCTTCTCCAGGCCCCAGATGCCGTTGTTGCCGCAGACCATCACGACCGGGAGCCGGTGGCGCACGAGGGTGTCGACGTCCATCAGGGAGAACCCGGCGGCGCCGTCGCCCATCAGGGTCACCACCTGCGACGAGGGATGGGTCAGCCGGGCCGCGGCGGAGTAGCCCATGCCCGTGCCCAGGCAGCCGAAGGGGCCCGGGTCCAGCCACCGGCCGGGGCGCTTGGGCTCGACGTACTTGCCGGCGTAGGAGACGAAGTCGCCGCCGTCGCCGATCACCACGGCGTCGTCGTCGAGGATCCGGTTCAGCTCGCCGTAGATGCGGGCCGGGTGGATCGGGTCGGCTTCGCTGGCCAGCACGTCCGCGTCCTGGGCGGCCGCAGCCCGGGCGGCCTCGGCGATCTCGGTGCACCAGCGGCGCGCGGAGGCGGTCGGCGCTGCGGCGCCGGCGATGCCGCGCAGCGCGGCCGAGAGGTCGCCCCAGACCGCGGCGGCCGGCGTCATGTGGTCGGTGACCTGCCCTGCGGAGTCGGCGACGTGCACGACCCGGGCCAACGGGAGGTCGTCCTTGCCCCCGAAGAGGCCGTGGCCCAGCCGGAAGTCCAGGGGCGTGCCGACGACGACCACGAGGTCGGCCCGGCCCAGCGCGGCGCCGCGGGCCCGGTTGGCGAGCAGCCGGTGCCCGCCCGGCAGCACGCCGCGCCCCTGCCCGTTGGTGACGACCGGGACGCCGAGCTCCTCGGCGGCCTCCAGCGCGGCCTGTGCAGCTCCGTCGAGCCAGACGTCGGACCCGTAGACCAGCACCGGCCGCTCGGCCTCGCCGAGCAGCCGGGCGGCCTCGGCGATGCGCCCGGGATCGGGAGAGCGGTCAGCGGGAGGCGCCGCGGCCGACAGCTCGGTCTCGGCCTGGTCGTAGAGGCGGTCCATCGGGATGTCCAGGAAGACCGGACCGCGGTGGGCGTCGTTGGCCAGCCGGGCGGCCTCGTCCATGGCCGCGCCGATGCCGCCGGTGTCGTGCACCGTCCAGGCGCGCTTGGTGACCGGCTCCAGCATCGGGGGCTGGTCGAGCTCCTGCAGCAGCCCCTGGCCCCACCGGCTGTCGGGGGCGCGCCCGCCGACGAGGATCAGCGGGGAGCCGCTGAAGCGGGCGGTGGCCACTCCGCTGACGGCGTTGGTCACCCCGGGGCCGGCGGTGACCACGGCCAGGCCCGCGCGTCCGGTGAGCTTGCCGACGCCTTCGGCGGCGAAGACGGCGGTCTGCTCGTGGCGGACGTCGATCAGCCGCATCGTGGGCTCGGGCTTGACCGCGCCGTCGTAGAGCGGGAACACGTGGCCGCCGCTGAGCGTGAACATGGTGTCGATGCCGTGGTGGCGGGCCACCTCGACCGCGTGGGAGCCGCCGTGGCCGCTCAGGGGGCCCGCGAAGGGCGGCGGTGCGAAGACCTGGGGCGTGGACATGGCGGCGGTCACAACTCCTTCGTGTAGGCGGAGCCACGTGCAGGGGGCCGGGAGCGGAGCGGGCCGGCCCGCTACTCGCCGGTAAGTTACCAGGCGCCGGTGACCGCGACCACACCGGCGCGGTAGACCGGTGGGGCCGTGCCCGGCCCCCGGCGCCTCACTCTCACTCCTCCTCGGGGGGACGAAGCCGTGTGACGAACTTGTAGCGGTCGCCCCGGTAGAGCGAGCGGACCCACTCCACCGGGTGCCCCTCGCCGTCGAAGCTGTGCTGGCAGTGCAGCACCAGCGGCAGCCCCACGTCCACGCCCAGCAGCCGCGCCTCGTTGGGTGTGGCCAGCACCGTCTCGATGGTGGCCTCGGCCTCGACCAGGCGGACGTCGTAGGCGCTGGCCAGCGCCTCGTACAGCGACGCGTAGCGGTCCAGCTGCCGGCGCAGTCCGGGGAAGCGCCGCGCCGCCAGGTGCGCGGTCTCCACGGCCATCGGCTCGCCGTTGGCCAACCGCAGCCGCTCGATGCGCAGCACCCGCCCGCCCGAGCGGATCGCCAGCAGCTCGGCGAGCTGGTCGTCGGCGTTGATGTAGCTCACGTCGAGGATGCGCGTGGCCGGGTGCAGGCCGTGCGAGCGCATCTCCTGGGTGTAGCTGGTGAGCTGCAGCACCTGCGCCACCTTCGGCTTGGCCACGAAGGTGCCCTTGCCCTGGATGCGCAGCAGCCGCCCTTCGACCACCATCTCCGTCAGCGCCTGGCGCACCGTGGTGCGAGACGTGGCGAACTGGGCCGCGAGCGCGCGCTCGGGCGGCACCGGGTTGCCGGCGGGCATGGCCTCGATGAGTTCCAGGAGCAGCTTTTTGACCTGGTAGTACTTTGGAACTCGGTGACCGTCTTCGAGCGTTCGCTGACCCGTCACGTCGGACTCCTCCACCGCTTCCCCGGTCGCTATTGGTGTGGACCACTGGTCGAGTGCGTTCCTATGAGTATGCCTGCAACCGTGGGATGATTTGTGAGTGCCTCACCTCAGTGATCTCATCCGGCGCTACACCGCGCTCAAAACGGCGGATCTGGAGTGGTTCCACTCACTGGTCTCGGACTGGCAGCTGCTGGCCGACCTCTCCTTCGCCGACCTGGTCCTGTGGGTGCGCCTGCGCGACGACAGCGGCTGGGTCGCGGTGTCGCAGATGCGCCCCACGACCGGGCCCACGGCGTTCCAGGACGACCTCGTCGAGACCGTGCTGCGCGACGAGGCGGCGGATGCGGCCGCGGGCGGCCGGGCCGCCCGGCTGTCGGGGCGGCGCACGCTCATCGACCGGGCCTGGGGCGAGGGGCGGATCTGCCGCGAGGGCGACCCCGACTGGTCGGGCGGTGTGCCCGTGCGCGAGGAGACCATTCCGGTGCGCCGCTCTGGCAAGCTCATCGGGGTGATCCAGCGCAGCACCAACCTCAGCTCGGCGCGTACGCCCAGCCGGCTGGAGCTGACCTACCTGCAGAGCGCCAGCGACCTGGCGCAGATGATCGCCGAGGGGGAGTTCCCCTTCAACGACCAGGGGCCCCTGATGGTGCGCTCACCGCGGGTCGGCGACGGCCTGCTGCGGCTCGACCAGGACGGCGAGGTCGTCTACGCCAGCCCCAACGCGCTGTCGGCCTACCGCCGGCTCGGGCTGACCGCCGACCTGGTGGGCGCGCGCCTGGACCGCACCACCCTGGACCTCGCGGCCGCGGGGGACGCCCGCGACGAGTCGCTGACCTGGACCGCGGGCGGCCGGGTGCCCCAGGAGGCCGAGGTCGAGGGCCGCGGCTCCACCATCCAGCTGCGCTCCATCCCGCTGGTGGTGGGCGGCGTGCGCATCGGTGCGCTGGTCATGGTGCGCGACGTGACGGAGCTGCGCCGCCGCGAGCGCGAGCTGATGACCAAGGACGCAACGATCCGCGAGATCCACCATCGGGTCAAAAACAACCTGCAGACGGTGGCGGCGCTGCTGCGGCTGCAGTCGCGGCGGCTGGACGTGCCCGAAGGCCGCGCGGCCCTGGACGAGGCGGTGCGCCGGGTGGGCTCGATCGCCATCGTGCACGAGATGCTCTCCCACACCCCCGACGAGGTCGTGGACTTCGACGACATCGCCGACCGCGTCATCGAGATGGCGGCTGAGGTCTCCTCGACCGGAACGGCGGTGGTCCCGCGCCGCTCGGGCCAGTTCGGGCTGCTGTCGGCGCTGGTGGCCACCCCGCTGTCCATGGTGCTGGCCGAGCTGGTGCAGAACGCCGTCGAGCACGGGCTGCGCTACGAGCCGGGCAGCATAGAGGTGCACGCGCGGCGCGACGACCCGCCCCTGGGCGAGGAGGAGAACGGCGGCCGGCTGCTGATCGAGGTGCTCGACGACGGCGGCGGGCTGCCGGCGGACTTCGACATCGAGAGCACCGCGAGCCTGGGCCTGCAGATCGTGCGCACGCTCATCGTGAGCGAGCTGGACGGCTCGCTGGAGATCAAGCCGCAGGAGAACGGCGGCACCAAGGTCGCGATCGAGCTGCCGGTCGAGCGCCGCATCGAGCCCTATCCCTGACGTGCCCGTCGGCGCCCCCGCTGCGATCGATCCCGTGCTTATCGCCACCTGTGAGGGTTCACGATGGCGACAAGTGCAGGATCGTCGGATCTCGGACGGAGGCGGGGCCCGGCTGCCCGCACCGGACCGCTTACCCGGGGGCGCGGTGTCCGGCCGGATCGAGCCGTGCGATGCTATGACAGTGGCTTCGAACGCTAGGAGCGCGCCATGGCGACCGGCGCGCGGCGGCGCTTGAGCGCGCGCCGCTCGTCCTCGCTCATGCCGCCCCACACGCCGCCGTCCTGGCCCGTCTCCAGGGCCCAGCGGAGGCACGCGGTGTTGACCGGACAGGCCCGGCACACCTCTTTGGCCTCCTCGATCTGGATGAGGGCCGGGCCGGAGTTCCCGATCGGGAAGAACAGCTCGGGGTCCTCATCACGGCAGGCGGCGTGGTGACGCCAGTCCATGCGGATCACTCCTCACGGTGAGGGAATCGCTTTGTGAACGAATTCACTAAGTCGGCGGCGACCAGGCGCTTGTCATCGTTGACTCCCGGTCCGGCGTGCGCCCGATCTGCGGGCGCCCAGGGGTCCGGTGATCGCACGGAGTCGCGCCGTGCTCCCTGACCTCGGAATCTCCCTTTTACTCGCCCGTAACGTGCGGCGACACTTTTGAGCGTGACAGCATTGATCGACGCATGCAAGAGCGCCCGGTGCGCCAACCTGGGCGGGGGCGTGTCGTGTGCGTCACAGGCGTAATCACCAGGTTGGTTTCCGCGCGATTAACCGATGATTCGTAATGCCTTCGGTACGGATTCGAGATTGACTCGTTTTCGGTGTCCGAGGTATTCGCCGTCGATCTGGAATGCGCGCGGAGTGCGGGATGTGACGCTGATCGCGCTCTGATCGTGCCACGAGACATAGCCCGGCCCGTACGGCGGGACGCCCCGGTGCGACATCATCTGGCGCAGCAGCTGCGCGGTGCGGACGGTGTTCAGCTGCGTGAGCGCGAACAGGTCCAGGCCCAGCCCGAACCGCGAGCGCGGCGTCGGCTGCACCGGCACGGCGCCGGCGTAGGTCCACGGGGTGGTGTTGGTGACCAGGGCGAAGTACAGGTCGTGCACGGCCTCGTGGCCGGGCGCCTCGATGCGCAGTGAGGGCACCTTGACGTCGCCGCGCAGGAACAGCTTGAGCGCGACGGAGATGTAGAGGCCGGGGGAGGCCCGGCGGCCGCTGCGGCGCAGCCGGTCGACCTCGTGCACCACGTCGGCGTCCCAGCCGAACCCGGCGCAGAAGGTGAAGTAGCGGTCGTCCTGGTCGGTGCGCATCCGGCCCAAGCCCACCGAGCGCTGCTCTCCGGCGCGCGCCGCCTCAAGCATCGCGCCGGTCGCCTCGATGGGGTCGGTCGGCAGGCCCAGCGCCCGGATGAACACGTTGGCGCTGCCTCCCGGCAGAGCGGCGAAGCTGGGCCGCTCCAGGCCCTCGGGCGTGGCCAGCAGGCCGTTGACGACCTCGTTGACCGTGCCGTCGCCGCCGAGGCTGATCACCAGCCCGTAGCCCTCGCCGGCGGCCTGGCGGGCCAGCTCGCGGGCGTGGTCGCGGTACTCGGTCTGGGCGACGTCCAGGTCCATCTCGCGGGCGACGGCGCCGACCAGCACGTCGCGGGAGCGGGGCGTGGTGGTGGTCGCCTGGGGATTGACGATGAACAGGGCGCGCACGCGGCCAAGTCTAGGGTGCGCCCGGAGTGCTGCGAGCCGGGCCCCGCCGGGGGGCCGGCGGGCCGGAAGGGGGCGCGGCACCGATTCGGGCCCCGCCGCAGGGGCCCGGCGGGGGCCGATAATGTGGAACGTGTCCTCACGACCCATCACCCTCACACTCGCCGCTGCGGTGCAGGCCCTGGTGACGGCCGCGATCGCCGTCGGGGCCGCCGTCGTCCTCGTCGAGACCCTGTCGGGCGACGCCGCGGCGCCCGGTGCGGCGATCCCGCTGACCGTCCTCGCCCTGCTGGCGGCCGCCGCCACCGGCTACTGCGCCTGGGGGCTGCTCCGGCTGCGCAACTGGGCGCGCACGCCGGTCGTGCTGACACAGGTCTTCGTGCTCGTGGTGGCCTACTACATGTTCACCAGCGGCCAGTACGCGGTCACAGCGGTGATGGCGGCGGTGGCCGCCGCGGGCCTGGCGCTGGTGCTGGCCCCGCCCACCACCGCCACCCTGTTCGGCGACGACCCGCGCGGCGGCGGGCCGGGCGAGGGCGGGTAGCGGCGAGCGGGCGCCCGCGCTGCGCCGGGCCGCGTGTACGGCGCGGCGGCCGCTCAGTCGTCGGTGGTCAGCGCCTGGCGCAGCTGGGCGAGCGTGCGCGCCAGCAGGCGCGACACGTGCATCTGCGAGATCCCCAGCTCCTGGGCGATCTGCGACTGGGTCATGTTGCCGAAGAAGCGCAGTAGCAGAATGCGCTTCTCGCGCGGCGGGAGCTGCTCCAGCAGGGGCTTGAGCGACTCCCGGTACTCCACGCCCTCCAGCGAGTCGTCGACGATGCCCAGCGAGTCGGCCACCGCAGGCGCGTCCTCGTCGCCGCTGTCCGGCGCGTCGAGCGACACCGTGGAGTAGGCGTTGGCGGACTCCAGGCCCTCCAGCACCTCCTCCTCGGACATCCCCAGGTGCTCGGCCAGCTCGTGGACGGTGGGCGCCCGGCCCTCGCGCTGGGACAGGTCGCTGACGGCCTTGGTCAGCGACAGCTTCAGCTCCTGCAGCCGGCGCGGTACGCGCACCGCCCAGCCCTTGTCGCGGAAGTGCCGCTTGATCTCGCCGACGATGGTGGGCGTGGCATAGGTGGAGAACTCCACGCCGCGGTCCAGGTCGAAGCGGTCGATCGACTTGATCAGTCCGATCGTGGCGACCTGCGTGAGGTCGTCCAGCCACTCGCCGCGGTTGCGGAAGCGCCGCGCCAGGTACTCGACCAGGGGCAGGTGCAGCTCGACAAGTTCGTCGCGGATGCGCTGGCGTTCGGGAGCGTCTTCGGGAAGCTCGCTCAGGCGTTCGAACAACTCGCGCGCACGGGCGCGGTCAGGCACCGCGTGCTCCGTCTTCGCCGTCAGAGCGGGCCCCCTCTCGCTCACGCCGTCTCCGCCACACCGCGACGTTTGTGCAGCACGATGGAGACGCGGTCGTCAGGGCCGGCATCGGCGTCGACCTCTCCGGCAAGGGCCGAGAGGACGGTCCAGGCGAAGGTGTCGCGCGCGGGGAGCCGGCCGTCGGCTGTCAGCACCGAGACGGAGATGCGCATGCCGTCGCCGGTGAGTTCGAAGTCGGTGGTCAGGTCGGTCCCCGGCAGTGCCTGGGTGAGCAGCATCGCGCACGCTTCGTCGACCCCGATGCGCAGGTCCTCGATCTCGTCGAGGGTGAAGTCGAGTCGGGCCGCCAAACCCGCCGTGGCCGTGCGCAGCACGGACAGGTAGGCGCTGTCAGCCGGCATCCGCACGGTCACAGCGTCGCGTACGTCCGTTGCACCCGGCGACGGTGCGGCGGTTTCTTCGGTCACGTGCCTCCTCCAGGAAGCGAGATTGCCGCTTGAGTGCAATCTATCTTGTTTCGGTCCGCCTCCGGTGCACACGTCGTCGCCCGTGTCCCGTGGCGGCTCCTATCCCTAGTCTCGGACACGCCCGGGACCGGGGGACAGCCCGCGAAAGCGGCGGAATCCATGCCGAGACCCAACCGGAACCGGCGCGCTATCAGCGGATTCGGCGGGGCGTGTCCCTCGGAGCGGAGGGAAGGGGCCCTCGCGTCGCCCTCCCGGGCCGCTCACTCCGGAGGGCGGGCCGCTACGACTTTCGCACCGTCGACCCGATGCCCGGTTCCGTGTAGGTAAGGCCCCGGTTCCGGAGGCCCGCCAGCGCCTTGTGCGCGGTCGCCGATGCGACGCCGAACTCGTCCATGAGTGCGAGCACGGAAGGCACGCGGGAGCCCGGGGGGTAAACGCCGGAACGGATGCGGCGTTCCAGCTCGTCCGCAATCTGCATCCATCTCGGAACACCTTCGCGCCACTCCACGCGGGCAAGCTAGGCACGTCAGAGATGCCCAGCAATGCTGACGTTCTAAGCATGCTATAGATATACTGCTGTTTTACTCCATAAAAGCGCCGCGGCGGGTGCGGACACACCCCCGCGGCCGGACAACCGAAGGGACCGGTTGCCATGAGTATCCTAGTTCGCTTCCTGCCGACATCCCTGCGCCTCATGCAGCGTGCGCAGGGTCTCCGTGCGGTCCTGCGCCACGCCGCGGACATGCCCGCCGCCCCCGCGCCGGCGCTCCCTGCGCGGCCCGCCACCGCTCCGTGGCGCAGCCGCGCGGCGCGCATCAGGCCCTATGCCCCGAACACGGTTCCCGCCGACGCGGCCGGGGGTGTCCGATGACCTACTTTTCCGACTGCTGGGAGCGGCCCGACCAGGCGCACGCCGACGCGTTGTACGACACGTTGAGCGACGCCCTCAAGGAGCGCGGCGGGAGCCCCGCTCAGCGCGCGCGGGCGCAGGACAACGCCGACGCCGCCTTCAGCGTGCTGGACATGTGGCTGCGCTCCGGCGGAGAGCTGCCCGCTCCGCGGCGGCCCCGCCCGGACCCCGAGGGCGGCGGCGAGCGGTAGCCGGTCCGAAGGCCGGTTCCGAAGGCCGGGCCGCTGCCGGTGCCTAGCGGTCCGGCCCCAGGTAGCGGCCCAGGATCTCGGCTTCGGCGCGCAGGCGCTCCGCGGCGTCGGCGCGGCCGAGCCGCTCGTACTCCTGCGCCGAGACCGAGCGCTCGTCGGCCTCCCGCGCCACGATCGCGCGGACGTCGGCCTCGCTCAGCACGCGGCGCTCCGCTTCGGCCGCGCCCACGCCCACGGCCCCGCCGGCAACGTGCTCGCTGTCGGCGGCGGCCGGGAGGTCCGCGTCGGAGGCCTCGGCGTTCTCGACGGCGGCCAGAGCCGAGCGGAGCGCGGCCGCGGCGGTCTTGTCGCGGTTCTTGAGGGCCGCCGTCAGATCACGGCGCATGTCGATACGCACCCGCTGAAACCTAGCCCACCCCACCGGCCCCGTCGACCGGATTTCGGGGCCCTCCCGCCGGTGCGGCCCCGGTGAGTCTTGTTCTCCGGTCAGGTCGGCGCAGCCATCGGCCGGTCAGCAGGAGGGAGCGGCCGCTCGGAAAAACACGTTGTTCTCCGCGAGCGGCGCTGGCACGCTCGCTGCCCATGACCGACGCCGCCGCCTTCCTCCGGGCCTACGACGACCAACTGCGCAGCAGCGCCGAGACGCCCAGCGCCGTGTCCGTCACCCGCCGCGGCCCGCTGCGGCTGGTGACGTTCGCGGGCGGCAGCGGGTTCGTCACGTATCGGGACCTCGGTGCCGCCGATTCGTCCGCGATCAGGCGGATGGTCAGCGAGGCGCTGGCCCATTACCGCGCGGATCCCGGCATCAGCCGGGTGAAGTGGAAGTGCCGGGGGCACGACCGCGCGCCCGGCCTGCACGAGGCCCTTGTGGATCACGGGTTCGTGCCCGAGGAGACGGAGTCGATCATGATCGGCACGGCGCGGCGACTGGCCGAGGACGTCCCGCCGCCCACGGGCGTGACCCTGCGCCGTGTCACCGCCGAGGCCGATGTGCGCGCGATGAGCGCGATGTCCGACGAGGCCTTCGGCGACCCCCCTTCCGCGGAGATGGCCGATGCCCTGCGGCGCCGCCTGGCGCGTGCCGACGGCATGGAACTGTGGGTCGCCGAGGCCGACGGCGCGATGGTCGGTGCGGGGCGCCTGGAGCCCGTCGCCGGTACCGGCTTCGCCGGACTCTGGGGCGGCGCGGTCCGAGCGGACCGGCGGGGGCGCGGCGTCTACCGGGCCCTGACCGCGGCGCGGGCCCGTTCGGCTCTGGCCCTGGGCAAGACGCTGATCCACAGCGACTCCAGCGAGTACTCCCGCCCGATCCTGGAGCGCTCCGGCATGGTCGGGGTCTCGACCACGACCCCCTACATCTGGCGCCGTGAAAAGGCCTGAGTCCAGGGCCGGACGTGTGCGGGGGCGGGTACCGGCCCTGCCACCCGGCACCGCTCGGACGGTCAGCCGCCGGGGTTCTCGGCGAGGGAGCGGAGGGCTTCCCCGTCGAGGCGGAAGACGGTCCACTCGTCCATGGGCTCGGCGCCCAGCAACCTGTAGAACTGGATCGAGGGCGTGTTCCAGTCCAGAACCCACCACTGCAGCCGGTCGTAGCCGCGCTCGACGCAGAGCTCGGCGAGGGTCTTCAGCAGCGCCCTGCCGTAGCCGCGGCCCCGGTGCTCCGGGCGGACGTAGAGGTCCTCCAAGTAGATGCCCGGGTTGCCGGTCCAGGTGGAGAAGTTGCGGAACCACAGCGCGAACCCGGCCACGGCGGCGCCGCCCGCGCCCTCACCGCTCCCGCCGCCTTCGGGGACGTGTTCGGCGATGTGGGCCCCGGCCACGGGGTCGGCCCCGAACAGCGCGTCGTGGAACTGGGCCTCGGTGGCCGCCGCCGCCTCGGGCTCCCTCTCGTAGTCGGCCAGTTCGCGGACCAGGCGGTGGATGACGGGGACGTCGTCGGGGCGGGCGGGGCGGATCAACGGTTCTCCTCGGCTGTCTGAAGCGGTGCCGGCGGCGGTCGGCCGCCGGCACCGCTCGGTCGGTTCACAGCACCTTCGACAGGAACGACCGGGTGCGCTCGTGCTGCGGGTCGGCCAGCACGCTGCGCGGCGCACCCGACTCCACAACGACGCCCTCGTCCATGAAGACCAGCGTGTCGCCGACCTCGCGGGCGAAGCCCATCTCGTGGGTGACCACCACCATGGTCATGCCCTCCTCGGCCAGCCCCTTCATCACGTCCAGCACCTCGCCCACCAGTTCGGGGTCGAGCGCACTGGTGGGCTCGTCGAACAGCATCAGCTCCGGGCGCATCGCCAGCGCCCGGGCGATGGCCACGCGCTGCTGCTGCCCGCCCGAGAGCTGGCGCGGGTACCCCGACGCCTTCTCGGCCAGGCCCACGCGGTCCAGCAGCTCCAGGGCGCGCTCGCGGGCCTGCGAGCGGGGCAGGCGCTGGACCCGCACCGGCGCCTCCATGACGTTGCCGAGCACCGTCATGTGCGGGAACAGGTTGAAGTTCTGGAAGACCATGCCGATGCCGCGGCGCTGGCGGGCGACCTGGGCGTCGTGCAGCTCGTAGAGCTTGCCGGCGCGCTGCCGGTAGCCCATCAGCTCCCCGTCGACCCACAGCCGCCCCGCGCTGATCTTCTCCAGGTGGTTGATGCAGCGCAGGAACGTGGACTTGCCCGAGCCGGAGGGTCCCACCACGCAGCAGACCTCGCCCCGGGTCACCTCCAGGTCGATTCCGCGCAGCACCTCCAGCCGGCCGAACGACTTGTGCACGTTCTCGGCCACGACCATCGAGCCGTTTCCGGGGCCGGCGTCCACGCCGGCCTCCGCGGTGTTCTGGGTCAACTCGCCGTCCTACTCGCTCTATGCCCTCTGCCCGGCGCCGCGCACGCTCGCACCGCGGTTGGAGCGGTTGAACGCCTGCTCCAGGTAGTACTGGCCGATCATCATCAGGCTGGTGATCGCCAGGTACCACAGGCAGGCGGCCACCAGCATCGGGAACAGGTTGAAGGTGCGGGCGCCGATCTGCTGCAGCTGGAAGAACAGCTCGGTGGTCAGCGGGATGGCCGACACCAGCGAGGTGTCCTTCATGATCGCCGTGGCCTCGTTGCCGGTCGGCGGGATGATCACCCGGAGGGCCTGGGGCAGCGTGATGCGGCGCAGCACCAGGCCCTGGTTCATGCCCAGCGCCTGCGCGGCCTCGGTCTGGCCCTTGTCGACGGAGAGCAGGCCGGCGCGGACGATCTCGGCCATGTAGGCGCCCTGCGACAGCGACAGCGCGATGACGGCCGCCACGAACGGGCTGAGCAGGGTCTCCATCGGCACCGAGTAGAACCGGGCGCCGTCCTCGAAGCCCAGCAGCGGCAGCCAGTAGTTGTCAAAGGGGACCCCGAGCTCGATCGTCTGGTACAGGATCGCCACGTTGCCGAACAGCACGCACAGCACGATGCGCGGCACGGCGCGGAAGAACCAGGTGTAGACCCAGCCCACGGTCACCAGTACCGGGTTGTCCGACAGCCGCATCACGGCCACGACGATGCCGATCACGATGCCGATCGCCAGCGACACCGCCGCCAGGATCACCGTGGTGCGCACGCCGATCAGCACCGGCGCGGAGAACATCTGCTCGAACAGGAACGGCCAGTCGAACGCGGGGTTCGTGACCAGCATGTTCACGAACATCGCGCTGAAGAGCAGCAGCACCGCCGCCGCGACCCAGCGGCCGGGGTGGCGGACGGGCACCGCCTTGATCGCTTCGGGAGGGGACTGGCCGGCCGGCGCCTGGGAACCGGGCGCCGGCCGGGGGTCGTCGGGAGTTGTGCTCACGTGCCTTCTAGCCTTCGACGGACGGATTGACCTCGGACTCGTCAAGGGTGCCCTGGCCGTCCAGCTCCCACTTGGCCAGGATCTCTGTGTAGGTCCCGTCGTCCATGATGCTCTGGTACCCGGCGGAGACGGCCTCGGCGAGCTCGGTGTTGTCCTTGGCGACCACGGCGCCGTAGGGCGCGGCCTCGTACTGCTTGCCGAGCGTCTGGAGCTTGCCCTCGGTCTGCTCGACCGCGTAGACCGCCACGGGCATGTCCGCCAGCCCGGCGTCGTTGCGCCCGGAGATGATCGACTCGGTGGCCTGGTCCTGGCCCTTGAACTTGCTGATGTTGATCTTCGGGTCGCCGTTGTCGACGCACTCCTGGCTGCGGGCCTCGATGTCCTCGACCTGGACGGTGTTGGCCTGGACCGCGATGTTCTTGCCGCAGGCGCTGTCGGGGTCGACGTCGGCCGGGTTGCCCTTGGCGGTGAACCACTGCGTGCCCACGGTGTAGTAGCTCACCATGTTGGCCTGCTGCATGCGCTCCTCGTTGATGGTGAACGAGGAGACCCCCACGTCGTACTTGCCGCTGCCGACGCCCTCGACGATGGTGCCGAACGTGGAGCTCTGCCAGTCGGTCTCCAGGTCGAGCTTGGCGGCCACCGCGTTGAACAGCTCGACGTCGAAGCCGACGACGGTCGTGCCGTCCGTGGAGAGGTACTCGGCGGGCGCGTAGGTGGAGTCGGTGCCGACCTTGAGCGTTCCCTGGTCGCGTATCTCCTGGGGGACCATCTTCGCGAGCTCGGGGTCGGCCTGGACC
Organism: Streptomonospora arabica; assembly: GCF_039531585.1. Classification (NCBI taxonomy): domain Bacteria; kingdom Bacillati; phylum Actinomycetota; class Actinomycetes; order Streptosporangiales; family Nocardiopsidaceae; genus Streptomonospora; species Streptomonospora arabica. The sequence continues at coordinate 222,456 of NZ_BAAAQI010000003.1, read as the reverse complement.
GAGGGCGTGGACGCGGGGTCGGTCCCCGAGCCCTGGCCGCCTCCCTGGTCGTCACCGCCGCCGCCTCCGCATGCCGACAGGGCCAGAACGGCGGCGAGGGCGCCGGCGGCGTAGGGAACGCGTCCGATCCGGGCAGCCGGCGCGGTCAAGTGCTTCAGCACGGCCACGTGTCTCTCCTTCTCATGGGCGAACGGCGTCGGGTGGTCGGCGTTCGCGTCGTCGCGTCCCGGCGGTAGGCCGGACGCGCAGCACAAGTGGGCAGGATAGTCGTTCGTGCGAACGTGAATGTTCCATCGTCGGCGTACCGGCATGTTAGTGGGGTCACCGTTGTGAGAGGATTGGGTAACGGGTGAACCCCGAACCGCTGCGGCGCCTGGCTCGCACCGAGCCGCGGAGACCGTGCTCCTCTTCCCTCCGGCATCGCCGACGACGTGGCCGAGGGAGTCCTCCTAGCATCCCTAGCACCCCTGCCGCTCCGCGCGCCGCCTTTTCCGATCGCCGAGACCGAGGCGAACTCGAAGCCGCGCCCGGACCCCGCCCGCTCGGGCGCGCTTGCATATCTGAGGGGTATTGCACAGATCATGACGACCACTGATTCCCATTCCCTGTTCGACGACGATCCGGCGTTCGCGCTGCACCGCGGCGGCAAGCTGCGGGTCGAGGGCACGGTCGAGGTCACCGACCACGAAGGCCTGGCCCTGGCCTACACGCCCGGCGTCGCACGGGTGTGCACGGCGATCGCCGACTCGCCGGAGCTCGTCGACACCTACACCTGGAAGAGCTCCGTTGTCGCCGTCGTGACCGACGGCTCGGCGGTGCTCGGCCTGGGCGACATCGGCCCGGAGGCGTCGCTCCCGGTCATGGAGGGCAAGGCGCTGCTGTTCCGCAAGTTCGCCGGCGTCGACGCGGTGCCGGTGGCCCTGTCGTGCGAGGGGGTCGACGACATCGTCGAGACCGTCGAGCGCATGGCGCCGTCGTTCGGCGGGGTCAACCTGGAGGACATCTCCGCGCCGCGCTGCTTCGAGATCGAGCGGCGGCTGCGCGAGCGGCTGGACATCCCCGTCTTCCACGACGACCAGCACGGCACTGCGATCGTGACGGTCGCCGCGCTGCGCAACGCGGCCCGGCAGACCGGGCGCTCGCTCGCGGACCTGCGGGTGGTGGTCTCCGGTGCGGGCGCGGCCGGTGTGGCCGTGACCAAGATGCTGGTCGACGGCGGGATCGGCGACATCGCCGTCGCCGACAGCAAGGGGATGATCTACGCCGGGCGCGAGGGCCTCACGCCGATCAAGGCGGAGCTCGCCGAGATCAGCAACCGGGCGGGCGTGCGCGGCTCGATCGAGAAGGCGCTGGAGGGCGCCGACGTGTTCATCGGCCTGTCGGCCGGCGAGCTGCCCGAGTCGGTCGTGGCCTCGATGGGACCCGAGGCGATCGTCTTCGCCATGGCCAACCCGACTCCCGAGATCCACCCCGACGTCGCCCGGGCCCACGCCGCCGTCGTGGCGACCGGCCGCAGCGACTTCCCCAACCAGATCAACAACGTGCTCGCGTTCCCCGGCGTCTTCCGCGGCGCGCTGGACGCGCGCGCACGCGACGTCACCGAGGCGATGAAGCTCGCCGCGGCCGATGCGATCGCCGACCTGGTGGGCGACGACCTCGGCCCCGACTACATCATCCCGAGCACATTCGACTCGCGGGTGGTCCCGGCGGTCGCCGAGGCCGTGGCCGCGCAGGCGCGGCGCGACGGTGTCGCCAGGGGGTAGTCATCTGGTTATTCTCCGTAGCCGGCCCGGGGCGCAGATCTCCCTTGCCCCGGACCGGCTACCCCCTCCGTCTGCTGCGGCGGCGCTAGAGGCAGCGCCCGACGGCGGCGACGACGAACGCCGCCCACGCCCCCGCGGGGAACCGCAGCACGGTGCCTTCAGGCGCCGTGGAGTCGCGGACCCGGACGGCCCTGGCCCAGCGCATCACCTGGACGCACTGGCCTCCCCCCGTTCCGCTGTAGGTGCTCGTGCGCCATCGCACGCCCAGCGGATTCTTCGCGGCCATGCCGCGCTCCCTTCATGACTCATCGGTTTCCCCCTCCTCTCCGCTCCGCAGGCGCTGCTCCGCCTCGCCGATGACCTCCCGTGTCCGCTCGGGGTGCAGGGCCGCGAAGCGCAGGTGTTCGAAAGCGGCCGTGTAGTAGGCCACTTCCTTGGCTTTTTCGATGTAGAGGCTGCTCGTCAGGTTCTCCACGTGCACCAGCAGGGGTGCGTGGATGTCCGAATCGAGGAACTCCAGGATGTCGAAGGAGCCGTTGAGCCCCGAATGCGCGCCGACCGCGAACGGCAGCACCTGCAATGTCACCTGAGGATTCCGACCGAGGTCGAGCAGGCGCCGCATTTGGCCGATCATGACCGATCGTCCGCCGACCGGGCGGTAAAGGATTGATTCATCCAGCAATGCCCAGATTTGCGGTGGAGAGTCGTTGAAGACGACCTCCTGACGGCGGATGCGCAGTTCGGTGCGGCGCTCGATCTCGTCGTCCGAAACCGGCGAGGGGTGCGCCCGCATCAGCGCCCGCGCGTAGTCGGGGGTCTGCAGCAGGCCCGGCACGATCTCGGACTGGAAGAACCGCAGCGCGCCGGCCTCCGGCTCCAGCCCGAGGTAGACGTCGAAGCGCTCGGGCATCACGTCGCCGTAGACGTGCCACCAGCCCCGCCGGCGCGACTCGCGGGCGAGCATGATCAGCGTCTGCCGTGCGTCGGGGTCCTCGACACCGTAGAGCTCCAGCAGGTCGCGCACGTCGTCGGAGTTGGTGGCGACCTGTCCGCGCTCGATGCGGGAAAGCTTGCTGCCCGACCAGGACATGCGCTCGGCGGCCTCTTCGCCGGTCATCCCGGCGTTCTCCCGCAAACGCCGCAACTCGACGCCGAGGCGGCGCCGGCGGGCCGTGGGGTTGTCGGCAGCGGCCACGGGCTGTGCCTCCTGTTCGGGCAAGGCCGGAATACGGCGGGGGCGCCGCACGGTCTCGGTCGGCAGGGCGATTCCGCACGCGGCACAGGCAGGCTACTCGACGCCGGGGTGCGGGAAATCCACCGCGGCAGCGGGCGTACGGGAGGCATGTTTCCGCAGAATGCGAACCTTTTCCCGGGAAAGGGAAAACGGCCTCCTCGGCGCTTTGCCGGACCCTTCGGGGCGCCGCCTCCCCGAACGCCCGGCCGACGTTTGCGCGAGAATGTCCCCTCGGTAATTCTAGGGGGACCGCGGAGCCGCCGATGCCCCGCTGACCGGCGGATTCGACACGGCTGCCGGACGCCGCTCGGGGCGGGCCGCACAGCGGCGGCCCAGGTGGTTAGGGTCAGGGCATGTTCGCTATCACCGCAGCGCGTATCGACAAGAAGAACCCACTGTCCGGGCTGGAGGCGGGGGAGCGGCCGGACCCGGCCCCGCCCGAGGGGTGGACGACGGTGCGGGTCAAGGCCGCCGCACTCAACCACCACGACCTGTGGAGCCTGCGCGGCGTGGGCCTGGCCGAGGAACGGCTGCCGATGGTGCTCGGCTGCGACGCCGCCGGGCTGGACGAAGAGGGCAACGAGGTCATCGTGCACGCCGTGATCGGCGACCCCGACGCGGGCGGCGGCGACGAGACCCGCGACCCCCGGCGCTCCCTGCTCTCCGAGGTCCATCCGGGCACCCTGGCCGAGAAGGTCGCCGTCCCCCGGCGCAACCTCGTCCCCAAGCCCGCGGAGCTCTCCTTCGAGGAGGCCGCCTGCCTGCCCACGGCGTGGCTGACCGCCTACCGGATGCTCTTCGTCCGCGCGGGCCTCGAACCCGGCTCGCCGATCCTGGTGCAGGGCGCCGGCGGCGGCGTGAGCAGCGCGGTCATCCGTATGGCCGCCGCGGCGGGCCACCGGGTCTACGCCACCAGCCGCGACGCCGGCAAGCGCGAGCGCGCCGAGCGGCTGGGGGCCTACCGCGCCGTCGCGTCGGGGGAGCGCCTGCCGGAGAAGGTCGACGTCGTGTTCGACACCGTCGGCGAGGCGACCTGGGGCCACTCCCTGCGCTCGCTGCGTCCGGGCGGGCGGATCGTCACCTGCGGGGCCACCAGCGGCGACGCGCCCCCGGCCGAGCTGAACCGGGTGTTCTTTTTGCAGTTGTCCGTGCTCGGCTCGACCATGGGCGGCCGCGACGAGCTGCGCCGCCTGGCCGAGTTCTGCGCCCGCACCGGCGTGCGCCCGGAGATCGACCGGGTGCTGCCGCTCGACCGCGCCGAGGAGGGCTTCGCCGCGATGGAGCAGGGGGAGCTGTTCGGCAAGGTCGTCTTCCGGGTCTGAGCCCCTCGCTGCGTCCGCACCGCGGACCGCCCCGCGTCAGGCGCGCGCCAGGCGCGAGAAGGGGGGTGTCCCCGCGCCGCGCGCGGGGACACCCCTTTCGCCGGACCGGTCGGGCGTCCGGGCCGCCGGTTTCAGGACGCGGAGCCGCCGTCGCGGCGGTCGCCGTCCTCGTTCACCGCCCTGCCCCACGGGTCGTCGGCGCTCCCGGAGTCCCCGTCCCGCTCGCCTGCGGGCGCCTCGTGCCGTCCGTGCGCCCCCTGCGCCTCGCCGCCGCCTTCGCCGCCACCCTCAGCCTGGCCGCCGACCGCCGTGCTCCAGGGGTCGGCCGGCCCCGCGGCGCCCTCGGAGGGCCCGGAGGCCCCTGAGGACGCGCCCCCGTCGGGCCCGGCCGAGCCTGACGCCGCTCCGGCCTTCCCGGTACCGGTGTCCTCGGCCGCGCCGCCGGCGGAGTCGTCGGCCGCGTCGGCGCCGCAAGGGGACGACCCCGTGGACCCGCCGCGGCAGCGGTCGTCCTCCTCGCGCTCGGCCTGGTCGCGCGGCCCCCAGTTGCCGACGTCGCGGCGGATGGTCTCGAACGTGTCGTCCAAAATCCTGCGCAGGTCGTGCGCCGCCGACTCGCCGACCTGGCCGGCCTCGCGCACCACGTCGCGCACGCGTTCGGAGAAGTCGCGCAGCGCCTGGTCGAACTCGGGCCGCTCGCCCGAGCGCTTGCCCCAGGCGCCGCCGAAGCCCTGAGCGAAGCGCTCCCAGTCGCGCGTCCACCGCGAGCCGCGGGACGCGTGCTCGCGGTCGCCGCCGCTCTCGCCGCCGCGTGCCGACTCCGATCCGCCGCCGGCCGCTCCGGACTCCCCGGACCCGCCGGCGCCCTCGCCGCGCGGCCTGCGGCCCGCGCCGCCGCCCTTCAGCTCCTCGCGCAGCGAGCTGATCGTGTGGCGCACGTCCTCGCGGACGGCCTCGGCGACGTCGCGCACCGAGTCGGTGATCTCGCGTTCGAGGTCGTCGATGTCGGCGCTGCGGCTGTGCAGCTCCTCGCGGCCCTTGTCGGTGAGGCGGTAGACCTTGCGGCCGTCGACCTCCTCGTGGGTGACCAGGCCCTCCTCCTCCAAGCGGGCCAGGCGCGGGTAGATCGTCCCGGGGGAGGGCGAGTAGACGCCCAGGAAGCGGTCCCGCAGCAGGCTGATGATCTCGTAGCCGTGCCTCGGGCTCTCGTCCAGCAGCTTCAGCAGGTACAGCCGCAGGCGTCCGTGGCCGAAGATGGTACTCATTGGTCGTTCCCCCTCGGGATCGCTGCGGGGGCGTCGGGCTCGCGGCGCAGAAGCGAGGCGGCGCCCGAAACGGTCGTGGCGGTGATGCCGGCGGGGTCGACCCCGCTGCCGATCTTGCCGGCGAGGCTGCCCCGGGCCCGCTGGTCGCGGCGCTCCAGGGCGAAGTCGGAGTCCAGCTTGCCGGTCGCCGAGCGCAGCTCGGCGGTCGCCGACGTCTCGGCGGGCACCCGCAGCGCAATCTCGCCGGAGACCGATCCCAGACGGACCCGGCCCGCCGGCGCCACGTCCACATCGCCGAGGAACTGGCCCGACGCGCTCTTTCCGGTGAGGTCGTAGAGGCGCCCCCCGGCGACCGCGACCTGGCCGCGGACCGTGTTGAAGTGCAGGCTGCCCTGCAGGTCGCGGGCCGCGACGTTGCCGGAGACGGTGTTGATCTCGGTCTCGCCGGTGAGCCCGTCCAGCGTGATGTCGCCCGAGGCCGTGCGGATCTGGGTCTTGCCGCTCAGCCCGGCCACCACGACCGGGGCCGAGAGGGTCGTGACCTCGACGGGGCAGTCGCGCGGCACCTGCAGGCTGACGGTGGCCGAGCGGCGTGCCATGCCCCGGTAGCCCGACAGCTGCACCGGGCGCAGCCGGTCCAGCAGGCCGCTGCCGGTGAGGTCGTCGTAGGTGACGGTCAGGATGCCGGCCTCCTGCGTGGCCAGCACGGGCTCGCCGGAGACGTCGGAGACCTCGAACGTCACCGGGTCGTCGGTGGGCAGGATGTTGACGTGACCGCCGATGACCCGGACGCGCAGTGCCACGATCCCGTCCAGAGTGCGTGTCGTCGGCTGGTCGATGGTCCAACGCGCCATCGGGATACCTTTCGGCTCGAACCGCTGTTGGACTCACGATATGTCGCGACTCCCCGCACTTCAAGATATGTCGTGAGATATCGGGGGAGGAGTCCGGGTCGGCTCGGGGTGCGCCCCCGGTGGCCCCCTAAGGTCCGGGGCGCGCCCGCGCCTCCACGCGCACCCGCCCGCGCGGCGGACCGCCGGACGATACGCGGCGGGGCACCGGACCGAACCCGGCCCGGTGCCCCGATCGCTCTCGCGGCCGCCGTGCGGCGCTCACGCGCGGCGGCGCCGCCGCGCGTGCTGCTTACTCGTCCCCGTCCTCGTCGTCGAGGCGGGCGAGCCAGGTGGCCAGGCGCTCGACGGGGGTCTCGAACTCCGGGTGGAGGTCGGTGAAGGTGCGCAGCTGGTCGGCGACCCAGGCGAGGGAGACCTCCTCCTCGCCGCGCCGCCGCTCCAGCTCCTCGATGCCCCGGTCGGTGAAGTACATCGGCCTAGTCCGCCGGCGGGAAGACGGTGTTGATCAGCGCCTGCTGCTCGACCTCGTGCCGCTTGCCCGAGCCGGCCGCGGGGGCCGAGCTCGCCGGGCGCGAGACCCGGGTGAAGGGGCGGTCGAGCTGCTCGGAGAACACCAGCGCCACGAACGGCCACGGGCCCATGTTCGCCGGCTCCTCCTGCACCCACAGCACCTCGCCGGCCTCGGGGTAGCCCGAGAGCATCTGGCGGATCTCCTCGGCCGGCAGCGGGTAGAGCCGCTCGACTCGGACCAGGGCCGTGCTGGTGTCGCCCGTGCGCTTCCGGGCGGCGTCGAGCTCGTAGTAGATCTTGCCCGAGCACAGCACCACGCGCCGCACGTTCTTCGGGTCGAGCCCCGTGGTGTCGGGGATGATCGGCTGGAACGCGCCCGAGGTGAAGTCGGCGACGGGCGAGGTGGCGGCCTTCAGCCGCAGCATCACCTTCGTCGTGAACACCACCAGCGGGCGGCGGTACTGCGACTTCACCTGCCAGCGCAGCAGGTGGAAGTAGTTCGCCGGGGTGGTCGGCAGCGCCACGGTCATGTTCTCCTGCGCGCACTGCTGCAGGAACCGCTCGATGCGCGCCGAGGAGTGGTCGGGCCCCTGGCCCTCGTACCCGTGCGGCAACAGCAGCACCACGCTGGAGCGCTGGCCCCACTTCTGCTCGCTGGCGCTGATGTACTCGTCGATGATGGTCTGGGCGCCGTTGACGAAGTCGCCGAACTGGGCTTCCCAGGCCACCAGCGCGTCGGGGCGCACCACCGAGTAGCCGTACTCGAAGCCCAGCGCCGCGTACTCGCTGAGCAGCGAGTCGTGCACGTAGAACTTCGAGGTGCCCTTGTCGAACTGCTTCAGCGGGGTGTGCACCTGTCCGGAGTCGCGGTCGACCAGCGCCGAGTGCCGCTGGCCGAACGTGCCGCGCCGGGTGTCCTGGCCGACCAGGCGCACCGGGTGCTCCTCCAGCAGTAGCGAACCGAACGCCAGCATCTCGCCGGTGGCCCAGTCGAGCGCGTCGTCCTCGAGCATCTGGGCGCGGCGCTGCAGCTGCGGCTTGAGCCGCGGGTGCGGCGTGAAGCCCTCGGGCAGGCTCACCTGGGTGTCGACCACCTGCTTGACGACCTCGCCGGTGATGGCGCTCTCGACCGACGCGTGGTCGATGCGGCCCTCGTCGAACACCTCGGGCTTGATGACCGCACCCGGCTCGATCGGCTTGCGGCCGGCCTCGCGGGTCTCGGTGAAGGCGCGTTCCAGCTGCTCCTGGTAGTCGCGCAGCGCCTGCTCGGCCTCTTCGATCGTGATGTCGCCGCGCCCGATCAGCGCCTCGGTGTAGAGCTTGCGCGTGGAGCGCTTGGCGTCGATCACGTCGTACATCAGCGGCTGGGTGAAAGCCGGGTTGTCGGTCTCGTTGTGGCCGCGGCGCCGGTAGCAGACCAGGTCGATCACGACGTCCTTGTTGAAGGACTGCCGGTAGTCGTAGGCCAGCTGGGCGACCCGCACCACCGCCTCGGGGTCGTCGCCGTTGACGTGGAAGATCGGGGCCTGCACCATGCGCGCGACGTCGGTGGCGTAGACGCTGGAGCGGCTGTCGGCCGGCGAGGTGGTGAACCCGACCTGGTTGTTGACGATGACGTGCACCGTGCCGCCGGTGCGGTAGCCGCGCAGCTGCGACAGGTTGAGGGTCTCGGCCACCACGCCCTGCCCGGCGAAGGCGGCGTCGCCGTGCACCAGCAGCGGCAGCACGGTGAACCCGTGCGGGCCCTTGTCCAGCACGTCCTGCTTGGCGCGGACGATGCCCTCGGCGACCGGGTTCACGGTCTCCAGGTGGCTCGGGTTGGCCGCCAGCGAGATCGCGATCTTGTCGCCGTCGGGGGTCTCGAACGTGCCCTCGGTGCCCAGGTGGTACTTGACGTCGCCGGAGCCGTGGGCGCTGCGGGGGTCGAGGTTGCCCTCGAACTCGCCGAAGATCTGCCCGTAGGACTTGCCGCAGATGTTGGCGAGCACGTTCAGCCGGCCGCGGTGGGCCATGCCGATGACGACCTCGTCCAGCTCCGCCTTCGCGGCGCGGGTGATCACCCCGTCCAGCAGCGGGATCAGGGACTCGCCGCCCTCAAGCGAGAACCGCTTCTGGCCGACGTACTTGGTCTGCAGGAAGGTCTCGAAGGCCTCGGCGTTGTTCAGCCGGCGCAGGATGTGCAGCTGCTCGTCGCGGCTGACCTTCTCGTGCTCGCGCTCGACATGCGCCTGGATCCACTCGCGCTCCTCGGGATCCTGGATGTGCATGTACTCGATGCCGACGGTGCGGCAGTAGGTGTCGCGCAGCACGCCCAGCACGTCGCGCAGCTTCATCAGCTGCTTGCCGCCGAACCCGCCGGTGGCAAACGCGCGCTCCAGGTCCCACAGCGTCAGGCCGTGCTGGAGGATGTCCAGGTCGGGGTGGCGGCGCTGGTGGTACTCCAGCGGGTCGGTGTCGGCCATCAGGTGGCCGCGCACCCGGTAGGCGTGGATGAGCTCCTGGACCCGGCTCGTCTTGTCGAGCTGGTTCTCGCCGGCCGAGATGTCCTGGGTCCAGCGCACGGGCTCGTAGGGCAGCCGCAGCGACCGGAAGATCTCGTCGTAGAAGCCGTCCTCGCCCAGCAGCAGCTGGTGGATGCGGCGCAGGAACTCGCCCGACTGGGCGCCCTGGATGATGCGGTGGTCGTAGGTCGACGTGAGCGTCATGACCTTGCTGACCGCGAGGTTGTTCAGGGTCTCGGGAGCCGCGCCCTGGAACTCGGCGGGGTACTCCATCGAGCCCACGCCCAGGATGGTGCCCTGGCCGGGCATCAGGCGCGGGACCGAGTGGACGGTGCCGATGCCGCCGGGGTTGGTCAGGCTGATGGTGGTGCCCTGGAAGTCGGGCACGCCCAGCTTGTTGTTGCGGGCCTTGCGGATCAGGTCCTCGTAGGCGGTCCAGAACTCCTTGAAGTCCATCTTGTCCGCGGACTTGATGCTGGGCACCACCAGCTGCCGCGTGCCGTCGGACTTCTGCAGGTCGATCGCCAGCCCGAAGTTGACGTGCTCGGGCTTGGACACGCCCGGCTTGCCGTCGACCTCCGCGTAGGAGTGGTTCATCTCCGGCAGGGACTCCAGCGCCTTCACCATGGCGTAGCCGATGATGTGGGTGAAGGACACCTTGCCGCCGCGCCCGCGCCGCAGGTGGTTGTTGATCACGATGCGGTTGTCGAACAGCAGCTTGACCGGCACCGCGCGCACGCTGGTCGCGGTGGGCAGCGCGAGGCTGGACTCCATGTTGGCGGCCGTACGCGCGGGCGCGCCGCGCAGCCGCTCCTCGGTGACCTTGAGTGACTCGTCGACGGGCTTCTCGCCCTCGGCGTCCTGCCCGGTCCCGGACTTTCCCTTCCCGTCGCCCGATGCGGACGCCGCGCGCTTGGGCTCGGCGGCCTTGCCGCCCTTGGTGGCCTCCGAGTCCGCCGGAGCGGACTGGGTGCCCGTGGCCGCTGCACCCTTGCCCGTTCCGTTGGCCTGGGGAACGCCGGACTTGTAGTCGGCGAAGAAGTTCCACCATGCCTTGTCAACCGAGTTCGGGTCGTCGAGGTACTTCTGGTAGAGCTCCTCGACCAACCACTCGTTCGGGCCGAAATCTGTCAGGGGTTGAGACGCCTCAGACGACACGGCGGAGATCGCCCTCTTCCGCAGCTCGCTTGTGAATGTGTGTATGGCGAGATGGCCGCTCCTCGGGGCGGGCCGGCACAAGCGGCTCGCAGTGAGCCGCCGGAGCACACGCCCGGTCAGCAATCTCGGGTAACAGGCTAGCTGTCCAGGCACGCCGATGGGGACCCGAGGCCGGTAACGGACTGGGAGATTGCTAACAATGATTCACACTGTCATGGTGTCCGCTTGACCTGACCTGCGGTTTTCGTGTCCCGGAGGCCCGTCGGGGCGACGGCGGGCGCGCGGCTGCACGACGCGCGCGAGGCGGTTCCGCGGAGGACCGGCGAGATGCGGTCGGGAGGAAGCGGTGGATCGGGTTCGGCCGGTGTGCGCCGCTCACCATGCCCGTTCGCGGATGCGCTCAATCCTGGCGCGGCCGGGGAATTGCCCGGAACCGGATCCAGCGGACCGGCGTCTCACGTAGTGTGCGCGGTCCGGACAGGACGGCTGGTCCCGACCCCGGCGAGACACGGGGGTTTCGCCGGGAGAGGGAGCAGGTCCGGGCCGCGCACGGTGCTTGTCCGGCCCGCGGGGCCGGATCCGCGCCGCCGGCCGCGCCGGCGCGCGGGCCGCCGCGCGGCACCGGCGTGCGGCACGATCGGGCGAGGCGGCGGCGCACCCCGCGGGAGTCCGGACCGCACAGCGGGTATGAGACCCGGGAGCCTTGGAGCGGGGCGCCGGTCGGCGATCGGGACCGGCCCGCCCCGCCGCACACCGACTGTGGGGGGACGAGCGGACATGGAGTTGCGGTTCGACGGGCGCGTCGCGATCGTCACCGGCGCCGGGCACGGCCTGGGCCGCGCCCACGCCCTCGGACTCGCGGCGCGCGGCGCCAAGGTCGTGGTCAGCGAGAACACCGGCACCGGCGCCGACGACCCCGGCGCCGACCCGGTGGCGGCGGCCGAGGAGACCGCCGAGACGATCCGCTCCAAGGGCGGTACCGCGTGTGTCAGCGTCGACGACATCACCGCCGAAGAGGGCGCCCGCTCGCTGGTCGAGACCGCCGTGGACACCTACAGGCGCGTCGACGTCGTCGTCAACAGCGCGGGCATCCTCCGCGACCGCGCCTTCCGCAACATCGGCGTCGCCGAGTGGGACGCGGTGGTCGGCGTCCACCTGCGCGGCACATTCCTGGTCACCCGCGCCGCCTTCGGCTACATGCGCGGCAACGGCTACGGGCGCATCGTCAACACCGCGTCGCCCTCCGGGCTGTTCGGCAACTTCGGGCAGAGCAACTTCGCCGCGGCCAAGATGGGCGTCCTCGGCCTCACCAAGACCGTGGCCATCGAGGGCGCCAAGTACGACATCACCGCGAACGCCGTCGCCCCGCTGGCGCGCACGCCGCAGACCGAGGGCGTGCTCCCGGAGGGTCCGAAGGAGCTTTTGGCGCCGGAGCGTGTCAGCCAGGCCGTGGTGTGGCTGGCCCACGAGGACTGCGAGACCTCCGGCGAGGTCTACTCCGTGGGCGGCGGGCGCGTCGCCCGGATCTTCCTGGCCGAGGGGCCCGGCGCCGAGCTGGGCGGCGGCACGGCCGAGGACCTGCGCGACATCTGGCCCGACGTCAACGCCGAGCGGCCCTACGTCATCCCGCGCGACTTCAGCGAGCAGGCGCGCGTGCACATGCGCGGCAGCGGCGGCTGAGCCTCCGGCCCGAAGCGGCGCCCCTCCCCGGCGAAACGGTGGCGCCGCGGTGCGTGCGAACCGGTATCGCCGCGCCAACGCAGGTCGCGGGACCGTATCGGTACCCGGCTCACCGTTTGCCCGCGCGGCGGCCCCCGGCGCTTCTACCATGGCGGAACGAAGCCGGGGAGGGTGGCGATGAGGGAGTTCGGCGAACTGGAGGCCGCCATCATGGACGCGCTGTGGCGGTCGGACCGCCCGCTGGCCGTCCGCGAAGTCCGCGCGTCCATGGACTACGACCGCGACGTCGCCTACACGACCGTCATGACGGTCACCAACATCCTGTACCACAAGGGCCTGCTGGAGCGGGAGAAGGCCGGGCGCGCCTGGCTCTACTGGCCGCGGGAGTCCCGCGAGGAGCACACCGCACGCGTGATGAGCGAGGTGTTCAGCGGCTGCGGCGACCCGGGGACCACCATGCTGCGCTTCGTCGAGAGCTTCAGCGACGAGGACATGGCCCGCCTGTGCGACGTGCTCAGCGAGGTCCGCGCCCAGCGCACCCGCGCCCTGTGACCCCGCCCCGCAGCGCCCCGGGCGCCCCCGGGCCGTGAGCGCCACGCGGCCCGGCGTCTATGCTGCCCGGTGTGGACGAACCCCTTGTCACGCGCATGCGCCCGTTCGGCGAAACCGTCTTCGCCGAGATGAGCCGCCTGGCCACCGAGACCGAATCCGTCAACCTCGGGCAGGGATTCCCCGACACCGACGGACCGTCCTCACTGCTGGAGGCCGCCGCGCGGCACATCCGCGAAGGCGTCAACCAGTATCCGCCCGGACCCGGGCGCCCCGAGCTGCGTGCGGCCGTCGCCGCAGACCGCAGGCGGCGCTACGGGATCGACCTCGACCCCGCCGCCGAGGTGTACATCACCGTCGGCGCCACCGCCGGCATCGCCTCAGGCGTGCTGGGCCTGGTCGAAGCCGGTGACGAGGTCGTGGTCTTCGAGCCGATGTACGACTCCTACGCCGCTGTGATCGCGCTGGCCGGCGGGGTGCGCCGTGCCGTCACCCTGCGGCCCGACCCGGCCGCCGACGGCCGGTTCACCTTCGACCCGGCCGAACTGCGCGCGGCCGTCGGCCCGCGCACCCGCATGATCATCGTGAACACGCCGCACAATCCCACCGGCACCGTCTTCACCCGCGACGAGCTGTCGGCGATCGCCCGGGTGTGCCGCGAAAACGACCTGATCGCCCTCACCGACGAGGTCTACGAGCACCTGGTCTACGACGGCGCCGAGCACGTCCCGCTGTCGACCCTGCCCGGCATGGCCGAGCGCACCCTGGCGGTCTCGTCGGTGGGCAAGACGTTCTCGGTCACCGCGTGGAAGACCGGCTGGGTCATGGGGCCGGAGCCGCTGGTGCGCGCGGCCCGCACCGTCAACCAGTTCCTCACCTTCACCGCCAACGGCGCCCTCCAGCTGGCCGTGGCCGACGCGCTGCGCGACGAGGGCGATTGGGTGCTGGGCCAGCGGGACGCGCTGCAGGCCAAGCGCGACCGGCTGTGCGCGGGGCTGCGTACGGCGGGCCTGGAGGTCCTGCGGCCCCAGGGCACCTACTTCGTCATCACCGACATCCGTCCGCTGGGCTACGGCGACGGCATCGAGCTGGCCCGCTCGCTGCCGCACACGGCCGGTGTCGCGGCGGTCCCGGCGCAGGTCCTCTACGACAACACCGAGGAGGGCCGCCACCTCGTGCGGTTCGCGTTCTGCAAGCGCGACGAGGTGCTCGACACCGCCGTGGAGCGCCTGACCGCCGCGTTCGGACGCTGAACCGGGGCCGGCCGCAGGCCGCCGCCGGCACGGCGGGCGCCCGCGGCACGCCGCGTCCCGTCCCGACCCGCAGCGGACCAACGCCGACGACTCCGGGAGGCACCCGTGACCACGACCCCGTCCGCGGACATGCCCGCCGACGCGCTGCGCGCGGCCGAGGCCGCCAAGGGCTTCATGCCCACCGACGAGGGGCTGGCGCTGCACGCCGCGGCGCTCGCCCACGCGCCGCTCGGCCCGGTGCTGGAGATCGGCACCTACTGCGGCAAGTCCGCGGTCTTCCTGGGCGCGGCGGTGCGGCAGGCGGGCGGCACGGTCGTGACCGTCGACCACCACCACGGCTCCGAGGAGCACCAGCAGGGCTGGGAGTACCACGACCCCGGCCTGGTCGACCCGGTCACCGGCCGGCTGGACACGCTGCGCGAGTTCCGCCGCACCATGGCGGCCGCCGGCCTGGAGGACCACGTGGTCGCGGTGGTGGGGCGGTCGGCCGACGTCGCGCGGCTGTGGTCGGCCCCGCTGGGCATGCTCTTCATCGACGGCGGCCACACCGAGGAGGCCGCGCGGACCGACTACGAGAGCTGGACCCCGCACCTGGCTCCGGGCGGCGCGCTGGCCATCCACGACGTCTTCCCCGACCCCGCCGACGGCGGCCGGCCGCCCTACAACGTCTACCGCCGCGCCCTGGACAGCGGCGCGTTCACCGAGACGGGCGCGCAGGGCTCCCTTCGCCTGCTCACGCGCGTCGCCTAGCGGTGCGCTGTCCCGCAGGCGCCGGTGCGGCCGGCGGACCGGTCCGCCGGCCCGCGGATCGGCCGCGCCCCGAATCCCCGGCGGTTCCGGTCGCGGCCGGAACCCCCGATTCCTGCGGCCTTCTGTATCGGCGGACGTGCCCGAGCACATAGGCTCTGGCACAGACGAGAACGCAGTTCAACGACGTGCGGGCAAGGGGTGCAGGAACAGGTGACCACCAACGGCGCGGCGCGACGGGTCGACCAATTCACGCTGGACAACGGACTACGCCTGGTGACCGCACCGGCGTCGACGCCCCAGGTCGCCGCCGTCAACCTGTGGTACGGGATCGGGTCCCGCTTCGAGGCGCCCGGGCGCACCGGCTTCGCCCACCTCTTCGAGCACCTGATGTTCCAGGGCAGCGGCAACGTGGCCAAGGGCGAGCACTTCGACGCCGTCGAGCGGCTCGGCGGCGACATCAACGCCTCCACCTCCACCGACCGCACCAACTACTACGAGACCGTGCCCGAGCACGCCCTGGACCTCGTGCTGTGGCTGGAGGCCGACCGCCTGGCCACACTGCGCGACGGCATGTCCCAGGAGGTCCTGGACAACCAGCGCGACGTCGTGAAGAACGAGCGGCGCCAGCGCTACGACAACCAGCCCTACGGCACCGCGCTGGAGCGCATCCTGCGGCTGGGCTACCCCGAGGGCCACCCCTACCACCACGCCACCATCGGCTCCATGGCCGACCTGGACGCCGCGGACCTGGACTACGTGCTCGACTTCCACCGGCGCCACTACGGCCCCGACAACGCCGTGCTGACGGTCGTGAGCAACCTCGACCCGCAGGACGTGCGCGACCGGGTCGAGCGCTACTTCGGCGCGATCCCGGCGCGCCCGGCGGCGGCCGAGGCGCCCGACGCCGCACTCACCGGCCTGATCGGCGGGCCGGTCGCCGAGCGCGTGGTCGAGACCGTTCCGGCGCCCGGGGTCTTCCTGGGCTTCCGCGTCGGCCCCTACGGCGAGCGCGACTTCGACGTGATGCACCTGGCCTCGGCGGTCCTCGGCCAGGGGCAGGGCAGCCGGCTCTACCGCCGCCTGGTGCTGGAGCGGGGCCTGGCCGCCGACGACGGGGGCGCCGCCGCCGACCTGCTGCCGTTCCGCTACACCTCCAGCCTGATGCTGGCCAACATGATCGCGCGCGAGGGCGTGAGCGGCGACGAGCTGGAGGCCGCCATGATCGAGGAGATCGGCACCCTCGGCGAGGGCGTCTCCGACGAGGAGCTGGAGCGCGCCCGCGCCGTGCTGGAGCGCGACCACATGCAGGCGCTGTCGCACCCCAGCGGACTCGCCGACACCATCGGCTCCAGCACCCAGCTTTTCGGCGACCCCGAGCTCGCCTTCACCTGGCCCCAGCGCTGGAACTCCGTGACCGCCGAGGACGTCGTCGACCTGGCCAAGCGGCTGCTGGTGCCCGAGAACAGGCTTTCGGTCCGCTTCGACCCCGAGTCCGCGGCCGAACCCGCGGCCTGACCACCGCGGTGCGGGGCGCCGCGCGGCGCCCCGCACCGGGCCACGTCCGTCCGGTCCGCCCGCCGGCGCCTTCGCCCGCTACACGAGAGAGTCGTCACCCGCATGCTGCAGACACGCCCCGACCTCGGTGCCCCGAAGCCCTATACGTTCCCGAAGCCGCGACGCCTGACCGTGGGCGGCGGCACCGTGGTCGCCATCGACGTCCCCGGCCAGGCCTTCGCATCGGTCCGCCTGGTCCACCCCTCCGGGGGCGCCGCCGAGGCGCCGGAGAGCATGGGCGTGGCCGCGCTCACCAACGAGGCGCTGGAGGACGGCGTCCACGGCAACAGCTCGCTGGCCCCCGCGCTGGAGCGCCACGGCGCCGAGTGGGTCTCGCGGGTCACCTGGGACGGTTTCATCACCGGCGTGGACGCGCCGGCGAACCGGCTCGACGACGCCACCGCTCTGCTGGCCGAGGCGGTGCGCAGCCCGGCGCTGCGCGACGAGGACGTGCTGCGCCGCCGCGACCAGATCCTGGAGCGCTTCTGGCTGGACGCCTCGGTGCCCTCGACCCTGGCCACCCGCGCCGTCGGCGGGCAGCTGTTCACCGGCCGCTACGCCACCCCGCTCAGCGGCGCGCCCGAGCGCCTGAAGAGCGTCGATCCGCAGACGGTCCGGGACTTCCACGCCTCCTCCATCGCGGCGGTGGCGGGCACCCTGGTGGTCGTCGGCGACCTGTCGGGGGTGGACCTGGAGGAGCTGGGCTCGGCGGTGTTCGGCGACGCCGGCGCCCCGCAGGACGCCGAGCCGACGGCTCCGGGGCCGGCGCCGGGCGAGCTTCCGCGCGTGGTGGTCCTCGACCGGCCCGACTCGGTGCAGTCGGCGCTGCTGATGGCTCACCGCGCTCCGGCGCGCTCGCAGGTGGACCTGCCGCGCGCCGACGGCGTCAGCGACGTGCTGGGCGGCATGTTCACCTCGCGGCTGAACCTGGAACTGCGCGAGCGGCTGGGCTACACCTACGGTGCGGGCTGCCGGTTCGACCTGCGCCGCGACAGCGGGGTGTTCCTGGTCAGCACCCAGGTCGACACCGAGACGACCGCGCACTCGCTGACCGCGTCGCTGGCCGAGATCGAGCGGCTGCGCACCGACGGCGTCACCGAGGGCGAGCTGTCGGCGGTGCGCGAGTCCAACACGGTGGGGCTGCCGGTGACCTACTCCACGGCGCGCAGCCTGGCCGGCGCCCTGGTCGAGATGGTCGTGCACGACCTGCCCGAGGACCACATCGACCGGCTGCGGGCCGGCTTCGAGGCCCTCACCGCCGACGACCTCGCCCGGGCCGCGCAGGAGTACCTGCGCCCGAGCGAGATGGTGACCGTGATCGCCGGCGACGCCAAGCGTCTGGAGGGCCCGCTGGCCGAAGCGGGCGCGGGTCCGGTCACCGTGCGCGACCCCGAGACCCTCTGGAGCTGACCCGGCCGGGACCCGCCCTTCCCGGGCGGCTCCTGTGTACCGACCGTGACTGTTGGTAAAGAACGGTTGGAAACGTGCATGGAGTCCCTTGGGGAGGACATAACAAAACCGAACCTAAACGACGCTGATCCGGCAACCACCTGCTTGGACGTCGGCAGCGCCTGGTATAAACGGTGATCCGTGCACCTGTAGCGCGGGGTCCCGTGCCGTTCGATGCGACCGAAAGAGCCCGCAGGAGGCCAGCGTGGCCGTGATGAGACTCGTTGACTGACCGTGTCCTCCATAGAGAAGCCCGAAGCGGAGCGGCCCGAAGCCGAACGGCCCGAGAGCGCTGACACGCACTCGGCCGCGGCGGCCGTCGACACCGGAACTCCGCACCGCGTGCTGAAGGGGCGCTACGAGCTCGCCGACGAGATCGCCCGCGGCGGTGTGGGCACCGTCTGGCGCGCGACCGACCTGGTGCTGGACCGCCGGGTGGCGGTCAAGGAGCTGCGCCTGCCCGACGACCTCAGCGCGGCCGAGCGCGAGAGCCTGCTCCAGCGCACCACCCGCGAGGCGCGTGTGGCGGCGCGGCTGGCCCACCCCGGCGTGGTCACCGTGCTCGACGTCGTCGACGAGGACGACCGCCCGTGGATCGTCATGGAGTACATCGACGCGCGCACGCTCGCGGGCATCATCGACGTGGCCGGTCCGCTGCCCTACCAGCGCGTCGCCGAGATCGGCCTGCAGCTGATCGACGCGCTCAGGGTCGCCCACGACGACGGCATCGTGCACCGCGACGTCAAGCCCGAGAACGTGATGATCAGCGAGGACGGCCGGGTCGTACTGACCGACTTCGGGCTGGCCGCCTGGACCGGCGAGTCCGCGCTGACCAGTTCCGGCCGCATCATCGGCTCGCCCTCCTACATCCCGCCCGAGCGCGCCAAGGCGGGCCCGGTGGGACCCGAGTCCGACCTGTGGTCGCTGGGCGCCACGCTCTACGCCGCCGTCGAAGGCCACCCGCCCTACGACCGCAAGGGCTACATCCGCATCCTCAAGGGCGCCGACCTGGACGACCCGCCGGCGGCGCAGAACGCCGGTCCGCTCGCCCCGGTTCTGGCCGGGCTGCTGCACGTCCAGCCGGGCGACCGGCTCACGGCCGACAACGCGACCAAGATGCTGCGCATCGCCGCGCTCGCGCCGTGGGCGCCCGAGACCAGCCCCGAGACCGCGGCCAAGACCGCCGCGACCGGCGCCCAGCCGATCGTCCCGCGCCCGGCCCGGGAGGACGCCCACGGCGACCGCGACACCGGCGACGGCGCCCGCGGAGGCGGCGGCGCGCAGCACTCCGCCGCCGGCGGTGAGGCCGAGGAGACCGACGAGGAGGGCGAAACACTCGGTGCAGACGACGGGGGAGCCTTCGAGGAGGACGACTCCGGGTCGGCGCGCGAGCACTTCCGCCAGGGCGCGCACCTGCTGCGCAACTCCTTCCAGGAGTCGGTCTCGGACCTGCAGGACCAGGTCTCCGACTCGGTTTCCCACCTGCACGAGCGCATCCAGCGCCACCGGCCCGAGTCGGTCGGCCACCTGCTGACCTCGATCCGCGACTCCACCGACACTCTCGGGCTGACCAGCTCGGGCAAGCACCGCGAGGGTAGTTCGCTGCCGGTGGTGCTGGCGGTGGTGGCGGGTGTGCTGCTGCTGCTCGGCGTCGTCCTCTGGGCGCTGCTCTTCCGCACGTAGCGGCGCGGGGCGGGAGCGCGTCAAAAGCCCGCGGGTTACATCCGCCCGCGCGCGGACAGCGGCAGGGCATGAGCGTCACCACCGACATCCCCGCCCGACTCGACCGCCTCCCATGGCAGCGCTGGCACTGGCTCATCCTCATCGGCCTGGGCAGCGTCTGGATCCTCGACGGTCTCGAGGTGACCATCGTCGGCGCGATCGGATCGCGCATCACCGAGGAGGCCAGCGGGCTCGGCATCTCCGAGAGCCAGGTCGGCCTGGCCGCCTCCATCTACGTCGTGGGCGCCTGCCTGGGAGCGCTCTACTTCGGCCACCTCACCGAGCGCTACGGAAGGCGCCGGATCTTCCTCGTGACACTGGGCGTCTACCTGACGGCGACGGTGCTGACCGCGCTCTCCGGCAACGCCCTCTGGTTCTACGCGTGCCGGTTCTTCACGGGCTTCGGCATCGGCGGCGAGTACGCGGCCATCAACTCCGCGATCGACGAGATGGTGCCCGCGCGGCTGCGCGGCCGTGTCGCCCTGATGGTCAACGGCTCCTACTGGCTGGGCGCCGCCGCGGGCGCGGCCATGGCCTATCCGCTGCTCGATCCGTCTATCCTGCCGGAGTTCCTGGGCTGGCGGCTGCTGTTCGCCGCGGGCGGCGTGCTCGGTCTGATCATCCTGGTCGTGCGGCGCATCGTGCCCGAGAGCCCCCGCTGGCTGATCATCCACGGCCGCGACCAGGAGGCCGAGCAGGTGGTGCGCTCGATCGAGGAGGAGGTGGAGCGCGAGGCCGGCCGCGACACCCTCCCCGAGCCCCAGGGCACGCTGACGCTGGAGCAGCGCGAGCGGACCTCGTTCCGCGAGCTGGCGCGCACCATCGCCGCCACCTACCCGCGCCGCACCGTCGTGGGCCTCGCTCTGTTCGCGGGCCAGGCGTTCCTGTACAACGCCGTGTTCTTCACCCAGGCCCTGGTGCTGACGACGTTCTTCGGCGTCTCCTCGGGAACGGCGCCGCTGTTCATCATCCCGCTGGCGCTGGGCAACTTCCTGGGGCCGGTGCTGCTGGGGCCGCTGTTCGACACTCTGGGCCGCAAGCCGATGGTCGCCGGCACCTACATCGGCTCGGGGCTGCTGCTGGTGGGCACCGGGCTGCTGCTCCAGGCCGGAGTGCTCAGCGCGGTGACGGTGACACTGTGCTGGTGCGTGGTGTTCTTCTTCGCCTCCGCCGGGGCGAGCTCGGCGTACCTGACCGTCAGCGAGATCTTCCCGATGGAGACCCGGCCGCAGGCCATCGCCCTGTTCTACGCGGTGGGCACCGCACTGGGCGGCATCGCGGGCCCCGCGCTGTTCGGGCGCCTGGTCGGGAGCGGCGACGTCTCCCAGGTCGCCATCGGCTACTTCCTGGGGGCCGGACTGATGATCGGGGGCGGGCTCGTACACTGGGTGATCGGCCTGGAGGTGGCCCGCAGCTCCCTGGAGGACATCGCGTCGCCGCTGAGCAAGAAGGCGATCACCTCGACGTAGGTCCGAGAGCGTCCCGCGCGCAGGCGCGGGGCGCTTCGGCGTGCCGGATGCCGTGCGCGGAGCCACTGGTCGCGCTGCGTGTGCGGCGGTATGCTCTGAACCGGTTCAGCGACCCCGGTGGCACACACCCCCGTCATCCCCCGCACCCCTCTGGAGAAGACGTGATGGCGCCTGCCCCGGATAGCCCACGCGCCACCGGCGGTCGACGCCGCACGGGGCGGCGCGGGGCGCTGCTGCCGGCCCTGACCGTGCCGTTGAGCGCGCTGCTGCTCCTGGGCCTCGGCGCCGGCGGCGTCGCCGGCGACCCCCGGCACCACCGGGCCGGCGACTGGGTGACCGGCTGGGCCGCGAGCCCGGTCGAAGGCGGCGACATCCCCGGGAGCGACTGCCCCGCCGGCGACGGCCTGCGCAACCGGACCGTGCGCAACGTCGTCTTCCTCAGCGCCGGCGGCGACCGGGTGCGCGTGCGCCTGACCAACGCCTTCGGCGAGCGCCCGGTGCGCGTGGGCGGCGCGTCGGTGGCGGTCCACGACGACGGCGCCGCCGCCGTACCCGGCAGCGTGCGCCCCCTGACCTTCGACGGCGGCGCCGGGGTGAAGATCCCGGCCGGCGCCGAGGTCTTCAGCGACCCGGTGCGCCTGGAGGTCGAGGCGCTGTCCACGCTGCTCGTCAGCGTCTACGCACCCGAGGCGACCGGCCCGGTGACCAACCACCCCTTCACCGCCCAGGGCAACTTCCTCGCCGAGGGTGATGCCACCGCCGAGGCCTCCGGCGAGGGCTTCTCCTCGACGCCCTGCTGGATGCTGACCAGCGGCGTGGACGTCGAGCCGAGCGGCGACGTGGTGGGCACCGTGGTCGCCCTCGGCGACTCGATCACCGACACCGCGGCCACCACCGGCAACGCGAACCGGCGCTGGCCCGACCATCTGGCCCGCCGGCTCAACGCGGTCGAGGGCCCGACCCTGTCGGTCGCCAACGCCGGCCTGGGCGGCAACCTGCTGCTGGGCGCGCGCGAGGGGGAGCCCTACTACGGCGTCGGCGCCCTGGACCGGTTGGACCGCGACGTCCTCGGCCAGTCGGGCGTCCGCACGGTCGTGCTGCTCGAAGGCATCAACGACATCGGCCACGGCACGGGCGCCGAGGACATCATCGCGGGCTACCGGGAGGTCGTCGAGCGCGTGCACGCCCGCGGTCTTCGGATCGCCGGCGGCACGCTGCTGCCCTTCAAAGGCTCGGCGATCTGGACCCGGCAGCGCCAGGCCACCTGGAACGAGGTCAACGCGTGGATCCGCACCAGCGGCGAGTTCGACGCCGTCGTCGACTTCGCCGCGGCCACCGCCTCGGCCGGGGACCCGCAGCGCCTGGCCCCGGCCTATGACAGCGGCGACGGGCTCCACCCCGGCGATGCGGGCACCCGGGCCATGGCCGCGGCGGTCGACCTCGACCGCCTGATACCGGCGAGCCCGGGGGCGGACGACCGGCCGTCCCGGCACCGCCGCTGAGGCGGGTCCCCGACCCCGCCGCGCGAGCGCCGCAGCGCCCGCGCCCGCATGCCCCGCCTTCGCCTCCCGGATCCGGCCCACGGCTCGTCAGCGGCCGGGCACCACGGCGATCTCAGCCCGGCAGGCGAGGCGATCGGCGGATCGAGCAGGCCGATGACGACCGCCGGCTGCGCGGCGGCATCCCTGACGGCGAGGCCGAGCGGCTGCAGCGGCCGCTCGGCGGGCGCCACGGCAACGTCGCCGGTCCCGCGGGCCCGGAAGACTCCGCGGTCGGCCTCCGCGGGCGCGGCACGGACGCGCCCGCCGAGTGCCGCCCCCCACGTGCGCCCGCCGCGCGTTCGGCGGCGCGGCGGGCGGACCGGGACCGGACTCCTCTCCACTGAGCGCCGGAATCCTGAGGCGGCGCGGTGCGGGCCGGGCGCTCCTCACGCGGGGATCAGCACGGTCTTTCCGGCCAGGCGGCCGGCGGCGGCGTCGGCGTGGACGGCGGGCAGGTCGGCCAGCGGGCGCCGGTCGGCGACGTCGATCCGCAGCCGCCCGGCGTCGACCCGGGAGACCAGTTCGGCGAGCTGGTCGGCGTCGCTGCGGACGAGGACGCGCGCGGTGCGCACCCCGCGTCGGGGCTCCTCCGGCGGCGGGGTCGTGGTGCTGACCAGGGCGCCGCCGTCGGCGACGAGTCCGGCGAGGGCCGCGATCTCCTCCGGCGTGGTGGGCGCCAGGTTGAGCACGGCGTCGAAGGGCGCCCCCTCCACCGTGAAGGGGGCGGCGGTGTAGTCGATGTGGCCGACGATGCGGTCGGCGCCGTAGTCGCGCAGGCGGTCCGCGCTGCGCGCACTCGCGGTGGCGGTGACGACGGCTCCTGCGTGCTCGGCGAGCTGGACCGCGTAGGCGCCGACCGCGCCGCCGGCGCCGTTGACCAGCACGCTCTGCCCCGCCCGGACTTCGGCGAGCTCGAACAGGGACTGCCACGCCGTGAGACCGACCGCGGGCAGCGCCGCGGCGTCGGCCCGCGCGACCGTTCGCGGCGCGGCGGCCAGCGCCTCGGCGGGAGCGAGCGCGTACTCGGCGGCCGCGCCGTCGGCGGTCATCGGGAGGAACGCCACGACGGCGTCGCCGACCCGGCGTCCCTCGACCCCGGCGCCGAGCTCCGCGACGGTCCCGGACGCGTCGATGCCCGGGACGTGCGGCATCGCCAGCGGGAACACCTCGTGCAGGGCGCCGCCGCGGATCGCCGCGTCGACCGGGTTGAACGAGGTCCCGGCCACCTTCACCAGCACCTGCCCCGGGCCGGGCGCCGGACGCTCGGCCTCCTCGTAGACCAGCACGTCGCTGTCGCCGTACCGGTGGTAGCGCACTGCCTTCATGTCGTCCTCCTTGAAATTGCTTCGATGTCGAAGTGATTTCAGCCTACTTCGCTTCGATGTCGAAGCAAATGGGCGTGCGGAGTGGTGCTCGTCACAATGCTTCGAAGGCGAAGCAACTAGGATGGAGGGATGGCCGATGCCCTGGAACCCGAACAGCTTGAGACGTATTTCGCGCTCATGGAGGCCGTCAGCCTGCTGCAGCATGCCGTCGAGCAGCAGTTGCGGGCGGAAGGCGACCTCAGCTACGTCCAGTTCCAGCTGCTGGCCCGCCTCGCCGGCGCCCCGGAACGGCGGCTGACGATGACCGAGCTGGCCGACGGCGTCGTCTACAGCCGCAGCGGCCTGACCCACCAGGCGGGACTGCTGGAGAAGGCGGGCCTGGTCACGCGCGGGCCCAGCCCCGAGGACCAGCGTTCCACCCTGGTCACGATCACCGAGGACGGCGTCGCCCGGGTCGACAAGGTCCTGCCCGGGCACGTCCGGGTCGCACGCGGCCTGCTGTTCGATCCGCTCTCCGACCGGGACCTGCACGCTCTCGGCGACATCATGGCCCGGGTCCGCGACCACATGCGTGCCCAGCCGCCCCGCTCGGCGGCCTCACGCAGGCGCGCCACCTGAACGCCGCGGTTCCGGCGCCGACCCGGCACGGCCGCGAACGGCCGCGGGCCGCGGCGGGGCCGCTCATCCGAGTGCCCGGCTCCCGGCGGACGCGGTGAGCCGGCGTGCTGTGTGGGGCCGGCGGGATTCGAACCCGCACTGTACAGGTCCTAAACCTGCTGCCTCCTGCCGTTGGGCTACGGCCCCGAAACGGCGGTCTCGCGCGCGGGCGCCCGGGTGCGGGCGGGCGAGTCGGCCGTCTGAGTGAGGGTGGCACCGGCGGAGCCCGAGCGCAAGTGGGTCGGGCCGGACGGCGCCGCGGCCGGGCGGCGCCGTCGCACCCGCCGGAAGGAAGGCGCCCGCCGGGGTGCCCCGGCGCACCGATCGCGGACGCGCGGGCCCCTGTCGGCGCCAGGCGCCCGCGGGGGCCTGAGCGCCGCGGGCGCTCAGGCCAGGCCCAGCTCGCGCTTGACGCGCTCGACGTGGCCGGTGGCCTTCACGTTGTAGAAGGCCTTGGCCACGGTGCCGTCGGGGTCGATGACGAAGGTCGAGCGGATGACGCCCTGGACGACCCTGCCGTAGTTCTTCTTCTCGCCGAAGGCGCCGTAGGCCCGCAGGACCTCCTTGCCCGGGTCGCTCAGCAGCGGGAAGGTCAGGCCCTCCTGCTCGCGGAACTGCGCGAGCTTCTCGGGGGCGTCGGGCGACACGCCCAGGACGGCGACGCCGGCGTCCTCGAACTCGCGCAGGTTGTCGCGGAAGTCGCAGGCCTCAGTGGTGCAGCCGGGCGTCATGGCGGCCGGATAGAAGTACAGCACCACGCGCTTGCCGCCGGAGGCGAGCACCTCGCCGAGGCCGACGTCGGAGCCGTCGGCGGCGGTGAGGGTGAACTCGGGCGCGGGGTCGCCCGGGCGCAGCCGGGCGGTCGACTCGCTGGACTCGCTCACTGGTCTCCTTGCTCCTCTGCTTGGCTGCCTGTTCGCCCGCGTGCTCGGCGGAGAACCGGCCGTGCGGCCGCCGCGGGCCGGCGAAGCCGCCGCGGAGGCGACTCCAGCCTATGGTGTCGTTCCGGGCACGGGGCGCCCCCGGGCACGGGCGTCCGGCACGCGGGCGGCCCTTCCCGACACGGTGCGCGCCGCGGCCCGGGGACCGGAGTCGCCGGTCATCCCCTATGGTGGTCGGCACCTGCGCACTCGGTGGATCCCCCAGGGGCCGCTCCTGCTGCGTAGACTCGTGCGGCACACCCCGGGCCGCGCGGGCTCGGCCGGCGTCCGCCGGGGTGGAGCACATCCGCTTCGCGTGTGGGAGTTCGAACCGACGATGACTGGTTTCACTTTGGACGAGGTCAAGGAGCGCACGCTGCGGGCGCGCGACTCCTGGTGGACGGTGTGGCTGGTCGACCCCATCGCCGTTCCGGCGGTGCGCTTCGTCGCCAACCGCACCTCGATCACGCCCAACCAGCTCACCGTCACCGCTCTGTTCCTCGGTCTGGGCGCGGCCGCCGCGTTCTCCGTCGGGCAGTGGCAGTTCCTGCTGCTGGGCGCGGTCCTGTACTACCTGTGCTTCCTGGTCGACTGCATGGACGGCAAGCTCGCCCGCCTCGCCGACCGGGAGAGCCTGTTCGGCTCCTGGATGGACTACGTCTTCGACCGGTTCCGGGTGCTGGTCTGCGCCATCGCGCTGATGGGCGGGCAGTACGTGCTGACCGGCCAGGTCGGCTTCGTCTGGCTCGCACTGGCCGTGGTCTTCGTCGACATGCTGCGCTACCTCAACGCGCTGCAGGTCTACACGGTGCGCCGGGAGATGCGCTCGCGCCTGGCGGCGGCGCTGGAGCGCGCGCGGGCGACGCTCTCGATGCTGGAGCCCGACGAGGACGCCGGGTCCGGCGCGGACGGCATCGCGTCGAGCCGGGACGGCCGGCCGTTGAGCGACCAGGGCGAGCAGGCGGTGCTGCGCCACGGGATCTCGGTGCTGGAGCACATACTGCAGACCCAGACCGAGAAGGAGAGCCGCTACGACCGCGACGCGGGCAAGCACCCCGATGTGCGCCTGCCCCGCGTCGACCTGCACCGGGAGTTCCACACGCGCTTCCCCTGGTACCAGCGGTTCTGGGACTTCCTGCGGGCGCGGCGCATCCGCACCCACCTGGTGAGCGGGATCGAGTTCCAGGTAGCGGTGTTCGTGATCGCGCCACTCGTGGCGGTGTTCTCCACGTCCGGAATGGCCTGGTTCGTCGTGGCGGCGGGTGTTTCACTGCTCGCTTTCGAGGCGGCCCTGGTCTATAAACTGTGGTTGTCCACGCGGGACTTCTTCCGCGTAGTGGACGGTATCGAAGGCGCCTTGGGCCTCCCGCCCGCCCCTGGCGACGCGGTCACCGGCGCGCAGCCGGGTCCGGCCCCCGGCCCGTCCCAGGCGACGCTGCGATAGCGGAAGGAAGCTCTTCATGGAGGAACGCGAGTCCGCGCCCCTGCCGCGGGACGCCGCGGGTGTGCAGGCCGAGATCGAGCGGCGGCAGCGGAGGCTGTCCGAGGCGCTCGACGGGATCGTCGCCCGCACCAAGCCCGCCAACGTCGCCCGGCGCAGCTGGAAGCGCGTCCGCGGCGCCGGTTCGAACCTCGCCGACGAGGCCCGGGCGCTGGTGGTCGGCGGCCGGGCGGTGCGGCTGGACAGCCACGTCGTGGAGCCGCCCGAGGGCAGTGTCCGCCTGCGCGGCGACGACGAGGTCGTCTCCACCTACACCTCGCGCGGCCGCCTCGCGCCCGAGGTGCTGATCCTGGGCGCGGGAGTGGGTGTGGTCGTGGCGGTCGGCGTGGCCGCGATGGTGCGCCGCCGCCGCAGGGGTTAGGCCGCGGGTTTTCGACGCGTTCCCCCGACTCCGCAACGGCGCTCCGCATCGCGGGGCGCCGTTGCGCGTTCACAGGAACGCACGGCCCTCACCCCGGTAGGTGGGCACGGCGGTGACCTCGGCGGGTTCGGGGCCCTCGACCAGGTGCAGGTGCGAGAACCGCTCGCACAGCTCGCCCGCCTTGGCATGGCGGAACCAGGCCAGGTCGCCGACGGCGAGCGTGTCGGCGGCGGCGCCCAGCAGCGGCGTCTGCACCTCGCCGGCGCCCTCCGCGGGGCTGTACGACAGCCCGGCGGGCAGGTAGGGCTGCGGCAGCCGGCCGGCGTCGGGCGCGCCCGAGGCGAGGTAGCCGCCGCCCAGCACGGTCGCCGCGCCGGGCCCGGGGCGGCGCACCACGGGGAGCGCGAAGAGCGCCGCCGGTCGCCCGGAGAAGCCCGTGTAGTGGTCGAAGAGCCGCGGCTGGTAGAACCCCGATCCCGCTGCGACCTCGGTGACGGCGCGTTCGCGGCGCGTGGTGTGC
Organism: Streptomonospora arabica; assembly: GCF_039531585.1. Taxonomy (NCBI): domain Bacteria; kingdom Bacillati; phylum Actinomycetota; class Actinomycetes; order Streptosporangiales; family Nocardiopsidaceae; genus Streptomonospora; species Streptomonospora arabica. The sequence continues at coordinate 194,598 of NZ_BAAAQI010000003.1, read as the reverse complement.
ACGCTGCCGGTGCCGCCGCCGTTGACGAAGCGCAGGTCGGCGACGCCGCGCACGGCGCGCACGACGGCGGCGCGGCGCCGGGCCAGCTCCATGCGGGAGCGGTGCTGCACCCACCGCAGTGTGCGTCCGTACAGGGGGCGGTCGGGCGGTGCGTCGCCCACCCCGGCGATCTGCGCCTCATAGGCCATGATGCCGTCCAGCCGCAGACCGGGGCGGGCCGTGATCGCCCGCGCCAGCGCCGCGGCCTGGGCGGGTGTGCGCACGGGGGAGCGGTGGGCGCCGATCCGCAGCCGGGGGCCGAGCGGCTGCCAGCTGGTGTCGACGTCGATGCAGACCTTGACCGGGTGCGCGGGGTCGGGCCCGGCGGCCTCGATCATGTCCAGGTGCGCGGTGTCGTCCACCATCAGGGTGATGCGCCCCGCCGCCCGCGGGTCGGCGGCCAGCCGTGCGAGGGCGCGGGTGTCGGCGGTGGGGTAGGCGACCAGGATGTCGTCGCTGACGGGGTCGCCGGAGTCCCCGCCGGCCAGCCACAGCGCCTCGGGCAGGGTGAAGGCCATGACACCGGCGAAGCCCGGCCGGGCCAGCGCCTCGCGGAGCAGGTGCCGGCAGCGGATCGACTTGCTGACGACGCGGACGGGCGTGCCCGCCGCTCGCTGCGCGATGCCGGCGGCGTTGGCGCGGAAGGCGGCCATGTCGACGATCGCGAAGGGGGCGCTGAGTTCGCGCGTCGCCTTTTCGTAGTACTCGCGGACGCTCGTCGTACTCGTCATGTGCGGAGCATCCCACAGGAACCCGAAAGCCATTCATGTTCGGGGCGGGAATGCGGGCGCCGCGGGGTGTCCGGTTCCGGCCGGACCGCGCCGCGCCGGGGCCGGCCGGGCCGCCGGGGACGGTCCCCTGCCAACCCCGGCTACTCTGGTGGTCCCGGCTCCACCAGCCCGCCTATCCCGGGAGAACGCCGACCCATGAGCGCCGGTTCGAGCGAACGCGAGTACGTACTGACCCTGTCCTGCCCCGACGCCCGAGGAATCGTGGCGGGGGTGGCCAACCTCCTGGCCGGGCACGGGTGCAACATCACCGAGAGCCAGCAGTACGGCGACTCCTATTCCGGGCGCTTCTTCCTGCGCACGCAGTTCACCGCCGAGGAGGCGGCCCCCGGTGAGGACGCGCTGCGCAGCGCGTTCGCATCGCTGGCCGGCGACTTCGACATGGAGTGGGACCTGCGGCCCCGCGACGTCCGGCCGCGCATGCTGGTGATGGTCTCCAAGTTCGGGCACTGCCTCAACGACCTGCTCTACCGCCGGCGCAGCGGCCTGCTGGAGGCCGACATCGCCGCGGTGGTCTCCAACCATCCCGACCTGGAGTTCCTGGCCCGCTCCTACGACCTGGACTTCCACCACCTGCCGGTGAGCGCGGGCAGCAAGGCCGAGCAGGAGGCCCGGCTGCTGGAGCTCGTCGACGCCTACGACGTCGACCTGGTCGTGCTGGCGCGCTACATGCAGGTCCTCTCCGAGGGGCTGTGCGCGAAGATGTCCGGGCGGATCATCAACATCCACCACTCCTTCCTGCCCAGCTTCAAGGGGGCCCGCCCCTACCACCAGGCGCACGCGCGCGGCGTCAAGCTGATCGGCGCGACCGCCCACTACGTCACCGCGGACCTCGACGAGGGGCCGATCATCGAGCAGGAGGTCGCGCGGGTCGACCATACGCACAGCCCCGAGCAGCTCGCCGCCGTCGGCCGCGACCTGGAGTCGCTGGCGCTGGCCCGCGCCGTCAACTGGCACGCCGAGCGCCGCGTCCTGCTCAACGGCGAGCGCACCGTCGTCTTCCGCTGACGCCGGCAGCGGGCGGCCGCCGCCCGCTGTTCCTCCGCCGTGCGCGCCCGTGTCGCGCCCTCCCCTCGTCTGCGGTCCCGCCGTGCGCCGCGCCCGCATCCGCCGATTCGCGACGCGCTCCAGTGACGCTTCGATCATTGCCGATTACTCTAGGTAACGTTAGAGTGAAAGCCGTTCAGCGGGCGTGTTCATGTGGCGCGGATCACATGAACAGGGGCGTAAGCGGGACATCTCCACGGCGTGTGGACGGCGTGGACCGAACAACAGCGAATGCGCCGCGGCCCGGCCGCAGCGGCGCACCGGACCCCGGCGAGGCGCGGACGCAGCCTCGGCCGGTCGATCCGACCACGGGAGCAGACAATGACCGAAACCACCTCGGAATCCTCGGTGCCGAGCGCGCGGGAGGGTTCTCCGAGCGGCTCCGCGCGCACCGGCGGATCCCGCGACCTGGTCACCGGTAGCGGGCGCACCTCCATCGCCGACAACGTCGTCGCCAAGATCGCGGGTATGGCCGCGCGCGAGGTCGGCGGGGTCTACCGCATGGGCGGCGGCGCGGCGCGGGCCTTCGGCGCGGTCCGCGACCGCGTCACCGGCGGAGCGAACACCGGCAGTGCGGCGCAGGGCGTGGCCGTCGAGGTCGGGGAGCGCCAGGCCGCCGTCGACATCGACCTGGTGGTCGAGTACGGCGTGGCCATTCCCGACCTTGCGGGCGCGGTCCGGCGCAACGTGATCACCGGTGTGGAGCACATGACCGGGCTGGAGGTCACCGAGGTCAACATCGCCATCGACGACATCCACCTGCCCGACGACGACAGCGGCGACGCCGACGACTCCGAGCCGCGGGTCGAGTAGGCGATGGACGCGGACCGCCTCAACAGCCCGCCGGCACCGAACCCCGCCGGGGCGGCGGAGCGCGACCCCGCGGCCCTGGCGCGCCGGATCCGCGCGCGGGTGCAGGCCGTGCCCGGGGTCCGCGGCCTTTCGCCGGGACCTTTCGGCGCCACGGCGACACCCGCGCCCGGCGGCCGCGTCGAGGGGGTCGCGGTGCGCGGTGGCGATGTCGAGGTGGGGGTGGTCGTATCGCTCGGCCGCCCCATCCCCGACACCGCGGCCGGCGTCCACGAGGCCGTGCACGCGGCCGTCCGCGGGGGCGGCGGCCGGGTGCACGTCTCGGTCGAGGACGCGGTCGCGGCCGGGGCCGTGGAGGAGGGCGGTCGTGCAGCGGGTTGACACGGCGCACCCGCCTCCGCCGGCGGGAGCGGGGCCTTGCGGACTCGGGGGTCAGCGGGCTCCGCTCCCGCCCGCCCGCCGCCCTGCGCAGCCGGGCGGTCGGCGGCCGGTCCGCATAGGGGGCCGATCGGCCGTTCCGCCGTGTGCTGCGCACAAGGGCGCGCCGCGCCGCCGCGTCCCGGGGCGGCGCGCCGCCCCGGGACGCGGCGGTGTCTGCGGTCCGTGCCGGCCGCGGGTGACGGGCAGAGCCGGAGCCTCGGCACGGGGGCCGGCGCGCCGGCGGCGGCGCGCCGCCGAGCGGGGCGAACAGGAAGGGAAGGCACATGTGGCCCGTCGTGGGATTGGCCTTCGGTGTGGTGCTGGGACTGGCCGGCGCCTTCGGCGGCTTCGGGGCGTTCGCCCTGGTACTGGTGCTCGGCGCGATCGGGTTCCTGGTCGGCCGGGCGTTCGAGGGGGAGATCGACCTGGCGGAGCTGTTCACCCGCCGGGGATGAGGACGGCCGCCGACCGCCCGGTGCCCAAGAGCGGAACGGGGTGCGGGCTGTGACCGCCGAACCCGCTGCACCCGTCCACCGCTCCGCCTCAAGTGGAGAGCCCGCGCCGGCCGAGGAGCGCGGCCGGACCGTGATCGGCGAGGACGCGGTCGCCGCCATCGCGGCCCGCGCGGCCGCCGAGGTCTCCGGCGTGGCCGGGCCCGGCGGGGGAGTGCGGCGCGGGCGCCGGCGGGTGCGGGCGCGCGTCCGGATCACCGGCAACGGGGGAACCGCCACGCTCCGCCTGCGCATCGCCGTGGCCTACCCGCGGTCGGCCCGCGAGACCTCGCGGCGTGTGCGGGAGCACACCGCCGCCGAGGTCGAGCGGATGACGGGTATGTCGGTGCGCTGCGTCGACATCGAGATCGCGGAACTGGTGCGCGGCCGCGCCGTATGAGGCCGGACGCCCCGGCCCACCGGTGCGCCGACGAGGAAGGGGGGAGAACCCATGACAACCGTGGAGGACGCGCTGAGCCGGCCGGACCCGGCCGCCGCCCGGCGCGCGAGCCGCGTGGCCGTGCACACCTTCCGGCCGCGGCGCTCCTGGCCCGCGCTGATCGTCGGCGCCCTGGTCCTGGGAGTCGCCGCACTCGCCGCGGTCGAGGTCGCCTCGGCCCTTGCGGGCGCGCCCATGCGCACCTCGGTCACCTCGGCCGCCGGCGAGCACGCCGCGACGGCGCGGTGGAGCGACCCCGTCGTGCAGACGGCCTCCGCCGTGGCCGCCGCGACCGGCCTGGTGCTCATCGCGGTGGCGCTGGTACCCGGACGAAGCCGCTTCACCGCGCTGCGCACCGCAGATCCCGAACTGGTGGTGGGGCTGTCGCGCTCGGGGCTCAAGCGCACGCTGGCCGCCGCGGCCCAGGAGGTCGGCGGGGTGCGCGCGGCCCGCGTCTCGGTGGGCCGGCGCCGGGTCAGGGTGCGGGTGCGCACCGATCTCCGCGAGGCGCCCGAGCTGCGCGGCGAGGTCTCCGCGGCGGTGGGCCGCCGGCTGGCGGAGCTGGAGCCCGTCAGCGCGTTCAAGGTGACCGCGAGTGTGCGGCACACGAAGGCGTGAGGGGCGCATGACCGAGACTCCGGCATCCACCGCGCGCAGGACGTCGCGCGGCAACCGGTGCGGGCTCGTCCTGATCGGGGCGGCGCTGGCGGCGGCCGGTGCCCTGGCGCTGGCCGCGGGCAGCGGCCTGCTCGGACGCCGGCTCGCCGACGCCGAAGTGGGCTCCTGGCCCTCGGGCGCGGCCGGGACGCTGCTCTCCTACGGGGTGGTCGCCGTCGCGGTGCCGGCGGCGCTGCTCGCCCTGCGCTGGATGATCGTCCAGGGCCGCAGCGACACCGTGAACCGGCTGGTCGTCGAGGCCGACTCGGGGCGGGGCGCCACCGAGATGTCCGAAGGCGCGGCCCGCGAAGCCTTCGAGGAGGCGGTCGGCGGCTACGACGGCGTGCGCCGTGCGCGGGCGCGGGTGACCGACTCCGCACTCACCCCGCACCTGCGGCTGGACCTCACGCTCGACGACGACGCCGATGTCGCGGACCTGTGGCGGCGGGTGCGCTCCGAGGCGCTGGCCGACCTGCGGACCGCGCTGGACCGGGACGCCCTGCCGACGGTGATCCGCGTGTCGACGACGGCGCCGCCCAAGAACCCGCGGCGCGCACCGGAATAGCCGGTCCGCCTCCGGGACACGGCGCCTCGCAGGCGTCGGCCGCCGGTCGGGCCGGGTGTCCGGCGCGGGGCGGGGCGCCCGCGGCCAGGGGCGCGGCGGCGTCGCGGTGGTCAGCTCAGCAGCTCCGCCAGGACCGCCTCGGTGTCGGAGAGGTCGCCGAGCACGGTCTCGGCGCCTGCCGCGCGCAGGTCCGCTGCCGAGGCGGTACCGGTTGCGACGGCGACGATGCGCGCGCCGCCGAGCTGCGCGGCCCGCACGTCGTTGAGCGTGTCGCCGACCAGCACGGTGGTGTCGGGGGTGAAGGAGGTGCCGGTGGCCCGCTGGACGCGCTCGCGCGCGACGCCCACGAGCTCGGGGCGGTCCCTGCGGTCGTCGCCGTAGCCGCCCAGGGCGGTGTCGACGAGCCCGTCCAGTCCCAGCGCGGCGAGCTTCAGCTCCGCGGTGCGCCGGGTGTTGCCCGTCAGCAGTGACGAGACGATGTCGGGGTGCTCCGCGCAGCGCCGCAGGATCTCCGGGACCCCCGGCAGCACCCGGCCGAAGCGGGCGATCTCGGCGTAGCGTGCCTCGACGCCGGCCTCCTGGGCCGCGGCGAAGCGCCGGAAGGCCTCCTCGGCGGGGTCGACGCCGTTGGCCAGGCAGGTCTCGTCGAACGCCAGCCAGTCGGTGCGCCCGGGGCCGCGGGTGGCGGTGTGCCCGGTCAGCCCGCTGCAGTCGGCGAAGGACGTGGCGAAGATGTCGGCCCCCAGGCGCCCGATGTCGAGCAGAGTCTGGTCGACGTCCCACAGCACAAGTCGCTTGCCCACGCGCGTCCCTTCCCTACCGGCCGGTCGGCCGCGGGCGCCTGCCGGCACCGGCGCCGACCGTACTCGGCGGCCTCCTTGCGCCCGCGGCCGCGTCTCACCTGCCACGGTAGTCCACGCGGCCCCGCGCGGCCCCGCGGGCCCGTGCCGCCGGGCGGGCGGCCCGCCCCGCTGGACACGGACGACCGGTATGAGGATAGGCTTACCTATCGATGCCGGAGAAGTCCGGCGCCGACTGCCGACAACGGCCGACGCGCCGAGTCGCGAAGGGGGTCTGATGCCGGGCAGCCATCCGCTCTCCGGGGTCGTCGACTGGGTCAACGAGCGCGACCTGTACTTCAAGACCGACCTGCTGAGTGCGCGCGACCCCGAGCCCCGAGGCGCCGAGTGGGTGCGGCTGGACCGGGTCCCCGAGCGCGTCCCCGAACTCCTGGACCGCCTCACGGAGGCGTCCTGCCAGGGCCACCGCATCTCCGCGTCGGCCTTCCTCGCCGCCGACCTGGGACGCCAGGTGCTCACCCTGGCGGCCATGTCCGCCTACCTCACGGGCCGCGCGCCGCGCCTGGAGCCCCACCTGCTGTGGGTGCGCCGCATGGAGGGCGGGCGACTGGACCGCCTGGCCCTGCGCCGGTCCGACGCCGCCCTGCTGCCCGGAGACCCCATGGCCGGGCGCCCCGACACGGTGACCGTGGGGTCCGAGCGCGAACTGGACCGCTGGTTCGTCGGCTCCGCCGCCGCCGTCCTCGAACCGGCCGTGCACGCCGTGCGCGCCACGACCCGCTTCGGGCTGCGCCCGCAGTGGAGCATGGTCGCCGACGCCCTGCACGCGGCGCTCCTGCTGGCCTCGGAGGAGGTCGGCGCCGACCAGGCCGCGGCCTGGGAGCGCGCCCGCCGCATGGTGGAGTGCCTCAACCTCGACCGCTCGCGGGTCGCGCCGCGCCAGCGCCCGTTCCCGCTGGCTCTGGCCGGGCGCCCGCAGCACCGGCCCGAGCGGATGTTCATGGTCGCGGGCGGCTGCTGCTTCTACTACCGCTTCTCCGGCCAGCGGTGCGCGACGTGCCCGCTGTCCACCGACGAGGAGCGCGAGCGTTTGCTGCGCGGCCACTTCGAACCCCAGGCCCAGGCGGGGACGGCCGGCGCCTGACCGGGCCCCGATCACGCGGTCCCGGCGCGAGGTGGGCGGGCGGCCTGCGGCGTGCGAGGGCCCCGCCGGATGCGCGGGGCGCGTCCGGCGGGGCCCGATGGCGACGCTGTACGGCGGGTGCCGTCGGCTCAGGTGAAGTTCACGTCGCTGCAGAAGTAGTAGTTCTGGTCCATGTGGGAGGCCTTCCAGATCGTGAAGACCACGTGGCGGCCGGAGTACCCGGAGGTGTTGACCGGGATGTCGATGTTCTGGGTCGGCGCGTAGCTGCCGGTCTCCTTGACCAGGTCGAGGTGCTCCCAGCCCAGCCGCTGGCTGGTGGGGTCGTAGCTGTCCTTGCTGACGTAGATCCGGAAGTAGTCGGCGCCGTGCGAAGCCTGGTCGTAGAACTGGAGGGTGAAGTTGTTGCTGATGTCGGTCGTCTTCCACTCGCCCGGTGTGTCCATCGAGGAGTAGCGGCCGTTCTCAGCGTTGCCGCCGCTGCACAGGGTGCCGCTGGGGACGGCGGCCCGGTGGTTGCCGTTGACGTTGTTCTGGTAGAGGCCGTTCCAGTTCCACATGGCGTTGGGGTTGTCCTGCCATGCTTGCCAGCACATCGGGTCTTCCTGCGCCATGGCCTCGTTCAGGTGGTCGTCGCCCCAGCGCTCGTAGCAGCCGTAGTTGCGGGTGGCCGGGTCGAGGATCGAGCCGTGTGCGAGGGCGCCGTTGGCCAGCGGCAGCATGCACGCCAGAGCGCCTGCCAGGGCGGCGAGGACGGTGAGGACACGCCGAGGGGCGGCGTGAGCAGATGCTTGCATTGCGCGTTCTCCGTAGTTCCGGTGGGGGACATCCGGGTGTTCGGGAGCGCTCCCATACAATTTCTGGATACCCGGCGAAACCAGAGTGAAACACAGGGTTTCCGAATCTGTCGAGATACCCACCGAAAAACGTCGCTCCGGGCGCGCGCCTTCGACGCGCACCCGGAGCGTGTCTGCCGGGCGTACCGCCGCTCAGCGGACCTGGACGAACGCCTCCGGGTCGCGCGGCGGGCGGTCCTTGGGGCGCTCGGCCGCGTGGCCCACGGCCACCGCGCCCATCGGCTGCCAGTCGGGCGGCAGCCCGAGCACCGAGCGCACCACGTCGGGGCAGAACATCGTCGAGGAGACCCACGCCGAGCCCAGCCCCTCCATGGCCAGGCCCACCAGCAGGTTCTGCACCCCGGCCCCCATGGCCACCAGGAACATCGACCGCTCGGCCGCGGCCCTGCGCTCGTCGGGATAGGGGTGGGCGCCGTCGGCGACCAGGCAGGGCACCACCAGGTAGGGCGCGCGGCGCAGCACATCGCCGCGGCGGGTGCGGCGCACGATCTGCTCCTCGCTGAAGCCGTCGCGCACCAGGTCGGCCACCCAGGCTGCGAGCATGTCGTCCAGCAGCCGGGTCCGCGCCTGCGGCGACTCGACCAGGACGAAGCGCCACGGCGTGGTGTGGTGCGGCGCGGGCGCCGTGACCGCGGCGGCCACGGCCCGGCGCACCGCCGCGGGGTCGACCGGGTCGCCGGTGAAGTCGCGGACCGTGCGGCGTGCGGGCACCACGTCGCGCGAGCCGTAGCGGAACATGTCCTCGTCGGCGGGGCGCACCAGCTCGGCGGCGCCCGGGCCGTCCTCGTCGGTGACCAGGTGCCCGAGCCCGCGCACTACCGCAACGGGTACGCCCGCGGCCTTGCCCTTGACCAGCTCGCCGGCACCGGCGACCTCGTCGGCGAGGGCGAGCAGGGTCGACTCCAGCACGTTGCCGTAGGCGTCCTTGCCGCCGCGCAGGTCCCGCAGCGCGCCGATCCCCGCGGCGCCCACGGCGACGTCGGTCTGCCCGACCCGCCAGGGCCGCCCGAAAGTGTCGCTGAGGACCACGGCCGCGCGAACGCCCAGGCGCTCGCGCAGTCCGGCGCGGAGCGCGCGCGCCGAGGCGTCGGGGTCCTCGGGCAGCAGCAGCACGCGCCCCGGCTCGACGTTGGAGGCGTCGACCCCCGCGGCCGCCATCACCAGTCCGGTACGGGTCTGCACGATGCGGGTGGGTCCGCGGCGTGCCACGACGCGCTCGGTCTCGGCGTCGATCGCGGACTCGCGGTCGGTCTCGGCGATGCGCCCCTCGGCCTTGCTGACGATCTTGGACGTCACGACCAGGACGTCGCCGTCGCGCAGGTCGGGCGCCGCCTCGGCGATCAGAGCCGCGAGGTCGTCGCCGGGGCCGACCTGCGGAAGGCCCTTGACGGCGAGGACGCTCAGCTCCCCGGCCGGAGTGTCGTTCATGCCCGCTGCTCCTCCAGCTCCGCCGCGAGGTCGAGGGCAGCCCGGGCGATCGCGGCCGTCGCCTCGGGGTCGCTCATGTAGAGCGGCAGCGAGCGCACGGCGATGCCGTCCACGGCCGCTCCCTCGTCGGCCTCGTCCACCAGCCAGCCGTCCAGCAGCTCGGGGCCGTAGTGCTCGGCCACCGCCCGGGCGCTGGTCTCCACCCCGATCGCCTGCAGGCAGGCGTCGGCCATCCCGCGCACCGGCGCGCCGCCGATGATCGGGGACACGCCCACCACGGTGGCGCGCTCCAGGGCCTCGCGGACACCCGGCACGCTCAGCACCGAGCCGATGCTGACGACCGGGTTGGAGGGCGGCAGCAGGACGGCGTCGGCCTGCTCGATCGCCTCCAGCACGCCGGGCGCGGGAGTGGCGTCCTCGGCGCCCACGCCGACGATCTCGCGGGCGGGCAGGGCGGCGCGGTGCCGGATCCACCACTCCTGGAAGTGGACGGCGCGGCGGCCGCCGGCCTCGTCGTCGAGGACCACGTGGGTCTCGACGCGGTCGTCGGTCATGGGCAGCATGCGCACGCCCGGGCGCCACCGGTCGCACAGCGCCTCGGTGACCGCGGAAAGGGGGTAGCCCGCCGCCATCATCTGCGCGCGGACGATGTGGGTGGCGACGTCCCGGTCGCCCAGGCCGAACCAGGTGGGCTGCATCCCGTAGGCGGCGAGCTCTTCCTTGACGGTGAAGGACTCGTCGGCCCGCCCCCAGCCCTGCTCCTCGTTGATCCCTCCGCCCAGGGTGTACATCACAGTGTCCAGATCCGGACAGATCCGCAGTCCGAACAGGGTGATGTCGTCCCCCGTGTTTCCGATGACCGTGATCGCCGGTTCCTCGCCGACGGGATCGGAACCGACCCCGAGCTCCTTCTTCAGCCCGCGCAGGAAGCGCGCGCCCCCGATACCGCCTGCCGGTACGACTATCCGCATGCGCCCAAGTCTGGCAGGCTGTTCCGGTGTATGTGCCATACTCTCCGCCCCTGCGGGGAGCAGACGACCGAGGCGCACAGCGTCCCGGCCGGGCCGCGGGCGGCGAAGGGCGAGCCCGCGGTGCACGGCGCCCCGAGCCGGGGCGGTGGCCCGAGGGCGGCAGGCACACCCGGCACCACCCCGGGCTCCGGTCCGGGTGCACCGGAGCCCGGGCGCGCAGCTCGCGGTCCGGGTCGCGGCGCGGTGGTTCCGGCGCGACGACACCGTAGGCTCGGGCCCGACCGGCGCGGCGCCCGTCCGCGGTGGCGACCCCCACAATGCAGCGCTCCCCGGCCCGGCGACCCCGCATCGCCGCCGGGCGGACCGAGCGTGACAATCCGTTGAAACGCGAAGCTTCCACCGGCGCGAGTGACGCGGCGGCGAAGCACCGGAGGGGAACCTCTCTTGAACAACGAAGCACTCAACCGCCTGCGGGTGCCCGCTGCCTGGGCGCTGCTCGGTGCGGTGGCCGCACACATGCTCGGCGGCGTCATCTTCATCTTCGGCCACGGAAGCACATACGACGCCACGGCCGCCGCCAACTTCACCAGTGTGGGCACCGAACTGCTGCACGGCCCGCTGCTGGTGGGGCTGCTCGCCGGTGCGGTCGCCCTGGTGGCCACCGCCCCCGTCAAGACGTCGGTGAACTTCCCCGTGGTGCTCACCGCACTGATCATGACCGGCTTCGCCGCCCTGATGGGGCTCGTGGGCATCGTCATGGGCTTCGTCGACGCCAACGAGAGCCGTGAGCTCGCCGACGGCTTCACCTCGCTCCTCGCGGTCGGCGGCCAGCTGGCCGTGACCGCCTTCGCCGGGCTGTTCATGCTGCGGGTGTTCGGCGACCACGAACTGGTCCCGCGCTCGGCTCCCACTCAGCAGGGCATGCCGATGGGCGGTCCCGGATTCCCGTCGCAGACCGGTGCGCAGCAGTCCTTCGCCCCGCAGACCGGCGGCCAGCAGGCGTTCGCCCAGCCCGGCTACCCCACCGGCGGCCAGACCGCCTACCAGCAGCCCCAGCAGCAGGACTGGGCCGGCCAGCAGCCCTACGGCGCCGCACCCGCGCAGCCGGGCGCCTACGACCCCAACCAGCAGCAGACCTACGCGGGCGACCCGTCGACGGCCTACGGCTACGGCGCCCAGCAGCCGGCGGCCCAGCAGCCCTACGGCACCGACCCGGTGGCGGGGCAGGGCTACTCCCCGGACCCGATGGGCCAGCCGGCCTACGGCGCGCAGCAGGTCTACGGCACCGACCCGGCGGCGGGGCAGGCCTACTCCCCGGACCCGGCGGGCCAGCCGGCCTACGGCGCGGGCAGCGGGGGCCAGCAGCCCTACACGCCGACCTGGCAGGGCCAGAGCGCCGCCTACCCCCAGACCGGCGCCGGCCAGGACCCCTACCAGCCCGTCCAGCCCTCCTACGACCCGACCGGCGGGCAGCCCTCCTACGGGCAGACCGGCGGCCAGGCCGCCTACGGCCAGGGCTACCAGCCCGGCTACGACGCCTACGGCCAGCAGCCCTACGGCACGGGGGGCCAGCAGCCCTACGCCACCGGCAGCGGCGGCCAACCCGCCTACGGCACGGGCGGCCAGCCGGCCTACGGTGCCGGCAGCGGCGGCCAGCAGCCCTACGCGGCCGGCGGCCACCCCGGCTACGGCACCGGCACGGGCGAGCAGCAGCCCTACGCCGCGGGCACCGGCGGCCAGTCGGCCTACAGCTCGCCCTACGACCCCGCCCAGTACGCGCCGCAGCCCGGCAGCGAGGGGGAGAAGGCCGCCCAGGACGCAATACAGTACGGCTGGTACCAGCAACCCGCCGAACAGCAGCAGCCCGAGGCGCCGGCCGAGCCGCGACGCGAAACCCCGCTCGAGCCGTTCTTCACCGACGAGACCGCCACCGACCAGACGGCGGCCATCGACCCCGTCTACGGCACGCCCTACGGCCAGCAGGGCGCCGAGGGGACCGAGAACCAGGGGTGGTACCGCGACGACGACCGGCGCTGAGCCCGCGCCCGCCGGCGCATTGCGCCCTCCGCAGCCCCACAATTGCGTGGTAATCCGCTGAAGCCGACCCGGACGGGTAGACGCCCGGCGGTCGTTTGTTACATGATATTCAGGGGATTACCACGCAGCGCGCTTGACGTATAGCGAGTCTCACGCGTGTAATTTCCAGGTGTGATTCCACCCTCCCGGGGGTCGAAAGGGAGGGTACATCTAGGGGGGCAATAGGAGGTGCGCATGAGCGAGGTCATCCCGCTGGCGCACGGTTCAGATGAAGATCTGGGCTGGCAGGAGCGCGCACTGTGCGCGCAGACCGACCCCGAGGCGTTCTTCCCCGAGAAGGGCGGCTCGACGCGCGAGGCGAAGAAGGTCTGCCTGTCTTGCGAGGTGCGGGCGGAGTGTCTGGAATACGCGCTGGAGCACGATGAGCGCTTCGGCATCTGGGGGGGACTCTCCGAACGCGAGCGGCGGCGGCTCAAGAAAGCGGCCGGCCAGGATTTCGATTTCCTCGCCGACATGCTGTGACCGCCTCCGGCATCGCTGACGCGTGCCCTGGGTTTTTGCCCGGGGCGCGCGTTTTTTATCCGCGCTTTACCGGACGAGTGCTAAGGCGCAGTCCGTAGCGGAAGATATCGGCACGTAAGCGCCCGCAGGTGGCGTAAGGTGTTCTGCCGTCAGCAGGCGATCGCGACCCGGTCGCCGCATCCCGACCTCGAACCCCCGAGAGCGAAGCCCAGCCGTGCTACCTCTGGACCCGGCTCGCCACATCGTCACAGCCGTCATCGTCACCCACGACGGCGCACGCTGGCTGCCGGAGACGCTGGAAGCCGTCCGCGAGCAGTCACGGCCGGTACAGCGTGTCATCGGTGTCGACACCGGAAGCCGCGACCGCAGCGGCCGCATCCTCGCCGACTTCATCGCGCCCGACGCCATCACCACACCGGACCGCTCCACCGGCTTCGGTGACGCCGTGCGCGCCGCCCTCGACCTGCCGCGCGCCCGCGCGGAGTTCCCCGGGGCCGCCCCCGACGCCACCGAATGGGTCTGGCTGGTCCACGACGACTGCACGCCCGACCCCGATGCGCTGCAGCACCTGCTGCTGGCCGCCAACGACGACCCCCGCGCCGCCGTGCTCGGGCCCAAGCTGCGCGACTGGTTCGACCGCCGCCTTCTCGTGGAGGCCGGGGTGACCATCGACGGCGCCGGGCGCCGCGAGACCGGGCTGGAGGCGCGCGAGTTCGACCACGGCCAGCACGACGGCACACGCGCGGTCCTGGCCGTCTCCAGCGCGGGCATGCTCGTCCGCCGCGACGTGTGGGACCAGCTCGACGGATTCGACCGCACCCTGCCCGTCTTCCGCGACGACATCGACTTCTGCTGGCGCGCCGGCAGCGCGGGCCACCGCGTCCTGATCGTCACCGACGCGGTCGCCTACCACGCCGAAGCCGCCGCGCGCCGCCGCAGGCGCATCAGCGCGGCCGCCGACCACCCCCGCCGCCTGGACCGCCGCAACGCGATCTTTGTGCTGCTGGCCAACCTGCCCCTGGGGGGCATGCTCGCCGCGTTCGTGCGCAACACCTTCGCGTCGCTGCTGCGGGTGCTGATGTACATCGCGGCCAAGCAGCCGGCCAACGCGTTCGACGAGGCCGTGGCCATCAGCGCCGTGTACCTGATGCCCTTCCGGCTCCTGCGCGCCCGCGTGCGGCGCCGCCGCAACCGCAAGCGCACCTACAGCGCCATCCGCCCGTTCCTCGCCCGCGGCGTGGCGCTGCGGCAGTTCACCGACGCGGTGTCGAACCTGGTCGCAGGAACGCCGGGCCTGGACAGCCCCGGCCGCCACCAGGCGGTCACCGCGCCGCCGCGCGACGACGAGGACCCGCTCGACGACGACCACAGCATTCTGATGCGCGCCCTGCGCAGCCCCGGTGTGCTGCTGGTGGCCACCCTCGCCGTGGTCACCCTGGTCGCCGAGCGCTCGCTGCTGTTCGGAGCCGAGCTGTCGGGCGGCGCGCTGCCGCCCGTCACCGGCGGAGCCGCCGACCTGTGGAGCCTCTACCTCACCGGCCGGCCCGGGGTAGGGGCGGGCGCGGGCGCCCCGGCGCCGCCGTACGTCGGGGTGCTGGCGCTGCTGTCGACGCTGCTGCTGGGCAAGCCGTGGCTGGCGGTCAGCGTCATCCTGCTGGGCTGCGTGCCGCTCGCCGGGTTCACCGCCTACCTGCTCGCGCGGCGCGTGCTCGACTACCGCCCGGCTCAGGTGTGGATGGCCGGCTCCTATGCCCTGCTCCCCATGGCCACCGGAGCGGTGGCCCAGGGGCGGCTGGGCACGGCGGTGGTGCACGCGCTGCTGCCCGTGCTCGGCATCCTGCTCACCCGGCTGCTCACACTGCCGCCGCGCCAGTCGCGCCGCACGGCCTGGGCGCTGGCCCTGTTCATCGCCGTCGGCACCGCCTTCGTGCCGCTGCTGTGGCTCCTGGCGCTGGTCACCGGGGTGCTGGTGGCGGTCGCCTTCGGCCACCTGGGCCGCCGCCTCCACGCCAGCCTCGCCATCGCGCTGTGCGTGCCGCTGGTCCTACTGCTGCCCTGGTCCCTTGAGCTGTTCCTGCACCCCTCCCTGTGGCTGCTGGAGGCGGGGCTGCACCGGCCGGAGCTCTCCTCGCCGCCTCCCAGCGCCGAGCAGCTGCTCATGCTCTCGCCCGGCGGGCCCGGCAGCCCGCCGGTGTGGGTCACCGCCGGCTTCCTCGCCGCCGCCCTGTTCGCGCTGCTGCTCCTGCGGTACCGCATGCAGATCGCCGTGGGCTGGAGCGTCGCGCTGTTCGGCATCCTCGTCGCGATCGTCATCAGCCGCGTGCCCGTCGAGCCCTGGTACGGCGGCCCGAGCGCACCCGCCTGGCCCGGCGTCGCGCTGGCCTTCGCCGCGACCGCGATGCTGCTGTCGGCGGCCACCACCGCCCGCTCCTTCGGCGTGATGTGGTCGATGGGCGGTCCGCGCCGCGCCTTCGTCGCCGGCGCCGCCGCCCTGGCCCTGACCACGCCCGTGTGCGCCGCCGGAGTGTGGATGTGGAACGGCGCCCAGGGGCCGCTGACCGGCCAGGGCGGTCCCGAGATCCCCGGCATGCTCACGGCCATCAGCTCCGACGCCCGCGGCGCCCGCACCCTCGTGGTCTCGCCCGAGTCCGAGGGGCCGGTGCGCTACGCCGTCCTGCGCGGGCGCGAGCCCCGCATCGGCGAGGGGCAGATCCCCGCGGCCGAAGGCGTCCGCGACGCCCTGGACGAAACCGCGGCCGGCCTGATCGCCGGGCAGGGCGGCGACCAGGCCGGCGAGCTGGCCCGGTTGGGCATCGGGTACGTCCTCATGCCGCGCCCGCCGGCGTCGGACGGCGCCTCCACCACCCCCGTCGACACGCTCGACGGGGTGCCCGGCGTGTCCCGGGTCCTGCTGACCGATCGGTTCGGCCTGTGGCGCCTGGACGAGCCCACCGGGCGGCTGCGGGTCACCGGCGACGGCGAGCCCGCCGTGCTCCAGCGGCGCGGCGAGGGGGCCTACCGGGTCCCCTCCGGCTCCGGCGGGCGCACCCTGGTCCTCGCCGAGCCCGCCGGGACGGGCTGGAGCGCCACCCTCGACGGCGAGGCGCTGACGGCCGGCGCCGACCGCAGGGGACTGACGACCTTCGCGCTGCCCGCCGACAGCGGACGGCTCCGCCTGGACAAGGACGACCCGCTGCGCAGGACGTGGCTGGCCGCCCAGGGCGCTCTGCTGGTCCTGGTGGCCGTCTTCGCGCTGCCCGGTGTGCGCACCGAGGAGGACCTGCGCGAGGAGGAGTCCCAGCCGGCGCCCCGGCCGCGCCGGCCGGCCCTGGCCGGGCTGCGCGGCTCCACCGGCACCCGCGGGGCCACTCGCGGCCACCGGGCCCGCGGGACGCGCCGCGCCGGCGGGCGGGGCGCGGAGAACACGGGCGGCGCCGACAGCGCCGGAAGCGAGGGGAGCGACCGGTGAGGCTGATCGTCGAGAACCGCTTCGCGCTGCTGGGGCTGGTGCTGATCGCGCTGACCGCGCTGTTCGGCGTGGCCGTCGCCACCCGCTCGGTCGGCGCCGCCCCCGGGGGCGCGGAGTCCCCGGACACCGCGCCTGTGCAGTCGTCGATGCGGATGTGCCCCCCTCCGCAGGGCGACGACCGCGCCTCGCAGGCGGCGGCGTTCGCGGTCGGCCCCGACGAGGGCGGCAGAGGCGGTCGGCTTTCGGCCGTCGAGAACTCCGCGGACGCGCCCGAGGTGGGCGAGCCGGCCGAGGCCGGACAGCTGTGGAGCGCCGACACCGGCGGCTCCGACCGGCACACCGTCGTCTCGGCTCGGGGCGCCGCCGCAGCCGGCCTGGAGGTCGCCCAGACCACCGTCGGAGAGGACGGCGCCTATGCCACCGAGGTGCGCTGCGCCGAGCCGGGCATCAGCACCTGGTTCGCCGCACCGGGGGGCACGGCGCTGGAGGAGCTGCGCCTGCTGCTGGCCAACCCCGACGGCGACCAGGCGACCGCCAACGTCGACGTCTACATCGCGGACGGCCCCGTCTACTCGGAGGAGACCCGCGGCATCGCCGTCGAGCCGCACGGCGGCACCGAGGTGCAGCTGACCGACCTGGTCCAGGGCAGCCGGACCGCCGTGGTGCACGTGCGTACGAACTCCGGGCGGGTCGCGGCCTCGCTCTTCGCCGACCGCGGCGGCAGCGGGCAGGACTGGGTTCCGCCCACGGCCGAGCCCGCCCGGACCCACGTCATCCCGGCCGTCCCGCCGGGCGGCGGCACCAAGCACCTGCTCGTCGCCGCCCCCGGTGACCGCGCCGTCACCGCCCAGGTGCGCCTGTACACCGACGACGGGCGGGTCGAGCACAAGAGCCTCGCCGACCTGAGCGTCCCGCCGGCCGCGGGCGCCTTCCTCAGCCTGGAGGGCCTGATGGGCGACAAGGCGGCCGCCGCCGTGGTGGAGGCCGACGGCCCGGTCGTGGCGGGCGTGGCGACCACGCGCGACGACGGCGACGACACCGCCTACTCGGCCGCCGCCGAACCGCTGCAGGGCCCGCTCGACGGCAGGGCGGTGGTGCCCGCCAACCCCGAGGGGACCGCCTCGCGCCTGGTCTTCACCGCGCTGGAGCGGCCTGCCACGGCTGTCGTGACGCCGGTCGCCGAGGACGGCTCCGCCGACGGCGAGGCGGTCCGCACGGAAATCGGTGCCGACCGCACCGCCACGGCCGAGCTGCCCGCACCCGACGGCGCCCACGCCTTCATCGTGCGGATCCAGGGGGACGCTCCCGTCTACGCCGGCCGGGTGCTCACCCAGGAGAGCGGCGGCGAGACCGCGACCTCCGTCCAGCCCCTGGTGCCGGCGCCCGCCGAGGTGGCCCTGCCCGCGGTGGAGGACTCCCTCACGGCGCTCGTGGAGTAGCCGGCCGGCGCCGGTCCACTCCGGTTCGCGGACTTCGGCCCCGGCCGCGGCCGGGGCCGGACACCGGGGGGACATGCGGGCGGCGCGGTGCCATCATTGCTCCGCGGGACGGGGCGCGCGGGCGCCGGGGGGGCGGGCCCGCGGGTCCGAGGGAGCCCCATGCACTACAACGGCTACGAGCAGGCGGGCCAGGCGCGGGAACGCTACGCCGGCACCTACGACAGCGCCTTCGCGGCGGCGCGCTGGCTGCGCGGACGCTACGCCGAGTACCAGCGGGGCGTCGCCAGCCAGTCGGTCCCGGTGGTCCGCGAGTGGTTCGCCGAGCTGCGGCTGGGCAACGGCGAGCCGGTCACCTGGGAGTGCCGCACGTCCGACGGGCGTTGGGTGGCGCTGTCCGTCGTGCCCGACACCCGCCCCTGAGAGCGCCCGGCCGGCGCGCCGGTCAGGTCTCGGGGTCGACGGTCTCCGGCTCCAGCCCGAGCAGGTTGGCGACCTCCTCGACCACGCTGTCGTAGACGAGCAGGGCCATCTCCTCGGGCTCGCGCGTGCGGATCTCGACCGGCCTGCGGTAGACGATGATGCGCGCCTGCCCGTTCTTGGCGGCCTCCAGCCGCGAGAAGGGGATGCCGTCCTCGGCCGTGACCCCGCGGGGCACCCGGGGGACGTCCTCGACCAGGAACTCCACGTTGGCGAGCTCTCGCGCCCAGTGGCGCTCCAACCGCTCCACGGCATCGAGGACCAGATCGTCGAAGACATGGGCCCGGCTGCGGCTCATGGGGAGCTCAGGCGGCGCCAGGGGTCCGCGGACCCCTCGCCCGCGCCGGTCTCGACGTCGTACTCGGTCGGCTTGAGCCCTATCAAGGTGCACTCGTCGCACGGTTCGAGAGTATGCCATCCGCCGCCCGGATGCAGCCCCCGCGGGCCGACACACGCGCGGTTCCCCGGCTTCCCGGAAGGCCGGGCACAGCGGGGCGATGCTGGCGTGCGGCGTCGGAAGGGCATAAAGTCGGTCCTCGTGAGCGTCGTACGACGCTGCTCGCGCACCGCGTGCCGGCAGCCCGCAGTCTTCACGCTCACTTATGTTTACGCCGATTCCACGGCCGTGCTCGGTCCCCTCGCCGCCTACGCCGAGCCGCACTGCTACGACCTGTGCGCCATGCACGCCGAGCGGCTCACGGCGCCCCGCGGCTGGGAGGTCGTGCGGCTGCCGGCCGAGTCCTCCGGCGCCGGCCCCGGCAGCGACGACCTGGAGGCGCTCGCCGACGCCGTGCGCGAGGCCGCCCGCCCGCCGGCCGCCGACAGCCCCGTCGGCCAGGGCGTCGAGACCAACAGACGCGGCCACCTCCGGGTGGTCAAGTCCGAGTCCCACCAGCACGAGCCCCCCTCGTCGCAGCACTCCGCGCGGCCCGGCCGCGACGCCTGACCCCCGCGGCACCGCCCGCGCCCGCACCCCCCGCCCCCTTGGTAACTTGGGAGCGACGTGGACGGCGCCCGCCCGCGGCCGCGACGGCGGCGCGGCGGAGACCGAAAGCCCCGATCACTACCGAATCCGGAGCAGCGTGTGGGTGACCTAGGCGACATCTTCAAGGCCTACGACGTGCGGGGCGTCTTCCCCGACACCCTCGACGCCGCCACGGCGCGCGCGATCGGCGCGGCGTTCGCCCGCACGGTCGGCGGTCCGTCGGCGGTGGTGGCCTACGACATGCGGCCCTCCTCGCCCGAACTGGCCGCCGCCTTCGCCGAAGGCGTGACGGGCCAGGGCGTCGACGTGGTCATGGCCGGGCTGGGCTCGACCGACATGCTCTACTTCGCGGCCGGGCGGCTCGACATGCCCGGCGCCATGTTCACCGCCAGCCACAACCCCGCCAGGTACAACGGCATCAAGATGTGCCGGGCCGGTGCCTCCCCGGTCGGCTCCGAGAGCGGGCTGGCCGAGATCCGCGCCCTGGCCGAGCGGGGCGTGCCCGAGGCCGAGGGCCCCCGCGGCTCCGTCACCGAGCGCGACCTGCTCACCGACTACGCCCGCTACCTGCGCTCCCTGGTCGACCTGTCCGGCAGCAGGCCGCTGCGGGCCGTCGTCGACGCGGGCAACGGCATGGGCGGCTACACCGTGCCCGCCGTGCTGGGCACCGAGCGCCTGGGCGAGCTGCCGCTGGCGATCGACCCGCTGTACTTCGAGCTGGACGGCACCTTCCCCAACCACCCCGCCAACCCGCTCGACTACGACAACCTCGTCGACCTGCAGGCCCGGGTGCGCGAGACCGGCGCGGACATCGGGCTGGCCTTCGACGGCGACGCCGACCGGTGCTTCGTGGTGGACGAGCGCGGCGAGCCCGTGCCGCCGTCGGCCATCACCGCGCTGGTCGCGGTGCAGGAGCTGGCCAAGGAGCCCGGCTCGTCGGTCATCCACAACCTGATCACCTCCCAGTCGGTGCCCGAGATCGTGCGCGAGCACGGCGGCGAGCCGGTGCGCACCCGGGTGGGCCACTCCTTCATCAAGGCGACGATGGCCGAGACCGGGGCGATCTTCGGCGGCGAGCACTCCGCCCACTACTACTTCCGCGACTTCTGGCGAGCCGACACCGGTATGCTCGCGGCGATGCACGTGCTGCGTGTGCTCGGCTCCGACCCCCGCCCGCTCTCGGAGATCACCGCCGAGTACACCCGCTACGCGGCCTCGGGCGAGGTCAACTCCGAGGTCGCCGACCAGCAGGGGCGCATGGAGGCCGTGGAGCGGGCCTACGCCGGTGCCGCGGAGGTCGACCACCTCGACGGCCTGTCGGTCACCCTGGCCGACGGCTCCTGGTTCAACCTGCGCGCATCCAACACCGAGCCGCTGCTGCGGCTTAACGTCGAGGCCGCCGACTCCGCGGCGATGGCGAAGCTGCGCGACGACGTGCTCGCCATCGTGCGCGCCTGAGCCGGCGCCCGGCGCACCACGACCACCTGACGGGAAGACGGCGATGACCGCGAAGATCGACGACTGGCTGCTGGAGATCCTGGCCTGCCCCAAGAGCAAGGCGCCGCTGCGGCTCGACGAGGAGGCCGGCGAACTGGTCTGCGACGAGAGCGGCCTGGCCTACCCCATCCGCGACGGCATCCCGGTGCTGCTGGTCGACGAGGCCCGCGCCATCGGCTGAGGCCCCGCCCCGCCTCCGCCGACGGGGTCCGTCCGCACCACCGCGAAAGGAACCGATGCCGGCCGAACCCGACGAGCTGCGGCTGGACGACCCCCGAGCCGGCGCCGAGGCGCTGCGCGCGACAGCGTCGGCGGCGGCGCGGCTGCGGGCGGCGCGCGGTGCGGCGGCCGAGGCCCCGCTGGACGCGCTCTCCAGCGAGGGGCGGCCGCGCTCGCTCGTCGTCGTGGGCGCCGGCGCGGCCGGTCTCGCGGGCGACGTGCTGGCGGCCGTGCTCGGGCCGGGCTGCCCCGTCCCCGTCGTGACGGTCCGGGACTACCGGCTGCCCGGCTGGGTGGGCGGCCACGACCTCGTCGTGGCGGCCGCGTCCACAATCGGCCAGATTCCCGCGTGGGTGCGCGAGTGCGCCGCCGAGGCGGTGCGGCGCGGCTGCCGCTTCCTCGCGGTGGGACCGCGCGACAACCCGCTCGCCGCGGTGGCCGAGCAGGCCCGCGCGCCCGCGGTGACGCTTCCTCAGGTCGGAGGGCCTCCGGACGCGGTGTGGGAGCCGGCCGCGGCGCTGCTGACGGCCGCCGAGAGGGTCGGGCTCACCACTCCGCCCGACGCCGCCTACGAGGCCGCCGCCGTGCGGCTGGAACAGGCCGCGGCCGACTACGGTCCCACCGTCGAGACCTGGGAGAACGAGGCCAAGACCGCCGCACTGGACATCGCCGGCAGCGTTCCGCTCGTGTGCGGGGCCACCCCCGCCACCACTGCCGCGGCCGGCTATCTGGCTTCCCGGAGCGCCTCGGTGGCCGGTTATCCTGCGCTCTGCAGCCGGGCGCCCGGACTGCTCGACGGCCCGGTCGCCGTCGTCGACGGGCCGTTCGGCGGCACCGGCCCGCGGTCGATCTTCGACGACCCGGTCGAGGGCGGCCCCGTGTCGGTCCGGCTGGTCCTGCTGCGCGACCCGGAGGAGGAGCCGGCCGCCGCGCGCGACCTGGACGCCGCCGCCGATGCGGCCCGTGAGCGGGGCGTCGGCGTGACCGAGTTCTCCGCTTCCGAAGCGGGCGCATTGGAACGGATTGCCGGTTTGATCGCTCTAATTGATTACGTCACTGTGTATGTAGCCCTCGCCTATGGCGATGAGCCCCCAACCCATACGCTGGTCGTGCGCTAGCGCCAGCCACGGCCGCATCTGGAGGAGATCGATGCCCGGTCCCGAGTCGCTGTCGCCGAACGACCCCGCCTCGTTCGGTGGATACAGCGTGGTCGGACGCCTCGGGAAGGGCGGCCAGGGTGTTGTCTACCTCGGCCGCGACGACGAGGGCGACGAGTTCGCCATCAAGGTCCTCAACGACCAGTGGTCCCAGGACGACGATCTCCGCAAGCGCTTCGCCAAGGAGGTGCGCGCGGCGCAGAAGGTGGCCTCGTTCTGCACCGCCGCCATCCACGACGCCCAGCTCGACGAGGACCCGCCCTACGTCGTCTCCGAGTACGTGCCCGGCAGGTCGCTGCAGGAGGTGGTCGCCGAGAAGGGGCCGCACAAGGGTGCGGGGCTGCAGCGCCTCGCGGTCTCGACCGCGACCGCGCTCGTCGCCATCCACCAGGCCGGCATCGTGCACCGCGACTTCAAGCCCGGCAACGTGCTGCTGGGCCCGGACGGCCCGCGGGTCATCGACTTCGGGATCGCGCGCGTCTCCGACGGCACCGCGACCATGACCAACTCGATCGTGGGCACGCCGTCCTACATGGCGCCCGAGCAGATCGAGGGCAAGGTGATCACCGAGAAGGTCGACATCTTCGCCTGGGGCTGCGTCATGGCGTTCGCCTCCACCGGCAACGCGCCCTTCGGCACTGACAGCGTCCCCGCCGTCGTGCACCGCGTGGTCAGCGCGCCGCCCAGCCTGAGCGGGCTGCCGGACTGGCTGCTGGGCATCGTCCAGACCTGTCTGGACAAGGACCCCGCCCGCCGGCCCTCCGCCCAGGAGCTGCTGATGCGGCTGCTCGGCCACGAGAGCACCGTCTCGACCGACGACGCCCTCAAGGAGGGTGAGCGCATCGCCGAGGGGCCGCTCAGCGGCCCGCAGACGCCCATGCCCGGTCCCGGCGCCCCGCCCGTGCAGGGCGGCCCGGTCACACCCGCGCCCAGCGGGCCGCAGACGCCCTACCCGGGCGGCTACGGCGGCCAGGGCGCAGCGATGGGCCCTCCGCCGAACGCTCCGCAGCCCACGGGCCCCCAGCAGGGCGGGTTCCCGCCCCGCCAGCCGATGTCCCCGGGTCCGCAGATGCCCGGCCCCAACCCGAACATGACCGGCGGCCCGCCCCCCGGTCCGCCGCCGACCGGTCCCAACACCATGTACGGCAACCGCGGCATGCCGACGCAGCCGCCGCCGAACATGGGGCAGCAGCGCCCGAGCCCTCCGCGGCAGCAGGCCGACGACCCGATCCTGTCGCAGGGATGGGTGGTGCCGGCGGTGCTGATCGCCATCATCATCCTGCTTCTGGTGCTCTTCCTGGTGGCGCTGAGCGGCTAACCCGCGAACGCAGGCGCCGCAGGGCCCGGCCACCCGGAGCGCCCCGAGTCCAGGGGCGGGGCGGTGCGGCCGCGGTGCGCGAGGCGGCGCGGTCAGTAGCGGGCGGAGCGGGCCAGCTGTCCGATGGAGCGCGAGAGCACGTCGTCGACGAACGCCTCGACCTCGGGCCAGCGGTCGTCGGCGGCGTCGGTGGGCACCAGGGTCACGCAGTCGGCGCACCCGGGTTCCAGGACGTCCATCGCGCCGTCCTCGGCGTTCAGCCGGCCGTCGGCCGTCACGGCGAGCACCCCGGTGGCCGAGGACCCCACTTCCTGGACGAACACGGTCAGCCGCAGGACGCCGTCGGCCAGGTCGACGTCGAGCGAGGCGTGCCACTCGTTGGCGCCGGGGCTGAACAGCGCACGCCTGGCGGAGTCGCGGCTGCGCTCGGCGGTGGCGGGTACGGCCGCGGTCCGGGTGCGGGTGGCGGTGGCGGAGTCGTCGGCCGGCCCCGCGGGAGAGGGCGCGGCCCCTGATCCGGAGGGGCCGCCCCCGGCGGGGTCGCTCGGCGTGGCGAAGGCCGGGCCGCCCGTCGAGCTGCTGACCACGGACCGGCACGCGGGGTCGAGCTCGCGCAGGACCAGGTGCAGCGGTGCACAGCGCAGGCGCAGGTGGTCGACGATGCGGCGGTGGACCGCGGCGGCCAGGCGGCCGCTCTCGCCGCGGCGGGCGGTCGGCACGCGCGAGGGCCGGCTCAGCTCGGAGCGCAGAGCGGCGGTCTCCAGGTCGGCCAGCAGCAGCACCAGGGGGGTCAGCCGGTCGTCCTCGGTCCCGGCCGAAGCGCGCAGCGCAGAGGCGGGTGCGCCGTCGGGGGTCGGGGCCGGGACCGCGGGCGTGCCGCCGGCCGCGACAGGCCAGGGCATGGCACCGCCGGCGGCGGAGCGCGACGGAAGGTCGAGCGGACAGCGGCTGTCGATCGCCGGCGGCGGCAGGTCGGAGCGGATCAGCGAGAGCGAGGCCAGCCACCACGGCAGCGGGCGCAGGTGCGCGGGCGGGCCCGGCCGGTCCGGGGCGGCCGCGCCCGAGTCCCCGGTCGCGGCGGGACGCGCCGAACCGGTCATCATCGCGTCGGTGCAGGTCGCGAAGAGGTGTGCCGCGCGGATGACCGGATGGGTCTCGACGGCCGCGGCCTCGGCCAGCAGTTCGCCCACGCCCTCCGGGGCGGGCAGCGGCGGGCCGAAGTCGGGTGCCCCGCGCGCCAGCGCCTCGAAGTAGCCCGGGGTCAGGCGGACGCCGGAACGGCAGTCCTGGGCCACGGCCAAGAACGCGTCCTCCTCGGCGGCGATCGCATCGGAGGCGGCGGTGTCCTGGTCGGCCAGCCGCCGCAGCTCCTCGATGCGCCGGCGCGCGCTGCGCCGGTTGACCGCCGGGTCGTCGGTCCGGTCGCCGTAGCGCCGGTTGTCCGCCCACACCTCGCGCAGCCGGTCGAGGTTGCCGAGTCGCCTGCGCACGGCGTCGGGGAAGCTCTCCGGAGCAAGGGCGCGGCCGCGTCGTCGGGTGTCCACGCTGTCACCGTAGCCAGCGGCACGGCCGATAAAACCCGGCTTGTGATGATCCTTCCAGGGATCGCGGGGAACGGTCCGGGGCCGCCGCAAGCTAAGGATCCGGCCTCGAATCGGCCAACACAGAGCGAACACGCCGATCCCGGGCCCTGCGGCCCGGTAACCTTCCACCGCGGCGCGCCGTCCCCGAGCGGCCGCTCGCCCCCGGAGTTCGGCCGCGCGGGTCAACCGGCGGCGTTTGCCGGGCAACCGGAGGCGCGCGCCCCGCGTCCCCGACTTCGTCACCTTCGCGCGTCGGCGGTGCTGGGCCGCCGATCCCGCCGCGCGTTCGCCTGCCCGGCACGGACAGTGAATGGAGTGGCCGCTCCCGTGCAGATGTCATCAGGCTCCGCTGCGCAGCCACAGGAGCCTTCGGGCACCGCCGAGCGCGGTGCGGGCACCGGCCGGAGCTCCGGCTCCGGGTTCCGCCCCGAGCTCCAGGGGCTGCGTGCCGTCGCGGTGCTGCTCGTGGCCGTCTACCACATCTGGCTGGGCCGGGTGTCCGGCGGTGTGGACGTGTTCCTGCTGCTCACCGGCTTCCTGATCACGGGCTCGCTGCTGCGCGCGGTGGAGCGGGGCGGCCGCGTCGACTATGCCGCGTTCTGGTCCCGGCTGGTCAAGCGGCTCTTCCCCGGCGCGGCGGCGGCGCTGGCCGGCATCCTCGCGGCGAGCTACCTGTTCCTGCCCGCCACGGCTTGGCGCGACGCGATCTCGGGGACGATCGCATCGGCGCTGTACTTCCAGAACTGGCACCTGGCGCTGAGCTCGGTGGACTACCTGGCGCAGAACAGCGGGGCGGGCCCGGCCCAGCACTTCTGGTCGCTGTCGGTGCAGGGGCAGTTCTACCTGGTGTGGCCCGTGCTCATCACCGCGGCCGCCGCCCTGGCGCGCGCGGCCGGATGGCCGCTGCGGCGCGTCGTGACCGCGGCCCTCGCGCTCGTCTTCGCCGCCTCGCTGGCCTACTCCGTGGCCGTCACGGCCGCCGACCAGCCCTGGGCCTACTTCGACACCGGCGCCCGCCTGTGGGAGCTCGCGCTCGGCGGACTGCTCGCCCTTGCCCTGCCGCACCTGCGCCTGCGCCGCCTGCCGCGCATCCTGCTGGGCTGGGTCGGACTCGCGGCCCTGGTCTCCTGCGGCCTGCTGGTGAACGTATCCACGCTGTTTCCCGGCTTCATCGCGCTCTGGCCCACCCTCGCCGCCGCGGCCGTGATCGTCGCGGGCAGCACCGGCTCGCCCCTGGCCGCCGACCGGCTGCTCAACCTGCGGCCGCTGCACTACGTCGGCGACCACGCCTACGCGCTCTACCTCTGGCACTGGCCGGTGCTGGTCTGCTACCTGGAGGTCACGGACCGCACCCAGCCCAGTCTCACCGGCGGCTGCCTGGTGCTGGCGGTGTCGATGGCGCTGGCGGTCGCGACGCGGTGGGTCGGCGAGGACGGGGTCGACGCGTTCACCCGCGCCCGCCCGGGCCGGCTCTGGTCGGTGTCGGTGGGCGCGGCGTGCATCGTCCCGGTCCTGGCCGCCTCGGGCGTGTGGTCGGGGTACCTGACCCACCAGCAGCGCCAGCAGGAGCTGGCCGCGACGCAGGCCCAGGCCGCCGACTACCCGGGCGCGGCGGCGCTGGGCGCGGCCGCCACCGCACCGGCCCAGGCCCAGGACGTGCCCGTCTACCCCGACCCCGCCAACGCCGCCGAGGACGTGCCGGTCACCTACACCGACGGCTGCAATCAGGGGATCCCGGAGTCCGAGGTGCTCACCTGCTCCTACGGGCCCGAGGACCCCGTCCGCACGATCGCGCTCGTCGGAGCCTCCCACGCCGCGCACTGGTTCCCGGCGCTGCGCGAGATCGCCCGCGGCGAGCACTGGCGCGTCGTCAACATCATCAAGGGTTCGTGCCTGTTCACGGCCGCCGACCAGCTCCGCCACGGGCAGGCCTACGAGTCGTGCGCGGTGTGGAACTCCGGTGTCATGGCCGAGCTGGCCGACCTGCGCCCCGACGCCGTGTTCACCACGGCGACGCGCACCAACCTCGACGCCGGGTCGGGGCCTGTGGGGGAGTCGGTCGTCGAGGGCTACGTGTCGCGCTGGCGCGAGCTGGACGCCATGGGCATCGAGGTGATCGCCGTGCGCGACACCCCGCGGCTGGACTTCAACGCCCCCGACTGCCTGGCCGAGAACCGCCCCGAGGACTGCGTCGGCCAGCGCCACCGGTCCATGGCGCGCACCTCCCCGCTGGAGCGGATCGACGACCTGCCCGGCAACGTCGCCTACATCGACCTCACCGACCTGCTCTGCCGGGGCGACCGGTGCCCGGCGGTGATCGGCAACATCCTCGTCTACTGGGACAGCGCCCACATCACCGCCACCTACATGCGCACGCTCGCCCCCGTCCTGCGCGACCGGATCGAGGCGGAAGCAGGGCTGTGACCGGCGCCGCGGCCGCGTGCGGGCGGCCGCTCAGCCCTGCGCCGGGCGCCCGCCACCGGGCGGCTGCTCCCTGCGCTGGAGGAGCCGCAGCGCCTTCTGCTTCTCGAAGTCCATGGCGCGGGCCGGCGCCGGCGCCAGGCGGCCGACGCGCTCGCCGAACGAGCGGACCTGGGCGAGGACCGCGGGCTCGGCGAGGACGCGCAGGGCGAAGGCGAGTGCGGCCGGGGGGATGCCGTAGGAGCGCTCAAGGTCCAGGCCGGCCGACACCGCGGCGAGGTCGTTCCCGCTGAAGCGCCGGTGGCGGTGGCCGCGGCCGGTGGGCTGCTCCTTGGTCGGGGGGATCAGGCCCAGCGCCTCGCGGTAGCGCAGCATCCGGGCGGTCGTGCCCAGTCGTTCCGCGGCGGCCGAGATCGGTATCGCCGGAGGGGCCTCGGAGGGGCCGCCCGAAGGGCGCCGGCCGGCCGGTCTCCCCTCCGCCGGGCCCCGAACGTGAGGGGGGTCACCCCGCTCCTCGGATCGGGCGGGGACGGTCGGTCCGAAGTGCGCGGAATAGGAGGTTGTCGCGCGATTGTCTGGGTGCGCCATGGGTAGCAACTGTAGTCCTTCGGAGCGTTCCGGCACAGGGAATCTGACACCGCAGCGTCAAATTCGCTCCCGTGGTCGTGCTTCGGTCGGGCACCCCGTCCTAGACTCGGTGCGCATCCACCCAGGAGGAGTAAAGACGCATGTCCTTCGACTACAAAGTCGCTGACCTGTCCCTCGCCGAGTTCGGGCGCAAGGAGATCCGGCTCGCCGAGCACGAGATGCCGGGGCTCATGGCCACCCGCGCCGAGTACGGCGCCTCTCAGCCGCTCAAGGGCGCGAAGATCATGGGCTCCCTGCACATGACCGTGCAGACGGCCGTCCTCATCGAGACCCTCGTCGCGCTCGGCGCGGAGGTCCGCTGGGTCAGCTGCAACATCTTCTCCACCCAGGACCACGCCGCCGCCGCCGCGGTGGTCGGCCCCAACGGCACCCCGGACAACCCCCAGGGCGTGCCGGTCTACGCCTGGAAGGGCGAGACCCTCGAAGAGTACTGGTGGTGCACCGAGCAGGCGCTGACCTGGCCCGGTGGCGAAGGCCCCAACATGATCCTGGACGACGGCGGCGACGCCACCATGCTCGTCCACAAGGGCGCCGAGTTCGAGAAGGCCGGCGCCGTGCCGTCGCCCAGCGAGGACGACGCCGAGGAGTTCAAGGTCTTCCTGAGCCTCCTCAAGAAGAGCGTCGCGGCCGACCCGCAGAAGTGGACCCGCGTCGCCTCGCGCATCAAGGGCGTCACCGAGGAGACCACCACCGGTGTGCACCGCCTCTACGAGATGCACCGCGACGGCAAGCTGCTCTTCCCGGCGATCAACGTCAACGACTCGGTCACCAAGAGCAAGTTCGACAACAAGTACGGCATCCGCCACTCGCTGCCGGACGGCATCATGCGCGCCACCGACGTCCTGATCGGCGGCAAGATCGCGCTGGTCGCCGGCTACGGCGACGTCGGCAAGGGCTCCGCCGACGCGCTGCGCGGCCAGGGCGCCCGCGTGGTCGTCACCGAGATCGACCCGATCAACGCCCTCCAGGCCGCCATGGACGGCTACGAGGTCGCCCGGGTCGAGGACTACATCGAGACCGCCGACATCTTCATCACCACCACCGGCAACTTCGACATCTTCACCGCCGACCACATGAAGCGGATGAAGCACCAGGCCATCGTCGGCAACGTCGGCCACTTCGACAACGAGATCGACATGGCCGGCCTGGAGAAGACCCCGGGCATCAAGAAGACCGAGATCAAGCCGCAGGTCCACGAGTACGCGTTCCCCGACGGCCACACCATCCTGGTGCTGTCGGAGGGCCGCCTGCTCAACCTGGGCAACGCGACCGGTCACCCCAGCTTCGTGATGTCCAACAGCTTCACGAACCAGACGATCGCCCAGATCGAGCTGTTCACCAAGAGCGCCGAGTACCCGCTCGACGTCTACACGCTGCCCAAGCTGCTGGACGAGAAGGTCGCCCGGCTGCACCTGGACGCCCTCGGCGTGCGCCTGACCGAGCTCACCAAGGAGCAGGCCGCCTACATCGGCGTCGACGTGGCCGGCCCCTACAAGCCCGACCACTACCGCTACTAGTAGCGGTACGGGTTACACGGGATCTGGGACACTCCCCGGATGGCATTCCCAGACAGTGACGTCGCGGACCTCGGCCTGGCCCAGGCCGGGGTCCGCCGCGTCGAATGGGCCGAGCGCGCGATGCCGGTGCTGCGCAAGGTGCACGACCGCTTCGCCGCGGACCGGCCGATGGCGGGCCTGCGCGTCGCCGCGTGCATGCACGTCACGGCCGAGACCGCCAACCTGCTGCGGGCGCTGAGCGGCGGCGGCGCCGAGATCGCGCTCGCGGCCTCCAACCCGCTGTCCACCCAGGACGACACCGCGGCGGCCCTGGTCGCCGAGTACGGGATCTCGGTCTACGCGCGGGCGGGCATCGACCCCGCCTCCTACGACCGCAACCTGGCCGCCGTCCTGGAACGCCGCCCGCACCTGCTGCTGGACGACGGGTGCGACCTGGTCAACATCGCCCACATGGAGCGCCCGGAACTGCTCGACGAGGCGCTGGGCGGCTGCGAGCAGACCACCACGGGCGTCATCCGGCTGCGGCGGATGCGCGCCGACGGCGCGCTGAAGCTGCCGATGGTCGCGGTCAACGACACCGCCACCAAGCGGATGTTCGACAACCGCTACGGCACCGGCCAGTCCACCCTCGACGGCATCATGCGCGCCACCAACGCGATGATCGCCGGCCGCACCGTCGTCGTGGCCGGGTTCGGCTACTGCGGGCGCGGCCTGGCCGAGCGCGCCCGCGGCATGGGCGCGCGCGTGGTCGTCACCGAGGTCGACCCGGTCAAGGCGCTGGACGCGGTGATGCAGGGCTACACGGTGCTGCCCATGGACGAGGCGGCGCCCATCGGCGACGTCCTGGTCACGGTGACCGGAAACCGCGATGTGGTCCGCGCCGAGCACCTGGCCTCGCTCAAGGACGGCGCGGTGCTGGCCAATTCGGGCCATTTCGACGTCGAGATCGACCTGCCCGCCCTTGAGGCGATGTCCGTGGACATCCGCCGAGAGGTGCGCCCGCAGGCCGACGAGTACGTCCTGGCCGACGGCCGCCGGATCGTGCTTCTGGCCGAGGGGCGCCTGGTCAACCTGGGTGCCGCCGAGGGCCACCCCGCCGCGGTGATGGACATGTCCTTCTCGGTGCAGGCGCTGACGGTGGCCTGGCTGGCCCGCAGCGCCGCCGACCTGCAGCCCGGCGTCCTGGAGGTGCCGGGCGGCATCGACACCGAGGTGGCGCGCCTGGAGCTGGAGGCCCTGGGCGTGGGCGTCGACCGGCTGACCCCCGAGCAGGAGGACTACCTCAACTCCTGGCAGGAGTGAGCCGCGGGCGCCTGCCCGCGGCCGTGACCGGCGGATTGGGCTAGCCCGGCCCGCGGCCGCCGTCGGGTGCGCCGCGGTGGTCCCCGCCCGGCGCCTGCGGCCGGTACCCGCCGTAGGGTGCCTGCGCCGGCGGTCCGCCCGGGCCGTAGGCGGCCGGCCCGGGCGGACCGCCGGGGCCCTGCCGGGCCTCCGGGTTCTGCTCGCGCAGCCGGGCCTGGCGCTCCTCCTCGCGGCGGCGGCGCTCGGCCAGCACCGCCGCGAGGAACTCCGGGGGAGTGGTGCCGGGCGGCGGCGGAGGGCTGACGGAGGCGGCCACCAGGTCGGCGATGCGCACGCCCATCCGGTAGCGCGACTCCTCGGCCAGTTCGCCGAAGCGCAGCAGGTATTGGCGGGCCATGCCCGCTGTCTCCGGCGACAGCTGCGACAGCTCGGCGCCGCGCGCCCAGTCGGCCAGGTGCGGAGGCATCGGCAGGCGGTCGTCGGGGCGCCGGGCGGCGCGCTCGTGCACCACCAGAGTGCCGGCGACGAAGTCGCCCACCCGGCGGCCGTCGCGGTTGACCAGCGACGTGATCAGGGCGACGACGCCGGAGGTGATCCAGATCTCCACCGCACCGGCCAGCGCCCGGCCCAGTGCCTGGCGGAAGCGCTCCGGGGAGCCGTCGGTGCCCACGACCCGCAGCCCCAGCGCCATCTTGCCCAGCGAGCGCCCGCGGGTGAGGGTCTCCATCGCGGTGGGATAGCCAACCAGCACCAGCACGCTCAGTCCCAGGTTCACCGCGGCCGTGGCCGCGGCGTCCAGCCCGCTCGCCACCAGTGCGGTCAGCGCGGCGGCGGCGAACAGGGCCACGACCTGGACGGCGGCGTCGACGAGCAGGGCCGTCATGCGGCTGGCGAAGCCGGCCGGGCGCAGGTCCAGTACGACAGCGTCGCCGGTGACCAGGGACGACTGGTCGTCGGGGAGTCCACCGCCCGCGTATGCCACCGCTGTCCGCCTCCGTAGGTCCGCTGCGGGCGCGCCCCATTCGTCCCGCCTGCCGTGCTCCCTCCAGTCTGTCAGGAGACGGCCGGCGCCGGTGACACGCACGCCTCCCGCGGTCCCGCCGGCCCCGGACCGTTCCGCGGGGCCGTGCCCGCACGGCCGCCGACACGCGGCCGCAGGGGCTGCCGGTAGAGTCGCCCGCGTGGATCTGGACGTCTTCGCCGCCGCGCACCGCCCCGAGTGGGAACGCCTCGACAGCCTCGTGCGCCGGCGCCGCCGCCTCAGCGGCACGGAGGTCGACGAGCTGGTCGACCTCTACCAGCGCGTCTCCACGCACCTGTCGGTGGTGCGCTCCGCGGGCCAGGACCCCGGGCTGGTCGGCCACCTCTCCGGGCTGGTGGCGCGGGCGCGCTCGGCCGCCACAGGCGCCCACGAGTCCTCCTGGCACGACGCCGCGCGGTTCTTCACCGACACCTTCCCGGCCGTGCTGTACCGGCTGCGGTGGTGGTGGATCGCCGCCGGCCTGGGCACCGTCGCCTTCTCCGCCGTGATCGCGGCCTGGATCGCCACCGACCCGCAAGTGCTGGCCGCGGTCGGGACCCCCGAGGAGATCCGCGCCTACGTCGAGAACGACTTCGCCAACTACTACGTGGAGCACCCCGGCGCCTCCTTCGCCGCCCAGGTGTGGACCAACAACGCCTGGGCCGCCGCCCAGGCGCTCATCCTCGGCGTGTTCCTGTGCCTGCCCACCGTCTACGTGCTCGCGCTCAACGGCGCGAACCTGGGTGTGGGCGCGGGGATGATGTTCGCCAACGGCAAGGGCGACGTCTTCCTCGGCCTGATCCTGCCGCACGGGCTGCTGGAGCTGACAGCGGTGTTCGTCGCCGCGGGCGTGGGCCTCAAGCTCGGCTGGACCCTCATCGCGCCCGGACCGCGCCCCCGCCTGCGCGCGCTGGGCGAGGAAGCGCGTCCGGCCATCGCGGTCGCGCTCGGCCTGGTGCTCGTGCTGTTCGTCTCCGGCCTGATCGAGGGCCTGGTGACCGGCTGGGTGCACACCACCTGGCTGCGCATCGGCATCGGTGTGGCCGCCGAGCTGCTGTTCTTGGCCTACGTGTTCGTCGTCGGCCGCGCCGCGCACAACCGGGGCGTGACCGGCGACATCGCCGCCGCGCCGCAGGCGGCCCCGGTCGCGGGCTGAGCGACCGGGGCGGGAGCGTCGGCGGCTACAGCCGCCCCTGGGCCTTGAGGCCGATGTAGGCGTCGGCCAGCGCCGGCGCGATGTGCTCGGGGTCGGCGTCGACGACCTCCACGCCGTGGCGGCGCAGCTCGGCGGTGATGCGGCTGCGCTCGCCCAGCGCGCGCTCGGCCGCCGCGGCCTCGTAGGCGGCCCGGGCGGTGCCGCGCGCCGCGGCCATCTCGCTCACCCGGGGATCGCCCACGGCCGCGACCATCAGCATGTGCCGCGAGGTCAGCGCGGGCAGCCGCGGTAGCAGGCCCTCCTCCAGCGCGGCCGCGTTCAGGTCGGTCAGCAGCACCACCAGCTGGCGGGTCCGGCTGTGCCCGCCGAGGATCGTGGCGACCAGGCCGGCGGGGTCGGACTCCACCAGCTCGGCCTCCAGGGGCGCCATCGCCTGCACGATCTGGGGGACGCGGCTGCCGCGCCCCTGGCTGCGCACCTGGGCGCGCACCCGGCGGTCGTAGGCCAGCAGGTCCACCCGGTCGCCGGCGCGGCCCGCCAGGGCCGCCAGCAGCAGTGCGGCGTCCATGGCGTGGTCCAGGCGCGGCACGTCGCCCACCCGTCCGGCCGAGGTGCGGCTGGTGTCGAGCACCAGCAGGATTCTGCGGTCGCGCTCGGGCCGCCAGGTGCGCACCACGACCGCGTCCCTGCGGGCGGTCGCGCGCCAGTCGATCGAGCGCACGTCGTCGCCGGGCACGTACTCGCGCAGGGAGTCGAACTCGCTGCCCTGGCCGCGCACAAGCGCGGTGTGCTGGCCGTCCAGCTCGCGCAGCCGCGAGAGCTTGCCCGGCAGGTGCCGGCGGCTGTGGAAGGGCGGCAGCGCCCGCACCGTCCACGGCACCGCGTGGGTGCACTGGCGTGCGGCGAGCCCCAGCGGCCCGAGGCTGCGCACCGTGACCCCGGCGGCCGCCTGGTCGCCGCGGCGGGTGGGAGTGAGCTCGGTCACCACCCGTACCCGGCCGCCGCCGGGCACGCGTACCGGCCGCCGCGGCGGCCGCGCGCCGGCGCTGGGCGCCCACGCGTCGCGGAGTACGCCGCGCAGCCGGCGGCGCGCGGGGTTGGCGACCACGAGCGCCACCTCGGCGGTCTCACCCAGCCGGACGGAGGTGTCGCCGGAGCGCTCGAAGCGCAGGGCGCGCGGGCTGGGTGCCAGGAGAACGTCGGCCAGGACCGCCGCCGCGAGCAGACCCGGCACCGCCCAGGCGATCCAGGCCCCGACCGCGCCCGCCACCAGCACCGCGAGCGCGGCGGCGAAGGCGGCAAGCACCGCACGCCCCGTGATCGCCATCCTCGCTCCCTTCCGTGCCTTTCGACCTGTGCGGAGGCGGTGGGCCGCCCGCCGCGGGGCTGTGGATCAGCGGGGCACCGGCACCGACGCCAGCACACCGTCGAGCACCCCCGCGCTCGTGGCACCCTCCAGTTCGGCCTCGGGGCGCAGCGCCACCCGGTGCCGCAGCGTCGCCTTGGCGAGCGCCTTGACGTCGTCGGGGGTGACGTAGTCGCGCCCGGACAGCCACGCCCAGGCCCGGCTCGTGCGCAGTAGCGCGGTGGCGCCGCGCGGGGAGGCGCCCAGCTGGAGCGAGGGTGAGCCGCGGGTGGCGCGGCAGATGTCGACGATGTAGCCCAGCACCTCGGGCGCGACCGCGGTCGCGGCCACGGCCGCCCGGGCGGCGCGCAGGTCCTCGGCGCCCGCCACCGGCCGCAGCCCGGCCGCGTCCAGGTCGCCGGGGTCGAATCCCGCGGCGTGGCGGCCCAGCATGTCGACCTCGTGGGCGCGCTCGGGAAGCGAGACCACCAGCTTGAGCAGGAACCGGTCGAGCTGGGCCTCGGGCAGCGGATAGGTGCCCTCGTACTCCACCGGGTTCTGGGTGGCGGCCACGACGAAGGGGTCGGGCAGCGCCGCCGGCTCGCCCGCGACGGTCACCTGGCGCTCCTCCATGGCCTCCAGCAGCGCCGCCTGCGTCTTGGGCGGCGTCCGGTTGATCTCGTCGGCCAGGAACAGGTTGGTGAAGACCGGCCCCTCGTGGAACTCGAACTTGGAGGTGCGCGAGTCGTAGACCAGCGAGCCCGTGACGTCGCCCGGCATCAGGTCGGGGGTGAACTGGACGCGCTTGTGCTCCAGCGACAGTGCAGCCGAGACCGCGCGCACCAGCAGCGTCTTGGCGACGCCCGGCACGCCCTCCATCAGCACGTGGCCGCGGCACAGCAGCGCCACGACCATGCCGGTCACGGTCTCTTCCTGGCCCACGACGGCCTTGGCGACCTCGTGGCGCAGCGCGGTCAGCGCGGCTCTGGCCTGTTCGGCCTGCCCGGGCTCGGGCGGGCCGTCGGCGGGGAAGGCGGTCACTTGTGGTCTCCCTCGGTCAGCGGAGTCGGCAGCGGCGGTTTCGGTTGGCGGGCGCCGCCGGGAGCGCCGGTGCGCACGGGCGTCACCGCAGCCGCCCCTCCAGCCCGTCCAGCTCGTCGGTCAGCCGCACCAGACCCTGGTCGTCGGCAGTGTAGGGGTCGGCGGTCCCCGGTTCGCCCGGGCCGTACAGCAGGGCGCCGATGTGGGACGGCCGCATGCCCGAGCGCGCGGCCGCCGCCTCCACCACGGCGCCGGGCGCGGTGTCGGGGCCCAGGCCCAGCGCGGGCCTGATCCGGCGCAGCGTCCCCGAGCGCAGAGCGTCGGCGGCGCGGTCGCGGGCCCGCCGCGCGGCGTACAGCCCGGCGCGGCCCTCGGTGGTCTCCGAGGCGCGCACCACCACCGGCAGCCGCTCGGTCACCAGCGGGCCCAGCCGCCTGCCGCGCCAGAGGGCGAGCAGCACCAGCGCCGCGCACAGCGGCACCAGGCTCATCCGGACCGAGAGCGGCACCAGGTCCCACAGCCCCGACTTCCCCTGCTCGGGCACGGGGTCGGGGCGCAGCCACACCACGTCGCGTTCGCCCACGAGCGACAGCGCCAGAGCGGCGTTGCCCTCGCCGGCCAGGTCGGCGTTGGTCAGCGGCGCGGGACTGCCCAGCACGGTGGTGGTGTGCCCGCCGGTGACGCGCACCAGCGCGTGCCCCCCTTCGGCCGGGTAGCAGCCCCGGCCGCCCTGGGGGACCGTGTAGACCTCGCCGCCGATGTCCGCCGCACCGGCGGCCCGGGCGGCCGCGAGCCCGCAGCGGGGCCGCAATGTCTGCTCCTCGGTGCGCCCGGTGGTCCGCACGCCCGGCGCCAGCGCCTCCAGCGCCGGGGTGGTGGGGCGGACGAGGATCCGGTCGCCGAGCCCGTCGGCGAGCCTGCCGACCTGGTCGCGCGGCAGTCGGTGCGAGCCGGCCAGCACGGTGACGGTGCCGGGTCCGGCCGCCTGCAGCGCGTCCTCGGTGGTGCGGGCGACGGTGACGTCGCTGCCGCGGTCCCGCAGGATCTGCACGAGCGCGCGGCTGCCCTCGGGGTTGGGCCCCTCGGGCTCCAACGGGCCCTCCCGGGGCTCCCGGGCCCCCAGCGACATCAGCACGGCCAGCACGAGGAGGGCGGCGATGAAGGCGGCGGGCCCGCGCACGCGCCGCCAGAGCTCTCCCGCCCCGGGCGATATGCGCTCCGAGGGCTCCGCCGGCGGGGCGGGTGCGGCGGCGGGCGCGCTCACGAGGTGGTCCCCGGGGTCTGCGCCGGGCCGGCGGCCGCCTCCTCGGGACGGGCGCGGCGCACCTGCTCGTCGAGCTCGGTGAGCAGCCGGTAGCCATCGGCGGTGGCGGTGCGCTGGCCGTAGGCGGAGTCGTTGAAGGTCTCGGCGGCGGCGTAGAGGCTCTCGCGCAGCCGCGGCAGCACGGCGCCGGTCTCGGCGGCCAGCTCGGTGGCGGTCCTGCCGGGGCGCGGCGTGATCACGGCGCCGTCCTCCAGCTCGCGGGTGACGGCGCGCAGCCGCTCGCGGACCGCGGCGCCGAACTCGCCCTGGGCGGCGTGGCGCTCGGCGGCGGCGCGGTGGTCGGCGGCGGTCAGCGGCGCGGCCTCGTCGATGGGCTTCCTGCGGCGGGCGCGGCGGGCCGGGCGCATGTACACCAGCAGGGCCACGACCAGGCCCACCAGCACCATGAGCAGCGGGCCCAGCGTCCACCAGCCGGTCGGGCCGTAGATCTCGACACCGGAGAGCCACTCGTTGATGCGCTGCCAGATTATGTCCAGCAGGCTCGGCCGCGCCTCGCCGTAGATGCGCTTGGACAGCTCCTCGCGGGCCAGCCGCTGCCCTTCCTCGCGCCCGACGACGGCCGCCGCGAGCAGAGGGGTCCCCATCAGGCGGAGGTCCCCGGGCCGCCGTGGCCCGGGCCGCCCCGGCCGTAGCCCTCCTGCGGGTGGCCGCCGGGCCCCTGGGCCGGGTGGCCACCGGGCCCCTGGGCCGGGTGGCCGCCCTGGGGCATGCCCGGCTGCGCGCCGCCGTAGGGTGCGCCGCCCTCGCCGTAGTAGGGGCCGCCGGGCGGCGGGTATCCGCCGCTGCCCGGGCCGTAGGCGCTGGGCCCGGGGTGAGCGGGCGCGGGCGCGGGTGCGGCCGCGCCCGGCGCCGCGTCGTCGGGGACGTACACGTCGGCGTCGACCCGCTCGCCCGACTGCGCGGCGGCCTGCAGCCTCAGGTCGAGTCCTTCGCGGCGCATGCGCAGGTCGACGTAGAGAAGGGTGGTGACGCCGATGACGAACGGCGTTCCCAGGGTGCCGGCCAGGACGGTGCCGAGATAGGCGAGCGCGGTCGTGGCCACCGGCGCCCACGCTGCGTCGGGGACCACGAAGGACAGCACCGCCGCCACAACCGTGAAAGGCGTGGACAGCAGGTTCACCACGAAGCTGACGAGGACCTGCGCCAGCAGCAGGATGCCGAACACCCGCCACCAGCTGCGGCGCGTCAGCCGCCAGGAGCGTGCCAGGGCCGACGCGGGGCCGGCGCGCTCGAGCACCGCCACCGGCATCGCCAGCGAGGTGCGCACGTAGATCCACACGGCCAGCACGACGAGGGCGGGCACGCCCAGGACTCCCACGGCCACGCCCACGGCGGGGTGGACCGCGATGCCGAGCAGCACCGCGCCGAAGACGAGGCCGACGACGAGGGCCGTCCACAGCACGCTCAGCAGCAGGAGCAGCAGGGCGACGCCGAAGAGCGCGAGCATCCGGCCGCGCGCCACCTGCAACGCCTCGCGCATCGACAGCCTGCGCCCCAGCACCGCCAGGCCGACGACCGCCGCGAGCAGTCCGGTCAGCACGATCTGGCCGACGTAGCCCAGCAGTGCGCCGGAGTACATCGCCACGATCGACCACAGCTCGAAGGGCATCGGGTCGTCGGCGGTCGGACCGTAGGGGTCCTCCAGCGTCTCCTGCACGATCGTGCCGTAGTCGCTGAGGTAGCCGCCCAGGCCGATGGAGGTGACGATGCTGAAGAGCGCGGTGACAATGAGCGCGAGGCCCAGTGTGGCCTTGGGGTTCTGCCGGATGTAGCCGAACGCGCCGTTGAACACGTCGCCGAGGGTCATCGGCCGCAGCGCGACCACGCCGGGACGCGGCGCCCAGGGCCGGCCGTGGCCGGGCGGCGGGGCGGCGGGCGGGTGGCCGCCGGGGGCGCCGCCGTAGGGATGGGGGCCCGGGGGCGCCTGGCCCTGGCCGTAGCCCGGGGCCGCGCCGCCGGAGCCGCCGGGAGCCGACCACCCGCCGCCGGGAGCGGGTGCGTCCTCGCCGGGAGGCGCCCACCAGCCTCCCGGACCCGGAGCGCCCGCCGCATCGCTCGGCTGGCCGGAACCGGGGTCCGACCCCGGCGCCCGCCAGTGCCGGCCGTCGTCGTGGCTCATCGGAATCGGTCCTCCGTAGCGGTCCTGGTCGTGCTCGGGGCGGTGGCGGTCTCCACGTTATGCCACGGGGTTATGCCACGGGTACCGGGACGCGGGCGCCGGCGGGCGTTCCGAACGCCCGCGGAGCTTCGGGAACTCCGCTCCGGTTCATTCGTTTTGTATGCTTTCTGTTATCGGCCGATCAAGTCGGCGCAGGCTGCGCAGGCACCGCGGGTCCGCACATCTGGACGCGGGGCGGCGCAGGCGGCAGGGTGGCGCGTGCGACCCGTCGCGCGGGGCGGCCGCCGGGGGCGCGGGGCGCGCCCTCCGGCACCGGCTCCTCAGCGGGCGAGCCCGGGCGAAGCCCGGTCCGAAGATGGCAAGGTTAGTGGGGAGGACGGCTCCCACAAGGGACCCGGCGAAAGTGTCCGAAGTACTGCCGCTTGAGTGTCCAGAAAGGAGAAGGCGCGAGCTGCCGCGCCTCCGACGTGGGAGGAGGAGCTCGTGCCGGATACACCCATGAAGGGACGCGTACTGGTCGTCGACGACGACCTCGCTCTCGCTGAGATGTTGGGCATCGTCCTCCGAGGCGAAGGCTTCGAGCCGTCGTTCGTGCACGACGGCGACAAGGCGATGGAGGCCTTCCGCGAGACCAAGCCCGACCTCGTGCTGCTGGACCTGATGCTGCCCGGCGCCGACGGAATCGACGTGTGCAGGCAGATCCGCGCGGAGTCGGGCGTGCCGATCGTGATGCTCACAGCTAAGAGCGACACCGTGGACATAGTGCTGGGCCTGGAGTCCGGCGCCGACGACTACATCGTCAAGCCGTTCAAGCCCAAGGAGCTGGTGGCCCGGGTGCGCGTGCGGCTGCGCCGCACCGAGGAGCCGGCCCCCGAGGTGCTGCAGATCGGCGACATCACCATCGACGTCGCCGGCCACGCCGTGCGCCGCGACGGCGAGCCGATCAGCCTCACCCCGCTGGAGTTCGACCTCCTGGTGGCCCTGGCCCGCAAACCGCGCCAGGTCTTCACCCGCGAGGTCCTGCTGGAGCAGGTGTGGGGCTACCGGCACGCGGCCGACACCCGGCTGGTCAACGTGCACGTGCAGCGGCTGCGGGCCAAGATCGAGAAGGACCCGGAGCATCCCGAGGTCGTAGTCACCGTGCGCGGTGTCGGCTACAAGGCGGGCACCGCCTGATTCCGGCGGGACGGCACAGGTGACGGGCGATGACGGCACTCAGCACGCCTACGCGGCGCAGCCGGACGGCGGTCCGGGCGCCGCGCGGTCGCGCTGGCACCGCATCGCCGCGTTTCCGCTGCGCTGCTACGTGACCGCGCAGCGTGGCGCCCGCGCCCTGGTCCGCGCCGTGCATTCGCGCTGGCGGCGCTCGCTGCAGCTCCGCGTGGTCACGACGACCCTGCTCATCTCCGCCCTGGTCACCGCGGTCCTCGGGTTCTTCCTGGTCCAGCAGGTGCTGACCGGCCTGCTCGACGCCAAGCGCGAGGCCGCGCTCAACGACCACAAGACCGGGCTGGACACGGCCGTCAGCATCATGCAGGAAGGCGACCAGAGCACCGACCAGGACGGCCGCGCCAAGGAGATCACGACCGAGCTGAGCAACCACAGCGGCACGACCGGCCTCTACGAGGTGGTCATCCTGCCCACGGTGGGCGGTCTGCGGGGCTACGCCACGGTCGAGGAGTCCAGCGTCCCCCAGCGGCTGCGCGAAGAGGTCAGCCCGAGCTCGGAGCTGGGCGAGCAGTACGTCACCTACACCCAGATCGTCGACGACGACTACCGGGCCCCCGGCCTGGTCGTGGGCGCGCGGCTGTCCAACACCTACGAGCTGTACTACCTGTTCCCGCTGGACCACGAGCAGCAGATGCTCGACCTGGTGCAGAACACGGTCTTCTTCGTCGGCACCGTGCTGATCCTGCTGCTGGCGGTGATCGCCTACATCGTCACGCGCCAGGTCGTGAACCCCGTCCGGGCCGCCGCCGGCTCGGCCGAGCGGCTGGCGGCCGGCGACCTCTCGGAGCGCATGAGGGTCCGCGGCGAGGACGACCTCGCCCGCCTCGCGCTGTCCTTCAACGACATGGCCGGCAACCTCCAGGAGAAGATCCGCGAGCTGGAGGAGCTTTCGCAGGTGCAGCGCCAGTTCGCCTCCGACGTCTCCCACGAGCTGCGCACCCCGCTCACCACCATCCGCATGGCCGGCGACCTGCTGTACGAGGACCGCGACGAGCTGGAGCCCCACATGGGCCGCTCGGTCGAGCTGCTGCAGAGCCAGCTGGAGCGGTTCGAGGAGCTGCTGGCCGACCTGCTGGAGATCAGCAGGCACGACGCGGGCGCCGCCACGCTGTCGATGGAGCGGGTGGACGTGCGCGACGCCGTGATGAAGGCCGTCGGCGATGCCGAGCAGATCGCCGAGAAGTCCGGCATCAAGGTCGTCATGCGGCTGCCGGCCGAGCCCTGCACCGCCGAGTTCGACGCGCGCCGCATCAACCGCATCCTGCGCAACCTCATCGTCAACGCCATCGAGCACAGCGAGGGCAAGGACGTCATCGTCACCGCGGCCGGCGACCGCGACGCCGTCGCCGTGGGCGTGCGCGACTTCGGAGTGGGCCTCAAGGAGGGCGAGGAGCACCTGTGCTTCGACCGGTTCTGGCGGGCCGACCCGGCGCGGGCGCGCACCACCGGGGGCACCGGCCTGGGCCTGGCCATAGCCAAGGAGGACGCCCAGCTGCACGGCGGCTGGCTGCAGGCCTGGGGCATGCCCGGCAAGGGGTCGCAGTTCCGCCTGTCGCTGCCGCGCCGCGAGGGCCAGGAGCTGCGCGGTTCCCCGCTACCGCTGGCGCCGCCGGAGATGGCCACCGGGCGCGTCCGCGGGTTCTCGGCGTCGATGGGCGAGGGCGCCCCGGGCACCGGACCCGCTGACACCGCCGCCGAACGCGTCGAGGCCGGCGCACACGAGGAGGTCTCGTGACCACCGCCCACAGCGCGTCCCTCAGGCGCACGCGCCGCGCCGGCGTCGCCGCCGCCCTGCTGGCCCTAGGCCTGTCGGCGTGCGCGACGGTGCCCAGCGGCGGCCCGGTCGTCGAGGGCGAGGGCGGCGCCGCCGGCTCCCTGAGCGGCAGCGGCTACGTGCGCCAGATCCCGCCCGGCCCCCAGCGCGACGTCGAGCCCGAAGGCCTCGTGCGCGGCTTCCTCAAGAGCATGGGCAGCTTCGAGGAGAACCA
Source organism: Streptomonospora arabica (assembly GCF_039531585.1). NCBI lineage: Bacteria > Bacillati > Actinomycetota > Actinomycetes > Streptosporangiales > Nocardiopsidaceae > Streptomonospora > Streptomonospora arabica. The sequence continues at coordinate 152,330 of NZ_BAAAQI010000003.1, read as the reverse complement.
CAGCGCCGCCCGCGAGTACCTGGCGCCCAAGACGCGCTCCGACTGGCTGCCCAGCGGCCGCGTCCTGGTCTACGAGGACAGCGACAAGCTGGCCCTGGACGCCGAGGTCGCCGACGACGGCGAGAGCGCTCAGGTTCGGCTGCTCAGCAGCCAGCTCGCCACCATCGACGCCGGCGGGCAGTACACGCCCGCCGACGCCGGCCAGGTCATCGACGTCACTTTGGACCTGGTCCGCAACGGCGACGACCAGTGGCGGATCTCCGACCCGCCCGAGCACCTGGTGCTCAGCCGCAGCGACGTCGACCTCGTCTACCGGCCGCTGAACCTGTACTTTTTCAACCGCGACCGCAGCACCCTCGTGCCCGACGCGGTCTTCCTGCCGGTCAGCAGCGACCGCTCGGCCACCCGGCTGGTCAAGATGCTGGTGTCGGGCCCCACCAGCTGGCTGGACGACGCGGTGGAGTCGGCCTTCCCCGAGGACGCGACGGCCGACGTCGCCTACGATTCGGGCACCGTGACGGTCGAGGTCGACAACGCCTCCGGAGGCACGACGCAGCGCTTCGGCATGCGGGCGCAGCTGGTGTGGACGCTGCGCCAGCTCCCCGAGGTGGAGGAGCTGACGCTGCGGGTGGGCGGCCAGGAGATCGAGATCCCGGCCGACGAGAGCGAGAACCTGCACACCGGCAAGGGCGACTGGGACTCGGTCAACCCCGCGGGGGTCACCGGGAGCCTGCGGGCCTACTTCGTGCGCGACGGCCAGATGTGGGCGCTGGAGAGCGACAGCCGCGACGCCCAGCTCACCGAGAGCCGGGTCGCGGGGGCGCCGGGCGCCGGCCAGGCCGCCCTGGAGCAGCACGCGGTGTCGCTGGACGAGGACCAGGTGGCGGGCATCCGCGCGGGCGGCAAGGAGGTCCTCGTCGCCGGCACCAGCGAGGGCAGCGACTACACCCCCGTGCTCTCGGGCGGCGACTACACGTCGCTGTCCTGGGACGGCTACGGCAACCTGTGGGTGACCGAGGACGTCTCCACCGGCCGCGAGAACGACGACAACCAGCAGCAGCAGGACTCCGAGGCGGTCACCGAGGACACCGAGCGCGGCACCCCTTCGCCTACGGCCTCACCTTCGGGAGGCGAGGCGGGAGACGTCGGCACCCGCGTGTGGATGCTGCGCGGTGGGACCGACCCCGTCGAGGTGGACGCCCCCGACCTCGCGGAGAGCCGGGTCACCGCGCTGCGGATGTCCCGCGACGGCACCCGGGCCGCGGTCCTCAGCAGCGACGGCAAGGGCGCGTCGCACCTCTCGGTGGGCCGCGTCGTCCACTCCGACGGCGCTGTCACCCTCAGCGGCGAGTTCCCGCTGGCCACCGAGCTGGAGGAGATCACCGACGTCGCGTGGCGGGGCGGTGACCAGCTCGCCGTGGTCGGCCACGTCGAGCAGGGCGCCGAGCAGAGCTACCTGGTGTCGCTGGACGGCAGCACCGAGACCACCAGCGCGGGTGCGCCCCCGGGCACCGACATGGGCGGCATCGCCGCCGCGCCGGGGCTGCCGCTGCTGTCGGGCACCGAGGACGACAACGTCTGGATGACCGACGACCGCATCAACTGGAAGCGCGTCGGCGTCGGTACCAACCCCGTCTACCCGGGCTGACCCGCCGCCGGCCCGCGCGGCCCGCAGCGGGCGCGGAGGGCGTCCGGGGCGGTTCGGTGCGTGCGCCGTCCACAGGGTGCACATCCGTGTGGCGGCGCAGGCTGCGCCGGGCCGAACCTGGAGCCATGAGCCACGAGAGCACCGGGTCCTCGCCGCCCCTCCGCCCCGGCGGGCCGTCCGCACCGCGCGGGCGCCCGCCCCGGTCCGGCCCGCCCACCGCCGAGGGGGCTTCGCCGCGGCCGCGGCTCCCGCCGCCGCGTGCCGCACCGGGCGGCCTCGCGGCCGCCTTCGACGGACTTCTCGGCCTGCTGCTGGGCGACCACTGCGCCGGGTGCGCGCGCCCGGGCGGGCGGCTGTGCCCCGACTGCGCCCGCGCGCTCGGAACACGTCCCCGGCCCTGCCGCCGCCGCGCGGGCTGCCCGCAGGTGTGGGCGGTGGGCGCCTACACCGGCCTGGAGCGCACCGCGCTGCTGGCGTTCAAGGAGCAGGGGGCGCGGGGGCTGGCCGCGCCGCTGGGTGCGCGCCTGTCCGGGGCCGTCTGCGCCGCGGCGGCCCGGCATCCCGGCGCGCTGCTGGTGCCCGTGCCGGCCCGGCCGGCGGCCCTGCGTGCGCGCGGCTACGACCCGGTGCTGCTGATGGCCCGGTCGGCCGTGCGCCGCTGCGGTGCGGTGCGGCTCCCGCCCGAGCCGGTACTGGCGCACCGCCGCCGCGTCAGCGACCAGGTCGGGCTCGACCGCGACCGGCGCAGGGCCAACCTCGCCGGCGCTCTGGCGGTGCGCACCCCGGGCGCGGTGGCCGGGCGGCCGGTGGTGCTCGTCGACGACGTCCTCACCACCGGAGCCACCCTGGCCGAGGCCGCCCGCGCGCTGCGCGGCGCGGGCGCGGTGGTCGTCGGCGGCGCCGTCCTCGCCGAGCGCGGGCGGCCTCCGCCCGCGGCCGGCTTCCCCGGTCCGATTCCCCGACTGCCGCGACCCCTCTCCGGGGCCTCCGGCCGCGACCGCCCCTTCGCCTGCGGCGACCGCGTCGGGCGATCCCCCGCCACCTGCGCCGACCGCCCCGCTGGGCCGTGTTCCGCGACCGCGCCGACACTGTGCCGTCGTCCCGATCCGGCGCCCCGGACGGCGTTTCGCCCGGGTCCGGCCTCCGCCGCGAGGTGGACCGGCGGAGTTCGCCACCTGACATCTGGCAGAACTCGGGTTAGCGTGCAGAGCATGGCACCCGTCCGGGTCCGTGGTTGCGCCGGGTACGGCGCCCCCTCGCAGGGGCGCCCGTTCGGCAAGCCGATGCCAGCCGCAGGCGAAACGGCCCACGTAAGGCGACTTTTCGTCGACCGATCACGGTGCGGCTTAGAGGTAAGTCCTGCCTCGCGGAGGGACCCGATGTCCCTCGGTCGCGGGAGAAGGGCGGTAGTCGCGCTCAAGCGCGGCGGAACCCTCAGCAGGCGGATGTGGGGACGAAGACCAGGTCGGCCGGACGGGTGGCATCCGCGGGCGGCGCGCGGAGCGGGCGAGGGCCCCTCCGCGGCCGGCCCGCGGACCGCGCCGGCCACCCGCCGCGCCCCGCACCGCCCCGAACACGCCCCCGGCGTGCGCGCCGTTGTGCGGCGATCTGCGCCCCGTGTCCGAAAGCCTCGCCTGACCAGTGCGGATTCCTTTACGCGCACTGGATATGAGGCGTGATCTCGTGGGTATACGCAAAGCCAAACTCAATGACCAGCCGAGTCACCGCCCGGCGCCGAAGCGGCGCCCCCCGGTGGCGGAGAGGAGGCAGCGGAGCGAGCTCCGCGCCCCGCGCGGAGCGGCAGATCGAAGCCGGGCCACCGGTGATCGGTGGCCACGCGTTGAAGGGGGTCTTGTGGACATCATCGTCAAAGGTCGGCGCACCGGTGTCAGCGACAAGTTCCGGCAGCACGTCGAGAACAAGCTGACCAAGCTCTCCAAGTGGGAGAAGAAGGGCATGAGCGTCGATGTGGAGGTGTCCAAGGAGCGGAACCCGAAGCTCGCCGACATGCGCGAGCGGGTCGAGCTGACCATCCGCTCCACCGGCCCGGTCATCCGCAGTGAGGCGTCCGCCGACGACCGCTACAACGCCCTCGACCTTGCGATCGGCCGCATCGAGTCGCGGCTCCGCAAGCTCGCCGACCGCAACAAGGTGCACAAGGGCAACCGCGCTCCCGTCTCCGTCGCCGCCGCGACCGCCGATCTCGGCAACGACGCGGCCGCCCCGGCGCGCGGGCCGGGCGAGGCGGCGAAGTCCCCGACGGTGCCCGCCCCCGCCCCGCAGCCCGACGAGTTCGACGGCAGCGCGGTCGACGAACAGTTCGCCGAGGCCTTCGTCGAGCTCGACACCAAGGGGGACGGCCCGGTGATCGTCCGCGAGAAGTTCCATTCAGCCAAACCGATGACCATCGACCAGGCCCTCATGGAGATGGAACTGGTGGGCCACGACTTCTACCTGTTCCACGACGAGGAGCGCGACGCCCCCAGCGTGGTGTACCGCCGCAAGGGCTTCAACTACGGCGTGCTGCGCCTGGTGGACTGACCCGCCGGGCCCGGACCGGCTGACGGCGGCCCCGGTGTCCTCTCCGCGGGGCCGCCGCGCGCGACCGCCGCGGCACCCCTTTGCCGCGGCGGTGCGCACCGGAGGCCCCCGCTGCCGCCGGCCGCAGCGGGCCGGCCTACTCGCCGGGGGCCGGCCGGTCGTCGGCCGCGGCGCGGTGGCCCTCCTCGCCCTCCGCGCGCTGCCGGTCCTCGGCCTTGATGCGGTGCAGCGGGGTGTTGTGCGGCTCCTCCGACTCGTAGTGCGGCTCGTCCAGCACCACGTCGGTGAAGATGTCGGTCACCAGGAAGAGCACCCCGCCGACGGCCATCAGCACCAGTCCGGCGCCGATCAGCCACCAGTTCACGCCAAGCGCGATACCGATCCCGCCGATCAGGAAACCGGCGAGGAACACCCCCACGGCGACCCACGAGGCCGTCCGGCCCCGGTGGGTGTTGGTGGGGGCGAAGTCGCCGCCCGCACCCTGGTAGCCGCGGACATAGCGGTGGGGCGTACGTCCGCGCTTCGCGCGCCCCTCGCGCCGGCCGCCGGTGGTCTCGGCCGGGGCCTCGGAGCCCTCGCCGTCCGTCATCACGGCACCCCCCGGTACCAGTTCGGTGTGCACGATCCCTTCATGGGCGGGATAACCGGATCCGCGGGCCCCAAACGGCCGCCTACCGGGGGCGACGCGTCCGTGACGGTGCTGTGACCATCCGTGAGTGCACGGCGGGGCGGAACCGTCGCCTAAGATGGAAAGCTGGGGGTCAAGGATCCGTCCCGCCTCCAGACGCGGGCCCAGATCTGCGAGGAGCGCATAAGAAGTGCCAGCCATACTCGACAAGGTCCTCCGCGCAGGCGAGGGCAAGATTCTGCGCAGGCTCAACAAGCTGAAGGACCAGATCAACTCGATCGAGGACGACTTCGTCGATCTCAGCGACACCGAGCTGCGCGAACTCACCGACGAGTTGCGCGAGCGCCACAACGACGGCGAGTCGCTCGACGACCTGCTGCCCGAGGCCTTCGCCGCTGTGCGCGAGGCGGCCACGCGCACGCTCGGCCAGCGCCCCTTCGACGTCCAGCTCATGGGCGGCGCGGCACTGCACCTCGGCAACATCGCCGAGATGAAGACCGGTGAGGGCAAGACGCTGACCTCGGCCCTCGCCGTCTACCTCAACGCGCTGTCCGGCGACGGCGTGCACGTGGTGACCCCCAACGACTACCTGGCCAAGCGCGACGCCGAGAACATGGGCCGCATCTACCAGTTCCTCGGCCTCAAGGTCGGCGTGCTGGCGCCCGAGATGGCGCGCACCGACCGCCAGGCCGCCTACGCCGCCGACATCACCTACGGCACCAACAACGAGTTCGGCTTCGACTACCTGCGCGACAACATGGCCATCTCGCTGGAGGAGACGGTCCAGCGCGGCCACCCGTTCGCGATCGTCGACGAGGTCGACTCCATCCTCATCGACGAGGCCCGCACCCCGCTGATCATCAGCGGCCCCGCCGAGCAGAACTCGAAGTGGTACGCCGAGTTCGCGAAGATCGCTCCCCGCCTGCGCCGCGAGACCGACTACGAGGTCGAGGAGAAGAACCGCACGGTCGGCATCACCGAGAGCGGTGTGGCCAAGGTCGAGGACTACCTGGGCATCGACAACCTCTACGAGTCGGTGAACACGCCCCTCATCAGCTTCCTGAACAACGCCATCAAGGCCAAGGAGCTGTACCGGCGCGACAAGGAGTACATCGTCAAGGACGGCGAGGTGCTCATCGTCGACGAGTTCACCGGCCGCGTCCTGCGCGGGCGCCGCTACAACGAGGGCATGCACCAGGCGATCGAGGCCAAGGAACGCGTCCAGATCAAGGACGAGAACCAGACCCAGGCCAAGATCACCCTGCAGAACTACTTCCGCCTCTACGACAAGCTGTCCGGCATGACCGGTACGGCCGTCACCGAGGCCGCGGAGTTCAACCAGACCTACGGCATCGGCGTGGTGCCCATCCCCACGAACAAGCCGATGATCCGCGCCGACGAGCGCGACGTGATCTACAAGGGCGAGGACGCCAAGTTCGAGGCCGTCGTCGACGACATCGCCGAGTGCAACGAGAAGGGCCAGCCGGTCCTGGTCGGCACCACCAGCGTCGAGAAGTCCGAGCTGCTGTCGAAGATGCTCAAGCGGCGCGGCATCGACCACGAGGTCCTCAACGCCAAGAACCACGCCCGTGAGGCCTCGATCGTCGCCCGGGCCGGCAAGCTCAGCGGGGTCACCGTCGCCACCAACATGGCCGGCCGCGGTACCGACATCATGCTCGGCGGCAACCCCGAGTTCATGGCCGACGAGGAGCTGCAGCGGCGCGGCCTGAGCCCGCTGGAGACCCCGGAGGAGTACGAGGAGGCCTGGCCCGAGGCGCTGGAGAAGGCGAAGAAGGAGGTCGAGAGCGAGCACGAGCAGGTCGTCGAGGCCGGCGGGCTCTATGTTCTGGGCACCGAGCGCCACGAGTCCCGGCGCATCGACAACCAGCTGCGCGGCCGCTCCGGCCGCCAGGGCGACCCCGGCCTCTCGCGCTTCTACCTCTCGCTCGAGGACGACCTCATGCGGCTGTTCAACAGCGCGCGGGTCGAGCTCATCTACGACCGGCTGAACATCCCCGACGACCAGCCCATCGAGTCCAAGGTCGTCACCAAGGCGATCCAGTCGGCGCAGGCCCAGGTCGAGGCGCAGAACTTCGAGATCCGCAAGAACGTCCTGAAGTACGACGAGGTCCTCAACCGCCAGCGCAAGGTCATCTACGCCGAGCGCCACAAGGTCCTCGAAGGCGCCGACCTGCAGGACCAGGCGGCGGGCATGCTCGACGACGTGCTCGACGGCTACGTCCGCGCCGCCACCGCCGAGGGCGACGCCGGCGACTGGGACCTCGACCGGCTGTGGAAGGCGTTCAAGCAGATCTACCCGATCAGCTTCAGCGTCGACGACCTGATCGAGGACAACGGCGGCGAGCTCACCACGCTGACGCCCGACATCATCTCCGCCCGCGTGCTGGAGGACGCCCACGAGGCCTACGCGCGGCGCGAGGAGGAGCTGGGCTCCGAGGCCATGCGCGAGCTGGAGCGGCGCGTGATCCTGGAGGTCATGGGCCGCAAGTGGCGCGAGCACCTCTACGAGATGGACTACCTCCAGCAGGGCATCGGCCTGCGGGCCATGGCCCAGCGCAACCCGCTGATCGAGTACCAGCGGGAGGGCTTCGACATGTTCCAGGAGATGCTCGAGGCCATCAAGGAGGAGTCCGTCGGCTACCTCTTCAACGTCGAGGTGCAGGTCCGCGGCAAGACCAGCGCGTCGGTCACCCCGGCCAGCGCCGCGGTCGCCGCCGCGGGCACCGGCGGGGCGGTCGTCACCACCACCCCGGCCGAGGGCGCCGCGGGCGCGGTGAAGACCGGCGAGGAGTCCGAGGACGAGGCCGGAGCCGAGTCGGCCGGTCTAGAGCCCGCTGACGTCGTCGAGGCCGAGGCCGCCGCCGACCGCGAGGCCGCGGCCGACAAGGACGCCGTCGACGACGGCGGCGAGGAGCTCGTGGTGCCGGGCTTCGGCCAGAGCCGCCCGAGCCGCCTCCAGTACTCCGCGCCCTCCGAGGACGGCGGCGTCGACACCCGCACCGAGACCGTCGAGGACGCCTACGCCGGCGCTTCGCGCAACGCACCGTGCCCCTGCGGGTCGGGCAAGAAGTTCAAGAAGTGCCACGGGGACCCGCGCAACCGCGCCTCCTAGCGAGGGCGCGGGGCGCGGTCCCGGCACGAGACGGCGACGGCCGCGGCGGAGTGGGAGTACTCCGGCCGCGGCCGTCGCCGTCTCGCTTGTGCCGTGTGCCGCGGCCTCCGCCGTCCGGCGGCGGATCCCGGAGGCCTCTCGCGGGATCCGCCCCGGCTCACCCGCGTGCGGGCGTCCGGCCGGCCGGCGACCGCGGCGGTGCGCCGCGGGGCGTCAGTCGGCGCCCTTGCCGCCGCCGGCACCGCCCGAGCCGCTCGACGTACCCGAGCCGCGCGCAGCATCCGCATCGGCCGAGGCGTCCGGGTTCGCGGCCACCGACGCCTGCTCCTCCGCGGGCTCGCGGCCCGGGGTGGGCAGGTTCAGGCGCGTGATCAGGAAGTAGAAGATCACGTAGTACAGCCCGGCGTAGACCACGCCCATGAGCAGGATCCACACCAGCCCCGTCGTGTTCGACTTGAAGGCGTTGAGCACCATGTCGATGAGGCCGGCCGAGAACCCGAAGCCCAGATGGGCGTCCAGGGCGTTGAGGATCGCCATCGATATGCCGGTGAGCACGACGTGCACCACGAAGAGCACCGGCGCGATGAAGATGAACGCGAACTCGATCGGCTCGGTGATGCCCGTGACGAAGGCGGTCAGCGCCGCCGAGATCATGATGCCGCCGACGGCGGCGCGCTGGCTGGGGTGGGCGGCGCGCCACATCGCGAAGGCGGCGGCGGGCAGCCCGAACATCAGGACGGGGAAGAAGCCGGAGAGGAAGCCGCCCGCGGTGGGGTCGCCGGCGAGGTAGCGGTTGATCTCGCCGTGGAAGACGTCGCCGGTCTGGGGGTCGGTGTAGCTGCCGAACACGAACCACACCACCGAGTTGACGATGTGGTGCAGGCCGAAGGGCAGCAGCAGCCGGTTGACGACGCCGTAGACGCCGGCGCCCACAGCGCCCGAGCCCACGATCCACTCGCCGAGGCCGTTGATCCAGCCGCCGACGGTGGGCCAGACGAAGCCGAACACCACGGCCAGCAGCAGCGAGGCCACGGCGGTGATGATCGGCACGAAGCGGCGGCCGCCGAAGAAGCCCAGCCAGGTAGGCAGCTTGATGCGGTAGTAGCGCTGCCACAGCAGGGCGGCGAGCAGGCCGATGACGATGCCGCCGAGCACGTCGGTGGGGTTCTTCACGCCCCAGTTGACGATCTCGGTGCCCGCGTCGTCGTAGGTCGTCACGGTGCCGCGCAGTTCGCCGCTGGGGTCGAAGTTGAAGAACATGTACTTCGTGACGCGGTCGAACACGGCGTAGCCGACGACCGCCGCCAGCGCCGTGGAGCCGTCGGCGCGCTTGGCGAAGCCGATGGCCACACCCACGGCGAACAGCAGCGGCAGAGCCTGGAACAGCGCGTCGCCGGCGGTGCCGATGACGCCGGCCACGGGCTCCATCCAGGCCATGCCGGCGGCGTCGGCGAGGCCGCCGGGTTCGGCGCCGTTGCTGCCGAGCATGTCGCCTTGGCCCAGGCGCAGCAGGATCGCCGCCGCCGGCAGGACGGCGATGGGCATCATCAGGCTGCGGCCGATGCGCTGCAGCACTCCCAGGACTTTCGAGGACGAGCCTGCGGCCGGTGGGCCGCCGGTGGCTGCCGAAGTGGAACTCACGGTTCCTCCCAGTTGGAACGGGTCGGATGGTGCGTACGCGCGGATGCGTGCGCGGTGGGGCCGGGCGGTGGTCAGGAGCCGCCCGGACGTCGGGGGTCGAGGCGCGAGTGCAGCGTGTAGCGGTCGGCGCGGTACCGCGAGGTGGCCATCTCCACGCAGCGGCCGTTGGCGAAGCTGCGGCGCCGCATGGACAGCACGGGGCTGTTCTGGGGAAGGCCGAGCAGCTTGGCGTCGGCGGGGTCGCAGACGCCGGCCTCGATCGTCTGCTCACCGGAGTCGAGGATGATCCCGTACTCCTGCTCCAGCACCGCGTAGAGCGAGCGGCCGGCCAGCGAGTGCCGGTCCAGACCGGGTGCCAGGTCGACGGGGATGTTGGAGCGCTCCACCGCCATGGGCTCGCCATCGGCGGTGCGCAGGCGCTCGATGTGGTGGACCGGTGTCTCGGGCGCGAGGCCCATGGCCCGCGCGGTGCTCCCGCTGGCGGGCAGGACCCGGCGGACCAGGTCCTGGGCACCGGGGCGGTAGCCGCGGGCGCGCATGTCCTCGGTGAACGACGCCAGCGCCAGGGACATCTCGATCTTGGGGCGGGCCAGGAACGTGCCCTTGCCCGGAACCCGGTAGAGCTTGCCCTCCGAGACCATCAGGTCGATCGTCTGGCGGACCGTCATCCGGGACAGCCCGTAGCGCTGGCCGAGTTCGCGCTCCGAGGGGATCGGGTCGTCCACCGACAGGCCGGTCTCCACGATCCAGTCCAGTAGCAGGTCCCTCAGCTGTGAATACTTGGGGACGGGACTCGTGGGGTCGATCGCCATGGAGGTCGCCTGTTCGGTCGTGTGAGATTCTGGTATGACTGGTATAGGCCGGACTAGACCACAGCTCCTCCACGCGTGTCAATATGTGGACCGCGGCACCGTCGGCGACATCCGGCGAGCTGCCGTATCCGCTGGCCACAGCGGCGCGTCGGCACCGAGACGGATCCGAGGGAAGACATCTGATGACTACCACCGCGAGCGTCATGCGCTCGGAGATCGCCGAGCAGCCCCAAGCCCTGCGGGCGACCCTGGACACGCTGCTGCCGCTCACGCCGGAGATCGCGGCTCTGGGCCGGGAGACCCGGCAGGTCCTGTTCATCGCCCGCGGCTCCTCCGACAACGCCGCCGTCTACGGCAGCTACCTGCTCCAGGCCCACGCCGGCCGCCTGGCCACCCTGGCCTCGCCCTCCATCGCCACCACCTACGGCGCCAAGGTCGACCTGTCCGGGGTGCTCGCCGTCGCCATCTCCCAGTCGGGCCGCACCGAGGAGATCGTCGACACCATGGCCTGGGCTGCCGACTGCGGCGCCCGCACGGTCGGCATCACCAACGGCGAGGGCTCCCCCCTGACCCGCGCCGCCGACGTCGCCATGGTCACCCGCGCCGGCAGCGAACTCGCGGTCCCGGCAACCAAGACCTACACCACCCAGCTGGCGGCCCTGGCCGTGCTCGCCCTCGGCCTGGGCGCCGACCTGGACCCCGCCGAGCTGCAGGCCGTCCCCGAGGCCGTCGACCGGGTGCTCGCGCGCCCGACCGACGACACCGACGCCATCGCCGAGCGCCTCGTGGGCGTGCAGGGCGCCGTCGTCTCCGGGCGGGGCATGGCCTTCTCGACCGCGCTGGAGGCCGCACTCAAGCTCAAGGAGGCCTGCTACCTGCACGCGATGGGCCTGTCCTACGCCGACCTGCTGCACGGGCCCATCGCCGTGGTCGACCGCTCCACCCCCGCACTGCTGACCGCCGCCAACTCCGGCCCCACCCTGGAGGGCACCGTGGCGCTGGCCGAGCGCGTCACCGCGGCGGGCGCGCCCGCCTACGGCATCGGCGGCGGCTCCGCGCTCGCCGGTGCCTGCGACCTGTGCGTGCCGGCTCCCGAGCTGCCCGAGTGGCTCGCCCCCATCTCGCTCATCGTCCCGGCCCAGCTGATCACCGAGCGGCTGGCGCGGCGGCTGGGATACGACCCCGACTCCCCGCGAGGCCTGGGCAAGGTCACCCAGACCTCCTAGCCGGCGCGGCCAGGGCGCCGGGTGGGCGGCGCCCGCGGCGCCGCTTAAGCTCGAATCGTCCCCGGCGCCACGGCACCCCCGGTCGCGGACTCCGCGCCGACCGGCCGGGCACCGGACCACGCACGACCGAACTGGAGGAACACATGGCCGACAAGGCAGCGGCGATCGTCGCCGGGCTCGGCGGCGCCGGCAACATCGAGGACATCGAGGCCTGCATCACCCGGCTGCGCACCGAGGTCGGCGACCCGGCCAAGGTCGACGAGCCGGCGCTCAAGGCCGCCGGCGCCCACGGCGTGCTGATCTCCGGCAACGTCGTGCAGGTCGTGGTGGGGCCCGAGGCCGACGCGCTCACCGACGACATCAACGACCTGCTCGACTGACCCCGGTCGGTCCGGCAGACATCACTCACCGGGCGCGGTCCGCCGCCGGCGGCCGCGCCCCGTCCGCAGGAGGTGCTGCGTGCTCCAAGTGCTCTCCCCGGTTCCCGGGACCGCCGTCGCCATGTCGGAGGTCCCCGACCCGGTCTTCGCCCAGGGCATGGTCGGCCCCGGCGCGGCCGTGCGGCCCGCGCCGCACCCGCAGGAGGCCGTCGCCCCCGTCAGCGGCCGCGTCGCCAAGCTCCACCCGCACGCGTTCATGGTGGTCGCCGACGCAGGGCGCGGCGTGCTCGTGCACCTGGGCATCGACACCGTCAAGCTCGACGGCGCCGGGTTCGACAAGCTCGTCGACGAGGGCGCGCACGTCGAGGCCGGCACCCCCGTCATCCGGTGGGACCCCGCCGGGATCGAGGCCCAGGGCCTGTCCGCCGTCGTGCCGGTCGTCGCGCTGGACGCCGACGCCGCCGCCGTGGGCGCCCCCGCCGAAGGGGAAGTGGCCGCCGGCGGCGCGTTGTTCACGTGGTCATGACGCCGATCGACGACACCGCGCCCCGCGCCGCCCTCTTCGACCTCGACGGAACGCTGATCAACAGCGAGCCCCGCTCCATGCAGGTGTGGTCGCGGCTGCTGGACATGCACAACGTCCCCCACGACGAGAGCACCCTGCACCGCTTCATGGGACGCCGCGGTGCCGACGTGCTCAACGAGGACCCCCACCTGTTCCCCGGCGTCACCTGGGACGTGCTGCTCGCCGAGCTGCAGATGATCCAGGCCGCGCCCGACCTCCCCGATTCGCAGGAGCTGCCCGAGTCGGTGCGGTTTCTGCACCGCCTGCACGCCGACGGCGTCCCCTTCGGCCTGGTGACCTCCGCCGGCCGCGGGTGGGCGCGCACCGCCCTGGACCGCCTGGGCGTGCTGCCGATGTTCCGCGGCCTGGTCACCGCCACCGACGTCACCGAGGGCAAGCCCGACCCCGAGGGCTATCTCAGCGGCGCCCGCCTGCTGGGCGAGGACCCCGCGCGCATCGTGGTGTTCGAGGACACCCCCGCCGGAATCGAGGCCGGGCGGCGCGCCGGCATGCGGGTCGTCGGCATCACCACCACCCACGATCCCGCGGTGCTGGACAAGGCCGATCTGGTGGTCGACCGCCTCACCGAGGTCGACTGGCCCCGGATCGCCCGCCCGGAGCGGCCCGGGCAGCGACCGCAAGACGAGCAGTAGCAACCCCGAAGAAAGGTGCGTCCCGTGGCGCAACGCCGAATCACAGTCCAGTCCGAGGTCGGCCTGCACGCCCGCCCCGCCGCCCTGTTCGTCGAGGCCGCCACCAAGGGCGGCTCCGAGGTGACCGTCGCCAAGGGCGACGGCGCCCCGGTCTCGGCCAAGAGCATCCTGGCCGTGATGGGCCTGGACGTCCGCAAGGGCGACGAGATCGTCATCACCGCCGAGGGCGAGGACGCCGAGGCGCTGCTCGACCGGCTCGCCGAGATCGCCGACGCCGGTTAGGTGGGGGAGAGCATGCCGCAGACGCTCAAAGGCGCCGGAGTCAGTCCCGGTGCGGGCCACGGACCCGCCAAACGGCTGGTCCGCGACATCCCCGCGCCGGAGCCCGACGCCGGACGCGGCGGCGACGCTGCCGCCGAGGCCGAACGCGCCGTCGGCGCGATGGAGGAGACCGCCCGCGACCTGACCGATCGCGGCCAGGCCGCCGGCGGCGACGCCGCCGAGGTGCTCAACGCCCAGGCGCTCATGGCACGCGACCCCGCCCTCGCCGACGACGTGCGCAAGCGCGTGGAGGAGGGCGCCTCGGCGGCGCGCGCCGTCTCCGAGGCGATGGCGGTCTACCGGCAGATGCTCGCCGGGGCGGGGGAGTACCTCGCCGCCCGCGTCGCCGACCTGGACGACGTCCGGGACCGGATCGTGGCGCGGCTGATGGGCGCGCCGGTGCCCGGCATCCCCGAATCCGACGTCCCCTTCGTGCTGGTCGCCGAGGACCTCGCGCCCGCCGACACCGCCGCGCTCGACCCCGAGCGCGTCGTCGCGTTCGTGACCCGCGAGGGAGGGCCGACGAGCCACACCGCCATCCTCGCCCGCTCGCTGGGCCTGCCCGCCGTGGTCGCCTGCCCCGGCGCGGAGGAGGTCGCCGAGGAGACGATGGTGCTGGTCGACGGCGCCACCGGCGACGTGGTCCTCGACCCCGACCCCGCGGCCGTCGAGGCCGCCACCGCCGCCTCCGCGGCCCGCGCCGCCGCGGCGGCCCGCAGCACCGGGCCCGGCCGCACCGCCGACGGGCACGAGGTGCCGCTGCTCGCCAACATCGGCGGACCCAAGGACCTGCCCGCCGCGCTGGAGAACGGCGCCGAGGGCGTGGGGCTGTACCGCACCGAGTTCCTGTTCCTCGACCGCGCCGACGCCCCCGGCCACGAGGAGCAGGTCGCCGCCTACCGGGCGGTGCTGGAGGCGTTTCCCGGCGGGCGGGTCGTGGTGCGCACACTGGACGCCGGCGCCGACAAGCCGCTGGAGTTCCTCCCGGCGGGCGAGGCGGAGCCCAACCCGGCGCTGGGGGAGCGCGGGCTGCGGATGATGCGCAGGCTGCCCCGAACCCTGGACGCGCAGCTGGCGGCCCTGGCCGAAGCCGAACGCGACACCGGCGCCCATCTGCAGGTCATGGCGCCCATGGTGACCGACACGGCCGACGCCGAGTGGTTCGCGGCGGCAGCGGCCAAGGCCGGCATCCAGCACGCCGGTGTGATGATCGAGGTGCCCGCCGCGGCGCTGCGCGCCCGCCACATCGCCCGCCACGCGGACTTCTTCAGCATCGGCACCAACGACCTGACGCAGTACACGTGCGCGGCCGACCGCGAGACCGCGGGGCTGGGGCGCTTCCAGGACCCCTGGCAGCCCGCGGTGCTGGACCTGGTGGCGGCGTCGGCGGCCTCCGCCGCCGACGCGGGTCGAAGCTGCGGCGTGTGCGGCGAGGCGGCGGCGGACCCGCTGCTCGCCTGCGTACTGGCCGGGCTCGGTGCCACCAGCCTGTCCATGGGCGCGTCGGCCCTGCCGCTGGTGCGGGCCGCCCTCGCCCGCGCCGAACTCGCCCAGTGCCGCGCCGCCGCCGAGGCGGCCCGCGCCGCCCCGGGCCCGGAGGAGGCCCGCGCCGCGGCGGCCGAGCGGCTTCCCGGGCTGGCCGAGCTGGGCCTGTAGCCGGTCCTCCGCGCGCCGACCGCGCCCGCGGTCGGCGCGCGGAGGCGTCGGCGCGGCCCGGCGCACCGGCTCCCGCGCTCGCGCGGTCGGGCCAGGCGCTATCGTGGGGCGGGCCGCGACCCGCCGCGGGCGCACTCCCCGCGCGCCCCCTCCGCGCCGCCGCGCACAGCGCCCCGGCCTCGCGACCTTCCCCCGCCGTACCGCCGTCCCGCCGTGTCCGCCCCCGGAAGGTCCGCATGCCGCCTCGCCGCCTGTCCGCGCTGCTGGGAACCGCCGTACTGGCTCTGGTCCCCGCTGTGTCCGGGTGCAGCCCGGACTCCGCTTCCTCCGGCGCCCCGTCCGCCTCCCCCTCCTCGGCCGCGTCCGAATCCGACGCGGCGGCCGAGAAGGCCCGCGAGCTCCTTGCCGGGATGTCGGTGGAGGAGAAGATCGGCCAGCTGATGGTGCTGCTCGCCGAGGGCGCCACCGCCGAGGAGAGCACCGACCTGGTCTCGACCTACAACCCCGGCGGCCTGATCTACTTCCCCGAGAACCTGTCCGGGGCCCGCCAGATCGCCCGCATGTCCAACGGGCTGCAGCGGACCGCCGCCGAGAGCGGCGCCGGGGTCCCGCTGTTCCTCGGCATCGACCAGGAGCAGGGCATGGTGTCCCGGCTGCCGGTGGGCACGCGCTTCCCCGACGCGATGGCGGTGGGCGCCACCCGCGACACCGCCCACGCCGAGGCGCTGGCGGCGGCCACCGCCGAGGAGCTGACGGCGCTGGGCATCAACCTCGACTACGCGCCGGTGGCCGACACCAATACGAACCCGGACAACCCCGTCATCGGCATCCGCTCCTTCGGTTCCGACCCCGGCCTGGTCGCCGAGATGGCCACGGCCGAGGCCGCGGCTTTCAGCGAGGGCGGCGTGGTGCCGGTCGTCAAGCACTTCCCCGGCCACGGCGACACCGACGTCGACAGCCACACCGGGCTGCCCGTCATCGACAAGCCGCGCACGGAGTGGGAGAAGGAGGACCTTCCGCCGTTCCGCGCCGCGGTCGAGGCCGACGTCGACGCGATCATGACGGCCCACGTGCTGATGCCCGCGCTCGACGACTCCGGCGAGCCCTCGACGCTCTCGCCCGACGTCATCGGCGGCGTCCTGCGCGACGAGCTCGGCTACGACGGCATCGTCACCACCGACGCGCTGAACATGGAGGGCGTCCGCCAGACCCACTCCGACGGCGAGGTCGCGGTGCGCGCCGTCCTCGCCGGAGCCGACCAGCTGCTGATGCCGCCCGACCCGCAGGCGGCCTTCGAGGCGCTGCGGGGCGCTGTGCGCAAGGGGCGCATCAGTACCGAGCGCCTGGACCGGTCGGTCCTGCGCATCCTCACCGCCAAGGCCGAACGGGGCCTCTTCGGCGCCGAACCCGCCGACGCCGCCGACGCCCGGGCGGCGATCGGCACGAAGGAGCACCGCGCCGCCGCGCGCGCCCTCGCCGAGGACTCGGCGACCCTGCTGCGCAACGAGGACGGCGTCCTGCCGCTGGCGCAGGGGGCCACGGTGAGCGTCACCGGCTCGGGCGCCGAGGAGATCGGCGCGGGCCTGGAGGAGCTGGGCTACACGGTCACCGCCGATCCCGGCTCGGCCGACGCCGCGGTCGTCGGAACGCTCAGCGCGCGCGGCGACGCCGAGCAGCTGTCGCTCGTCTCGGCCGCCCGGGAGTCGGGCACCCCCGTGGTGGTCGTCGCGCAGGGCACCCCCTACGACATCGCCGACCTGGGCGCGGTCGACGGCTATCTGGCCACCTACTCGGCGGTGGACGCCTCCCGTACGGCGGCCGCCCGCGTCCTCGCCGGCGAGGTCTCGCCGTCGGGCAGGCTGCCGGTGGGCGTTCCGGGGACCGACCTGGGCTTCGGCGACGGGCTGTCCTACTGAACGGGCTGTCCCACTGAGACGTGCCGGGGGCGAACCCGCCCCCGGCGGCTCCGGCGCCGGGGCGGGCCTTACGCCCGCCGCCTGGTCTCCTGGCGGGCGAGGGAGCGCAGGTGCACCTCGTCGGGGCCGTCGAAGATCCGCATGGCCCGCGCGTGGGCGTACATCTCGGCGAGCGGGAAGTCGTCGCTGACCCCGGCGCCGCCGTGCACCTGGATCGCGCGGTCCAGGACCTCGACCGCCGCCCGCGGCGCCGCGACCTTGATCGCCGAGATCTCGGTGCGCGCCTCCTTCGTGCCGCGGTGGTCGATCAGCCAGGCCGTCTTGAGCACCAGCAGCCGCGCCTGCTCGATTGCCAGCCGCGACTCCGCGATCTGCTGCTGGACCACCCCCTGGGCGGCCAGCGGCTTGCCGAAGGCCTCCCGCTGCTCGGCGCGGCGCACCAGCAGCTCCAGCGCCCGCTCGGCCATGCCGATCGCCCGCATGCAGTGGTGGACGCGCCCCGGGCCCAGCCGGGCCTGGGCGATCGCGAAGCCCTCCCCCTCGCCCGCCACCAGGTTGCCGGCGGGCACCCGCACGTCGGTGAACCGCAGCTCGCAGTGGCCCTCCTGGTCCTGGTAGCCGAAGACGGGCAGCGCCCGCACGATCTCCAATCCGGGGGTCTCGCGGGGGACCAGGATCATCGACTGCTGCCGGTGCGCGGGGGCGTCGGGATCGGTCTTGCCCATGACGATGAAGACCTCGCAGCGCGGGTCCGCCGCACCGCTGATCCACCACTTGCGCCCGTTGATCACGTACCCCCCGCCCTCCCCGCCTTCGCGGACGATCGAGGTGGCGATGTTCGCGGCGTCGGAGGAGGCCACGTCGGGCTCGGTCATGGCGAACGCCGAGCGGATGCGCCCGTCCAGCAGCGGCTCCAGCCACCGCTCGCGCTGCTCGGCGGTGCCGAACATGTGCAGCACCTCCATGTTGCCCGTGTCCGGCGCGGAGCAGTTCAGCGCCTGGGGCGCCAGGACCGGCGAGCGGCCGGTCAGCTCGGCCAGCGGCGCGTAGTCGGTGACGCTCAGGCCGCCCACGTCCGGCAGGAACAGGTTCCACAGTCCGCGGCGGCGGGCCTCGGCCTTCAAGTCCTCCACGACCGGCGGCAGGTCGTGGCTGTCCCGCCCGGCCTCGGCGCGCTGGCGGCGGTAGACGGGTTCGGCCGGATAGACGTGCCCGTCCATGAACGACTGCAGCTCGGCGAGGCGGTCGCGGGCGGTGGCGCTGAGATCGAAGTCCATGACCGCAGTATGCCATCAAACCGACTGGTCGGTACCGGGTGGGCGGCGGTCCGTCAACACCCCTGCGCCCCCGGCCCGGTCCGCGGCGAGGGCCGGCGCGGGGATTGGCGGAGCCCCGGCCAGGGAAGAAACCGTCCCCCGGCGCGGTCGGCTACGGACCGCGCGGGACGAGGCGCCCGAGGCAGGGCGCACCACGAGGGACGGAGGGCGAGTATGACCACCGCGTGCCGTGCGATCATCACCGACTGGGGAGGGGTGCTCACCACCCCGTTGCGCGAGACCATCACCGCCTGGCTGGCCGACGACGGCATCGACGACGCCCGCTACCGCGACGTCATGCGCTCCTGGGTCCAGGGCGCGTACGCCGGAGGAGCCGTCGACGGCAACCCCATCCACGCCCTGGAGCGCGGCGAGCTCGCGACCGCCGAGTTCGAGCGCATCCTCGCCGCCGAGCTGCGGCTGGCCGACGGCGGCCCCGTGCCCGCCGCGGGCCTGATCAAGAGGATGTTCTCCGGTTTCCACCCCGTCGAGGAGATGTACGCGGCACTGCGCCAGGCCCGCGACCAGAGTGTGCGCACCTGCCTGCTGTCCAACTCCTGGGGCAACGGCTATCCCCGCGACCGCTTCGGCGACGCCTTCGACGCCGTCGTCATCTCCGGCGAGGTGGGCATGCGCAAGCCCGAGGAGGCCATCTTCCGGCACGCGGTCGAGCTGGTGGGACTGTCGCCGCAGGAGTGCGTGTTCATCGACGACATCGAGCACAACGTGCACGCGGCGGTCGATCTGGGCATGGTCGGCATCCTGCACAGCGACCCCGCTGAGACGCGGGAGCGGTTGGCCGAGACCTGCGGCATCGAGTTCGACGCCATGCCGTTCTGAGCAGCCGCACCGGGGGAGCCGGCGGCCCGGGCCGCCGGCTCCCCCGGCTTCGAGCGGCCTCCGCCGCCCGGTGGGGGCGCTGCGTGCCGCGCACGCGAAGGCCTCTGGCACACTTTCGGTGGCACTCCCGGCTGCCGCCGCACCCTGCACCGACCACGTGAAACGACCCGCGGGACGACGATGCGCATCTACCTGCCCAGCACCTTTCCCGGCCTGGCCGAGGCCCTCGACTCCGGCGGCCTCGGCGAACCGCCGCTGACCGCCTTCGCCGTCACCGAGCGCCTGGCGGGCCCGCATGGGGCGCAGGACGACGAGGAGCTGGAGTACGAGGCGCTGAGCGGCGCCGCCGAGGCGTCCCTGCGGCTGCTGGCGGCCGACCCCTCGGCGCCGCGCCGGCGCGCCGTCCTCGCCGTCGAGGCCCCCGACGCCGCAGTCGGGCCGCCCGGCGACCGCGCAGGGCACCCGGCCGCGGTCGCCGTCACCGGCACGCTTCCGCTCAAGCGCGTGGCCGCCGTGCACGTCGACGCCCCCGCCGCCGAGGACGCCGTCGCCGCGGCCGCGGACGGCGCCGCCCCCGGCGGCGAGGGCGGCCCTCTGGAGGAGCACGAGCTGCTCTGGTACGCCACGCAGGAGCTGCCCTACCTGCTCGGCCGCAGCTGAGCGGCATACAGCGCCGGACGATTAGCGCCCCCTCCCCAGCGGGTATGGACCGTCCCGCGGCGCCCGCCGCCGGGGCGCTCACCCCGCGCCCACCCGGCTCCGGGCTCCGCCGCCGTACCGCACCAGGGAGGCAGCGCGCGATGGATGCCGTGACCGACGTTCCCGTCCCCGTCAACGAGCCGAACCTGGCCTACGCCCCCGGGAGCGGCGAGCGGGTCGAGCTCGAAGCGGAGATCGCGCGCCAGTCGGCCGAGGAGACCGAGCTCCACCAGGTCATCGGCGGCGAGCGCGGCCTCGGCGCGGGCGAGCCGATCCCGGCGCTCAAGCCGCACGGCCACGCCCACGTCCTGGGGCGGATGGGCAACGCCACGCCCGGCGAGGTGCAGCGGGCGATCGACGCCGCCCGCGCCGCCGCGCCCGCCTGGCGGGCGATGTCCTTCGACGACCGCGCGGCCATCCTGCTGCGCGCCGCCGACCTGCTGGCGGGCCCCTACCGCGCCCAGGTCAACGCCGCCACCATGCTCGGCCAGTCCAAGTCCGTCTGGCAGGCCGAGATCGACGCCGCCTGCGAGCTGATCGACTTCTGGCGGTTCAACGTCCACTTCGCCCGGAGCCTCTACGCCGAGCAGCCCATCTCCGTGCGCGGCGTATGGAACCGCCAGGAGCTGCGGCCGCTGGAGGGGTTCGTCCTGGCGATCACGCCCTTCAACTTCACGGCCATCGCCGGCAACCTGCCCACCGCACCCGCGCTGATGGGCAACGTCGTGGTGTGGAAGCCGGCGCCGACCCAGACCTACTCCGCGCACTTCGTGATGCGCGTGCTGGAGGAGGCGGGGATGCCCCCCGGCGTGATCAACATGGTCACCGGCGACGGCCACGCGGTCTCCGAGACCGCGCTCACCCTGCCCGACCTGGCCGGAATCCACTTCACCGGCTCGGTCGCCACGTTCCAGCACCTGTGGCGGACCGCGGGCGAGCACATCGCCGAGTACCACTCCTACCCGCGCATCGTCGGCGAGACCGGCGGCAAGGACTTCGTCGTCGCCCACTCCTCGGCCGACCCCGACGTCCTGCGCACCGCGCTGATCCGCGGCGCCTTCGAGTACCAGGGCCAGAAGTGCTCGGCCGCCTCGCGCGCCTACATCCCGCGCAGCGTGTGGTCGCGGGTGCGCGGCAGCCTGCTCGACGAGGTCGGCCGGCTGACCGTGGGCGACGTCACCGGCGACGTGTCGACGTTCATGGGCGCCGTCATCGACGGCCGCTCCTTCGCCAAGAACTCCGCCGCGCTCAAGCGCGCACGCGACACGGACTCGATCACCGTCCTGGCGGGCGGCGGCACCGACGACAGCGTCGGCTACTTCGTCGAACCGACGGTGCTGGAGTGCGACGACCCCGAGGACGAGGTGTTCCGCACCGAGTACTTCGGACCGATCCTCGCGGTGCACGTCTACGACGACTCCCGCTACGAGCAGGTCCTCGCCCAGATGGCCGACGTCGCACCCTACGCCCTGACGGGCGCCGTCATCGCCCGCGACCGCGCCGCCGTCGCCAAGGCCGACGCCGCGCTGCGGTTCTCGGCCGGCAACTTCTACATCAACGACAAGCCCACCGGGTCGATCGTGGGCCAGCAGCCCTTCGGCGGCGCCCGCGCCAGCGGCACCAACGACAAGGCCGGCTCGCGCTTCAACCTGGCCCGCTGGGCCAGCCCGCGCGCCATCAAGGAGACGTTCGACCCGCCCACCGACTGGCGCTACCCGCACATGGGCTGAGCCGGCCGCCGGGGCCCGCCGGCGCAGACGCGCGGCGGGTCAGGCCCGGGCGAGCAGCCGGCGCACGCTGCGCAGATCC
This sequence comes from Streptomonospora arabica, assembly GCF_039531585.1. Taxonomy (NCBI): domain Bacteria; kingdom Bacillati; phylum Actinomycetota; class Actinomycetes; order Streptosporangiales; family Nocardiopsidaceae; genus Streptomonospora; species Streptomonospora arabica. Next base: position 130,546 of record NZ_BAAAQI010000003.1, on the reverse strand, counting down.
TCCTGGGCGCGCTCGGCGGCCGAGGCGGCCTCGCCGCGCAGGCCGCGGTACTCGGCCGCGCCCTCCTGCACCTTGTCGCGCAGCCGGCGGCGGGCGCTCTCCGTCGCGACGGCGGCATCGGCGGCGCCGCTGCGGCCCCGGTGGACGAACAGGCCGGCCGCGCCCAGCGCGGCCGCCGGCGCGACCCAGAGCCACGGCGCCGCACCGGAGACCGCGACGAGCACGGCCAGCACGACGGCGGCGCCGGCGGCGATTCCGGCGTAGACGTAGGGGCGCCGCTCGGGCGCGTACGACGCCTCCAGGGCGGCCTCGGCCTCCCGCAGCGAGGCGTCGTCGGCGCCTTCCGGGGTGACGCGCATCCGCCGCCCGTGGTAGGCGACCTCGGCGCTCGCGGGCAGCGGCTCGGCGGCCGTGCGGGCCAGGTCCTCGGCCGCCGACGCGACGACCGAGCCGTACACGCCGATCGCCAGCGCCCGCCGCGCGCGCGGGGCGAGCATGCTGGTCGCGTCGGCGCGCAGCAGTTCCAGGGTGTCCCCGGCCGGATCGGTCCATGCGGGGGCGGACTCGTCGGGCGACGCGGTCCCGCTGCTCTCGATGACCGCGCGCAGTTGGTTCGCCCGCGCCAGGTGCGGCGCCTCCTCCGAGGTCCCCTCGTCGACGAGCAGCCGCAGCGTCCGGGCCGACTCGTCGTCCAGCCGGGGCCGGTCCGTGCGCTCGCCGTCCTCGGCGCCCTCCCCGGCTGCGGCTCCGGCGTCCTGCCCCTGCTCCAGGGTCTCCTCCAGCCACGTGCGCAGCGCGGAGAGCCGCCCCGCCGCCTCCAGCTGCTCGCGGCCGGGTCGGCCCTCCAACGCCTTCGCGGGCGCGGACGGCCGCGGGGCGGACACCGCCGAGGTCCAGAACTCCGGGCCCGCCGCGGGGTCCTGCCCCTGCCCGGCACGGCGCGCCGCCTCCTGCGCCAGACCGGCCACCATCGCCCTGGCGTCGGCGCCCAGCACGCCGTCGGCCGCCGCCACCCACAGCGCCCTCTCGTAGCGCGAGACGCGCTCCGGCAGCTCCCGCAGGACCTTGGGCAGGATCCAGTCGGCCATCAGCGGCGCCTGGCCGGGGGCGGCCGCAGCGGTGCCCAGCAGCGCGAACGTGCCCGCGCGCAGCGCGTCGGCGCCCGCGGCCTCGGCCACCAGCGAGCGCGCCGCTCCCGCGTCGCCGCGCACGGCGGCGGCCAGGCCGCGCGAGGCCGGGCACAGCCAGTAGGCCGCCGCCTGCTGGACGGTTTCGTCGTCGCCGGCGGCGGCGCCCTCCAGCAGGCGGTGGGCGCGGTAGCGGACCGCGGCGGGGCCGGGGAAGGCCGCCAGCAGTGCGCGCACGTCGCTGAGCTCCACGAACGCGTCGAAGGAGGTCGAGAGCCGGTCGAGCCGCTGCTCCAGGCTGCCGCGGATGCGGCGCATCTCCGAGTTGAGCCGAGCCTGCGTCCGCGAGATCTGCGCGTCGAGCGCGTTGATGGCGTCGTTCTGCCTGCGGTTGTGCGCGTCCGTCAGGAAGGCGTTGTCGGGGGGCAGGTCGTACACCATGGGGGCGGCCTCCGCAGGCGGGTCGTCGGGGTCTGGGGTGGACTACTGTGATTGGGACGCGGTTCCGGGGCCGGGCGTTCCCGCCTCGCCGCGGCCCCGCGCGGCGGCAGCGGGCCCGCGGACGGCGGCGGACGGGCGGTTCCGGCGCGGGGAACAACTGTGATGAAATGCCCGCACGTCCATTTCCTCTGAGGAGACTGTCATCAGCCGGCTGGTGTTGTGGAATATCGACCTCACGCTCGTCGATGTCGCCCAGGTGACCCGTGCGGCCTACGCCGAGGCGTTCGAGCGGGTCACCGGTGCGCCGCTGGTATATCTGGCCTCCACGGGCGGCCGCACCGACTCCGAGATCTTCTTCGAGTTCCTGGCGCGCAACGACGTGCGCCTGGAACCGGGCGAGGAACCCCTGTCCGACTTCGTCGACGCCCTGGGCGAGGCGTTCGCGCGCCGCCGCGACCAGCTCACGGCGCGCGGGCGGGCCATGCCCGGCGCCCAGGAGGCGGTGGCGGCCGTCGCCCGCCTGGAGGACACGGTGCAGACCGTCGTCACCGGCGCGATCATGGCCAACGCCGTGGCGAAGCTCTCGGCTTTCGGACTCGACGGCTATCTGGACCTCAGTATCGGCGGTTTCGGCTCGGAGCACTATCCGAAGGCGAGCCTCATCCAGTTCACCCGCATGCGCGCGGCGCAGGCCCACGGATTCGACTTTCCGGAGTCGGCCACCGTCTACATCACCGACTGCCCGCGCGACGTCGAGGCCGCCATCATCGGCCACGCCACTCCGATCGCGGTGGTCAGCGGGTCGGCCACCGAGTCCCAGCTGCGCGCCGCCGGCGCCAAGCACGTGCTGGAGGACCTCACCGACACCCTGCGGCTGGTCGGCGCGGTGCGCGAGGCCACCGGCGCCGCCACGGCCTGACGAGCCGGGCGGTGCCGCCTACCCCTTCCGGCGGTGCCGGTCACGTGTCTGACCGGCAGCGGCCGCAGCCCTTGCCGCGCGGCGCCCCGCGCATACCTTGGACGGGGGTCCGCAGGAACGCATGCCGCCTACCGCCGACCGGGGACTGCGCGCCGCCACCGCCCGAACCGCCGGAGCCGTTCGACGACGCACGATTGCGCAATCCACTCCTAATCCCCGAAACGCACAGTTAACGGTGTTGATCACAAAACCGCGGTACCCGAACCAGTAACCTGGGCCGCGGCGGGGTCGGACAACGACGTCCGACCGCTGAACCGCACCTGTGCGCACAGGTTTCCCGCGCCGGCGATCCGGAGAGCGGGACACGACGGGGGCGCCCACCCGGCGTCCGACAACTCCACATGACCCGACGTCCCGGATCCGCCCGCAGATCCGGGGCCGGCCCCCTACGACTCACAAGGGAGTGAGGTCGCACGATGCCCGGCCAGCCAGACGCCGTCCAGGACCGATTGCTGCGCGAGGCCGTCGCGCACTGCTCCGGTCGGCCTCCGTTCACCGGCGATCCCGAGCAGACAGCGCGGTTGCTCGGGAACTACTACCGCCACGTGGCCACCGAGGAGCTGCAGGAGCGCGACCCCGCCGACATCTGCGGGCCCGCGGCATCGCACCTGGAGTTCGCCCGGCACCGCCCCCGGGGCCGGGCCAAGGTCCGCGTCTACACCCCCATGCGCGAGCGCGACGGCTGGGAGACCGGCCACTCGGTGGTCGAGATCGTCACCGACGACGCCCCCTTCCTCGTCGACTCCGTCACCATGGAGCTGGGCCGCCGGGGCATCGGCTACGACCTGCTCATCCACCCCCAGCTCAAGGTCGCCCGCGACGTCGCCGGCGAGCTCATCGAGGTCGAACCCGCGCCGGACGCCGACGCCGGCGGCCTGGTGCCGTTCCAGGAGTCCTGGATGCACCTGGAGATCGACCGCCGCGGCGACCCCGCCGCCCACAAGGAGCTGGCCGCCGACCTCGAACGCGTGCTCGCCGACGTGCACAGCGTCCACGAGGACTCCGGCCGGATGCGCCGCCGCGCGCTGCTGCTGGCCGACGAGGTTGCCGCCTCCGCCGAGCGCCTGGCCGCGGGCGGCGTCGACACCCGCGAGATGTCGGAGAGCGTGGAGTTTCTGCGCTGGGTGGCCGACCGCCACTTCCACTTCATGGGCTTCCGCGAGTACCTGCTGGTCAGCGAGTCGACCAGCGCCGACACCCCCGCCGCGGCCGACGAGGACTCCGAACGGCTCGGCCTGAGCCCGCGCCCGGGCACCGGACTCGGCCTGCTGCGCTGCGACGCCCCGGCCTCCGAGAGCTTCGCGGCCCTGCCGCCCGAAGGCCGCGCCAAGGCCCGCGAACCCCACGTGCTGGTGCTGACCAAGGCCAACTCCCGCGCGACCGTGCACCGCCGCAAGTACCTCGACTACGTCGGCGTCAAGCGCTTCGACGAGCAGGGCCGCGTGGTCGGCGAGCACCGCTTCCTGGGCCTCTACACCCACGAGGCGGTCACCACCGGCATCTCCCAGATCCCCATCCTCAAGCGCAAGCAGGCCGAGATCCTCGACCTTGCCGGCTTCGACCCCGAGAGCTACGACGGCAAGGACCTCGTCGAGATCCTGGAGGGCTTCCCGCGCGAGGAGCTGCTCCAGGCCCCGGTCGACCAGCTCTACGACATCGTCCTGGGCGTGCTGCGGCTGCGCGAGCGCCGCGGCACCAAGCTCTTCCTGCGCCGCGACCCCTACGGCAGGTTCATGTCCTGCCTGGTCTACATGCCGCGCGACCGCTACAACACCGACGTCCGGCTGCAGATCCAGCAGGTCATGAGCCGCGCCTTCGAGGGCGCCACCATGGACCACAACGTCACCGTGGGGTCCGCGCCCTTCGCCCAGCTCTACCTGGTGGTGCGCGCCGAGCGCGGCGGCCTCCTCGCCGACGTCGACCACGCGGCGCTGGAGGCCGAGGTCGTGGCCGCCACCCGGTCCTGGGACGACGACCTCGACCGTGAGCTGGTCGCCCGCCTGGGCGTCGAGCGCGCGGGCCGGCTCATGCACGACTACGGCTCGGCGCTGCCCGAGGGCTACAAGGTCGACACCGACGCGGCCGTCGCCGTCGACGACGTCGACCGCCTCGACCGGCTCGACCGGGACGAGCTCGCCGTCAACCTCTACCGCCCCGAGGCCGCGGAGCCGGGCGAGTGGCGGCTCAAGGTCTACCGCAAGGGCGACCCGATCTCGCTGTCCCGCGTGCTGCCGCTGCTGGAGGACATGGGCGTCGAGGTGCGCGACGAGCGCCCCTACGGCATCACCGGTCCCGAGAGCGGCCGCGCCTGGATCTACGATTTCGGGCTGGCCCCGATCACCGACGCCGTCGAGATCCCCGCCGAGCGCCTGAAGGCGCTGTTCGAGGAGGCCTTCACCGCACTGTGGCAGGGCCGGGGCGAGTCCGACCGGTTCAACGCGCTTGTGGTGCGCGGCGGCCTCGACTGGCGGCAGCTGACCATCCTGCGCGCCTACGCCAAGTACCTGCGCCAGACCGGGAGCACCTTCAGCCCCGCCTACATCGCCGATGTGCTCGTCGCCAACGTGCACATCGCCAACCTGCTGGTGCGCCTGTTCGAGTCCCGCTTCGACCCCGACCTCGGCACCGGCCGCCGGGAGCGCAGCGAGGCCATCACCGAGGAGGTCCGCGGCGAGCTGGACCAGGTGGCCAGCCTCGACCAGGACCGCATCCTGCGCTCGTTCCTCGCCGCGATCGAGGCCACTCTGCGCACCACCTACTACCAGGGCGGCGCCGGGGCCTCCAAGCCCTACCTGGTCTACAAGCTCGACCCCCGGCGCATCCCCGACCTCCCCGCGCCCCGCCCGCGCTACGAGATGTACGTCTACTCGCCGCGCATCGAGGGCGTCCACCTGCGCTTCGGCGCGGTCGCCCGCGGCGGGCTGCGCTGGTCCGACCGCTTCGAGGACTTCCGCACCGAGGTCCTCGGCCTGGTCAAGGCGCAGACCGTGAAGAACTCCGTCATCGTGCCCAGCGGCGCCAAGGGCGGGTTCGTGTGCAAGCGGCTGCCCGTCGGCGGCGACCGCGACGCGGTCCAGAGCGAAGTGGTCGCCTGCTACAAGCAGTTCGTCAGCGGCATGCTCGACGTCACCGACAACCGCGTCGGCGGCCGCATCGTCCACCCCGACCGCATGGTGCGCTACGACGGCGACGACCCCTACCTGGTGGTCGCCGCCGACAAGGGCACCGCCACCTTCTCCGACATCGCCAACGGCATCGCGATCGAGCGCGGCTTCTGGTTGGGCGACGCCTTCGCCTCCGGCGGGTCGGTGGGCTACGACCACAAGGCGATGGGCATCACCGCGCGCGGCGCCTGGGAGTCGGTCAAGTACCACTTCCGCGAGCTCGGCACCGACGTGCAGAACGAGGACTTCACCGCCGTCGGGGTCGGCGACATGTCCGGCGACGTGTTCGGCAACGGCATGCTGCTCTCCCGGCACATCCGGCTGGTGGCCGCGTTCGACCACCGGCACGTCTTCCTCGACCCCGACCCCGACCCGGAGCGGTCCTTCGCCGAGCGCCGGCGCATGTTCGAACTGCCGCGCAGCACCTGGGCCGACTACGACACCCGGCTGATCTCCCCGGGCGGCGGGGTGCATCCCCGCACCGCCAAGTCGATCCCGGTCACCCCCCAGGTCCGCCAGGCCCTGGGCATCGAGCACGGCGTCACCGCGCTGGCGCCCTTCGAGCTCATCCAGCGCATCCTCACCGCGCCGGTGGACCTGCTGTGGAACGGCGGGATCGGCACCTACGTCAAGGCCGCGTCGGAGTCCGACGCGGCGGTCGGCGACAAGGCCAACGACCCGGTTCGGGTCAACGGCGCCGATCTGCGCTGCCGGGTCGTGGGCGAGGGCGGCAACCTCGGCCTGACCCAGGCCGCGCGCATCGAGTTCGCGCGCAACGGCGGCCGCGTCAACTCCGACTTCATCGACAACTCCGCCGGCGTCGACACCTCCGACCATGAGGTGAACATCAAGATCATGCTCGACCGCGAGGTCGACGAGGGCAAGCTCGCGAAGTCCGAGCGCGACGAGCTCTTCCTGAGCATGACCGACGAGGTCGCCGAGCTCGTGCTGGGCAACAACCAGGCGCAGAACGCGGTGCTGGCGGCCGCGCGCAAGCAGGCGGGCGCCATGATGCACGTCCACGCCCGCTACATGCGCCGCCTGGAGCGCGAGGGCAAGCTCAAGCGCAAGCTGGAGGAGCTGCCCGACGACAAGGAGATCGCCCAGCGGCGCAGCGCGGGCCACGGCCTGACCGGCCCGGAGTTCGCCACGCTGCTGGCCTACACCAAGAACACGCTCAAGGACGAGGTCGCCGACTCCGAGCTGCCCGGCGACCCCTACCTGCGCCGGACGCTGGTGGAGTACTTCCCCACGGCGCTGCGGCGGCGCTTCTCCGACGCCCTCGCCGAGCACCCGCTGGGCCGCGAGATCGTCGCCAACCAGGTCGTCAACGACATGGTCAACCGGGGCGGCACCACCTTCGCCTTCCGCATCGGCGAGGAGCTCGGCGCCGCCCCCGACGACATCGCGCGCGCCTACCTGGTGGTGCGCGAGGTCTTCGGCCTGCGGGAGCTGTGGGACGAGATCGAGCACCTGGAGCACTGGGTCGACGTCGACGTCCAGCTGGCGCTGCTGCTGGAGGCGCGCAAGCTCGCCGAGCGCGGCACCCGCTGGCTGCTGCGCAACCGCAAGTCGCCGTTCGACCTCGGGTCGGAGATCGCGTTCTTCTCCTCGGGCGTGGCCGAGATCGTGCCGCAGCTGCCGGAGCTGCTGCAGGGCCGGGATTTGCGCCTGTTCACCGAGCGGCGCGACCGCTTCACCAAGGCCAACACCCCCCAGGAGCTGGCCGAGCGGGTGGCGAGCATGGTCCCGGCCTACTCGACCTTCGACCTGGTCTCCATCGCCCACCGCACCCAGCGGCCGCTGCCCGAGGTCGCCGAGGTCTACTTCGACCTCGCCGAGAGCCTGCAGATCGGGTCGCTGCGCGAGCGCATCATCGCGCTGCCGCGCAACGACCGGTGGGCGACCATGGCGCGGGCGGGCCTGCGCGACGACCTCTACGCCGCCCACGCCGGGCTGACCCGCGCGGTGCTGCAGAGCGGCGGGCCGGGGGAGTCGTCCGACCAGCTGCGCGAGAGCTGGATCGAGCGCAACCGCGTCGCCGTGGACCGCGCCGAGCAGACCCTGCGCGAGATCCGCGAGACCGACCAGTACGACCTCGCCACCCTCTCGGTCGCGCTGCGCTCGGTGCGCTCGCTGCTGGTGTCCGCCGAGGAGTGATCGGCCGCGGCCCGGGCCGGTGGGGGTTCCGGCCCGGGCCGGGCGGTGCCGCGTCGGCGCCTGCGGGCGCACCGTGGCAGGCAGCGGGACTGCGACGCCCTAGACTTGGGCGTGTGGCAGACCTAGACCCCGCAGACAAAATCAAGGAACTCACCTCCACGCTGGCGAATGTGGAGGCCGTCCTCGACCTCGACGCCAAGGGGCGCGAGATCGACGAGCTGCGCGAGCAGTCTGCCGACCCGGAGCTGTGGAACGATCCCGACCGCGCCCAGCAGGTCACCCGCAGGCTGGCCAACCTGGAGTCCACGGTCAGCAAGGTCGGCACGATCCGGCGCCGGCTGGACGACCTGAGCGTGCTCTACGAGCTCGCCTCCTCCGAGGACGACCCCGACACCCGCACCGAGGCCGACAACGAGCTGGAGTCGCTGCGCTCGGACATCGGCGAGCTGGAGGTCCGCACCCTGCTCAGCGGCCCCTACGACGAGCGTGAGGCGCTGGTGAGCATCAACTCCCAGGCCGGGGGCATCGACGCAGCCGACTGGGCGCAGATGCTGCAGCGCATGTACCTGCGATGGGCGGAGCGGCACGGCTATCCCACGGAGATCTACGAGACCTCCTACGCCGAGGAAGCCGGCATCAAGTCCACGACCTTCGCGGTCAAGGCGCCGTTCGCTTACGGCACGCTGCGCGGCGAGCACGGCACCCACCGGCTGGTGCGCATCTCGCCGTTCGACAACCAGAACCGGCGCCAGACCTCCTTCGCGGGCGTGGACGTGGTGCCCGTGGTCCAGCAGAGCGACCACATCGAGATCGACGAGAACGAGCTGCGCATCGACGTCTACCGCTCCAGCGGTCCGGGCGGGCAGAGCGTCAACACCACCGACTCCGCGGTGCGCATCACCCATCTGCCCACGGGCGTCGTCGTGACCTGCCAGAACGAGAAGAGCCAGATCCAGAACCGGGCGACCGCGATGGGTATGCTGCAGGCCAAGCTGCTGGAGCTCAAGCGCCGCGAGGAGAAGGCCGAGATCGACGAGCTGCGCGGCGAGAACGTCAGCAGCTGGGGTACGCAGATGCGCAACTACGTGCTGCACCCCTACCAGAGTGTGAAGGACGTGCGCACGGGAGTGGAGAGCGGCAACACCGGCGGTGTGCTCGACGGCGAGATCGACAACTTCGTCGACGCCGAGATCCGCTGGCTGCGCAGCCAGGAGAGCGGCGAGGGCTGACCGCCGGCGGCGGTGCCCGCACCGCGGGCGCCGCCGCGCGGGCGTGTCCGCGACGCCCGGTATATGCGAACGTTACCGCGGCTTGACACTACCGATATGCTCTGTTCTGCTGTTCTGTGAACAGCCGGGGCCGATCAGCCGTGTATGGTCGAGGCCGCCCGAGCATCCGCCCGCCTCTTCAGAGCCTTCGCGGGGGTTGCGGGCCGATTTGGACATTCCGGGTTGCGATCACCTCTACACTGACGATTGGCCCTGTGGCCGGTACTGCCTCCTGCGGAACCTGTCATCCGCTGAGGTGCCCCTACCCTTGAGAACCTTGTGATGCTGCCGTGATCCATTTTGAGAACGTCACCAAGGCCTACACGACCCAGAAGCACCCCGCGTTGGAGAGCGTGTCCATCGACGTCGACAAGGGGGAGTTCGTCTTCCTCGTCGGCCCCTCCGGCTCGGGGAAGTCGACCTTCCTCAGGCTCGTCCTGAAGGAGGAGAAGCCCAACAAGGGCCGGGTGCACGTTGCCGGCAAGGACCTGGCGCGGCTGTCCAACTGGAAGGTTCCGCACCTGCGGCGCCGGATCGGATGCGTGTTCCAGGACTTCCGGCTGCTGCCGAACAAGAACGTCTTCGAGAACGTGGCCTTCGCCCTCGAGGTGATCGGCAAGCCGCGGAGGTTCATCCGCAAGGTCGTGCCCGAGGTCGTCGAACTCGTCGGCCTCGAAGGCAAGGCCGACCGCATGCCCGACGAGCTGTCGGGTGGCGAGCAGCAGCGGGTCGCCATCGCGCGGGCGTTCGTCAACCGCCCGCAGATCCTGCTTGCTGACGAGCCCACGGGGAACATCGACCCCGCTACGTCGATCGGCATCATGAAGGTGCTCGACCGAATCAACCGGACCGGGACGACCGTTGTCATGGCGACCCACGACGCGGCCATCGTCGACTCGATGCGCAAGCGCGTCATCGAGCTCGAGGACGGCGTGGTCGTGCGCGACCAGACCCGCGGCGTCTACGGGCAGGCGTACTGACGCACGGGCCTGCCAGCGCTCCCGCGTTGGTCAGTGCAGCGCGGCGAAGCCCACGAGGATGGACCCTTAACTCTCATGCGTGCACAATTCGTACTTTCCGAGATCTGGATCGGTCTGCGTCGCAACCTGACAATGACCGTGGCGGTCATCACCACGGTGGCCATCTCCCTCGCCCTGTTCGGCGGCGGTCTGCTGATCAACCAGCAGGTATCGCAGATGCGCCAGTACTGGGACGAGCGCGTGACCCTGACCATCTACATGTGCACGGAGATCTCCAACTCCACCACGTGTGAGGAGAACGGGCCCGCCACCGACGAGCAGCGCCAGAGCATCCAGAGTGACCTGGAGTCGATGAGCCAGGTCAAGAGTGTCGAGTACGTCTCAGCCGAGCAGGCATACAAGGACTTCCAGGAGCGCTTCGCCAACAACCAGGCCATGGTGGACGCCGTCCGCAAGGGCGACATCCCCGACAACTTCCGGGTCCAGCTGGTCGACCCGACCAAGTACCAGGCCGTGGCCGACGAGATGGAGGGCCGCGCGGGCATCGACTCCATCTACGACGACCAGGCGGTGCTGGAGCAGTTCTTCGGCCTGCTCGACGGCCTCACCGGTGCCGCACTGACCGTCGCCTTCGTCCAGTTGGCCGCCGCGGCACTGCTGATCGGCAACACCGTTCGCCTGGCCGCCTACAACAGGCGCAAGGAGACCGGCATCATGCGGCTCGTCGGCGCGTCGAACTTCTACATCCAACTCCCGTTCCTGCTGGAAGGCGCCATCGCCGGCCTGATCGGCGGCGTCATCGCCTCCGGCTTCATCGTGGCCGCGCGCTATCTGCTGCTGACGCGGATCCAGGAGTGGTTCCAGTTCGACGTCACACTGTCGACCGGTTCGCTGCTGTCGGTGATCGGCGTGACACTGATCCTGGGCATCCTGCTCTGTACGGTGGCCTCGTTCCTGACACTGCGGCGCTACCTGCGGGTCTAGCCTCGCAGGCGGGGGACCGCGACAGCGCGGTCGAGGAAGGGGATACCTGTGTCACGCGAAAAGGGGCGCAAGCTCATCGCGCAGAACCGCCGTGCCCGGCACGACTACCACATCGACGACACCTACGAGGCGGGCATCGTGCTCACCGGGACCGAGGTGAAGTCGCTGCGCGCCGGGCGCGCGTCCCTGATCGACGGGTTCGCCCAGGTCAAGGAGGGCGAGGTGTGGTTGGAGAACGTCCACATCCCCGAGTACGCCCAGGGCACGTGGACCAACCACGCCGCCCGCAGACCCCGCAAGCTGCTGTTGCACCGCGAGGAGATCGCCCGCCTGATCGGCAAGACCCAGGAGGCCGGGCGCACCCTGGTCCCGCTGTCGCTGTACTTCAGCGAGGGCCACGCCAAGGTCGAGATCGCGCTGGCTCGCGGTAAGCGCCACTACGACAAGCGCCGCGACATCGCCGAACGCGAGGCGAAGCGCGACATGGAGCGCGCGCTGCGGCGTCGGCGCTGAAGCGCTGTGAAAGGATCGCAAGGGTGTCCCCCCGTCACCTTCGCCGTCTGCTAGCGGCAGGAACCGGACTCGCCGTCGCCGCGGTGGTCTCGGGCTGCACCACCCAGCCCTCACCCGAGGTCGCGGTGCGCAACTTCCTGCTGGAGTGGCAGGCCGGCGATTACTCCAACGCCGCCGCCTACACCCAGGGCGACGCCGAGAAGGTCGCCGAGGCGTTGGAGGACACCCACCGCCAGCTCGACCTCGCCGGGCTGCGCTTCTCCCTCGGGCACATCACCCAGGACGGCGACACCGCCGAGGCGGAGTTCCAGGCCCAGGCCGACCTGGGCATCGGCGACCCGGTGTGGAAGTACACCGGATCGCTGTCCCTGCAGGACGGCCCCGAGGGCTGGCTGATCTCGTGGTCGCCCTCGGTCATCCACCCCGACCTCGGCCGGAACGAGCGCATGGCCGTCAGCTACGACGTCCCCGACCGCGGGCAGATCGCCGACCGCGACGGCGATCCGCTGGTAGGCACGACCTCGGTCGCCGCGTTCGGCGTCGTGCCCTCCGACATGGAGGACGCGGAGCGCGGCGTCGCCGAGCTCGCCGACCTGCTGGGCGAGGACGAGGACCCGCTGCTGGACCGCGTCCGCTCCGCGCCGCCCGAGGAGTTCCAGCCGCTGGTGCTGATGCGCGCCGGCGAGGTGACGGACAAGATCCGCCGGCAGGCCACGTCGATCCCCGGCGTGCGGACCGAGCGCCTTGAGATGCAGCTCAAACCGAAGGCCGCGGCCCCCGTCATCGGCGAGGTCGCGGGCACCGCCGAGCACAACGTCTCCTCGCGCGTGGCGGGCACCTACCAGGCCGGCGACACCGTGGGCCTCACCGGCCTGCAGAACGTCTTCCAGCAGCGCCTGGCGGGTACGGCCACCACCAAGGTCGTCACCGTCGACGAGAAGGGCGACCAGTCCGGCGTGCTGCACTCGTGGCCCGGCCTGCAGAGCGGTTCGCTGGAGACCAGCCTGGACCTCGACGTGCAGCAGGCCGGCAAGGCGGCCCTGGAGACCCTGCCCGAGCGGGGCTACATGGTCGCGCTGGACGCCCGCACCGGCGAGGTGCTCGCTTCGGTGGGCAACGGCGGAGCCGACGACGACGGCGCGTTCACCGCGGAGTACCGGCCCGGCGAGGCGTTCAGCATCGTCTCCTACACGGCCGCCCTGCGCAGCGGCGCCTACTCCCCGGGCGACACCCTGCCCTGCGACAACAGCACCGAGGTGGGCGGGCGTACTTTCACCACGCCGAACAACACCGGCCTGTCGGGCGTGCCCGACCTCACCACGAACTTCAGCTACTCCTGCACGACCGCCTTCGCCCAGATGGGCCGGAATGTCGGCGCCGGCGAGATCGCGTCGGCCGCCCGCGACTTCGGGATCGGCGGCGACTGGCGGTTGTCCGTGCCCACCTACAACGGGAGCTTCGAGCGGCCCAACTCGACCGGCGAGGCCGCGGCGGCCATGGCCGGCACCGACCAGGTGCGGGTGAGCCCGCTGACCATGGCCCTCGCGGCGGGAGCGGTCAGCGACGGTGCGTGGCATGCGCCGCGGCTGGTCTCCGGCGACGAGGCCGCGGACGTGCCGGAGGGGGCGACCCACAGGCTCGACCCGGGGGTCGTCGAGCCGCTCCGGGAGATGATGCGCTCGGCCGTCGAGCTGAGCGCGGTCGACGCCGACGTCGGCACCGTCCCGGTGCACGGCCAGGTGGCCAACACGAGCCAGAAGGTGCGCGGCGACACCATGGCGGTGCAGTGGTTCGTCGGCTACCAGGGCGACCTGGCCTTCGCGGTGGCGGCCGAGGTGCACCCTTCCATCCAGCTCTGGGAGCAGTATGCGGCGCTGGCCGCCGGGTCGTTCCTGCAGCAGCTGCCTTACGGCTACGTCGAGAAGATGGCCGAGCAGGACCCCCAGACCACCGACGCCGGGAGCGGTCAGCAGTCCGGCCAGGCCGACGCCGGAGCCTCGCCCTCCGCGACGCCGCCCGGGGCGGGCGGCGAGTCCGCCGAGTAGAGCGGGTAACCGCGTGCCGGAGCACCCCGCCGCGGCCGCCGCCCGGCGTGCGCGGCCGGGCGTGTCCTCGGCGCGGTGGGCGGAATCGCGGCGGACTGCGAGGTGTTGTCCGAAGTGCGAAAAAAATCCGGTGAGCAGGCAACCCCAGCAGGGACGATGCGCGTCTTCACGGGTGACTGGGGACCGCAAAGGGGGTTGCGGCCCAGTCGGAGCAGGACCTCGTCTCGGGGGAGGCCCTGCCGAAAGGAAAAGGCCGGCCCGACCCTGCCGGCCGCCCTCGCGGGCAGCGTTGATGGTTCCCGTCCGCGCCCGCGAGGGATTCTTTTCTGCCCGGCCCCTTATGCGGGGCCGCCGAGCGCCCGCCGGTCCCGCTCGCTCCGCGGCGACGGGGTGGGTGCCGGTCGCGGCGCGCGCGGGCCCTCGGTCGGCCCGCCGCCGCCTTGCGGACACGGTGCGTCACGCGCGGGCGCTCCGGAGGTGAAAGATCGCGAATCGGCTGCGATACCGGGAATCAGCTTGGACCCCGGTGCGTTCTACCGGTAGCGTTGGATCAGCGGGGACACCTCGGTGGTCCCGCATGCGGGCTGCGGCCCGTTGATAACTACACAGGGGGTGATCGGTTTCGACTTTGATCGCCGTGTCAGGGGAAGCGAGCCGAGGGTTGCGACGTAACCTCGTAAATCCTGCCTCGCGCTAAATACAAGTGCCAATTCTAAGCGCACTGAGTTCGCCCTCGCTGCATAAGCGATAGCGACTCTGTCGGCCTGGACCCGTCCTCGGTCCAGTGTCCGGCATCGTTTTGAGGACTTACCGCTCGGATCAGGCCACGGGGCCCGAGCGGGACATTCACGTGGCTGGGCTCGTCAGCGACTCGTTCGCGGGAGCGCTGGAGCCGAGTAGAACGCCAACGCGAACTGCGCTCGGAGAAGCCCTGGCTCGTCATCGAAGGACGCGGGTTCGATTCCCGCCACCTCCACTCGACTCTGGGACGGCTCTGCTCGCGCGTGGTCGCGCGTGCCGGGTCGTCTCGTTGTTTTTCTGGGGGCGATGCCCAGATCCCCGTTGGGGGGCTTCGCCCCGGGGGTTCGGGTGGCGTCCCGCCACCTCCACTCGGCTCTGATACGACTCTGCCCGGGGGCCTTCGGCCTCCTCGCGGGGTCGTCTCCTCGTGTTTTCGGGCGACCTCCGCACCCCCGGTGCGGGCCTCGCCGGCGGGCTCGCGGCGGCCCGGACGGCACCGTCCGGTCGCTTCGACGTGAGGCGGCCCTGCTCGCACGCGGCGCGTGCCGGGGGTCGCCTCGTGGCGTCTTCGAAGGCCCGCCCGGAGCGGCGCCGGCCGAACGGGGCGGTCTTGTCCGTGCCCACACTCCTCAGGGCTCCAGCGTCGCCGGACTCCCCGCGGTGTAGGGATCGGACAGCAGTTCCAGCGACGACAGCTCGACGTCGTCGGGAACGGTGAAGATGACGTCGGTCTCCGCCGTACCGCCGGGGTTTAGGTCCTCCCCGCAGTAGGTGTCGCACGTGGTCAGCGCGGCGTCGTAGTCGTCCACGTACTGGTTGCCCTCGACGTCGTAGGCGTGTGAGCCGCCCCAGTCGAAGTACGTCGGGGTGGACGTGGTGTTGGTGATCTGGACGTTGAAGACGACGTACTTGCTGCCGCTCGGCGCGCGGGACGACGTCCCCATGCCGTCGGTGACCACGTCGTCGTCGTCCACGTAGGCCTCGTTGATGTGCATGTCGAAGGACCCGTCGCTGCCGGACATCCCCTGGAACTCGGCGAGGTCGGGCGCCTCGGCGGGCGGGCTCTCCGGCTCGCCGGTCTGCTGCGTGTTCTCAGGCTCCGGCGACGGATGCGGCGACGGGGACGCGGGCGCGTCCACCACGACCGGGACGCAGGCGATCAGCCCCGCACAGGTGGCGGCGGCCGCCGGAGGAGCCAGTAGTTTCCCATACATTTTTCCGCTCTCTTCCGAGTGAACCCGTGTGCAGGTCAAACGGTTCGCACCCGGTCCCTACCCGGGTCCGCGCCGGCGTAGAGCACGGCCGGGGGCCCGGTCCCCGGCGGGGCTCCCGGCGGCGTGCCTGCCCCGCCGTGGCGGATCGCACGCGGTCCCGAACGCGCTGTGCGGCCGCGTCGACGGGGCCGTCGACGATCCGGCGAGGGCCGAGCCGCTCATGCCGTGGTAGCGCTACGGCTGCAAGCGCCCGGCCTTCAACGGCGAGTACCCCCCGGCGTTCCACCGGCCCGACGTCACGTCGACACGGCCGACCACGGCGGAGTCGAGCGGGTCACCGGGAACGCTGTCGTGGCCGGCGGCGGTCGGCGGTATGAGGTGGACCGCAGTACGAGATGGACCGCATCGTCTTCGCCACCGGGTTCGAGGCGGGCCACTCCGACGCGCTCACCGGGCGGCTGCCCGTGTACGGCGGGCCAGACGTCGGCTCGCTCGCGTTCCAGCGGCGGCTGCGCGAACGGCGGGCGGGCGCCGGGCGTCGAGGACGTCCTCGGCGACGCGGGCCGCGGCGTCGGCGCCCCGCCTCTCGCTCACTCGGGCGTGGCGCCGACGAGCCAGGCCACCTTCCCGGCGGTCAGGTCGATGCTGTCGCTGTTGCCGAGGTAGACCCCGAACGACGCGATGAAGGCGTGGTCGTGGGCGCGCGCCTCGCAGAAGACGTCCTCGACGGCGGCCTCGGACTCGGGGTTGCTCACCCGGAGATAGGGCGACCCGTCGTCGATGACCCGCGCCCACACGCCGTAGCGCGTCACGGCCGTGGCCAGCCGGGAGAGCTCCGCTCGACCCGCCGAGTTCCGCGGCGGTGCGGGAGCGGGCCGGGAGTTGCTGCTGGAAGGCTGATCGACCACGGCGGCCTCCTTGGCTCGTGAGCTCGCGCGGGGCGCGCTATCACCGCCATTGTGGTCCTGTGAACAGAGGATACTGTGTAGCGGGCCGACGACACGCCGTGTTCGCCGCTCCGGCGGCCCGCCGTGCCCCGGCGCGGACCGAACGCCCGGCCGCCGCCGGCGCCTCGGCCGTCACCGCTCGGCACCGTGCCCGGCCGGGACCTCCGCGGGCGAGGCGTCGGCCCGGCGGGGAAGGGCCTGGGGCGCGATCTTGCCGCTGCTCAGCGGGACGGGGGTCTCGCCGCCGACCCGCTCCTGTTCGCGCCGCGGCGGATGCGGCTCCTTCCCGGTGCGCGCCGCGGCGCGGCGCAGGGACTCGGAGAGCCTGCCGGCGAGGTGCCGCGCTCGCCGGGTGCCCGCACGGGCGCACCGCCGGGCCAGCCCGCCCGCAGGACGGCCGATCCGCCATCCCGCCGGTGTCCAGTACAGGTCGATCCCCAGCTCCGTGTACTCGTCGCCCTCGCCGACGCCGATGCGCAGCGCGCCCCGCCCGGAGGGCACCGGCAGCGTGGCGCTGAGGACCGCTGTCGGCAGCGAGCCGTGCCCGGCCGGCAGCGGCTGCGCCGTGACCCGCGCCGGTGCGCTGATGGGCTCCCGGCCCTCGCGGGCGAGGGTGAGTGTGAGCTCCCCGGGCACCGCGGCCTGCACCGCCAGCGGGACGTCCAGGCGCAGCCCCGCCGCGGTGCGGGCGACGCGCGCCGGCCGGCCCGTGCGCAGAGCGCGCCGCAGCGGGCGACGGGTGCCCGTCGTGGACAGGGTGAGCAGTCCGTGGGCGTTCCAGTAGGGGTTGGCGAAGCGCGCGCGGTCCCGGGGGCCGACGAACGCGGGCGTGCGGGTGCGCTCGGCTCCGGGCGCGCGGTCCGGGCCGAGCGCGTAGCCGCTGCCGACGCCGCCGAGGACCACGCGGGTGTCGAACCTCCAGGTACCGGCCAAGGGGCGTCCGTGGTCGGCGGTCTCGGCGTCGACGCGCATCGAGCCGGACAGCCGCAGCCGGAAGCGGCCGGGGGCCTCGGCGGGTTCCTCGCGCACCTCGTAGTCCAGCGGCAGCCGGATTACGGCCGGGTCCTCGGGCCGTGAGGCGTAGGCGCGCCAGGCCGCGGCGGGCGGCCCCTCGCCGATCTCGGCCGCCCGCTTGATCTCGGGGATCGCCGCGAGCTCGGCGGGCAGGTCCCAGTAGACCGAGCCGCCATCGCGCACGAACTCCAGCGGAGCGCCCGTCGACACCCGCTCCAGACCCGTCTCGACGTCCACGGCGAGTTCGGAGCCGTGCCAGCGGAAGCCGGTGATGCGGGTGCGGTGCGCCACGTCCTCCTCGAACTCGGCGACCCGGCGCAGCTCCTCGGGGCCGCCGGCGGTCAGCGCGGCCAGGCGCAGTCGGGCGAACTCGTTCAACCGGGCCTCCGCCGACGCGTTCACGCGCCGCCGGACGAGGTCGCCCGCGAGCCGGTGCATCAGGGCGGTGCGGTCCTCGTCCTGGCGCAGGAAGGAGCGGCCCTGGAACAGGCCCAGCAGCTTGGAGCGCAGCCAGTGCGCGATGAGGCGGTCGCGGAACGGGCCGGGTTCGACCTGCTCGTCGATGATGTCGAAGATCCGCTCGATGCTGCCCAGGAACTCCCCGGGGTCCTTGCGGGAGTAGGAGATGTTGTTGGACTTGCCGTCGCGGACCCAGAAGTAGCAGGTGTGGTCGTGCAGGACCGATACCCGCTCGGTGGCCAGGTAGGCGCGCAGCATGAACATGTGGTCCTCCAGGCGCACCCTACCTTCGGGGAAGGCGAGCCCGTTGTCGAGGAGGAACTCGCGCCGGAACAGCTTGTGCACGGTCAGGGTGCTCAGGAGCTGCGCCCGGGTGCGCAGCGAGCCGCCCGACATGGGCCGCTGGAAGATCTCCCGCGGCGCGGTGCGGCCCACGCCCGCCATGCGGCCGACGACGATGTCGGCGCGGTCCCGCTCGGCTCTGCGGTACAGGCGTTCGAGCGCCTCGGGGCCGAGCCGGTCGTCGTCGTCCATGAACAGCACGTAGCGGCCCCGGGCTTCGCGGACGCCGATGTTGCGCGGGCGTCCCGGCCAGCCGGAGTTGTCGATGCGCACCACCTTGACGTGGGAGTCGTCGGCGGTCTCGGCGTCCAGCAGCTCAGCCGTGCCGTCGGTCGAGCCGTCGTCGACGTAGAGCACCTCGAAGCGGTCGCGGTGCAGGGACTGCCTGCGCAGCGACTCCAGCCCGCGCATCAGCCCCTGCGCGCCGTTGTGCGTCGGTACGACCACCGATACGGCGATGTCCATCGTTCTCCCCCCGGGCGAGTTGCGGCCTCGGTCCACCGGCTACCCGGCTGCTGGCCGCGCGCCACATGCGTATCGCCGCCGGTCTGCTCCCGCAGGCAGACACTCCGAATCGGCCGCGACCTGGTGGCCGGGTTCGCCGGCGGGCCGGGAGAGGGCCCGAGGGGAGAGGGGAAGGGGCGCCCGCCTCAGGGGCGGCGGACCCAGGAGCCGTGGTGCATGACCCCGGCCACGGACAGGTCGTCGTCCAGGAGCAGCAGGTCGGCCGTGCCGCCCGCCGCCAGCGACCCGACGCCGGACAGGTTCAGCGCCCGCGCCGGAACCGCCGAGGCCGCGTGCGCGGCCGCCTCCAGCGGCACGCCCATGGTGTGCACGGCGCGCCGGACGGCGTCGGGCAGCACGATCGTGCTGCTGGCGATCTGGCCGGTCTCGGCGATGCGGGCCCGGCCGTCCTCGACACGCACCCGCAGCTTGCCGAGGGTGTACTCGCCGTCGCCCAGCCCTGTCGCCGACATCGCGTCGGTGATCAGCGCCACCCGGTCGCTGCCGGCGCTGCCGAAGACCAGCCGCGCCGCGCCGGGGTGCACGTGCACGCCGTCGTTGATCAGCTCGACGGTGACGCGCTCGTCGTTCAGCGCCGCGGCGATCGGGCCGGGTTCGCGGTGGTGCAGCGGGCGCATCTGGTTGTAGATGTGCGTGGCCACGGTCGCGCCCGCGTCGAACGCGGCGCGCGCCTGGTCGTAGGTGGCCTCGGTGTGGCCCACCGCGGCGACGACGCCCTCGGAGACGGCCGCGCGGATCAGCTCCAGCGCGCCCGGAAGCTCGGGGGCCACGGTGATCATCCGCACATGCCCGCGCCCGGCCTTCAGCATCGCGGCGAACTCGGCGAGGTCGGGCTCGCGCAGCAGGGCGGGGTCGTGTGCGCCGCACTTGCTCGCCGCGATGTAGGGGCCCTCCAGGTAGACGCCGGCGAGGCCGCCGCCGTCAGCGACCTCGGCCAGCGCCGCGATCTGGTCCAGGGTGTCGGTCGGGGCGGCGGTCACCAGGCCGCCGACGAGCGTCGTGACGCCCCGGGAGCGGTTGAACTCCACCACGCGCATCGCCCCCTCGGGGTCGGCGTCGGTGAAGGCGGCGCCCGCTCCGCCGTGGATGTGGATGTCCACGGCGCCGGGCAGCACCCACCGCCCGCCCGCGTCGACGGTCTCGGTACCGCCTTCCGGCGCCTCGCCCGTGCCCAGAGCCGTGATGCGCCGGTCCTCCGAGCGCAGCCAGCCCGCTCGGACCCCGTGCGGGGTGAGCAGCCGTGCGTTCGTCAGCGTCGTCCCGGTCGGCCCTCGGCCCATGTCGCGCAACCTCCTGTGCCCGATAACACATCGATCGCCCTGCGCCGACCGGCGGGTACGGCGCGCGCCCCGGCCACCCCCGAAGACGGGCGCGCGGGCGTGCGCCGTGCCGATTCCGGCGCGGCGAAGGGCGGGCGGTCGCATCCGCCCACGCATTGACGATAGCCGGGACCCCGATCATTATGGGGAACATGTCCGCCGGTGAGCTGCTCGTCCAGCGCTTGCACGTCGACCTGCGCCAGCAGGCCAGCGCCCTCTGTCGCAGATAGCGCCACCGGGGAGCGACACCTTCCCGCCCGACCCGGCACCCGGGGGCGGGCCCGCCCGCACCTCCGCCCGGGCGCGCTCGGACCGCGGACGTCGAGGTCACGGCTCTGACCGCCCGGTACCCCGCCCCGTAGCACCCGTCCCCGCGGCCCCGCCCCCTCGGCGCGCTCCGGCCGCGGCCCCACTAGAGCACCGGCTCCGCCGCACCTCGGCGCGGCCCGCCCGCCGGTGAACGGCCGGACCAGCCGCACTCACCAGGAGCTACGAACATGACGCGATTCACCGTTCTCGTCGCCGACCCCGAGCCGCGCTCGGCCATCCGGGCGGCCGCATCGCACGCCGCCCACGCGCTGGCCGACGCCGTCGGACCGCTCGCACCGGGCGGCGAAGACCGCACCGACGTCGTCGACCTGGCCGAACTCGGCCCCGCTCTGCTGGCGGCCCGGCCCGGCCGCGACATCGTCGAGGCCGCCGAGACCGTACGCCGCAGCGACGTGCTGCTGGTCGCCTCACCGCAGGCGCACGGCAGCTACACCGGTCTGCTCAAGGTGTTCCTGGACCGCCTGCCGGAACTGGGCCTGGGCCACGGTGTGGCCGCGCCGATGGCGGTCGTCGAGGACCTGCGCAACGGGCGCACCATCGAGGACGACCTGCGGGTGCTGCTGGCCGACCTGGGTGCCTGGGTGGTCGAACCGGGCCTGCTGCTGAGCCGGCGCGAGCTCGCCGAGCCGCAGGGCGTCGCGGGGGCGTGGGCCGAGGTCGCGGCTCCGGCGCTCGCCGACGCGCTGTCGGTGCGGGCCTGAGCCGTCCGCCGGCGCCGCCGGCGGGTCAGCGGCCGGGGGAGGGCTGCCCGGACTGGGGGGCGCCTTCGCGCGCGGCGCGCACGCGGGCGGTGTCGGCCTCGGCGCGGGCGACGTTGCCGCGGATCAGCACCACCACGACCAGGGTCAGCGCGAAGCCCGCGACGCGCAGCGCGAGCTGCAGCGGGTCGTCGGGCAGTTCCTCGGCGAAGACCGCGGTGCCCGCGACCACCATGAACACGTTTCCGGTCACGTTGGCCACCGGCGCGGTGACAGCTGCGCGGGAGCGCTGCATCGAGGTCTGGAACAGCACGATGCCCACGGCCCACCCCACGCCGTAGAGGTAGGGGTAGGGGGAGGCGAGGACGGCCGGCACCGCCGCCGCCAGGCCGTTGTCGGCGAGCAGGCCGCCGACCGCCTTGCCCTGCAGTCCGGCGGCGCCCTGCGCCAGTCCGGCGGCCGCCCCCATCGCCGCCGCCGAGACGTAGCGCCCGGCGCGCCCGGCCGCGGCCATCGCCAGGACGCATCCAAGGACCGTCGCCGCGCTGACGCCGAGGAGCAGCGGCAGGTGCGGCACCGTGCCGGTTCGCCCGCCCGACGCCAGGGAGAGGCTGAGCAGCAGCAGGGCGACCGGCATCAGCGCCAGGGCCAGCCGCTCGCCTCGGGTGATCGGCTCGCCCAGGACGAGCGCCATGATCAGCAGCATGGTGGAGATCCCGCCGGCGAAGGCGGGCTGCACCACCGAGACCGGCGCCAGGCCGAGCGAGACGATCAGGCCGACGCTGCCCGCGGCCGCCAGCGCGCAGCCGGCCACCCAGCGGGGGTTGCCGAGCAGGACGCGCGCGAGGTGCAGCGGCCGGTGCACGCTGATCCCGGGGGAGCGGTGCAGGGCCCGCTGCTCGACCGTCAGGCCCAGGGAGTAGACCGCGGCGGAGACCAGCGCGGCGATCAGACCTGTCACGGGCGCCGCCTTTCGGACGGTGGCCGCGCCCTGCCCGGGGCGGGCCGGGGGCGTGCGCGGCGCGAGGCTGGAGCTGACGGGGCGAGGGAACGCGGTCGGGCTCGGGCGAAGGTACCGGATGTCCACTCCGGCGCGGGCGGGTCCGGCCGGAACGGGCCGCGCGGATTCGGGCGGCCGGGTTGTTCGGCCGGTCGGATGTGCCGCCCGATCCTAGTCGACCGCGGAAATATAACAAGTTCTGTCACAGCGGGGGCTGTGGTGCGGCGGCGGACGGCCGGGCGGACGCCTCCCGGCCGGCGGGCCGGTCTCGCGGTCGCGCGTTCTCCGAGGCGATTGCTGCGGGCGGGCGGGAAGGCCGAGCCGGGGCCGGGGTCGGAGGCGAGCGGCCGCGTCCGCCCTTTTGCGGCTGATACGTGTTCTACTGGGACGGGCGCTTGCGTGCCCGTTGCCGGGGTCCGGCGCGCCGGCGGCTGTCCACAGGGCCGCACTCCGGGGTGCGGACCGGGCGCTCGGTGGAGTTCAATCGTGGGTGCGGCCGCACTGTGCGGCCCGGCCGCAGCCGGCGGCGTCCGGCCGCGGCGCCGTCGCCCGAGAACCGCCGCCGAACAGCCACGGAGGACCGCGCAAGTGCCACCCCCGACCGCGACCGAGCGCCCGAACGGGCCGGTACGGGCGACACCCCCGACACGCGACGCGCGGAGGTGATTCCAGCGTGGCCAGCGAGCACGATCCCCCCGGCCGCGTCCGCACGGCGGTCGACCGCCTCATGCGCCTCATGCGCCTCCTCGCCCGCGCGGCGCCGCGCCCTCTGCGGGACCGGCTGCGTCGCCGCGCGGCCGGCGACGCCGTCGGCCAGGGCGGCGAGCACGGCGACGGCGCCTCCCGCCATGTCCCCGGCGACGGCCCCGGCGAAGGGGAGGGCGGCGGCGCCCGATCGGACGGCGCCGCCGAGGTTCGCGCCGGCGGGGGCCGGCGCCTGGTGCGGGTGCTGCGCAGGGGCTCCGAGGACCCGCGCCCGCGCCTGCGCCCGACGCCGCTGGGGCTGTTCGGCGTCACCGTCGCCGCCATGTTCGTCACCCTGCTGCTGATCCAGAGCGTCATGGGCGACTTCCGCACCGGCGACGCCGACGGTGCCGACGGGTCCGGCGGCGCCCCGGCGACCGCCGCGCCGCCTCCCTCCGGCACCGCCCGCATCCTCATCGTCGGCGACTCGATCGTCCAGGGCAGCAGCGGCGACCACACCTGGCGGTACCGCCTCTGGCGGCACCTCAGCCACCGGTCGGGCCTCGACGTCGACTTCGTCGGCCCCCACACCTCCCTGCTCGACCTCGCCACAGGCCGTCAGGGCGCGAGCAGCTACGCCGAGCCCGGGTTCGACACCGACCACGCCGGCCGGTGGGGCGCCACAGCGGCCGGGCTCGCCCGCGACGTCGGCGAGCAGGTCGCCGAGCACGACCCCCACTACCTGCTGTTCATGGCCGGCGTCAACGACTTCGTGCACGGCGGCTCGGCCCAGGACGCGCTGTCGGCCGTGCGCGACGCCGTCACCGCCGCCCGGGTCGCCAAGGGCGGCGTCCGGGTGGTGCTGGGCGAGGTCACCCCGGTGTGGGGCAGCGGCTCCGACGAGTCGATGAACAACCGGATCGCCGAGTTCAACGCGGCGCTGCCCGGCCTCGCCCGCGACATCAGCGGCGACCGCTCGCCGGTGGTCGTCGCCCGGACCGCGGCGGACTTCGCGCCCGCACAGGACACCTGGGACGGCACCCACCCCGACGCGCGCGGCGAGCTGAAGATCGCGGCGGCGTTCGCCGACGCCCTCGCCGACCATCTCGGTCTGGGCCGGCCCTACCCGCGCCCCCTGCCCGACGTGCGGACCGGGCCGCGCCGGGCACCCGAGGTCGAGGCCGAGGACACCGACGACAGCGTGCGGCTCGCCTGGGACCCGGTCCCCGGGGCCACCCGCTACCAGGTCCTGCAGCAGCGCCTGCGGCCCGAACGCGACGAACAGGTGGCGCTGCCCGTCGAGGTGTCGGCGTCGGGGGAGGGGCGGCCGTCGGTCGCGGTCGACCGGCTGCTGGCCGGAGCCACCTACGAGTTCGTCGTCCGGCCGTTCAAGGGCGACGACGGCGGTGCCCGCTCCGACCCGGTGCGGGTCCGGCACGCCGACGATCCGCCGCCGGCGCCCGACCGGGTCCGCGTCCGGTCCGACGGCAGCAGGCTCACCTGGGACGGCGTCCCCTCGGCGACCCACTACGAGGTCTGGCGGCGACCGCTGCGGTGCACGCTGCCCGAGCCGCCCTCGGCCTCGCCCCCCGCGGGCTCCCCGGAGAACACCCCCTCGCCGTCCGCCACGGCGCAGGAGCCCGGCGGCGCAGGCGCCACCAGCGGAGACGACTCCCCCGCGTGCGAACCGCGCGACGGCGAAGGGCCGAAGAACGGCGAGGGATGGGCGAGCGCGGCGGTGGTCGACGACGGGACCCGGTGGCAGATCGACGGCGGAGCCGCCGGATGGGAGTTCGCCGTGCGCGCGCACCGCGACTTCGTGCGCGGCGGCTACTCCGGGACCGTGAGCGGAGGTTCGGGGTGAGCGGGCCGCACACCCGCTCCCGCCGGCCGCTGCGCGCGCGGGCGCGACGACGGGCACCGTGGCCGCGCGGCTGAGCGCGGTCCGGCTCGGCCGCCTGCTGCCCTGGGCGGCGGGCGCGGGCGCGGGCGTGCTGGCGCTGGGCCCCGCGCTGGGGCCCGGCTTCGTGCTGAGCTACGACATGGTGGCCGTGCCCGACCCGCCCCTGTCGGCGGTGACCCTGGGCGGCGGTGGCGGGTTCCCGCGCGCGGTGCCCAGCGACGCCGTGTTCGGGGCGCTGGGGCTGCTGCTTCCGGGCGACGCCGTCCAGGCGCTGCTGCTGATGGCCGTGTTCACGGTCGCCGGCGCCGGCGCGGGACGGCTCGTCCCCGCCGGGCGGGCGGGGCCTCGGGGCGAGGCC
Source organism: Streptomonospora arabica (assembly GCF_039531585.1). Taxonomy (NCBI): domain Bacteria; kingdom Bacillati; phylum Actinomycetota; class Actinomycetes; order Streptosporangiales; family Nocardiopsidaceae; genus Streptomonospora; species Streptomonospora arabica. Next base: position 105,351 of record NZ_BAAAQI010000003.1, on the reverse strand, counting down.
GCAGCGCGCGTCGCGGCGGCGGTGTTCTACGCGTGGAACCCGTTCGTGGCCGAGCGCCTGCTCCTGGGGCAGTGGGCCATGCTGCTCGGATACGCGGGCCTGCCGTGGGTGGCGGCCGCGGCGGGGCGCCTGGCCGGTGCGGCGCGCCCGCCGGGGCCGGGCGACGTCGCGCGCCTGCTGCCGGCACTGCTGCCGGCGGCGGTCGGCGGGTTCTCCGCCATGGTGCTTTCCGCGCTGGTCGGACTGCCCGCGGCGGTGCTCGGCGGCATGGGCGCGGGCCGGAGGCGGAGCGCCGGCCCGCGGCGCGGGGCCCGGCACCGCTTGCGCGCCGCGCTCGGCGCCGTCGCCGGGAGCGGCGCCCGGGCCGCTCGCCCGGGAGCGCCGACCGCGGACCCTCCCGCACCGGCCCGGCACGGCGCCGGGCGCATCCACGGCGCGGGGTCCGCGAGCGCGCCGTCCGCCGCGGAGGGGCACGGCGGTGACGGCGCCGTGCGCGCGCTGCGGGCGGGCGGCGCGGTTGCCGCGGCCATCGTGCTGCTGTCGCTGCCGTGGCTGGTGCCGGCGCTGGGCAGCGGCGCGCGGACCGACCCCGGCGCGGTCGGATTGTTCGCCGCACGCGCCGACACCCCGTTCGGCGCCGCGGGCTCGCTGCTGTCGCTCGGCGGGGTCTGGAACGCCCACGCGGTGCCGGAGTGGTTCGGTGCGCCGGGGCAGGCCGCGTGCCGGCTGACGCTCTCGCTCGCCGCCGTCGCGGGCTGGGTGTGGCTGCTCCGCCGCGGCGGTGCGCCGGGCTTCGGGGCCGGTCTGTCGGCGGCGGCCGCGGCCGGGCTGGCGCTCGCGCTGGCGGGCACGACCGCACCCGGACGGGACGCCCTCGCCTGGCTGATCGGACTGTGGGCGGGATTCGGGCCGCTGCGCGACGGCCAGTTGTACGTGGCGCCGCTCGCGCTGCTCCAGGCCGCGGGTATCGGCGGCGCGGTGCTGTGGGCCTGCCGCGCGGCGGCCGGCCCGCCCGGCCGCGCGGAGGCGCGGAGGGACGGCAGCGGAGCGGGGGCCGTGGGTGCGGGGGCCGCGGGCCCGGGCGGCAGCGCGGGAGGGCATGACAGTGCCGGGGCTCCCGGGGGACCCCCTGATTCAAGTCAAGCCGATCGCACGGGTGCCGCGCCATCGCGATTGCGCCGCCTGTGGACGGCGCCGGGCCGGTTGCGCCGGGCCGCCGCGCAGCCCGCCGCGCCCGGGCGCGGCGCCGCGAGCGCGCGCCCGGCGCGCTCGGCCGGCGGCGCGCGGGCGGGCGAGCGCGCCGGTGCGGCCGTGGGCGCCGTGCTGGCACTGGCCCCCGTGGCGCTGCTGCCCGGCCTGCTGTGGGGCGCGGCCGGCCGGCTCGAACCGGTCGACTACCCGGCCGAATGGCACCGCGTGCAGCGCCTGGTCGACGGCGACCCGCGCCCCGGCCGGGTGCTGGTGCTGCCCTGGAGCGCCTACCGCGGTCTTGACTGGCGCGGCGACGGACGTAGGGTCGTCGTACTCGACCCCGCCACCAAGCTGTTCGAGCGCCGCACCGTCTGGAACGACGACCTGCGGGTCGGCGGCGCCGGCGGAGTCCGCCTCGCCGAGGGCGAGGACCCGCTCGCCCGCCGGGTCGGCCGGCTGCACGACGCCCGCCCGGGAGTCCGCGCCTACACCGCGTCCCTCGGCGATCTCGGCATCCGGTACGTCCTCGTCGAGCTCCCCGCTGCGCGGCGGCTTGACGGCGCCGGCGCGGCCGCCGCCCTCGGCCCCCTCGCGGTCGATAACAGGTTCTCGCCTGGCTCGGGCGGTCCGGTCGCCGTGCACAGCGGCGACGGCCTGCTGCTGCTCGAAGTGCCGGATAAGCATGTGGATCCGGCAGACGACGCGCTAACGGGCTTGGAAGCCTCGACATGGTTCGTTACAGTTGGGGCACTTATCTGGTCGTTAGGTGTATCAGGTTCTAGTCTCGTTTCCAGGCGTACCGGACCGCTCAAAGGCGCGGTATCGCGGAAGGAGAACCCCACGTGATCAAAATCGTCGCCGCCTGTGTCATCGGAGCGGCCCTGGCCGGTGGACTGGCCTTCATCGGCACCACAGTCGCCACCGAGACCTCGTCGTCGGCGGAGCCGGTGAACCAGTCGCTGTACAACTACGGCGACCGCTGACCCGGCGCGCCTCCACCCCCGGCCGAGCCCCCGCCCGGGCCGATCGACCGGACCGCCCGCCCCTGGCGGCCCCGGCCCCAGGGCGGCGGGCGCGTCCGCCGCGCCGAAAGTCGCCCGCATCCCCCTGCGCGGTCCACACCGACCCCGCCCCGGCCGTGCGCCGCCTTCCGCCCCGTCGTCCGGGCGCCGCATCCGGCGGCCGCCCGCCCGCCGGATGACCGGGTGCAACGGGCGGAACAGGAGAGCATGTGGCGTTCCAGCAGATCCCCCTCTTCCCGGAGTACCCCGAGGTCGGCCCAGGGCACCTGCGGGCGGCTCCGCTCGCCGCGACCGAGACGGGCTCCGCCGAGGACGCGGACGTCCCCGCACCGGCCCGGGACGCCGGACCGGCCGCGTCTTCGGCCGGATCCGCGCAGGAGGCGGCAGGCCCGCGGCTGGACGGCGTGCGCGCCGTCATGATCAACTGGCGCGACCCCTGGCAGGCGGCCGCCGGCGGCGCCGAGGAGTACGCCTGGCGGATCAGCCGCCACCTCGCCGCCCGCGGCGCCGTGGTCGCCTTCCTCACCAGCCGCGAGCCCGGACAGGCCCGCGTCGAGACCCGCGAGGGCATCGTCATCCGCCGCATGGGCGGCAAGTTCACCGTCTACCCGCTGGTGATGCTCTGGCTGCTGCTGTGGCGCCGCGAGTTCCACGCCGCCCTCGACTGCATGAACGGCATCCCCTTCTTCTCCCGCCTGGTCCTGCCGCGCCGCACCCGGGTGATCAGCGTCGTGCACCACGTCCACGACCTCCAGTTCGACGCCTACTTCAGCCGCCCGCTGGCCTGGTTCGGCAGATTCGTCGAGAGCGCCGTCGCCAGCCGGGTCTACCGCAACTGCCCCACCGTGACGGTCTCGGAGTCCTCCCGCCGCGCGATGCGCGAGAAGCTGCGCTGGCGCGCCCCCATCACGGTCGTGCACAACGGGAGCCCGCCGCGCCAGCCGGTGGCCCCCGACCGCTTCCTCAGTGAGGCCGAGACCGGTTCGCCCGCCATCGTCAGCCTGGGCCGGCTCGTGGTGCAGAAGCGCGTCTCGCGCATCGTGGACATCGCGCGCGACCTGCGCGGCTCCTACCCGCAGCTGCGCGTGCACGTCGTCGGCCGCGGCCCCGAGAGCGCGACGCTGGCCGAGCAGGTCGAGCACGACGGGCTGCACGACCACGTCCGGCTGCACGGCTACCTGCCCGAAGAGCAGAAGAACGCCGTCCTGGCGGGGTCGCTGCTGCACGTCACGGCCTCGGAGTTCGAGGGCTGGGGTCTGACCGTGATCGAGGCGGCCGGACTGGGCGTTCCCACGGTCGCCTACGATGTCGACGGCCTCCGCGATTCGGTGCGCCATGGCGAGACCGGCTGGCTGGTACGTGAGGGGGAGGAACTGAGTGACGTCGTCGCCGCGGCGCTGCGGGAGCTGAGCGACCCCGTGCGCGCCGCCCGGATCCGCCGCGCCTGCCGCGAGTGGGCCGCCCGCTTCACCTGGGAGGGCAGTGGCGCGGCCATGGCCCGGCTCGTCACCGGCGAGCCCGCCGACACCCGCGCCGCGGGGCAGGACGGCCCCCGGCCGCCCGCCCCTGCGGCCGCCGCCCGTGTCCGCCGCGACCGGGTGGGCGCGGACACCGCGGCCGCCCGCCCCGGCACCGGCCCCGCGACCCGCCCCGCGAAGGCCGCCCGGTGACCGACGCCCGACCCGGGGCGCGGCGCGACGACGAGCCTGACGCGGAACAGGCGCCAGACCGCGCCGGGGCGGACGGAGCCGCGAGCCCCTCCACCGACGTCCGCGCCGAGCCCGCACCCGACGGCGACCCCGCCGGCGCCCGCCCCCGCGCACCCGGCGCCGTCCGCGCCGAGCCCGAGACGCCCGCCGGGTCCACCGCCGACGACACCGCGCTGCTGCGCCGCCTCAAGCTGCTGGGTGCGAGCCTGCTGCTGTGCGGGATCGCGCTGAGCCTCGACCCAGCGAAGATCGTCGGCGACACCAAGATCGACCTGACGATCAACCCCTTCGGCTTCCTGCAGCGCGCCCTCCATCTGTGGGACCCCTCCTACTTCGGCCAGCTGCAGAACCAGGCCTACGGCTATTTCTTCCCCAACGGCCCCTTCCACGCGCTGCTCATCGCCCTGGACATGCCCGAATGGCTGGTCCAGCGCGTGTGGATGTCGGTGCTGCTGTGCGCGGCGTTCCTGGGCGTAGTCAAGCTCGCCGAAGCCCTGGGCATCGGCTCCCTGCACACCCGCATCCTGGCGGGCGCCGCCTACGCCCTGGCCCCGCGTGTGCTGACCCTGCTGTCCTACAACTCCGCCGAGCTGCAGCCGATGATGCTGCTGCCGTGGATCGTGCTGCCGCTGGTGTACGGCACCCGCCACGGCCGACCGCCGATGCGCATGGCGATGCTGTCGGCCCTGGCCTTCCTGTTCTGCGGCGGCACCAACGCCGCATCCGAGCTGGCCGTGCTCGTGGTGCCCTTGGTCTACCTGCTCACCCGCGCCCGCGGGCCGCGCAAGCGGCGGCTGCTGGCCTGGTGGCTGACGGCGCTGTTTCTGGCGTCGTTCTGGTGGATGGTCCCGCTGCTGCTCATGGGCCGCTACGTGTTCTCGTTCATGCCCTACACCGAGGACGCGGCCACCACCACCGGCGTCACCACGCTGACCAATGCCCTGCGCGGCGCCGACAACTGGATGGGCTACGTGCCCGTGCCCGGTCAGCCCGCGCTGCCGGCCGGCGCCGAGCTGTCCACCGACCCCTGGATGGTCGCGGCCACCGCCCTGGTCGCCGGCCTCGGCCTGGCCGGGCTGGTCAACCGGGGCACGCCCGAGCGGCTCTTCCTGATCACCTCGCTGCTCACCGGTACCGCGATCGTCGTGGCGGGCTACACCGGCGCACTGACAGGCCCCTTCGCCGAGACGATGCGCGACCTGCTCAACGGCCCGCTCAGCCCGTTCCGCAACATCCACAAGTTCGACGCGCTCATCCGGCTGCCCGTCGTGCTCGGCCTGGCCCATCTGCCCCTCGTGCTCGCCCGCGACACAGCCGACCGCCGGGCGCGGCGCTCCTCCGCCGAGTCCGCCCCGGCGCGCACGGGCCTCGCGGCGCGCCTCCTGGCCGGAGCCCGCGGCGACGTGAACGGCGCGGGCACCGCTCCCGGGCCCCCGCCCGGCACCGTGTACCGCGCCTCGGCCGCCGTGTGCGCGCTGGCGCTGGCCGCGACGCTGACCCCCGTGGCCACGGTCGGCGTCGCCACCCCCGGCGGGTTCGAGCGCATCCCCGGTTACTGGTACGAGGCCGCGCGCTGGCTGGACTCCCACAACCGCTCCGGCACGACCATGGCGGTCCCCGGCTCCGCCCGCGGCGAGTACGTGTGGGGCCGACCGATGGACGAGCCGATGCAGCCCCTGATGGAGACGGCCTGGGCCAACCACCAGATCATCCCGTGGGGGTCGGCCGGCGTCTCCCGGCTCAACCAGGAGATCGACCAGCGCATCTCCTCCGGCCGCGGTTCGGCCGGGCTCACCGCCACCCTGGCCCGCATGGGCGTCACCCACCTGCTGGTGCGCAACGACCTGGAGCGCGAGAGCCTCAACGGAGGCTGGCCCGCACGCGTGCACCAGGCCCTGGCCGACTCGCCGGGCATCACGCGCGCGGTCTCGTTCGGCCCCGAGGTCGGCTCCGCCGACAGCGGGCAGGCCTCGCGGTGGTACGACCAGCCCTACCGGGCCCTGGACGTCTACACTGTCGACGGCGCCGCACCCCGCGTGGGGACGGTCCCCGCCGACGAGGCGGTGCGGGTGGCCGGCGGCCCCGAGGCGCTGCTCGATCTCGCCGAGCAGGGCATGCTCCCCGGCGACCGCCCGGTGATCGTCGGCGACGACCCCGGGGCCGAGGACATCGCACCCGAGGACACGGTGGTCACCGACACCGCCCGCCGCCGGGAGGTCGTCTACTCCGACGTGCGACGCAACGTCGGCAACACCCTGACCGCCGAGCAGGACCGGCGCGAGGCCCCGGCGCCCGACATCGCCGACCCCGCCTGGAACGGCTACACCACGGCCGCGCGCTACGAGGGCGTCGCCGACGTCTCCGCCTCCTCCTCCGAGGCCGGCTCCGGCGCCCTGCCCTCCGCCCGCGACCCCGGCCGGATGCCCTTCGCCGCGCTGGACGACGCCCTGGACACCTCGTGGCGCTCCAGCGCGTTCGCCGGAGCGGTGGGCCAGTGGCTGGAGATCGAGTTCGAGGAGCCGCGCGAGGTCGGCGAGCTGTCCATCGCCTTCGAGCGGCTGTCCGGCGAGCCGCCTCCGGCCCGCATCAGCCTGATCACCGACGACGACCGCACCAGCGCCCCCGTCGCACCCACCGAGGACCCGCAGGAGTTCACCGCACCCGCCGGCGAGACCTCCACGCTGCGCATCCGCGTCGACGAGCTCGCCTGGGAGCCGGAGTACCGGTTCGGCACCCGGGTCGGCATCACCAGCGTGACGATGCCCGGCCTGGAGGCCGAGCGCACGTTGAGCGTGCCCGGTGTCGATGGCGCCGACACGTTCCTGTTCACCGGCTCCACCGGCACCGTGCCCGGCTGCATGGAGGGCTCGCGGGTGTGGGTGTGCAACCCCGAACTGGCGGTCCAGGGCGAGGGCGCCTACACCTTCGACCGGAGCTTCACGATGACCGGCCCGGCTGCGGACGGCGAGCACACCGTCACCGGGCGGGCCGTGGCCACCGACCCCCACGACGTGGAGAACGCCGCCAACCGCGCCGGCGGCTACCCCAAGGTGACCTCGTCCTCCACCTCCGTGGACCACCCCGCCGCGATGGGCCGCAACGCCTTCGACGACGACGCCGCCACCGTGTGGTATCCCGACCCCGACGAGGACGAGCCCTGGCTCGACGTGGAGTTGAAGGAGCGCACCGAGATCGGCGGGCTGCGGGTGGACTTCCCGGGCGGCGCCGCCGCGCCGGTCGAGGTCACCGTCGAGGCCGGAGGCACCGTCCGCAGCGGATGGCTGGACGGCAGCGGGTCGCTGGGCTTCGAGCCCGTCACCGCCGACCGGCTGCGCATCTCCTTCGACCCGCCCGAGGGGCAGCCGCTGGAGGTGGGCCGCGTCGCGCTGCCCGACGTGGAGGCCCTGCCGCCCGTCGAGGGGGGCGACGCCGCCACTCCCTGCGGGCTGGGCCCCGTGCTGCGGGTCAACGAGGAGCGGGTGGAGACCCGAATCGTGTCGGGCACGCTGGAGGACCGGGCCGCAGGACGGCCGCTGCGCTACGAGAGCTGCTCGGACGTGCCGGTGCGCGAGGGCGGAAACCGCCTCGTGGTCGAACCCGGCGACCAGTACCGGGTGCGCTCGGCGGTGCTGAGCGGGACGGACCCCGCTCTGCCCGCCGCGCACCGGCAGGACTCCGGTGACGGCGACGGCGGATCGGGTGAGGGCGGCTCCGGCGAAGTCGAGACGGCCGACGTCGCGTCGGTGTCGGGTTGGGGCAACAGCGAGCGCCGCGTCACCGTCGACGTGGGCGAGGACAGCTTTCTCGTCGTCAACGAGAACTTCAACGAGGGCTGGCGGGCGACCCTCGAAGGGCGCGCGGCGCCGCTGGAGCCGGTGCGCCTGGACGGCTGGAAGCAGGCCTGGCGGCTGCCCGCGGGAACCTCCGGCCAGGTGACCCTGAGCTACACCCCCGACGGCCTCTACCATGCGGCGCTGGCGCTCGGCGCCGTGTTCGCCCTGGCGGTGGCGGTGCTCGCGCTTCGGCGCCCCGTCGGCGAACGGAGCGCGGCCCGCGCCCGGCTTCGCGCGCGCCGCGCCGCCGGCGCCGAGCCCGCGCCCGAAGGCGGGCCGGCCCCGGGCCGCGCGGCCGCGCTGCCGGCGGCGGTTGCCGGTCGTCTGCCGCGCCCCGCACTCGTGCCTCTCGGCGTGGTCTACGGGCTGTGGGTGGGCGGCGCCGCCGGTGCCTGCGCCGTGGGCGGCGCGCTCCTGCTGGTGTGGTGGCTGGGCCGGACCCCGTCGCGGTCCCTGCGCCACGCCAAGCCCGAGCGCCCGGCGCTGGGCGGACGGCTGCTGCAGGTCCTGGCGGGCCCTTGGACCGTGGTGGTGTGCATGGCCGGCGCCGGCGTGTGCCTGGGCGCGGGCACCTACCTGGCGCACCAGATGCCCTTCCACGACCTCAGCGACCTGCTGAGCGAACCGCTGCGCGAATGGGCGCCCCAGGCGCTGTGCCTGCCCGCGCTCGCGCGGCTGGTGATCGCGCTGGGCGACCTGCTCGGCCCGGCCCGCGAGACCGCGCGGGAAGCGCCGCACGCGGGCGCCGCGACCGGCGCGGACGGCTCCGACGATGCGGGCGCGACCGGCGGCGGCGCCTACCGCGGTGCTCCGGAGCCGGCCGGCGAGTGGGAGGGCGCCGCCGAGGAGGTGCGCACGTGAGCGGGCCCGCCGGCGGCGCCGTGGCCGAGTCCACCGGTCCACAGCCCGCAGAGGCCGCGCCCGGGCGCGGCCCGGGTGCGCGCGGCAGGGGCCGCCGCGTCTCGGCGGTGCTCGCGCGCAACGCGCGGCCGGTCGCCGTGGCAGCGGCGGCGTTCCTGCTCACCGCCGCGCTGATGCTGCGCTTCTACGTCGCCGGGGAGCTGGAGCGCATCCCCGCCCGGATCGATCTGACCATGCGGCTGGCCGACGACTCCGCCGCCTATCTCGACACCGGCACCTGGGAGACGGTGCGCGGCGCCGAGGTGGAGCGCACGACCCGGGTGGAGGGCGGCTTCGCGCCCGGCAACCCCGACTGGACCACCTGGAGCATGTCGACGTCGACGGCCGCCCGCGGGACGACGCTGTCCCACGGCGACCGCCGCGTCATCGTGGACCGCGACACGGGCACGGCGGTCAACTGCTGCGGCGAGCACGTCGACGGCGACCGGGCCGTCCGCCAGGCCGGGCTGGTGCTGCTGTGGCCGGCGGGCGGCGGCTGGAATGAGTACCCCTTCTACGACGCCGACATCCGGGCGGCGCCTCCCATGGTCCTCGACGGGCGCGACCGGGTCGGCGGGCTGGCCGTGCGCCGCTACGTGCAGCGCTTCGACGCCACGCAGCTTCCCGACTCCTCCCGCCCCGTGCCCGCGCGGGCCCTGGGCCTGGAGGAGCCGGGCACCGTCCAGGCCAACCGCTGGCTGGAGCTGGAGCGGACCTACTGGGTCGAGCCGGTGACCGGCCGCGTGGTCGACGCCCGCGAGGTGCGCCGCGAGACGCTGCGGCCGGAGAACGGCGGCGGGAGCAGGGTGCTGCTCGACGCCGACCTGCGGATGGCCGAGGAGCTGGTGGAGGCCCGGGTCCGCGAGGCCGAGGAGCTGCGCACCCTGCTGTGGGCGGTGCGCACCTGGCTTCCGGTCGGACTGGGCACGGCGTGCGGACTGCTGTTCCTGGCGGCCGCCGTCCGCGAGCTGCGCGCCCGCCGCACCGCGCCGGCGGCGGAGGACGGCGGCGGCGTTGACCTCAAGTAAGGTTGAGAGTCTAGGTTCGCGGTAGACCGGTCCCGCAGCGCCGGGACGCCCCGCGATACGCAAGGAGACGCGGCGCCATGCCATTCACCGAACACGAGCGCGCCTACCTGGACTCCCAGCACATCGGGCGGCTGTCGACCGCCGGCCCCCGCGGTCCGCACACCCGGCCCGTGGGGTTCGTGCTCAACGACGACGGCACGGTCGACATCGGCGGGATCGCGCTGTCGACCACCCGCAAGTACCGCAACATCGAGGAGCGGCCCGGCAGTGAGGTCTCCTTCCTCGTCGACGACCTCGAGCCCGAGGAGCCCGGCGCCATCGCGCCCGGATGGGGCAGGGGAGTGGAGATCCGCGGCGGTGCCGAGCTGCTCACCGACACCGACCCGCCCATCGCCCCCGGTGCGTTCAGCCGCGAGGTGATCCGCGTCCACCCGCGCCGCATCATCAGCTGGCACCTGAACCCCGACGCTCCCGACCTGCACGGGCGCGCCGCGTGAGGGCGTTCGCGCCGCGTGTTGCCGGTCTTTCCGCGCTGGCCGAGGCGGCCGGTTCTGCGGGCCGGGGTGTGTGCGGTGGGTCGCTCCGTGCCCTGCGCGGCGCCCCCGCGCCGCTCCCGCCGCGTTTCTCGTCGGTCGCACAGACCCGCCCCGGCTTCTTCCCCGGCCGTGGGGGAGCGGCGCCGTTGCCTGTCGCGGTGCTCCGTGCCGGAGGGACGGCGCTTCGCGCCTGGGGCGGGGGCGGACCCGGGTGCGAAGCGCGCTGGGGACGGACCCGTCGAACGCGCCCTACGAGCGCTTCCGCAGCACCAGCAGAAGGTTCCAGGTGACCACCTCGCGCACTAGCGGAACGCGCACCACGGGCTTGGCCCAGCGGGGGAGGTAGCGCGGCAGCATGTCGACGACCTCGGCGTCGGGTCGGGCCCGCACCCAGCGGATCATCTCCGCCGCCGAGACCGCGAACATGGTGCGGCCGAAGTCGTTCTTGGGGCGGCGGCCGGCGCGCCGCGCGAACCGCTCCGCGGCGTAGCGGCCGCCCAAGTAGTGCCAGGGTGAGGTCTCGTGGCCGCCCCACGGTGACAGCCACAGGGTGTAGGAGAGGTAGACCAGGCCGCCCGGGCGGGTGGCGCGCACCATCTCGGCGGCCATGCCGGGCGGGTCGGGCACGTGCTCCAGCACGTTGGAGGAGAAGCACACGTCGGCTGCCCCGGTGCGCACCGGCAGCCGCAGCGCGCTGCCCATGACGGCGGACTGGGGCAGCCGGCCGTCGCGCAGCCGCAGTTCGGCGGGGTCGGGATCCACGCATACGCTGCGGGCCCCGGCCGCGCGCAGTTCGTCGGCGAAGTAGCCCGGCCCGCCGCCGACGTCGACCACCACCGCGCCCTCCAGACGGGTGTAGGACCGAAGCTGGGCGACCGTGTCGCGCGCCAGGGTGCCGTAGAAGCGGTCGGGATCGGCCTGCTCCTGGCGGAAGGCCGCGAATAGCGCCGCGGACCGCGCCAGCGTCGCCCGGAACGGCTCGCCGGCGGCGCCTCGGCCCGCGCCCGCGTCGGCCCCCGCCTCGCGGCCGTGCTCGCCGTTCACGCGTCCTCCGCGCTGGGCATCCGCACGTAGTGGCGCAGGTGGAGCCAGTGGTCGCCGCCCCAGTACTCCACCGAGTCGGCCACGCGCGCGCCGCTCTTTGCCAGCACCGCCGCGAGCCGGGCGCGCGGGAGCGGGTGCATGCGCATCGGCGCGGGGTAGCCCAGCAGGCGCCGCTGGGCGACCCGGATCAGCGGCCACGGCGCGAACCGGAAGGCCAGCCCCTTGAACGTGGGCCGCTCCCGGTCGGGCACCCCGACCACCATCGCCCCGCCGGGCCGCAGCACCCGCGCGAACTCGCGCAGGTAGCCTTCGGCCAGTTCCGGCGGCAGGTGCTGCAGGACCAGGTCGGTGTAGACCAGGTCGAAGGAGTCGTCGCCGAACGCGGCCAGGTCCGGCCGGTCGTTCAGCCGGAAGTCGATGCGCCCGCCGCTGCGGTCGAGGCGGCGCGCCTCGGCCAGCATCGGCTCGGCGATGTCCACGCCCACGACCCGCTCGAAGCAGGCGGCCAGCGCGTTGGAGAGCCGGCCGGCGCCGCACCCGAAGTCCAGCGCGCGCTCGCGGCCGGGCCGCAGCCCCAGCTCGTCCAGGTGGCGCAGCGCCGCGTCGATCTCCGCGCTCCCCGAGGCGAGGAACTCGTCGTCGTCCCACCCGCCGCCGCGCTTGGCCGGGTCGACGCACACCGCCCACAGCGGCTCGACCGCACCCAGGCGGGTCCAGTCCGCGCGTACCTCGTCGAGTCCCACGGGCCACTCCTCGGCGCTGCCGGAGAACCGGAGTGAACCAGGTTCTCGTTTCGTTATCGCTGCTCTAACGGACATCGGGCGACGATCGCCGATCAAGCTGGAACGTGTTGTATTCTGGCACCCCCGCAGCGGGGGGCGTCAACCGGACCGGACACGTCTGGAGTTTTGGAGCGGCATGAACGACGCCGATGCCCCCGCACCCGCGTCCGGGGCGACCGCCGAGAGCGGGCACACGCCCCAGGAGCCGGAGCCCGCGGACAGCGGTGCCCCCGAACGCGCCGCGTCGGCCGCGCGCCCCGGCGCCCGCGCCGCCGCGCTGGCGAACCGGGCGCTGCGCGACCCGATCGTGCTGGCCGGCGCGGCGCTGATCATCGCCTCGCTCGCGCTCAAGATCCACGTGCTCCAGGCGGCGTACTTCGTCGAGGACGACTTCCTGTTCATCGGCGACGCCGCCGCCACCGACCTCACTCTCGACTACCTGACCGACCTGCACAAGGGCCACATGATGCCGGGCGCCCTGCTGCTGGCCTACATCCAGGCGGGCACCGCGCCCTACAGCTGGGCGGCGGCCGCGGGCGCCATGCTGGCGACCCAGGCGGCGGCGTGCGTCGCGGTGTTCGCCCTGCTGTGGGAGGTCTTCGGGCGGCGGTGGGCCGTCATCGCGCCACTGGCCCTCTACCTCGCCGCCCCGCTGACGGTCCCGGTGCTGGCCTGGTGGTCGGCCGCCCTCAACGCGGTGCCCTTTCAGCTGGCGACGGCCCTGTCCCTGCTGTGGGCGGTGCGCTACCTGCGCACCGGCGAGGGCCGCTACGGGTGGCTGACTGCGGGCGCGGTGCTGCTGGGCATGGCCTTCTCCGTCAAGGCGGTGTTCCTGCCCGTGCTGCTGTTCGCCGTGGCGGCGCTGTTCCTGGTCCCCGGCCCCCTGCCGCGGGTGCTCTGGCGCACGGCGGACCGCGACCTGCCGTTCTGGGCGGGCACGGCGCTGATGTCGGCGGCCTACGGCCTGCTGTACCTGTCCCGGCAGGACACGGCCGAGGGCGAGGGTGCCGGGATTCCCGACCCCGGCGTCGCCGGGGCCATGGTGCGGCGCATGCTGGGCGAGACGTTCCCGGTCGGCGCGATGGGCGGTCCCGGCGAATGGGGGCCGGTCACCCCCAGCGGCGGGCTGCTGGAGCCCTCGACGGCGGCGGTCGCCGCGGCGTGGGCGGGACTGGCGCTGGTCGTTCTGGGGAGCCTGCTGGTGCGCCGCCGGGCCTGGCGCGCGTGGGCGCTGCTGGCCGGCTACCTGGTCGTCGTCGACGCCGTGCCGACCGTCATCGCCCGCGGGCGCTACGAGTCCATGGTGGGCTACGATCCCCGCTACGTGGCCGACGCCGCGCTGGTGTTCGCCCTCTGCCTGGCACTGGCCTACCTGCCGGTCCGCAACGAGCAGGATGCGCTGCGGACCGGGCGGCTGCGCCCTCCGCGGCGGGCGGCGCGGTCGGCGGCGGCCGCGGCCACCGCCGTGATGACCGCCGCCGGGGCCTACTCCACCTACGCCTTCACCGACACCCTCAGCGGCGAGCGGGTGCGGTGGTACCTCGACACGGTGCGGCAGTCGGTGCGCGAGGTGCCCGCCGAAGCCGGGATCTACCCGCGGCCGGTGCCCGAGGACATCGTGCTGCCGTGGAACGGCCCCCGGCGGCTGACCTCGCACGTGCTCAGCCCGCTGGCCGAGCCGGGGGTGGCCGAGCGCATCCGCGAGCCCGAGCCGGCCAACTCCGCGCTGGTGTTCAACGACGCCGGCTTCCTGGTCCCGGCCGAGCCGGCCGAGGGCAGCGCGTTCTTCGGGCCGCCGGAGGACGAGGAGTGCGTGGCCACGTTCGGCGGCCAGGTGCGCTGGCCGGTGGAGTCGCTGGGCGGGCCCCGGCTGGTGCTGTCCCTCGCCTACACCGCCGAGAAGCCGACCGAGCTGGGCGCGGTGCTGGGCGACGCCTGGGTGACGACCCGGCTGCCCGCTGCGCCGAAGGGCGGTGTCTGGTACCTCCCGGTGGACGGCGCCGGCACCGAGCTGACCCTGCACACCAACACCGACGAGCTGTGCATGGAGTGGGTGACCTTCGGCGAGCTGGAGCCCGTCACCGACGGCGATCCCTGGTCGGAGGACGGCGGGGGGAAGCAGGAGGAGGACACCGACGGCGGCAAGGCCGAGGACGGTGACGACGGTGGAGAGGCCGAGGACGGCTCCGGCGGCGGGCAGCGCGGCGACTGACCGCGGCCGGGTCATCGCGCGCGGCGGAGCTAGCGGATGTCCCAGTCCAGTTCGCCGGAGTCGACGAAGGGCGCGCAGCCGTCCAACTCCCCGCCGGTCTCCAGGGCCGTGCTTGTCATGCTGAGCAGCGCAGGCACCGACGCCCACGCAGGGTGCTGGGAGAAGCGGCAGCCCTCCTCGTGGTCGGCGACGCCGAGCCGGCCGCGCAGGGCGGACGGGCGCTGGTCGACCACCAGGTAGTCGCCGCTGCCGTCGGCGGCGACGGGGATCCACAGCCGGTGCACCACCACGGCCCGGCGTCGGCGTCCGCGTCGGCCTCGGCGCCGTCTGTGGACCACGGCGACCGCTCCTCGATGCTGGTCCGCAACCGCCAGGCCTTCGCTATGTCCGCCGCGCCGAGCAGTTCCCAGAACGGCGGCGGCAGGACGCGGCCTCCCGTGCCGTCGTGCCGCAGCAGCGACTCGCGCAGCGGCTCCGGGAAGGCCGAGCCGACCGCCTCCTCCGCCGCGGCGATGCCGGCCCGCTCCGCCGGAGGCGCCAGCGCGGCGAACGTGACCGGCGCGTGCGCGGCCGGCCAGGTCTCGATGCGGTCCCAGGACTCCCCGACCGGTCGCGCGTGGTCCACTGATGATTCCATGCTCCGCAGCGTGGCAGGCGGCGCCGACATCCTGCGGCGGTCCGAGCGGCGACCGGCGGGGCGCCGGCGCCGGGCGCCCGCTAGTTGACCGGGGTGCGCCGGCGTGCCTCCGGGCGCGCCCGGCGCCAGGCGCCGGCGGAGCCGTACCAGCGGCGCACGGGCCGCTCGACGAAGCGGTGGGTGAGGTCGGCCATCAGCACCGTGCCCGCGGCCACCGGGACGAGGTCCATCCAGAACGACCCGGTGAAGATGTCCTCGCCGGTGAACTCGCGCCACAGGTAGAGCACGACGAACTGCCACAGGAAGATCCCGTAGGAGATGCGGCCCAGGTAGCGCATCACGCGGTGGGCGAGGAACGCATCAAGCCAGGCGCCGCCCCCGGCGCGGAACGGGGGCGGACCGCCGGGGCGTTCGGCGCGCAGGGCCACCGGCGCGACGGCGAAGAACGCGAAAGCCATCGCCACGGCCATGCTCACCAGCGAGATCCAGAACCCGGTGGAGCCGACGAACCGGGGGCCGGCCGCCGGAGTGGCGGCGATCAGGTAGCAGATCCCGGCGAGCGCCCAGCACAGCGTCGCGTTGCGCGGCAGCGTCCGGCACAGCCGCCGCACCGGTCCGTCGGGGCCGCTTTCGCGCCAGGCCCACTCGCCGAGCACGGCGAGCGCCATACCCACCGCGAACATGCCCAGACAGCGGGGCAGCCAGGAGTACATGTAGGGCCGGGGTTCGGGATAGTACTGCGCCACCAGCGCCAGCACCGCCACCGCGGTCATCCCGGACAGGCACACCAGCAGCCGCCGCGCGCGGGCGCCGGGGTCGGTCCCGGCACGGCCGGCGGCGCGGGCGGCCAGCAGCCCGATCACCGGTAGCAGCGCGTAGAAGCACACCTCGACCGACAGGCTCCACATCTGCCCGAGGCCGTAGGGGCCGGTGCCCAGCCACCAGGGGTCGGTGTCGAACACGAAGGTCAGCGTCATCACCCCGACCCACGCCCATACGGAGTCGAGGTGCTCGCGCGACCACAGCAGGAGCGCGGCCAAGGCCACGATCCAGTAGGGGGGCATGATTCGCAGCGCCCGCCGCCACAGGTACGGGCCGACCGGGGGGACGGCCGCCTGGTCGAGCGCGGCGCGCACCCAGGGGCGGTACAGCAGCAGTCCCGAAAGCGCGAAGAAGAGCGGGACGCCCATCTCGCCGGTCGCCAGCAGCGCCCCGGCGACGCCGGGCGCCAGCGCGGCGCCGCTCTCGACGCCCACGTGGAAGACGAGCACCATCAGCGCGGCGATCGCGCGCACGCCGTCGAGCGCCTCGTTGTGCCCGCGCACCTGGGGCAGCCCCGCCGAGGGGGCGTGCGGCGTGCGCGCGCGGCCTGCGGGCGGAGGGGAGTCCGCGGCCGCGGCCGGCGCCGACGGGTCCTCGCTGGGACCGCTCACAGGCCGACCCTCCCGTGTCGTGTGCGTCGCGGTAGGCGGTGGGCGGGGCCGCCGGAGGGGCGGGGCGCGCCGCCGCGCGCCCCGGGAGAACGGGATGCAGCCGGGCGCCTCATCCCCTTGCCACCACACTAGAACCGGTTATAAATATTCAGCCACGCCGTGGTGACGTTGTCCGCTGTGGAGCAGTACTCTACCCGAAAATGAAGCGAGTTCCAGCTTTGCCTTCCCCGCCCCCGGTATCCGCCCCGCCCCGTTTCGCCCAGGAGGGCTAATGCGTCGTACTGTCGCGGTCGTCTGCATCGCGTTGGGAGTCTGCCTGCTGGCTCTGGCCCCCATGCTGCGGTTCTGGACGGCCGACAGCTTGATGAAGGCCCCCCTGGACTACTACAACAAGGCCACCAACCGCGGTGAGGACGTCACCTACTTCAGCGCCGAGGAGATGGAGCTGATCGAAGGCGCGACGGTGGAGGCCTACACCACCGTGCGCGGCGACGTCGCCGCGAGCGACGAGCAGACCGCGGTCTGGGACCAGTTCACCTGGGTCAAGGACGTCGAGCGCGACTTCGCGATCTCCTCGACCTACCGCCGCGCCGGCCACGACCGCTTCACCGGGCGGGGTGTGGACTGCTGCGACGCCTCGGTCAACGACGAGGAGGTCGAGCAGAACGGCCAGATCTTCAAGTTCCCGTTCCTCACCGAGAAGCGCGACTACACCTTCTTCGACACGACCAGCAGGACCACGCGCCCCATCACCTTCGAGGGAGAGGAGGAGTACCACGGTGTCGACGTCTACCGGTACGAGCAGGTCATCGACTCGGTGAAGATCGGCGAGCGCACCCTGCCCGCGAGCCTGCTGGGCATGGACGACGAGGGTGACGTCACCGGCGACGAGATGTACAGCATCACCCGCACCTACTGGATCGAGCCGACCACCGGCGTGCCCATCGGCCTCAGCGAGGAGCAGCACCGGGGTGTCTCCGTCGACGGCGAGGAGCGTCTGGTGCTCTTCGACGGCACCATGGTCTGGGACGACGAGACCATCGACGGCCAGATCGAGAGCGCGGAGCAGGGCATGCTCGTGCTCCCGCTCGTGCGCACGGTCATCCCGATCATCTGCCTGGTCGCGGGCGTGGTGTTCGTCGCCGTCGGCGGCGTGCTGCTGATCGGCACCGGAATCCGCGGCAACGGGCACTGACCTCACCGCCGGATGAGCGACGCGAGCTCGGCCGCACCGCGCGGCGATGCGGCCGCCTCCCCGGACGGCGCGCCGACCGGGCCCGGCCCTGCGGGCGCGCCGCCGCGGGCGCGCGGCGGCCGTATCGCGGCCGGGGCGCTGCTGCGCGCGGTGCGCCCCAAGCAGTGGCTGAAGAACCTGCTGGTCTTCGCCGCGCCCGGGACCGCCGGCCTGCTCGGCGACCCCGTCGTCCTCGCGTGGAGTGCCGCCGCCTTCGTGCTGTTCTGCGCCGCCTCCAGCGGCACCTACCTGCTCAACGACGTCCGCGACGCCCCCCGCGACCGGCTGCACGAGCGCAAGCGCACCCGCCCCGTGGCGGCCGGCGAGCTTTCCCCCTCGGTCGCGGCGGGCACGGGAGCCGTACTGCTGCTTGCCGCCCCGGCGGCCGCCGTGCCGACCGGCAACTGGCCGCTGCTGGCCGTCCTCGCCGGCTACCTGGTGCTGACCACCGCCTACACGCTCGTGCTGAAGAACGCCGCGGTCCTGGACCTGGTCGCGGTGGCCGGCTGCCACGTGCTGCGCGCCGTCGCCGGCGGCGCCGCCATCGGCGTCCCGCTGACGCGCTGGTTCCTGATCGTCGTCTGCCTGGGCGCACTGCTGGTGGTCACCGGCAAGCGCGAGGCCGAGCTGCGCACCCCCGGCGCCGCCCGCACCCGCGACGCGCTGGGCCGCTACAGTCTGAGCTACCTCACGCAGGTGCGCACCATGGCGTCGGCGGCGATGATCGTGACCTACTGCCTGTGGGCGCTGGAGGACCCTGCGACCACGCCCGCGTCGGTGGTCCACGGCGCCAGCATCGTGCCGTTCATCCTCGTCGTGCTGCGCTACCACCTGCTGGTCGACCGGGGCGTGGGCGAGGAGCCCGAGGAGATCGCACTGCGCGACCGCCCGCTGCAGCTGTGCGGCGCCGCGCTGCTGGCGCTGGTGGGCTTCGGGGTCTACCTGGCCTAGCCGCGCCCGCGGGCACGCCGGGACAACAGGTGGGCAAGGACGGGGCGGAAGGGGAGGACACCGCGATGGCGGACACGGCCGCACGCGCGGCGCTGCTGACCGGCTGGGGGCGTACCGCGCCCACAGCGGCCACCGTGCGGCGCCCGCGCACCCCCGAGGAGGCCGCCGAGCTGCTGCGCGCGGCCGCGGAGCAGCCGCCCACCCGGCGGCGCGGCGCGATCGCCCGCGGGCTCGGCCGCTCCTACGGCGACGCCGCCCAGTGCGCGGGCGGCACCGTGATCGACTGCGCCGACCTGGCCCCCGGCTTCCGGCTCGCCCCCGGCCGCGCGGAGGTCACCGCCTCGGCGGGCACCGGCCTGGCCGAGCTCATCGGCCGCCTGCTGCCGCACGGCCGCTTCCCGCCGGTCGTTCCCGGCACCCGGCACGTCACCGTCGGCGGCGCGATCGGCGCCGACATCCACGGCAAGAACCACCGCGCCGCCTCCTCCTTCGGCGCCCACGTGCGCGCGCTGCGCCTGCTCACCCCCGACGGCGAGCACCGCGCGCTCTCGCCCGGCTCCGACCCCGACCTGTTCTGGGCGACGGTGGGGGGCATGGGGCTGACGGGGATTGTCACCGAGGCCACGTTCGCCGTCGACGCGGTCGAGACCTCCGCGATGCGGGTGGACACCGACCGCGTGCCCGACCTCGACGCCGCCATGGCGCTGATGGACGCCGGGGACGGCGAGCACCCCCACCCGTATGCGGCCTGCTGGATCGACCTGCTCGCCCGCGGCGCCGCGCTCGGCCGCGGCGTGGTCACCCGCGCCCGCCACGCCCGCGTCGGCGAGCTGGCACCCGCACGCCGCCGCAACCCGCTGGCCTACGCCCCGCGCCCCGCGGCGGCCGCACCGCCGCTCGTGCCGCCCCGGCTGCTCAACTCCTCCAGCGTGCGCGCGTTCAACGCCGCCTACTACGCCCGGGCGCCCCGTAGGGGCAGGGGCGCCGTGCGGCCGCTGGCGTCGTTCTTCCACCCCCTGGACGCCGTGCGCGACTGGAACCGCCTTTACGGTCCGCACGGGCTGGTGCAGTACCAGTTCGCGGTCCCCCTGGGCGCCGAGGAGGAGCTGCGCCGCATCGTCGCCGACCTCGCGGCGGCCAGGGCGCCGTCCTTCCTCGCCGTCCTCAAGCGACTGGGCAACGGCACCCCCGCGCCCCTGTCGTTCCCCCTGCCGGGATGGACCCTGGCGCTGGACCTCCCGGGCGACCTGCCGGGTCTCGCCCCCCTGCTGCTGCGGCTGGACGAGCGGGTGCTCGCGGCGGGCGGGCGCCTCTACCTCGCCAAGGACAGCCGGGCCCGGCCCGACACAATGCAGGCGATGTACCCGCGGCTGGAGGAGTGGCGCGCGGTGCGCGCCCGCGCCGATCCCGACGGCGTCCTCACCTCCGATCTGGCGCGCCGCCTTGAGCTGTGAGCGCTCCGGGGGCCGGACCGGCGCGGGATAGGATCAGCGCCCATGGAGCCGACACCGCCCCCCGCTCCGCGCAAACGGGTTTCCGACGCCGAGCGCGAACAGATCTCCGCCCGCCTGGGCGACGCCTACGCGGAGGGCCGGCTCGGCCTGGAGGAGTTCGACCGGCGCAGCTCGGCCGCCTACGGCGCCGTCTTCGACGACGAGCTGCTCGCCCTGGTCGCCGACCTCCCCGCGCCGGGAGAGACCGTGGCGGTGCCCGCGCCGCAGCCGGCGCAGGCGGCGGAGGCCGTCGAGCTGACCAGCGAAAGCGGCACCCTCCGGCGCCGCGGCGAGTGGACGGTGCCGCGCGTGCTGCGCATCCGCTCGCTGGCCGGCTCGGTGCGGCTGGACATGTCCCGGGCCCGCATCCCGCATCCCGTGGTGGACATCGAGCTGTCCGTCCTCAGCGGTTCCACCGTCCTCGTGCTGCCCGACGGCGCGACCGCCGACCTGGACAGGCTGCACACCGGGCACGCCTCGCACCGCTCCCGCGTCCCGGCCGTGCGCACGCCGCAGGCGCCGCACTTCGTGCTCTCCGGCGAGACCTACACCGGTGCGCTGCGGATCCGCTATGCGCGCGGCCACCGGCGCCGGTAGCGCCGGGCAGGCCGCACCCGCCCCGGCGGGACCGCCCGACCGCCGGCGCGCGCGGCGCCCGGCACCTACGAGAGGGGAGGAGCCATGCGCGACGCTGTAGGCGCCGTGGGTTCGGTGCTGCTGCTCGGCGGACGCAGCGAGATCGGCGCCGCGGTGGTCGAGCGGCTGGTGCGCGGCGGCGCCCGCCGCGTGGTGCTGGCCGCGCGCGGCGACGCCGGCACCGACGGGGTCGCCCGGCGGCTGCGCGCCGCGGGCGCCGGCGAGGTGCATTCGCTGCGGTTCGACGCCGCCCGACCCGACACGCACGCCGCCGTCGTCGACAGGGCCGTGGATCTGGTCGGCGACCTCGACGCGGTCGTCGACGCGTTCGGGGCGCTCGGAGACCAGGCGGCGTTCGAGGACGACCCGGCGGCGGCCGCCGAGGCCGCCGCCGCGAACTACACCGGGCACGTCTCGGCCGGGCTCGCGGTGGCCCGGCGGCTGCGCGAGCAGGGCCACGGCACGCTCGTGGTGCTCTCCTCGGTCGCCGGCATCCGGGTGCGCCGCGCCAACTTCGTCTACGGCTCGGCCAAGGCGGGCCTGGACGGGTTCGCCCAGGGCCTCGGCGACGCGCTGCACGGCAGTGGAGCCCGCGTGCTGCTCGTGCGGCCCGGCTACGTGTCCACGCGGATGTCCGCCCACGTGCCGCCCGCACCGTTTCCCGCCACGGCCGAGCAGGTGGCCGAAGCGGTGGCCGAGGGCCTGCGCACCGGCGCCGAGACCGTGTGGGTCCCGCGCCGCCTGCGCCTGCTCTTCGCGGGGATGCGGGCGCTGCCGCGCCCCCTCTGGCGCCGCCTGCCGCGCTGACGCCGGCCGGTCGGCAGGCGTTCTAGGCGGGCGCGGCGGCCGTTGCGGCGACGTGCCTGACGAGGGTCTCCAGCACCGTTTTGGCCGACTCGCGGCTGCGCGCGTCGCACAGCAGCACCGGCACCCGCTCGTCGAGTGTGAGGGCCTCGGTGACCTCCCGCTCGCTGTAGCGGTGGGCGTCGTCGAAGCAGTTCACCGCCACCACGAACGGGACGCTGCGGCGCTCGAAGAAGTCCACCGCGGGGAAGGAGGTGTCCAGCCGCCGGGTGTCGGCCAGCACCACCGCGCCCAGCGCGCCGTGGGCCAGCTCCTCCCACATGAACCAGAAGCGCTGCTGGCCGGGGGTGCCGAACAGGTAGAGCACCAGCTCGTCGCTGATCGTGATGCGCCCGAAGTCCAGCGCGACGGTCGTGCTCACCTTCTGCTCGACCCCCTGGAGGTCGTCCACTCCCACGCTGGCCTCGGTCATCACCTCCTCGGTGCTCAGCGGTTCGATCTCGCTCACGGAGGCGACCAGTGTCGTCTTTCCGGCGCCGAACCCGCCCGCGACCAAAATCTTGATCCCCGAGGGGATGACGTCGCCGGGATGCTCAGAGTCGTTGGATGCCATCAAGTACCGCCTGGAGTATGTCCCGGTGCACCGGGCTCTGCTGGGTGTAGGGGGCGCGGGCCAGGACGTAGCCCCGGCCGATGAGGTCGCCGAGCAGGACCTTGACCACGGCGACGGGCATGTCGAGGTGGGCCGACACCTCCGCCACCGACTGGGGGCGCCGGCACAGTTCGAGGATGCGCAGCTGCTCGGGTTCCAGCGCCGCCTCGTCCACCTCGGCCCGCGCCGCGATGACCACGCTGATCATGTCCAGCTGGACGGCGTCGGAGTGCTGCCGCCCCTGCGTGATGACGTAGGGCCGGACGAGGGGGTCCGTCCCTTCCGCGTCGTAGCCCGGTTCCTGGTGCTCTGCCATGGCCGTCGCTCCTATCCGGCTGAATCGCCGGGGGTTGCGTCGCCGGGCGCCGCGGCCGTTCCCACGTGGCGCGGCGACGCGTCGAGGAACCGGCCGACCTGCTCCACGAGCACGTTCATCTCGTAGGCGATGAGGCCGACGTCGGAGCCCTCGTCGGCGATCACCGCGAGGCAGGCGCCGCTGCCGGAGCCGGTGACGAAGAGGTAGGCGTGCTCCATCTCCACGACCGTCTGCAGCACCGTGCCGCCGTCGAACTGGCGGCCGGTGCCGCGTGCCAGGCTCTGGAACGCGGAGGCCACCGCGGAGAGGTGCTCGGCGTCGTCGGTGCCCAGCGCCTCGGAGCGGCCCATGAGCAGGCCGTCGGCGGAGAGGACGATGGCGTATCTGGCGCCGACGGCCCGTTCCACGAGCTCGTCGAGCAGCCAGTTCAGGTCCTTGGCGGCGTTGTTCGTCACGATCGGGAATCCTTCTCACGTGTCGTTCCGGCGCTGCCGGCCTCGTCGCGTCCGCGACGGGTGCCCTGCTGGAACGCCGACATGTTGCGGCGCAGCCGGGCCGAGCGGTCCTCGCCCTCCTCCGCGGGTTGCGAGGAGCCGAAGGCCGAGGCCGAGGGGTTCTCGTGGAGCTGGGGCGCCAGATTCTCCTGGGGCCGGCGCTTGGGCAGCGGAGGGCGCCCGTCGGCGTCGGCCCGCGGGGCGCCCGCCGGGTCCGGTGCCTCGGGGTCTGCGCCGCCGCCGGGTGGCGGGGGCGGCGCGGTCGGTGCGTCGCCGGTTCCGGCGGCCCCGTTCGCCGGGGCGCCGCCGTTGCCGCTCTGCCCGGCCGGGGCGGTGGAGGCGGCGGGCGCCGACGCGCCGTCGCCGCCGCGGGCTGTGCCGTCGGCGCCCGGCGCGCCGGGCCGGCTGCGGCGGGGTAGGCCCGACGCGGTGCGGTCCTGCTCCGCGCCGGGGTCGGCGTCGCCGTCCTGCTGCGCCGGGGCGGCGGTCCCGGCCGCGAGCACGTCGCCGTCGCCGGCCGGTGCGGCGCCGGCGTCCTCGGCCGGGGCCTCCTGCCCGTTGCCGTCCGCGCCGTCGGAGGCGGAACCGGCCCCGGATTCGCTGGGCCGCTTCGGCAGTATCGCCCGCGACCGCTCGCCGGTCGTGTCGAAGGCGGAGTCGGGCAGCTCCGCGTCGGCGATCAGCACCGAGGGCAGCAGCACGATCGCTTCCACGCCGCCGTAGGGCGAGGTGCGCAGCCGCACGCCGATCTCGTGTCGCTGGGCCAGCCGCGAGACGACGAACAGGCCCAGGCGCATCTTGTCGTTGAGCCGCATCACGTCGAACTCGGGCGGGTTGGCCAGGATCTCGTTGGCCGCGGCCAGCTCGTCGTCCTGCATGCCCAGGCCGCGGTCCTCGATCTCGACGACGACGCCGTTGGGCACCTGCTCGCTGCTGAGCCGGACCTTGGTCTGCGGCGGCGAGAACGTCGTGGCGTTGTCGACCAGCTCGGCGACCAGGTGGATGACGTCGGCCACCGCCGGGCCCTTCAGCGCCACCCGCGCGACGCGCCGGCGGTCGACGCGGGTGTAGTCGCCGGACTCCGAGATCGCGCCGCGCAGTACGTCCACCAGCGGCATCGGCTTGTGGAACGTGCGGCCGGGGTTCTCGCCGCCGAGGATCAGCAGGTTCTCGGCGTTGCGGCGCGAGCGGGTGGCCAGGTGGTCGAGCTTGAACAGGTCGGTGAGCTGGTCGGGGTCCTCCTGCTCGCGCTCCATACGGTCCAGCAGCCGCAGCTGCCGGTGGATGAGGGTCTGGCTGCGGTGCGCGATGTTGAGGAACACCCGGTTGATGCCGTGGGCCAGCTCCGACTGGCGGACGGCGGCGTCGACGGCGAAGTGCTGGGCCTTCTGGAAGGAGGAGGCGACCTTGCCGATCTCGTCGTCGCCGGTGGTCAGCTGCGGGATCGCCGAAGCCGAGTCGATCGGCTCGTTGTTGCGCAGGCGGCCGACGAGGTCGGGCAGCAGGTCGTTGGCGCGCCGGTCGGTCTCGTCGCGCAGCTGGCCCAGGCGCCCCACGACCCGGTGGGTCGTGCGCACGCCCGAGCTGATCGCCAAGAAGCCCACCAGCGCGACGCCGACCGAGCCCGCTCCGGCGATCAGCGTCGCCCGGGCCGCGGCGTCGGCCTGGATCCCCGCGGCGTGGCGGGCCTCGGCCGCGCCGATCTCGGTCAGCGTCTCCTTGACCGGCGTGTACGCCGACCTCCACTCCTGCTCCTCCATCGGGACCGTGGTGTCGCGGCTGTGCTCGCCGGTCACCGGGTCCATGAGGATGTGCGGGTCGTGGTCGACGATGCGGCTCTCCATGTCGACCAGGCGCTTGTACTCGTCGCTGTTCATCAGCCGTTCGAGCTTGCGGCCCTGCTCGGGGCTGAGGAAGCCGCGCACGTGCTCCAGCGTGCTGTGGTAGGAGCTGGTCAGCCTGGTGAACTCCTGCTGGTCGTCGTGGGTGAGCTTGCCGTTGGTGAAGCTGCGGGTCAGCCGGGCGTCGCTCAGTGCCAGCAGGTCGACGACGCGGAAGGTGTCGGTCGCGCTCATGCCGGAGCCGATCGCGGCGTTCTGCGGGCTGCCGCGGGACTGCTCGTCGAAGAGGTCGGCGGCGGCGGTCATCACCCGGTTGTAGTCGTCGAGGACCTTCTCCCGCGAGGCGGTGCCCTCGTCGACCTCCTCGCGGATGTCGTCGATGGTGCGGTACTGCTTCTCGAACTCGGCCATGCGCTCCCGGATGGCGTCGGGGGCGTAGTCGCGGTAGGTCTCGAAGCGGTCGAACACCTTGCGGGTGTGCTTGTCGGAGGCCTGCCGCGCCTCGACCAGCTCGTCGCGGGTCTCCTCGGGCCGTTCCAGGTAGGCCACGGTCTGGGACCGCTCGTCCATCACGGCCGTCAGCGAGACGGCGGCGGGCGTGGACAGCTCGCTGGTCGCCTGGGCCGACGCCGCGGTCTCGACCGCCTCCCAGCCGAGGTATCCGCTGATGGCGAGCCACAGCGCGATGAAGGCGGCGCTCGGCAGCAGCACCGCCCTGCGCAGACGCCGCCGGATGGTGGGCGTCCGCTTACTCTTCGCTGACTGCACGGTACTCCTAGTGGCGAATCAGGGGGGCGGGGCTGCGGCGCGGGCCGCGCGGCCGGCGGTTCGCCGGGAGGCGGCGGCTGCGCGGTGTCCGCAGCCCGTCGCCGGTCCGCGTCCTGGAGGGATCCACGAGTCCCGAGCACGGAAGGCGGTTCACCGGGGTCTTCGCATGCTCAGTGAAGGGTCACGGGCACATTCCCCGTCGAGACGCAGATTGCGATCACGGTACTGCTTTGCACACAGGCAAGCGCTAAGCGTCAATTGCCCGAACACGATAGCGTGTCGGCCCTTTGCTCGGCGATCCGCCTCGGGCTGTTTCTCTGCGACAACATCGTCCAGCAACGGTGATTTGCAGGTTTTGTGGTTCCGTGTCCGGATTTCGTCGAGGTACGGCGGACGACCTGCCCCGGTATCCCGGAGGCGGATCCCACCCGCCCCGCCCGTCCCGTCCGGGGCGGATCCGGCGTTCTCCTGCGGCGCGCGGCGGCCGGCCGCTAGCCTTGCGGAGCTATGGGAGGGCTATTCGCGGCCGACGCCGCAGCGCACGGAGCGGCCTACGGCGTGGCGCTGGCCGTGTCGATCGGCGCCATGGGATTCCTGCGCCGCCAGCACCGGCGCTTCGGCCGCCTCGCCGGCTGGCCGGGGCGGGTCACGGTGGCGGTGCTCGCCGCCGGGACCGCCCTCGCGGCCTTCGCCGTGTATCCGCTTCCGGCGCCCGCCGCGGACATCTGCGCGGGCGGCGGAGCAGCGCCCGCGCCGGAGCCGCTCATGCTCCTCGGCGCCCTCGACCGCCCCGCCGCCGCGGTGCACGCGGCCTGGACCGCGGGCGCCCTGCTGCCTGCGGGACTGCTGCTGGCCTACCGCCACCGCCGCGGTGCGGTGGCGGCCGTCGCGGCCTCCGCGCTGATCGCGGGGGGCGTCGAGGCGCTCCAGTACACAGGCCTGCTGGGCGCCTACCCCTGCCCCTACCGGGTGGCCGCGGTCGACGACGTGCTGCTGGGCGCCTGCGGCGGCCTGGCCGGCTGGTCGCTGGGCGCCGCGGCCAAGCGGATGCTCCCCCGCGCCTGGCCGGGGGCCGCGGGCGACCTGCTGCCGCCGAGTGCGCTGCGCCGCGTGCTCGCCCGCCTGCTCGACCTCGCCGTGTGCTGGTTCGGCGCTTGCGCGGCCGCCGCCGCGGCGCCGCCGGCCGCGCGGGCCGCCGGTATCGCGGTCTCCGAGGAGGGGGTGTGCGCCGCCGCCCTGGTGGCGTTCGCGGCGGTGTTCGGCGCGGTGGTACCGGTGCTCCGGCGCGACCGGGCCACTCCGGGCCAGGCCGCCTCCTACCTCGCGCTCGCGGCAGCCGGACCGCCGCGCCCGGCGCCGCGTGGGCGCGCGCTGGTGCGCAGCGCGCTGCTGTTCGTCCCGGTGACCGCGCTGCTGGCGACCGGCCTGGGCTGGTGGGCGCTGCTCGTGCCGGCCCTGCACGCCTCCACCGCGCTGGTGCGCCGCGACCGGGCCGGGCTGTTCGACCTGATCGCCCGCACCCGCACGACCACCCGCACCTGGGTCGCCGGCGGGATGCCCGACGATTTGATGCGCTTCTCGCCGCCCGGCGAGGCACCCCCGCCGGCGCCGGCGGGGGCCGTCCCCGCCCAGCGCTGAGCGCCCGGCCCTCAACCGTCCAGGAGCGGGTCGGACCAGGCCAGCCAGCCCAGCACGAGTCCGATGACGACCAGCAGGAACCCGAGCACGCCCATCATGATCAGCACCCAGTTGCTCAGCCAGGGCGCGGCGACGATGCGGGCGCGCTCGGGGTCGCCGGGGTCGTAGGAGACCGTGACGATGTCGCCGCTGCGCGAGGCGGTCCACCCGGTGTTCTCGTGCGCCGCGTGCACCTCGCGGCCGTCGGGCGTGCTGAAGCGCACGACCATCGACGCCGAGGTGGCGGTCTCGCGGTAGCCCACGACCTCGCCCTCGGCCCGCACGCCGTAAAGGGCCAAGAACGCCGAGAAGCGCAGGTGGCGGAGGAGGAACCAGAGCATCACCACTCCGGCGCCGATCGGCAGCAGGGGATAGACGTATGCCACGGTCGGTTCGACTCCCTGTGTGCACAACGGGCGAGCGCCGCCCGGGCACCGCGCGCGCCCGGTGCCGGGTGCCGCGGACCGCTCCCGGCGGCGATGGCGATACCGTATCCGACCCGCCCGGCTGTGCGCGCCGGGCGCGCGGCGCAGGTCGGCGTGCCCGCCTGCGTCCGGGGGCGCAGGCGGCTACGACCGGAGGAGGACCCCGCCACCGCCTTCCGGGGGAGCGGCGAATACCTCGCCTGGGCGATGCCCCGCCGCCCCCGCCACACCTACTCTCGCAGTGCACGGTCGGAGCGGCACGAGGTACGGGATGCGGCTCCGGGCGGACAGTGGGATCGGGGGGCTGGGCTGGGCGCGCTCCAGCCCCCCGCCTTCCGCCTCGGCGGCGCACCGCTACCAGCTTGTGGGTACCGGCCGGCCCTCGTTGTAGCCGGCGCTGCTCTGCACTCCCACCGTGGCCCGCTCGTGGAACTCCTCCAGCGTGGCCGCCCCCGCGTAGGTCATGGAGCTGCGCACGCCGGCCACGATCTCGTCGACGAGGTCCTCCACGCCCGGGCGCTCCTCGTCCAGATACATCCGAGCGGTGGAGATCCCCTCCTCGAACAGCGCCTTGCGCGCCCGCTCGAACGGGGAGTCGTCGGAGGTGCGCAGCCGCACCGCACGCGCCGAGGCCATGCCGAAGCTCTCCTTGTACATCCGCCCCTGCGCGTCGCGCACCACGTCACCCGGCGACTCGTAGGTGCCGGCGAACCAGGAGCCGATCATCACGTTGGAGGCGCCCGCGGCCAGCGCCAGCGCGACGTCGCGGGGGTGGCGCACACCCCCGTCGGCCCACACCGACGCCCCGAGTTCGCGCGCGGTGGCCGCGCACTCCAGCACGGCGGAGAACTGCGGGCGGCCCACCGCGGTCATCATCCGGGTGGTGCACATGGCGCCCGGCCCCACGCCGACCTTGACGATGTCGGCGCCGGCCTCGATCAGGTCGCGGGTGCCCTCGGACGAGACGACGTTGCCCGCCACCAGCGGGACCGCCGGATCCAGCGCGCGCACCTTGCGCAGGGCGGCGAGCATCTTCTCCTGGTGCCCGTGGGCGGTGTCGATGACGAGCACGTCCACGCCCGCCGCGATCAGCTCGGCGGCCCTGGCGGCCACGTCGCCGTTGACGCCCACCGCCGCGCCGATCCGCAGTCGGCCCCGGGCGTCGGTCGCCGGCTCGTAGAGCGTGGCCCGCAGTGCGCCGGTGCGGGTGAGCACCCCCACCAGGGCGCCGTCGGCGTCGACGACCGGCGCCAGGCGGTGCCGGAAGTCGTGCAGCGACCCGAACGCCTCCTTGGGGTCGGTGCCCGCGGGAATGGTCAGCAGGTCGCGCGACATCACCTCGTGGACCTGGGTGAAGCGGTCCACCCCGGCGCAGTCGGCGTCGGTGACCACGCCGACGGGGCGCCGCCCGCCGTCCACGACGATCACTGCGTCGTGCGCCCGCTTGGGCAGCAGGTTCAGCGCTTCGCCGACCGTGCTCTCGGGAGTCAGCGTGATGGCGGTGTCGTAGAGCAGGTCGCGGCGCTTGACCCACGAGACCACCTCTGCGACGACGTCGAGGGGGATGTCCTGGGGCAGCACCGCGATGCCGCCGCGCCGGGCGATGGTCTCGGCCATCCGCCGCCCGGCGACGGCGGTCATGTTCGCGACTACGATGGGCATCGTCGTCCCGGTGCCGTCGTGGGTCCGCAGATCGACGTCCAGCCGTGATCCCACGGCCGAGTGCCGCGGCACCATGAACACGTCGCTGTAGGTCAGGTCGTGGCCGGGAACCTGGTCGTTGAGAAAACGCACGCCTCTACCTCGGTCGGAGCCGTTGCGGGGCGGCGCGCGGCCTCGGCCGCCGGCGACCGGGCCGGCCGCAGCCCCCTTACTCGACAATTATCACCGCCGGCACCGTGCCGATTGGCCCGGGCGAGGCGCGGTCTGCCATTATTCTGCGGCCGACCCACCCTCCCTTCCCGCCCGGCCGCGCGATGACCACCGACAGCGCGGCGCCCGCGACGCCGGGCGCGGCCGTTCGGCGCCGGGGGAAGCCCTGCAGGAGATGAGATGACGAGCTTCACCCTCGCGGACGTCCGCGAGCGCACCTACAAACGCCGCGACGCCTGGTGGACGGTCTTCCTCGTCGACCCGCTGGCGGCGCGGCTGGTCGTGTGGGTGGCGAACCGCACCTCCATCACGCCCAACCAGATCACCTTCGGGGCGGGGGTGCTGGGCGCGGGCTCGGCGGTGTGCTTCGCGCTGGGCACGTGGCCCTGGCTCGTCGCCGGCGCGCTGCTGTTCCACCTCAGCTTCGTGCTCGACTGCATGGACGGCAAGATCGCCCGGCTGAAGGGCAACGGGTCGGTCTTCGGCGCGTGGGTCGACTTCATCTTCGACCGCATCCGCTTCTTCGGCTGCATGCTGGCTCTGCTGATCGGCCAGTGGGCGCTCACCGGCGAAGTGCTGTTCCTGCTGCTGGCGCCGGTGGTGACCTTCCTGGACCTGGTGCGCTATCTCAACGGCTCCCAGGTCGGCAAGACGCGCCAGAGCATGCGCGCCCAGCTGCGCGCCGCCGCCGAGGGCGACACCCGGGCCCCCGCCGAAGACGACCCGGAGAACACCGAGCCCGACGGTGGACCCGAGGCCGACCGGGACGGCGGCGCGGACGCCGACGAGGCGGGGGCCGGCGCCGAGGTCGTCTTCGTCGAGGAGGTGCTGCGCGAGAACCCCGAGCTGGACCACGAGCAGGCGCGTGAGCGCTCCGCCGAGGCCGGCACCCGGGTCATCGACGTGCACCAGGGGTTCACCCGCAAGTTCGGCTGGTACGGGCGGCTGCGTTCGGCGCTGCTGCGCGGGCGCGTGCGGCCGCACCTCTTCAGCGGCATCGAGTTCGAGATGTTCGTGTGCGTCGTGGCGCCCCTGACAGCGCTGGCCTCGGCGGTGGTGCCGGGCGCGACCCTGCTGGTGCCCGTGGTCGTGTTCTCCTGCGTCGCCCTGGCCGCCTTCGAGGCCCTCATCGTCTACAAGCTGTGGCTGGCCACCCGCGACTTCGGCGTCGAGATGGCCCGGCTGCGCGGCGAGGACTGAGTCCGCCGGCGCTACCGGAGGACGGACGACGGCGGAGGCCGCGGGGGTCGCCCTCGCGGCCTCCGCCGTGAGCGGCCTCGTCCCCCGGCCCCGGCCGGGAGGACGGCCGCCCGCCGGCTACCGCCCGGCGGGCACCGGTCCCGCTTCCGCGGGGGCGGCGGTGGCCGCGGCGGGCGCGGAGGCGGCGCCGCGGTCGCGCAGCGCCCAGCGCACGCGGGGCTCCACGGCCCAGGCGGTGGCGCGGCGGACCCACGGCGTGCACAGCAGATAGGACGCCGCCACGGCCAGTAGGGCGGTGATGCCCAGGGCGGCGTAGTCGCCCAGCGCGGGCCCGGCGAAGTCGTACCAGCCGAGCGCGTCGGCGCCGCGCACCAGCAGGCCGTGCAGCAGGAAGACGTACATCGTCAGCGCGCCCAGGCGGGTGAAGTGCGTGGTGCGGCGCGGCGTGAGCGAGAGCACGGCCGCGGTCAGCGCGAAGGCCAGCACCATGAACATCAGCCGGCCCGGAAGGCCCACCGGCAGGAACTCCATGTCGCGGTCGACGATGCTCTGGCGCCAGTAGACCCACTCGCGGCTGAGGGTCTCCAAGTGGATCCAGCACATCGCCGCGGTGACGGTGACGACGCCGGCGCTCCACACCCGCACCCAGGTCTGCTTGAGCAGGTCAAGGTGGTGGGGCTGCAGCACCAGCCCGGCCACGAAGAACGGCAGCAGGCTGACGATGCGCGAGACGTCCAGGACGTCGCCGGTGGTGACCGCGCCGCCGAGCAGGGAGACCGCCACCGAGACCGCGAACGGCCGGCGGATGCGGTTCCACAGCGGGACGGTCATCCGCCATACGAACAGCGCCGCCAGGAACCAGGTCAGCCACAGCGGCTCCAGCGGGCTGTCGGGCAGGTCGCGCCCCGTGGACAGCGACACGAGCGCGTAGAGGCCCCAGAAGAGCAGGTAGGGCGCCGCGACGGTGGTGAGCAGCTTGTCGATGCGCCGCCCCGAGGCGTCGAAGGACTTCGAGAGGTAGCCGCTGATCAGCACGAACGCCGGCATGTGGAACAGGTAGACCCAGTAGTACAGGGCGTCGGCCAGGCGGGTGTCGTCGGTCATCGGCTCGATGGCGTGGCCGACGACCACGAGCACGATCAGCAGGAACTTGGCGTTGTCGAGCAGGGCGTCGCGCTGCGGGCCGGGTGCGCGGTCGGCGCGGACGTCGTGCGGACGATCGATGGTCGTGGCCAATGGGTCTCCGAGTAACCGTTCGCGGGCAGCGGGTACGGCCGACCGCCGCTGGGGGACGGTGGGACGGCGCGCGCGGGTCCGATCCTGGGAATCGGCTGTGAATGCTGTGAGCCGGTGCCGCTCGGGTGCCGCCACGTCGGCGCCACAGAGTGGGCGCCCGGTGGTCCTGTGTGACAATCCCAGGAACCGGAGGGGTTCCACGATCTCGAAAAGGTAACATGCCGCCCGCGTAAACTGTGAATAAGCTGAGAATCCTGGGGCGGCACGCTCCTGCGGCGGCGGGCACACGCCGCTCCGCACGCCGCGGGCAGGGCGCCGGGGCACGGCGGTCGGCGGCCGGGGACCGGGGCGCGCTGTTCGCCGGGGCTGGGACATCCCCTCCTCAGCGGCGGGGATAGGCTCGTAAGCGGGGCGCTCGCCGTCCGGGCGACGTTTGAGATTCGCAGGGGCGAGCGGGACAATCGGCGCTGCGGTCGCACGCCGGTGGCGAATGGCCGACTGGGAGGTCGCTCCCAGTCCATCTCAGACGAAGGCGGTGGAAGCGGTGCCGCACGCGGTCGATCCCCAGCGTGTCGCTGAGCACGGAGGTGCGGTGATGCGGCTCGTCGACGAGATCTTCCCGCTGGTCGAGGGGTTCTACGTCGACCTGCACAAGAATCCCGAACTCTCGAACCAGGAGCACCGCACCGCGGGCGCCGTGGCCGAATGGCTGACCCGCGCGGGCTTCGACGTCGAGACCGGTGTCGGGGGCACGGGCGTGGTGGGCGTGCTGCGCAACGGCGAGGGCCCCACAGTGCTGCTGCGCGGCGACATGGACGCGCTGCCGGTCCAGGAGCGCACCGGACTGCCCTACGCCAGCACCGCCCGCGGTCGCGACGACGACGGCCAGGACGTGCCGATCATGCACGCCTGCGGCCACGACGCGCACACGGCGTGCCTGGTCGGTACCGCCGACCTGCTCGCCGAGGCCCGCGACGAGTGGCACGGCACCCTCATGGTCGTCGCCCAGCCAGGTGAGGAGACCCTCGACGGGGCCACGGCCATGCTGCGCGACGGCCTCTACACCCGCTTCGGCCGGCCCGACGTCGTCCTCGCCCAGCATCTGGGGCCCCAGCCCGCGGGCATGGTGGCCCACCGCGCCGGCACCATCATGGCCGCCACGACCAACCTGCGGGTGCGGGTGTTCGGCTCCGGCGGACACGCCGCGCGCCCGGAGAACACCGTCGACCCGGTGCTGATCGCCGCCAACATCGTCAACCGGCTGCAGACCATCGTGGCCCGCGAGATCAGCCCGAGCGAGATGGCGGTGGTCACCGTGGGCGTGCTGCGCGCCGGCACCAAGGCCAACGTGATCCCCGAAGAGGCGTACCTGGAGATCGACACCCGCGCTCTGAACCCGGCCGTGGCCGATCGCCTGCACAGCGCCATCGACCGCATCGTCCGCGCCGAGGCCGCCGCCTCCGGCGCCCAGCGCGACCCGGAGATCTCGGTGGCGCGCGAGACCGGGGTGACCGCCAACGAGCCCGAGGCCACCGCCGAGGTCGTCGCGGCCCACCGCGCCTACTTCGGCGACGACCGCGTGGTGGAGCTGCCCGAGCCGACCACCGGCAGCGAGGACTTCTCCGCCTTCGGGCTGCCGGGCGACCCCGCGCCGGTGCCCTACGTCTACTGGTTCCTGGGCTCCACCCCGCACGACGTGTGGGAGGCGGCGCCCGGCGAGACCCCCTACGAGAAGCTGATGGGCGTGCCGGCGACGCACTCGCCCTTCTTCGCGCCCGACCGCGAGTCCACCCTGCGGGCCGGCCTGGCGGCGATGTCGCTGGGCGCCCTCACCTACCTGGGCACCCCGGGGGCGCCCGCGGGTGCGGCCACCGGCGGGCAGGCCTCCATGAGCGCCGGCCCGGGCCCCGGCGAGGCCGCCGGGCCCGTGCGCCCGGACGAGCCGGCACCGGTGCCCGCGGTCGCGGGTCCCGCCGAGAGCGGGTTCCCCGGTGCGGTCGCGCCCGAGGGCGACGCCGCGGCCCCGGCCCCCGACTACCCGCCGCCGGTGCCGCCGACCGCGGTCTACCCCGGTGAGCCCGCCCCGGCCGCGGCCGAAGGCGAGGAGGAGCAGGGCGAGCCCACGGCCTACACCGACATGGACCCCTACCTGGACGACGACGAGAACGCGGCGCCGGACTACGGGCCGCCGCCGTCGGGGGCCCCGATGGCGCCGCCGCCGCAGGGCCCGCCCATCGCGGCGCCCCCGCCGCAGGGCCCGCCCGTCGCGGCCCCGCCGCCGCCCCCGGGAGCGGTGCCGTACTCGACCGAGGGGGCACCCGAGCCGGGCGGCCACCCGGTCGGCAACGCGCCCTCCGGCGGCTACCCCGCGAACGGCTATCCGTCGGGCGGGTATCCGGCGGAGGGCCGTCCTCCGGGCGGCTACCCGGCGGAGGACCATCCGCAGGGGGGCCATCCGGTCGGCGGCCACCCCGCCGAGGGACCGCCTCCGGTCGCCTACCCCGGGGACGGGCAGCCTCCGGGCGCCTACCCCGGCGGCCACCCCTCGGGCGGCTACCCGGCCGATCCCTACGGCCGGCCGCTTCCCGATCCCCGGTATCCCGGACCGGAGCAGCCCGACGCGCAGCAGCCGGTGCAGTACGGCGGACCCGAGCAGCAGGACGACCACGACCGATCCGGCGACAACGGCCAGGAACCGCCGCAGGGCCCCACTTACCGCCTGTAACGTAAAGCTGGACACAGCGGGCGTCGGCGGCTGGGCGGTGCGTGGCGTATGGATCGGTCGACGCGTCTGTCACCGCAGAAGCGGGCGCTTCGGCCGCCGCGCCGCGGCACGCTGCTGGGACGCTGGGGCGACCCCCGGCGCGCCCGCGCGCTGCGCCACCCGCGGGAGAACACCGCGCTTCTGGTCTGCCTGGTGGTCACCGCGCTCGCGGTCGTCGGCGCCCTCAACCGCGCCCTGGACGGCGAGTCCGGACAGCCGCTGGTGGTGCTCGCCATCCCCGCTCTGGTGTTCTTCGTGCGCGGGCAGCTGTACGCGCGCCAGCGCGTCAACGGGGTGCGCATCTCCGAAACCCAGTTCCCCGAGGCGCACCGGATGGTGGTCGAGGCCGCGCGGGCCTTCGACCTGCCGCAGGTACCCGACGCCTACGTGGTGCTGGGCAACGGCCACATCAACGCCTTCGCCTCCGGCCACGGCGCGCGCCGGTTCATCGCGCTGCACAGCGACCTGTTCGAGATCGGCGGGCGCCTGGCCGACCCCGAGGCGCTGCGCTTCATCATCGGCCACGAGGTCGGCCACATCGCCGCCGGCCACGTCTCCTACTGGCGCCAGTTCGGCGTCTCGGTGGCCGACATCATCCCCGGGATCGGCGCCACGCTGAGCCGCGCCCAGGAGTACACCGCCGACAACCACGCGCACGAGTTCTGCCCGGAGGGCAAGGAGGGCCTGCGGGTGCTCGCCGCCGGCAAGTACCTCTACCGCGAAGTCGACTTCGCCGACATCGCGGCGCGCGCCCACACCGACCAGGGCCTGTTCGTGATGCTGGTGAACCTGCTGTCGAGCCATCCCGTGAACACCTGGCGGTTCCAGGCGCTCACCGACCGCTCGCGGCCCGGCCGCCTGCTGTGACCGCTGCGACCGCTTCCGGCCCCGGCCCCGGCCCCGGCGCCGGAGGCGGTCCGGT
Organism: Streptomonospora arabica; assembly: GCF_039531585.1. Lineage (NCBI taxonomy): Bacteria > Bacillati > Actinomycetota > Actinomycetes > Streptosporangiales > Nocardiopsidaceae > Streptomonospora > Streptomonospora arabica. The sequence goes on along the minus strand of NZ_BAAAQI010000003.1, from coordinate 69,739 downwards.
CCGGCCCCTCCCCGGCCGGTCCAGACCGCTCCGCACCCGCGGCCGCCCGCCCGTCAGGCCGAGCCGGCCAGCTCCCGTGCGTACTTGTCGACGAGCTGGGACGGCAGCGGCTCGTGGCGCAGGTAGGACCGCGTGAACGTGCCGGTGCCGTGCGACAGCGAGCGCAGGTCGACCGCGTAGCGGACGATCTCCAGCTGCGGCACCTCGGCCCGGATCAGCGTGCGCCCGTTGGCCATCGGCTCGGTGCCGATCACCCGCCCCCGGCGCGCCGACAGGTCGCTCATCACCGCGCCCATGTACTCGTCGGCGACCAGCACCGCCAGCTCGTCGAAGGGCTCCAGCATCGACAGCCGGCACTTCTCCGCGGCGTCCTTCAGCGCCAGTCGCCCCGCCTTCTGGAAGGCCATGTCGGAGGAGTCCACCGAGTGGGCCTTGCCGTCGTAGAGGGTGACGCGGATGTCCACCATCGGATAGCCCGACTGCACGCCGCTCTCCATCTGCGAGCGGATGCCCTTCTCCACCGACGGGATGAACTGGCGCGGCACGACGCCGCCCACGATCCGGTCGACGAACTCCAGCCCCGACCCCGACGGCAGCGGCTCCACCTGGATCCGGCAGATGCCGTACTCGCCGTGGCCGCCGCTCTGCTTGACGTTGCGGCCCATGCCCTCGGCCGGCTCGGCGAAGGTCTCGCGCAGCGGCACGCGCAGCTCGTCGGTCTCGACGGCGACCCCGTGGCGCGAGGAGAGCCGGTCCAGCGCGACGTCCAGATGCGCCTCGCCCATGCACCACAGCACCAGCTGGTGCGTCTCGGGGTTGACCTCCACGCGCAGCGTGACGTCCTCGGAGGCCAGCCGGTTGAGCGCCTGGGCGAGCTTGTCCTCGTCGGACTTGGACGACGCGCGCAGCGCCACCGGCAGCAGCGGGTCGGGGAACGTCCACGGCGGCATCCGCAGCGGGCGCTCCTTGGCCGAGAGCGTGTCGCCGGTCTCGGCGCGGGTCAGCTTGGCGACGGCGCACACGTCGCCGGCCACCGCCTCGCCCACCGGCTCGCTGTGCTTGCCCACGGGGGCCAGCAGCGCGCCGATGCGCTCGTCGACGTCGTGGTCCTCGTGGCCGCGGTCGGCGAGGCCCTGCCCGCACACGTGCACCACGGTGTCGGGGAGCAGGGTGCCGCTGAAGACCCGGACGAGGCTGACCCGGCCCACGTAGGGGTCGCTGATGGTCTTGACGACCTCGGCCAGCAGCGGCCCGCCGGGATCGCTGGCGAGCCCGTCGACCGGACCGCCGGAGGCGGTGGCGACGTCGGGCAGCGGGCGCTCGGTCGGCGCCGGGGTGGCCCGGGGCAGCTCCTCCAGCAGTTCGGGCACGCCCGCGCCGCGCAGCGCGGAGACCGCCAGCACCGGGTAGAAGCCCGCCCGCGCGACCGCCGCCTCCAGGTCGGCGATCAGCATGGAGGGGTCGAGATCCTCGCCCTCCATGTAGCGGTCCATGAGGGTCTCGTCCTCACTCTCCTGGATCACCCCCTCGATCAGCGCGTCGCGCATCGGCGCGGCCCGTTCGGCCAGGCCCTCGGGCGGCTCGGCCTCGGTGCGGGTGCCGGTGGAGTAGTCGTGGTAGCGGCCGGAGATGAGGCCCATCAGGCCGCGCACCGTGCGGGAGTCGCCCTCGCCGGAGTACTCGGGCACGTAGGCGGGCAGCACGTTCTCGCCGAAGGCCTCGCGGCACTGCTCGACGACGGCGTCGACATCGGCGCGGTGGTGGTCGATCTTGGTGACCGCCACGGCGCGCGGGATGCCGATGGCCGCGCACTCCTCCCACAGCAGCCGGGTGCGCCCGTCGATGCCGTCGACCGCCGAGACGACGAACAGCGCGGCGTCTGCGGCGCGCAGCCCGGCGCGCAGGTCGCCGACGAAGTCGGCGTAGCCCGGGGTGTCCAGCAGGTTCACCTTGATGCCCGCTGAGACCACCGGGGCCACGGTGAGGTTGACCGAGCGCTTCTGGCGCGCCTCGACCTCGTCGTAGTCGCTGACCGTGGTGCCGTCCTCGACGCGGCCCAGCCGGGACGTGGCACCGGACTCGTGCAGCAGGGCCTCGATCAGTGTGGTCTTTCCGGCTCCGGACGGGCCGACCAGCACGACGTTGCGAATCTGCGCCGGGTGGTCGGCCCTGGGAGCCCTGCCGGTGGTCGCTGGACCGGATTTGTCCGCCATGCTCTGCCACCTTCCTTCGTCGACCGGGCCGCGGTTCCCGTCGGCCCGGGCCGCGCGGCCCGCCGGCGGATGCCGGCGCCCCGTCGGGGCGGCCGCGCGGGTGGACGCCGAGTCCGCGCCGGATGTGACGCGGGACACTCTCTACCGTCACCCGTTGCGGTCGATATCACAAGGGGCGTTTTCGCTGAACCCCGGGGGCGGGTTCGCGGGGTTCCGGGGGGCCGGGGTGTGCGGGAAAGCCCGCGGTGTGCGCCGGGCGCGCGCCCGGCGCCGACCTGCGGAGCGTGGAGAGGTCACCCTCAATAGGCGGATTCGGCCGTGCGGATCTCTTAGTGTGTGGCCGTGCCTTGGACCGAGAGCGTTCCCCAGTTCGGCGTCGTCGCCGGTGCCTTGGCGTCGCTGCTGGTCGTCTACGCCGCCGTGGGCGAGCCGCTGCTGGGCCGGCGCGCCTTCACGAGGCTGCAGCGCACACGCGGGAGCGACCCCCGCGCCCTGGTCCGGTTCTACCGCCTGGCGATGGGCGTGCACCTCGCCTGGACGGTGGCCATCGCCCTCATCGTGCTGCTCGCCCCCGGCGTCGACGCCGCCCACCTGGGTCTGCGCGCTCCCCAGGCATGGCTTCCGCTGCTGGCGGCCGTGTTCGGGTTCGGCGCGGCCCTGCTCATCATCTGGCTGATCACCCGCGACCGGGGCCGGTCCGCGCCGGAGACCGGGAGCCCCCCGCTGCCTCCGCTTCCCGACCCCGGCCAGGCGCTCGGCGTGCTGGCGCCGCGCGGGTCGCGGGAGCGGCGGACGGCCGCCGCGGTCGCGGTGACGGCCGGGGTCGGCGAGGAGCTGCTCTACCGGGGCCTGCTGGTGGCCTTCGGCACGGCGCTGGGCGCGCCGGTGTGGCTGGCCGCGATCGCGGCCTGTGTGCTGTTCGCGCTGGCCCACCTCTACCAGGGCTGGTGGGGGCTGGTGGGCCCGGGGCTCCTGGGCGCTCTGTTCATGGTGGTCTATCTGGGTACCGGCAGCCTGCTGATCCCCGTCGCCGTGCACATCGCGCTGGAGATGCGCTCCCTGCTGCTGTCGGGCAGCGGCCGCCGCCACCGCGCCCGCGCGCTCTAGGCGCACCGGCGAGCCGGCGGCGGCCTGCTCACGACCGGGTCACGGGTGCGAGCCGCCGGTGGCGTCGAGAACCTGCCCGGTGAGCCGGCTGGCTCCGGCCGCCTGCTGTCCCGCCGTGATCCAGGGGATGCCGCAACAGGCGTGCGGCGGCGCCGCGCCCGGCGACCTGCACGCGTCGCCGGGACCGCCATCGCCGCCCGGGCCCGGAGTGAGGCCGACCCGCGCGGGGTGGTGCCAGCACCCCCTGCGTGTTCGCGCCAGCCGTCCTGCTGTGGCGCGAGGCGATCGGGCACGATGGTTCGGTGACTGATGCGCTGTACCGCTCCGCTCCGCTGTCCGCCCCCGAGCGGCGGCGGCTCACCACTTCCGACGGGATCGACCTCGACACCGCGCTGTTGCGCGGCGGCACCGACCGAACCACCGCCGTCGTGCTGGCGAACGGCTTCACCGGCACCTGGCGCAGCCCCGGCACGCGCTCGATCGCCGAGCGCCTGCTGCCGATCGGCGACGTGATGACCTTCGACTTCCGCGGCCACCGCGACTCCGGCGGGCTGTGCACCGTCGGCAACCTGGAGGTGCACGACCTGGAGGCCGTCTGCGCGCACCTGCGCGGGCTGGGCTACACCTCCGTCGCCTCGGTGGGGTTCTCCATGGGAGCGGCCGTGGCCGTGCGCCACGCCGCGATGTTCGGCGGCGTCGGCGCCGTGGTCGCCGTCAGCGGGCCGAGCATGTGGTACTACCGCGGCTCACGGCGGATGCGGCTGCTGCACTTCGGCGTCGAGCAGGCGTTCGGCCGCTGGTTCCTGCGCGTGGCCCGCCGCGTGCGCGTCATCGACACCGGGTGGGACCCGGTGCCGCCCGACCCGACCCAGGCGGCCCCCGACCTCGCCGCGCCGCTGCTCGTCGTGCACGGCGACGCCGACAGCTACTTCCCGATCGAGCACGCGGAGCGGCTGTACGCCGCCGCACCCGAGCCCAAGGACCTGTGGATCGAGCCGGGTATGGGCCACGCCGAGCGCGCGATGACGCCCGAGCGGGCCGAGCGCATGGCGCTGTGGCTGGCCCGCCGCATGGGCGGGCGGAGCGGAGGGGAGGACGGGGAGCGCGGGACCTGAGGCGGGGCCGCGGCCAGGCGGGCGGCACCCGGATACCGCTGAGGTACAAAGAGAGTCATGGTGAACTCCTCCGATGTCCGGATGAATCCGCCCGCAAGGCCGTCGCATCTCGGGCTGCACGGCTGGGCGTTCCGGCTGCTGGTCCTGGCGACCGCGCTGACGTTCGCCGGCTTCGTGCTGCTGCTGCCCGTCGTCCCGCTGTGGGCCACCCGCGGCGGCGCGGGCGAGCTGGGCGCAGGGGCCGCCACGTCGGTCTTCATGCTCACCACGGTCCTCACCCAGCTCGCCATGCCCTGGCTGCTGGACCGCGGCGGCTATCGGTGGACCTTCCCGGTGGGTGCGCTGCTGATGGGCGTGCCGGCGCCGCTGCTGCTGGCGACCGCCGACCTGGCGCCGCTCCTGGCGGTCTCGGCCGTTCGGGGCGTCGGGTTCGGCATGGCGACGGTATCCGGCTCCGCGCTGGCGGCCCGCCTGGTGCCGTCCGAGCAGCTCGGCCGGGCCGCCGGCTACTACGGCCTCGCGGTGGGCCTGCCCAACGTGTTCTTCCTGTCGACCGGGGTGTGGGCGGCGCTCAACCTCGGATTCGCAACCGTGTTCTGGGCCGCCGCCCTCGGTCCGCTGGCGGGAGCGGCCGCCGCGGCCGGCATCTGGCTCCTCGCCGGCGACGGCGCGGGCCGCCGCGGCGCCGCGAGTGGGCAGGACGCCGCAGCGGAGACGGGGGAGGCGCCCGGCGGCCCGCGGCTCTATCGGCGGCTCGGCGTGCCGCTGCTGGCGATGCTGATGCCGGCGATCGCCTCCAGCGCGATCGTGACGTTCCTGTCCATCCCGCTGTCCGAGGCCTCCACCGTGGTCTTCGCCGCCCTGCTGGCCTTCGGCGTGCTGTCGGTGTGCGGCCGGTGGGCGGCGGGCACGCTCAGCGACCGGCACCGGCGTCCCGTCCTGCTCGCCTACGGCAGCGTCGCCGCGGTCGCCGGCATGGCCTTCTCGGCGGCGGCCCTGTGGGGGGCCGGGGACGGCTGGTCGGGACCGGGCGCCTGGGGAGCGGCCGCCGCCGTCGCGGGCGCCGGGCTGTTCGGCGCGGGGTTCGGCGCCGTGCAGAACGACACGATCGTCATCATGTTCCGCCGCGCCGGGGCCCGCGCCTACGGCACGGCCAGCGCGGTGTGGAACATCGGCTACGACGCCGGGACGGGCCTGGGCTCCTTCGCCCTGGGCGTGGCGATCCAGGCCGCCGGCTACGGCCCCGCGTTCGCCGCCATGGGAGCGGTGCTGGCCGCCTGCCTGCCCGCCGCCTTCGCCCTGGCGCGGCGGCTCGACTGACGCCGGGTTCCGGGGCCGAGGGCCCGCCTCCGCGGCGGGCCCTCGGGCATCCGTCCGGGCCCACGGCCACCACCGGCCGACCCCGCGATGCCGGCCGGAGCGCCGCGTGCGCCTCCCGTGACCGCCGCCGGCGTCAGTACGAGGAGATGTGCACGTGGTCGTAGTGGTTGGCGGTGATGCTGCCGCGGTCGTTCATCATCTCCCAGCCGGCACCGGGGTTGGCGGAGTGCCAGATGCGCTGCTCCCAGATGATGTACATCACACCCAGCCGGTCGGCGTTGGCCTGGGCGTAGTCGGCGATCTGCTGGCCGAGCTGCTGGTTGGCCGCCGAAGGGGTCGCTCCGCCCGAGCTCATCATGAAGTCGCAGGCGCGACCGGAGCCGTGGTCGCCGGAGTCGCCGGGGCGCAGGCAGCCGACGGGGTAGGGCGCGCCGAACTCGCGGACGATCTCGTCGCGGATCGCGGCCATGCGCGGCGTGGCGCCGTCCCAGCCCCAGCCCTGCGCGCCCGCCGGGATGCTGCCCGTTCCCGAGCCTCCCGACGACCCGCCGGCGGGGTCGGGGACCTGCTCCTCCTCGTACTTCTCGATCTTGGCCAGGACCTCGTCGCGCTGGGACTCCAGGTCCTCGACCAGCTCTTCGGCGTCTTTGAGCTTGCCGTCGGCCTTCTCGACGGCGTCAGCGCGCTCCTCGCGCAGGTCCACGAGGTCGGCGACCCGCTCGCTGTGGTTGGCCGAGACCTGGCTCGCCATGGCGGCGTTGTCGAGCATGTTCTGCGGTTCGCTGCTCATCACCACCTCGACGGTGGGGTCGAGCCCGCTGCTCATGTACTGGGCGGCCGCCAGGCCGGCGACGTCCTCGCGGTACCTGCCGAGCTCCTCGTCGACCTTTTCCAGCCGCTTCTGGGCCTTCTCGGCGTCGTCCTTGGCGTCCTCGTACTGCACCAGCTCGGTGTCGTACTCCTCCTCAAGGGAGTCGGCGCGCTCGTTGAGCTCCTCCAGGCTCGGCTTCTCGTCGTCCTCGGGGTCGGCATAGGACGAGGTGGCGGGGAGTAGCAGGGCGGCCGCGGCGGCGAGGCCGGGCAGCAGGAGAGCGCGTCGGCGCCGGGGGAGGGGTGGGTTCGGTCTGTGCATGGATGTCACCTGATGTCGGTCGCGGACCGGCCGGAAGGGGCACACGGGGGCGAATGGTGCGCGCGGGAACAATGAGGGCGGGGGGCCGCGCGATGCTCAAGCAGACGATACGAGACCGTGACGTTACCTGGCTAGCGGTCGCTCGACACTACCCTGGCGCGCGCGGTCGGTGCGACGGCGTCCCGCCGGCAGCCGCGGCCGCCCTCAGGCCGGTCCGCCCAGGCCGCTGGGGAGCGTCTGCGCACTCGGCTGCGGCGCCGGATCGGCGCCCAGGAACCAGGCGGAGCGCCGCACCGCGCGCATCGCCTCGCGGCGGGTGTCGCGGTCGAGGCGGTCGATGTAGAGCCGGCCGTCGAGGTGATCGGTCTCATGCTGCAGGCAGCGCGCCATCAGGCCTTCGCCTTCGACGGTGACCGGCTCGTTGCGCAGGTCCACACCGGTGACGACGGCGCGCTCGGCCCGCCGGGTCGGAAACGCCAGCTCCGGCAGCGACAGGCAGCCTTCCTCGCCGTCCTGGACCTCCTCGGACAGCTCGGCGATCTCGGGGTTGATCACGTAGCCGATCCGCCCGTCGACGTTGTAGCTGAACACCCGCAGTCCCGACCCGATCTGCGTCGCCGCGACGCCGGCGTGGCCGGGCTCGTCGACGGTGTCGAGCAGGTCGCGGACCAGCGTCTCGGTGTGCCGGCCGAACGAGGTGACAGGGGAGGTGGGGGTCACGAGAACGGGATCGCCGAACAGGACGATGGGGCGCTTGCTCATGAACTCCAGGTTAGCCGGGCGCGGGTGCGGGACGGCGCGCGCGTGGCAGTACGAAGGTGCGGGGGCCGCGTCGGCGCCGTGCGGGCGCGCTCAGGCCGGCTGCCGCCGCAGGGCGTCGTCCAGGACCATCTCGATGTAGTCCAACGCGGCCCGCCGGCGGCCCAGCGCGCTCTGGTACAGCGAGGGCAGGCGGCTGTCGCGGCGGACCCGCAGGCACTCGTTGAGGATGCGCTGCCAGCACTCCGGGAACGCGTGGAGGGCGTACATGCCCGCCGCGGACTTGGAGGTGATCTCGCCGGTCCGCAGGGTGAAGTGCAGCCGGCTGACGCTCAGCACGCTCCAGGACGGCGCGAGCGAGCCCAGCGCCGCAAGGCCGCGCGGGCTGACCATGCGCCCGGCCTTGGCGCGCCAGCGGCGCCACTGCTCGTCGAGGTTGCCCAGCGACCAGGCGCGCAGGCTGGCCGGGTTGTCCCACACGTCCAGCTCCACCGGCAGCGGGCCGCGGACGGTCACGCCGCGCTCGGCGAGGACGAGCCAGGTCACGGGGTTGACGTCGGCGCTGGCGCGGGTCTTGAACCGGCCGCCCAGCACCGAGGCGACGGGGCCGCAGTCGGCGGGGTCGTCGGCGAGGTCGTCCCAGGTGACGTGGATGCCGTTGAACTGGGGGCGGGGGATTTCGGCGCGGGTGCGCGCGTGGGCCCGGCGCAGCGCCTCGTTGTCGTCGCCGGTGGCGCGGCGCGAGGTGACCACCACGAAGTCGACGTCGCTGGCGTGCGGCCGGAAGTCGCCCAGGGCCACCGAACCCGCCAGGTACAGACCCTGGACCAGTCCCGGCGCCTCGTCGTCCACGTTGCGAAGGAAGGCCTGGGCAAGGCTCTGCACTCGGGGGTGGGTCGCCATGTGGTCTCCAGTCGTGGTCGTGCTCGGTCGGGGCGTCGGCCGGCCGCGGGCGGTCCGGGCCCCGCCCTGGTGCGAAGCCGGTGGACGGTGACCGGATCCGGCCGCCGCGGCGCGGGCTCTGAGGCGTTCCGTTCGTGCTCAGCGCAGCATAGGGCCAGGTCGTGTCCTTGTTTTCACAGTCTGAGAGGCGCACCGGACTCATGGCAAGTGATGGCGCCGGATCCGCATCCAGTCCCCCGCACGCCGGTGGTGCCAAGGGTAGAGGATGAAGTGGTGCCAACTCCCTTGTCCGTAATCGGGGAGAAGTGGTATAGGCCGCCCACCTTTTTTCGCGCCCGCGCGAGGCCCCCGGTTATCCCGGCTATCTCAGGGGCCATCGGGTGCGCGCCCCGCAGTCGCCTCCTGACTCCTGCGCGGTTGCGCGCCGGGCGGCCCGTCATCGGCCGCGGCCCGTACCGGAACCCGTCTCGGTCCCGGGAACGTGGCCGATTGTTTGCACCTGCATTTGCAAGGGCGCGGAAAGTAATCCCGGAGTCAATGCACATGCGGTGCGGCATCAAGTGCGAGGTGCACCGGGGGATTCCATTCCTCCGGCGCCCCGCATCTGCAGAGAGGTTTCGGGGCAAACGCCCTGTTCCGACTGATCGGGGGACTCGATCCGGCTGCAGGGCCTCGTATCGGGAAAGTGACGAGCGCGACTCCGGCGGCTATGGAAATGCCGATCTCGAACCGTTAACATCTCGTGTTGTACGGGCGTACAACAGGGTGGTTTCGACGAGCCCGACTGCGGTGAAACTTCGTTCCAAGCGGTCCCGCTCTCGAACTCGACCCCCTATCCCGTTGTCCTTCACCTGCCAGTGATCATTTTTCGCATGCGTAACACGAGGTCATTCGGGCGAAACGGCCGCGTCCTAGGCTGTCGCACCAGGATCGGCGTTCCCGGCGATTTCAAGGAGATGGATATGGTGCCCACCATGGTGCTCGTCGCGGACGATTCTCAGGACACCGACCGCAAGGAGGCCCTGCAGGGCCTGGCTGACGCCGTCGCGCAACGGGGCGAGGCCCCGGTTGTTCCGGCGTTCGGCTCCGGCGGCGATGTGCGCCGGGCCGTCGACTCCGTCGAGGGGCCGATGGTGGTCGTGCCGGCCTTTGTTGCGGGCGGCGACTTCGCCAGTTCCCTGGTGTTCTCCGATCTCGACCTCGAAGGCCGCTTCGACGCCTGCCCGACCGCGCCGCTCGGTGCGGTGCCCTCGATCGTGGCGGATCTGGCGGGGCGGCTCGTCGAGTCCGGATGGTCCTCCGGCGACGGGGTCGTGCTCGCAGCCGACGGAAGCACCGGTCAGGAGGAGCGCCAGAGCGTCACCGACGTCGCCCGCATGCTCAGCCGCCGGCTCGGCTCGCCGGTCCAGGTGGGCTATCTGAACTCCTGGGCGCCTTCGGTCGGCGACGCGGTCGAGCGGTTGCGGCGCAACGGGCGCGACCGGGTCGCCGTCGCGGCCTGGCGCCTGGTCGAGGGGCGCGACTACGAGCGGCTGCACGAGATGGGCGCGACCTCGGTCACCGCCCCGCTGTGGCCCTCCGAGATCGTCGTCGACAGTCTGCTGGCCCAGCACCGTGCGGCCAAGGCGCGCCTGGCGGCCTGAGACGCCTTCGACTCGGCGGGCCGCGGGCACGGGAGGTGCGGGCGGGAGCGGGTTCCGGGCAGCGCCGACCGGGATCCGCTCCCGCCCGCAGGCCTGTCGCGGGCCGACCGGCTCGGGAGCCGACGCCGCGCGGTGATGCGGTAGCGTGATCGTTCCGCTGCCGGCCGTAACCCCGCCGGGTTCGGCGCCAAGCCGACGCTCGATCCCCGGAGCCGCCGCAGGAGGTGACCAGCCGGATGCGCGGCGTCGTGCTCCTCCGGGCTTCCCGCAGGCGGCCCGGCGGCCCGGCCCGCCCCCGCTGCCCCGCCGTCCGGGCGCCACGTGCCGCCTCGCGATCGCCGATCGGGCCGCCGTTCCTCCTCCGACCAGGGAAAGGGAGGAGAGGCCCGCGAGTGGGTAGGTCCGCGGGTGCGTCCCGCGCCTTTAGCCGCGCACCGACGACTCGGGGTGGTCGCAGTCCGGTAGCGCAGCCACGCCCAGGGGCAGGCCGATGCACAAGGTGGGCAGATGAACGACATCACACAGCAGCTTGTCGACGAGCAGCAGAAGCAGCGGCTGGTCCGCAGGTTCGGGACCGGCGCCATCGCCTGGCTGGCCGACCTGCCCGCCCTGGTCGACGAACTGGCCGCGCAGTGGGACCTCACCGTCCAAGGGCCCGCACCGCACGGGCGCACCTCGGTGGTGCTGTTCTGCCGCCGCGCCGACGGCACCCCCGCGATCCTCAAGGTCTCGCCCGACCCCGCACTGGGCACCTCCGAGGCCCGCGTGCTGCGGCTGTGGCAGGGCACCGGCCGGGTGCCGGCCGTCTGGGAGGTCGATCCCGAGCGCAGCGCCGTACTGCTGGAGGCCGTAGGCAAGGGGCGCACGGTCGCGCTGGTGGGTGAGGTCCCGGACATGGCCGAGATCGCCGCGCTGATCTCGGACCTGCACTCGGTGAACGTGCCCTGCAACGACCTCGGCCAGCTGCATCCGCTGAACAGCCGGATGAACTTCATCTTCGACATGTGGGAGCGCGAGCGCCAGAACGGGCGCGCCGCCGAGATCGTCCCGCCGTCGGCCATGCACCGCGGCCACGCCCGCGCCCGCGACCTCTCCCACGCCGAGGACGAGGACGACGGCGGCGCCGTACCGCTGCACGGCGACCTGCACCCCGGCAACGTGCTCTACGGCGGGCCCGAGCGCGGCTTCGTCGCGGTCGACCCCCGCGCCTGCATCGGCGACGGCGCCGCCGACGCGGTCGACTGGGCGGTGTGGCAGGCCCAGGACCTGGAGGAGGTCGACCGCCGGGTGGCCGTGCTGGCCGCGGGCATCGGCGTGCGCGGCGAGCGGCTGATGGCCTGGTGCCGCGCCTGCGCCCCGCTGTTCGCCGTGGCCGCCGCCAACCGGGGGCGCGCCGACACGCCCCACTTCGCGATGCTGATGCGGCTGGCCGCGGGCTGAAGGCCGCGGCCGCCGACCGCCGCGTGCCTGCGGCCCGTGGCGCACTCGGGTGCCCCGCGCCCGGGGCGCGCAGCGCCGCTCTTCCGCGCGGGGCTCAGCGTTGGGGACCGGTGCCGCTCCCGCACGGCTGAGGAAGGAGTGTCGGGGCGGGTCCCCTGTCGACCGGCGAGAACGCAGCGGGAGTGGTGCCGGGGCGCCGCGCGCAGGAGCACAGCGACCCGGCAGACACGCCCTACCCCTTCTCGAACCGGTAGCCCATGCCCGCCTCGGTGATGAGGTACAGCGGGTGCGCCGGGTCGGGTTCGAGCTTGCGGCGCAGCTGGGCCATGTAGACCCGCAGGTAGTTGGTCTCGCTCTGGTAGTTGGGCCCCCACACCTCGTGCAGCAGCTGGCGCTGGCTGATCAGCCGCCCGGCGTTGCGTGCCAGCACCTCCAGGATGTGCCACTCCGTGGGGGTCAGCCGCACCTCCTCGTCGCCGCGGGTGACGCGCTTGGCGCCGAGGTCCACGGTGAACGCGGCGGTGGTCACCACCGGCGCCTCCTCGACGTGCATGGAGCGGCGCTGGGCCGCGCGGATGCGGGCCATGAGCTCGTCCATGCCGAACGGTTTGGTGACGTAGTCGTCGGCGCCGGCGTCCAGGGAGCGCACCTTCTCGCTGGAGGAGTGGCGGGCCGAGAGCACGATGATGGGCACCGAGGTCCAGGCGCGCAGACCCTCGATGACCTCGCCGCCCTCCATGTCGGGCAGGCCCAGGTCCAGCAGTACGACGTCGGGCGGGTGCTTGGCCGCGGCCTGCAGCGCGGAGGCGCCGTCGAAGGCGGTGTCGACGTCGTAGCCGCGCGCCCGCATGTTGATCCGCATGGCCCGGATGATCTGCGCGTCGTCGTCGACGACCAGGATCCGCATTCGTCACACCCTACGTTTCGGAGGAGGCGCCGTCGGGCGCGGTGGGGGAGGCGCCGGAGGGCCCCTGGTCGGCGGCCGCCGCCGCGGGCGGTACCGGCGCGCCGCCGCGCGCGGGGTCGGCCGTGGTGCTGTGCAGCGTGAAGACCATGGTCAGGCCGCCGCCCGGGGTGTCCTCGGCGGTGAGCGTCCCGTCCATGGCCTCGGTGAATCCGCGCGCGACCGCCAGACCCAGCCCGATCCCGGTGCCCCGGGGAGCGTCGCCGAGGCGCTGGAAGGCCTCGAAGATGCGGTCCTTGTGCTCGTCGGGAACCCCGGTCCCGTGGTCGGCGACCCGCAGTTCGACGGTGTCGCCCAGGGCGCTGGCCGACAGGCGGATGGCCGGCCGGCCGGGCGGGTTGTGGCGCGCGGCGTTCTGCACCACGTTGGCCACCGCGCGCTCCAGCAGCCCGGCGTCGGCGCGCACCCGGGGCAGGCTGTCGGGCACGTCGACGTGCACGGTGTGCGGCGGTATCCCGATCAGCGTGGCCGGGACGACCTCCTCCAGGCCCACCGCGCGGATCTTGGGCTGGACGGTGTCGGTCTGCAGCCGACTCATGTCCAGCAGGTTGTCGACCAGGCTGTTCAGCCGGTCGGTGGACTCCTCGATGTTCTCCAGCAGCTCGCCGCGGTCGTCCTCGTCCAGCTCGATGTCGACCGAGCGCAGGCTGGAGACGCTCGCCTTGATCGAGGTGAGCGGAGTGCGCAGGTCGTGGGAGACGGCCGCGAGCAGTGCGGTGCGGATCTTGTTGCGGGCGGCCTGGCGCTTGGCCTCGGCGGCGTCGCGCGCCAGGCGCTGGCGCTCCAGCGCCATGCCGATGTGGGTGGCGAAGGCGCTGAGGATGCGCCGGTCGGAGGCCGGAAGCACGTGCCCGTGCAGGGCCAGTGCGAGGGAGTCGCTGACCGAGACCAGCGCGTCGGCCTGGTCGGGGGACTCGCACGGGGCCCCGCCCACGGACTCCACGTTGGTCCACCCGCCGCTGTCCTCCTGGCGCAGGAGCGTGACCGAGCGCTGGCCGAAGGTCTCGCGGATGCGGCGCAGCAGCGCCGGCAGCGGTTCCTGGCCGTCGATGACGCTGCCGGCCAGCAGGCTGAGCGTGCTCGCCTCGGCCTTGGACCGGCTGGCCTGCATGGCGCGGCGTTTGGCCAGGTCGACCACGAACGCGACGAGCACGCCGACCAGGATGAACACGGCCAGCGCGATCCCGTTGCCGGGGCGGTCGATGGCCAGCCCGTACAGCGGGGGTGTGAACAGGAGGTCCAGCAGCAGTGTGCTCCACACCGCGCACATCAGCGCCGGCCACAGCCCTCCGGTCATGGCCGCGGCGATGGTGGAGACCAGGAACAGCAGGACGTGGGTGGTCAGCCCGGCCCCCGCGGTCATCGGCAGCTGCAGGGCGGCGGCCAGGAGCACCGGGCCGAGCACGCCGATGATCCAGCCCCAGACCTGCCGGGCGCGGCTCAGGGAGCCCGGGCGGGGCGGCAGCAGGTTGCGCCCGCGCCCCACCTCCTCGTGGGTGACGATGTGCACGTCGATGTCGCCGGACTCGCGGGCCACCGTGGCGCCCACGCCGGGACCGAAGATGTACTGCCAGGCGCGCCGGCGCGAGGAGCCCAGCACGATCTGGGTGGCGTTGACGCCGCGGGCGAACTCCAGCAGCGCGGTGGGGATGTCGTCGCCGATGACCTGGTGGTAGGTGCCGCCCAGCTCGGCGAGCAGCTTGCGCTGCCCGGTGATGACGTCGGGCAGCGGATGGGCGAGGCCGTCGCTGGCGACCACGTGCACGGCCATCAGGTGGCTGGGCTGGGGCCGTCCGCCGCGGGAGCGGGCGGCCACGCGGGCGGCGCGGCGGATCAGGGTCTCGCCCTCGGGTCCGCCGGTCAGCGCCACCACCACCCGCTCGCGGGCCTCCCAGGTCTGGCGGATCTTGTGCTCGCCACGGTAGAGCGCCAGGCCCTCGTCGACGCGGTCGGCGACCCACAGCAGCGCCAGCTCGCGCAGGGCGGTCAGGTTGCCCTCGCGGAAGTAGCTGGAGAGGGCGGCGTCGATCTTCTCGGCGGGATAGATGTTGCCGTGGGACATCCGCCGGCGCAGCGCGTGCGGGGACATGTCGCACAGCTCGATCTGGTCGGCGCGCCGGACGATCTCGTCGGGGATGGTCTCGTGCTGGCGCACCCCGGTGATCTGGCGTACGACGTCGTTCAGGGACTCGACGTGCTGGATGTTCAGCGTGGTGATCACGTCGATGCCGGCGTTGAGCAGCTCGTCGACGTCCTGCCACCGCTTGGCGTTGCGGGTGCCGGGGGTGTTGGTGTGGGCGAAGTCGTCGACGACCGCCACCCGCGGCGCGCGCCGCAGCAGCGCGTCGAGGTCGAGCTCGCCGGGGCCGCCGCCGGGCTGCGCCGCGCGCGGCAGCTGTTCCAGGCCGTCGAGCAGCTCGGCCGTTCGGGGGCGGTCGCGGGTCTCGACCAGGCCGATCACGACGTCGGTGCCGCGCTCGCGGCGCCGGTGCGCCTCGCCCAGCGCGGCGAAGGACTTGCCGACGCCGGGAGCGGCGCCCAGATAGATGCGGAGCTTGCCACGTGCCACAACTCCATTGTGCGGCGAATCCGCCGGGTGGGCGAAGCGCCTCCCGGAACCTGTGGACGGCGGTCGCGGGCGGCGATTCCGGCGCGGGCGGCGGGGCGGGAGAATGGACGCGCCCATCCCTCGGCCCGGAGGTGCCGCAATGGCCGCAGAGCCGCCCTTCCCGCCCTCCTACCCGGGCGGGCGGTACGGGCCGCCGCCGGGCGGCGCGGACTCTCCCTTCCCCGGTCCGCCGGGCGGGCCGCTGCCGCCGCGCGTCCCGGGCGGACCGAGGCCGGGCCCGCCGGCGCGCCCGGCGGGTGATCCGGGCGGCGCAGGGGCGGGGAGTCCGCCGGGCCCGCAGCAGGACGGCGCCGCGCCGGCCGGCCCTGGCCGGGCTGCGCCGCGGCGCGCCGCCGGGTTCGACGCCGCGGTCTCGGTCGCCGTCGTCGCCGGATCCGCGTGGTTCGCCCTGCGCGGCGACCCGCCCTACGCCGACATCGCCGCGTGCGAGGACCTGCTTCCCGCCGGGGCCGCCGACCACGTGCCCGGGATCACCGGCGCCGCATTCAACGGCGTCGTCGTGACCGGCGCGCGCATCGAGGACTCCGACCCGCACGTCGTGCAGGAGGCGCGGTGCTCGGAGTCCGACGAACCGGCCGCCCGCTTCCCGATGTGGGTCGGCGTGCGCCGCTTCCGCCCTGCGACCCGGGAAGCCGACTACGCGGTCCTGCGGCGCGTGCTCGACCGCGAGCGGGTCGAGCTGGCCGGCGGCGTCGAGGTCGGCTCCACCGGGCGCGCCGCCGACACCTACTTCTTCGCGGGCGCCGCCGACGTCGAGGTCCGTCGGCTGGACGCGGGCGACGAGGGGTTCTCGATCGCCTACTCCGACGCCGAGGACGCGCCGATGCTGGAGGCCGCCGGCGGCGGCGACACCTGGGCCGTCGCCCAGTTCCGGGACCGCAACCTCATGGTGCAGGTCGTCTTCCACGGCACGGCGGCGATGAGCCTCGGCGAGAAGGTGGAGGCGGTCACCGGGATGGCCCGCCTGGTCGAAGGCCGCGCCGCAGCCACCGGGCGCACCGTCTAGCTGTACTCCGCCCTCGGGTCGGTGACACCGGCGCCGGCCGTCGGTCCATAACGACGGCCTCCAGTGCAGTGGAGCAGCCGTCTGCACACCACTGGAGGCCGTCGCGGCCCACGCCGGCCCACGCCGGCGCACGCCTGACCGCCTTTCCGCCGCTACGACGCCGAAGGCACAGCCCGACCGTGCTGGACCACCGCCGCACCCACGCAGCGGTCCCGACGCCATCGCCGCGGCCGCCCGGCGGGTGTCAGCGCGGTGTCGGAGTGGACAGCGCAGGGCGTCGAGGGCATTCCGGCCGCTGGGACGCGCGACCTCCACACCGATACCGGAGGCCCTCTCTCATGCCGGTGCCGGGGGCGCCGTTCACGACCTCGATGGTCAGTACGGCTAGCGGGTAGGGTCCAGGACCAGCTTGCCCCGGGTGGCGCGCGAGCGCAGGTCCTCGTGCGCGCGGCGGGCCTCGCCGAGCGGGTACTCGCCGCCGAGCACGGCGCGCAGGCGGCCCGCGCGCACCAGGTCGAACATCTCGGCCATCGCGCGCCCGACCACGTCGCCGGGCAGCTGGAAGGCGTGCGGCAGCCACATGCCGCTGACCGTCGCGGAGTGGCGCATCAGGTTGGGCAGCTGCACCGGTTTGGGCGCCTCGCGCGAGGCCATGCCGTAGAAGGCGAGCCGGCCGAACGGCGCCAGCGCGCGCAGGCTCTCGTCGGTGACGCGGCCGCCGGTCATGTCCAGCACCGCGTCCACGCGGCGGCCCTCGTTGGCCTCGACCAGGGCGGTGGTCATGTCCTCGGCGCGGGAGTCCACCGCCGCGTCGGCCCCCAGCTCCAGGGCCAGCTCGCGCTTGTCGGCGCTGCCGGCGGTGGCGATCACCCGGCCGGCGCCGAAGGTCCTGGCCAACTGGACCGCGATCGAGCCCACGCCGCCCGCGCCGGCGTGCACGACGACGGACTCGCCCTCGGCCAGGTGCACGTTGTGCCGCAGCAGCACCCAGGCGGTGGAGCCCTGGACGAGCAGCGCGAGCGCGGTGCCCGCGTCGACCCCGTCGGGGATGTCGACGGCCATGCCGGCGGGCGCCACCGCCCGCTCCGCGTAGCCCCCGCTCTCGACCATGGCCACCACCCGGCGCCCGTCGGGCGTGCGCCCGACGACCTCGCTGCCGGGCACCAGCGGCAGGGCGCTGCTGGAGAGGTAGGTGTCCTCGACGCGGTGGGTGTCGGCGTAGTTGACACCGGAGCGCTCGACCTCGACGAGGAGGTCGCCGGGGCCGGGTACCGGGTCGGGGAGGTCGGCGGGGCGCAGGACCTCGGGGCCGCCGAACTCGGTGATCTGGATCGCTCGCATAGCGGTGCTGTCTCCCAACGTGGTGTCGACGGGCCGGCCACGCCACAGACCGACCGGATGGTATGTGCCCGAGCCTAGTCGTGCGCCTCGCCCGCTCGGTCCAAGGGGGCAGCGGCGTGTCGGGACTCACTCCCGCGCGCCGAGGCCGGGGAACCTCGGCGGCCGCTTCTCCAGGTAGCTGCCGATGCCCTCGGCGAAGTCCTCGGCGGCGAAGGCGTCGGCCATCAACCCGGCGGACTCGTCGGCGGCGTCGTCGAAACCGGCCTCCTGGGCGCGCAGGACCTGGCCCTTGACCGCGGCCATCGAGCGCGGCGAGCACTCGGACGCCAGCACGCCGGCGTAGGACAGCGCCTCGGCGAGGACGTCCTCGCGCGGCGGGGAGAAGTCCACCAGCCCCATGTCGCGGGCCTCTGCGCCCAGCACCACGCGGGAGGACAGCAGCAGGTCCATCGCCCGGCCCTGGCCTACCAGCCGCGGCAGCTGCCAGGCGGCCGCGTACTCGGCCACCAGGCCGCGCCGGCTGAAGGAGGTGGTGAGCTTGGCGTCGTCTGCGGCGAAGCGGACGTCGCAGAAGAGCGCGAGCACCAGCCCGACCCCGGCGGCCGAGCCGTTGACGGCGGCGACGACCGGTTTGCGCAGTCTCGCCGGCGCGGCCATCGACCGCCCGTCGACCTCGATCCGGGCGCCGCTGATACCGCTGAGCGTGTCCATGTCGGCTCCGGCGCAGAACGCCCGCCCGGCGCCGGTGATGACGATCGCCCGCACCGCGGGGTCGTCGTCGGCCTCGCGCAGCAGCGCGAAGAGCCGGTCGGCCATCCCGGGGGTCCAGGCGTTGAGCCGGTCCGGACGGTTCAGGGTCAGCAGCAGCACGCCGCCGTCGCGTTCGCTCAGCACGGGCGCGGGGTGGGCGCCGGCCTCCTCGGGCGGGGGTTGGTCGGTGGTGCGGGCCATCGCGGTCCTCCCGTTCGTCGCTGCGGTCGCCGTGCCGGGGGCGCGACCGGTCGGGGTGCGGCCGGCTCCGGACCGCCGGTCGGCCAGATCCTACGGGCAGGGCACCGGAGGTTCGTTACTCCCGCAACACGGACAAATCAGGTACATTCCCATTGGCACTACCGGCCCCGGGGTCGAAGCACACGGTGAGGGAGCCGTCCCGTGGCACTCGCGCGCACACGGATCTACACCGACGACACGCGCCTGTTCTGGTTGCAGCTGGGCAAGGTGGCGCTCGGGGGTGCCGCGCTGTTCACCGGCTTCTGGGTGTTCGGCGTCCACGACGCGGTGCTGTGGTCCAGTGCGGGGATCTCGGTCGCGAGCCTGGCGGCGATGATCCTGCTGGCCTGGCGCACCCGTGTCGCCTACGGCCGCGTGCGCTTCGTCCTGGACGGCACCACTCTGCACTACCGCCGCGGGGCGCGCGGGGACCGCTCGGAGAGCCGCCGCTACGACCTGGACGAGATCGCCAGCGTCCAGCTGCGGATGCACGTCGGCAGCGCGCAGTCGCTGGAGTTCGGGTTCAACAGCCACGGGCTGCCCGAGCTGCGGATCGAGACGCTGGACGGGCAGGCCGACCGCTACCGGGTGCTCGCGCTCGACCTCGAAGGGTGCGAGGAGTTCCGCAGTTTCGTCACCCACGTGTGCGACAGCGGCGGCATGGAGAAGCGCAGTCCGGGCACGAACGGCACCGACGCGGTGATCGACCGCTGGGACAACCCGGCGTGCCCGCGAACGGTGTCCTGAGCTTTCCGCCGCGGGCCGGGTGCCGCGCCGCGACCTCACACCGGCTCCGCGGCGGGCGCGCCGAACGCGCCGGCGACCACCGTCGCGTCGTCGTGGCGCTTGCCGTGGGCGACGCCGCGGCGCTCCTCCTCGGCGCGCACCCAGGCGACCAGGGAGTCGGGGCCTTCCGCCTCCAGGAAGCGCCAGATCCGCCGCCACGGGTGCCCGTAGTGGTCGGCCAGCCGGGCGCAGCCGTCGGTCATCAGCGCGAACCCGGCACCGGCGGTACGCGACACCCCGGTGACTGCGCGGTAGGCCGCCTCGGGTACCGCGCCCGCCACCCAGAACCCGCCCTCGGTGTTGCGGTGCGCGCGGACCAGGCCGGCGCTGTAGGGGCGGCCGCCGGGAAGGTGCTCCACGCGGTCGTCGGTGGCCGCGGCGACCTCTCCGCTGCGCTCGGCCAGCAGCACCGTGCAGTCGGCGAGCACCAGGTACTCGACCCGGCGCTCCCCGGTCGGCGCACCGGAGGCCGGGCCGCCGGGCTCGGGCCGCGCGACGGCGACGGTGGCCGACGGGCTGTCGGGGTTGTCCAGGTCGCAGGTGCCGCCGTGGGCGCGGCGCGCGGACTCGATGGCGGCGGCCAGGCAGTCGGCCAGCGGCGCGGGGCGCTCGGCGGACAGCTCGGCGACGAGCCCGCCGCACAGCCGGTCCACCAGCCAGGAGACGCCGTGCCGGCAGCCGGAGTCCACGGCGGGCGGTGCCGTCGCGCCGTCGATCACCAGCGCCCAGTCGGAGCCGGCGCACACCCGGTCCTCGTTGGCCGGGCCCTGCCCCTGCTCGCTCGCGAAGCTCATGCGCACCTCAACAGCCTAGGAGACGCCCGGAGGCCGCTCCCGGACAGACTCCGGCGGGCCGCGCCCCACGCCTGCGACGCGACCGCGCGGCGCCGCGCGCCGAACCCGCCCGCGAGCCCCGCCGGGGGTGGCGCCGGGGGTGGCGCGCGGGAGGGGGTGCGCCTTTCCAGCGGCCTTCTAGGCGCGGCGGCTCCGGGAGCCCGGGACGAGGCCCTCTGCCCGGAAAGCCTCGGCGAAGGGGGCGGTGAGCTCCGCGAGGCGCTCGCACCCCCG
Source organism: Streptomonospora arabica (assembly GCF_039531585.1). Taxonomy (NCBI): domain Bacteria; kingdom Bacillati; phylum Actinomycetota; class Actinomycetes; order Streptosporangiales; family Nocardiopsidaceae; genus Streptomonospora; species Streptomonospora arabica. The sequence goes on along the minus strand of NZ_BAAAQI010000003.1, from coordinate 49,324 downwards.
GGCCCCGATCGCCGCGTAGGGCCCGGCGGAGAGGACGTCGGTGCGCGTCTCCAGATCCGCGCGCAGGGTGCGCCCGGCCTCGGTCAGCGCGAGCGCGCCCTCCGGGTCGGCGGTGACCAGCCCGCGCCCGACCGCGCCGCGGATGCCCTCGGCCCACTCCTCCTCGCTCCAGCCGCGGCTCCTGCGCAGGAACGACGTCTTCATCGCGCCCGTGGCGGCGTGTGTTGCCAGCGCCTCCAGCGGTGCGAGTCGCGCGTCGACGAGGGTCGCGATGTGGCCGTCGCCGCGGAACTCGCGCAGCAGGGTGGCGGCGTGCCAGAGCACCGTGTGCGGCTCGCCGGGCCACTCCAGTCCGGCGTGGCCGGCGAAGAGCGGGCGCCCGGGCGTCAGGCCGGCTGCGGCCTCCGCGGCCGTACGGGCCAGCCCGGCGGCCTCCTTCATCCGCTCCGAGCCCACGGCGTCCTCGCCGAGGACGCGGCGCAGGACCTGGTCGGCGACGTCGAGTCGGGTCCGCAGCACGGTCTCGGGCGCGGCCAGCGACCACGCCCTCGGGATGGCGGAGCCCACGAGAGCGGGGCTGAAGCTGTAGAACGCCGCCGTCACCGTGCCCGGGTCCACGGCGCCCATGGCCGCCGACCGGGAGGCGAAGTAGGCCAGGGCGCGGTCGTCCAGCCCGATCGCGGCATAGCGCTCCCGGGCCTCCGGTGCGAAGTAGACGGGGATGTGGATCGGCTCCAGGGCCGACCAGGCGGTACGGGCGAGCTCGGGGGACGGTGCGTCGTCGGGCATGGCGCTCTCCTGATCTCGTCGGGGCGGGCGGGCCGTGCGGGTGCCGCCGGCGGGGCGGGGACGCCGCGGGACCCGCGCCCGCCCCGCAAGGCTAGACAGGGCCGCCCGGCGGGCCGAGACCGCCCCACGGGTTGACACCGACCGGTCGGTTTGCGTAGGAACGACAACGGCGGCGCGCCGGTCGGCGGCCCGCCCGGCGACCGCGAACGGGAGCGCTCATGGAGGCTTCGGCCACGACCACGTCCGGGCGCGTCAGCGGCGCCGTCGAGAGCGGTGTGAGCGTGTTCCGCGGCATCCCCTACGCGGCGCCCCCGGTGGGGGAGGCGCGCTTCGCGGCACCGCGCCCGCCGGAGCCGTGGGCGGGCGTGCGCGAGGCGGTCGAGTACGGGCCGACCGCGCCCCACCCGCCCTACGAGGCCGGCATGGCCGACGAGCTGCCCGAGCGCGACATCCCCGGACCCGAGTGCCTCAACCTCAACGTGTGGACCCCCGGCACCGGGGAGCGCGGCCTGCCGGTCATGGTGTGGGTCCACGGCGGCGCGTTCACCAACGGGTCCGGCGCCGAACCCGCCTACGAGGCGCGGGCCTTCGCCAGCAGCGGCGTCGTCGCGGTCACCCTGAACTACCGGCTGGGGGCCCAGGGCTTCGCCCTGGTCGAGGGCGCACCCGCCAACCGCGGGCTGCTCGACCAGATCGCGGCGCTGGAGTGGGTCCGCGACAACATCGCCGCCTTCGGCGGCGATCCCGACCGCGTCACCGTCTTCGGTGAGTCCGCCGGCGCCATGAGCGTGGTCACCCTCATGGCGATCCCGCGCGCACGCGCACTGTTCCGCCGCGCCGTCGCCCAGTCGGGCGCGGGCCACAACACGGTCTCCGCCGAGGACGCCGCCACCGTGGCACGGGTGCTCGCCGAGCGCCTGGGCGTGCGGCCGACCGCCGCCGACCTGGTCGGCGTGCCGCAGAAGCGCCTGCACGAGGAGCAGTCGCGCATCGCCGCCGACCTGCGGGGCGACGTCGACACCCGCGTGTGGGGCGGCCGGCTGCCGGTCCTGGGCACACTGCCGTTCTCACCCGCCGTCGACGGCGAGGTGCTCGCCGAGCGGCCCGTCGACGCGCTGCGCGCGGGCGCGGGCGGCGACAAGGACCTGCTGATCGGCACGACCACCGAGGAGTACCGGCTCTTCCTCGTCGCGCCCGGCCTGATCGACCACCTCCGCGAGAGGCACGTCACCGCGCAGGCCGACCGGCTCGGGCTGGCCCCGGGGGCGGCCGAGGAGTACCTGCGCCGCGCCCCCTCGCCGGGTGACGCCTACGCGGAGCTCGGTACCGACGCCGTCTTCCGCATCCCCGCCTACCGCGCCCTGGAGGCGCGCGCGGCGGCGGGCGGGGGCGGGCGCACCTACGGCTACGAGTTCGCCTGGCGCTCTCCCCGCTTCGGCGGACGGCTGGGCGCCTGCCACGGCCTGGAGGTCCCGTTCGTCTTCGACAACCTCCCCGGACCGGACGAGCCCCGGCAGCTCGCCGCCGACATGCACGCGGCCTGGGTCCGCTTCGCCTCCACCGGCGACGCCGACTGGCCGCGGTGGGACGCGCAGCGGCGCCCGTTCATGCGCTTCGACGCCCCGGAGCCGGCGGTGGTCCACGACCCGGGCGCCGAGACGCGCCGCCTGTGGGAGGGGCTGCGCGACTAGCCGGCGGAGCGGCGGAGCGGTGGGCGGAGTCCGGCCGGGCCGCTCGGGCGTGTTCGACGGGTCCGTGGCGGGCGGCGCACCCGGGTGCGCCGCCCGCCACCGGCGGCGGAGGCGCGAAGCGCCGTTCGTCGGGCGCGGGGCGCTGCGGCAGTCACCGGCGCCGCTCCCGCGAGTCCCGGGGAGGGATACGGGGCGGGTCCCCTGGGCGACCGGCGAGGACGCAGCGGAGCGGTGCCGGTGCGCCGCGCGAGAGGACGGCGACCCCTCGGACACGCCCTCCTAGAGCGAGGGCGTCTCGGTCGGGGCGGACTCGGCGTCGCCGGCGGACTCGCGCGCCCGCTGCTGGGCCGCCTCCACGGTCTCCTCTGCGGAGGCGCGGTCCTGCCATCCGCGGACCTCCGAGCTCTTGCCCGGCTCCAGCCGCTTGTAGATGTCGAAGAAGTGCGTGATCTCCTGGAGCTGGAACTCCGGCATGTTGCGCAGGTCGCGGATGTGGTCCAGGCGCGGGTCCCCTACGGGCATGCACAGGATCTTGGCGTCGGGTCCCCGCTCGTCCTGCATCCAGAACACCGCGACCGGCCGCACCCGCACGACGCATCCCGGGAAGGAGCGCTTCTCCAGCGGGACCATGGCGTCCAGCGGCTCGCCGTCCTCGGCGAGGGTGCCCGGGATGTAGCCGTAGTCCGCGGGGTACTGCGTCGAGGTGAACAGCGTCCGGTCGAGCCGGATGCGGCCCGCCTTGTGGTCCATCTCGTACTTGTTCTGCGACCCCTGCGGGATCTCGACGATCATGTCGAGTTCCATCCGAACCCCCTCCTCGCGGTGTTCCGGTAGTGGCGCCGGAGCGGCTGACACGGCGGTCACCGCCCCTCCTCTCCCGGCGCGCCGGCGCGGCTCGTGCCGGGGCGCCCACGCGCCCGAGCGCACCCGCCGCGCCGGTCGCCACGCCGAACGCTACCCCCGGTCGGCGGGGGAGCGCGGGCCGCCCTCCCCGCGGGCGGGACCCGAAGCGGGCCGGCGGCGCCCGGCACCGGCCGCTGCGGTCCCCTACCCGCGATCACCGGGCGCGTGCGCGCCGGACCGCCGCGGTGCGGGTGACACACGCGACACCGGCGAGGGCGGCCGGTTCCGTGCCGCGCCCCGAGTGGGCCGCAGAGGCGTCCCCGCCCGCCGTGTTCGCGGCCCCGGGTACCGGGCAGGGGGACAGCAGGCTACCGCGGGGCCGCAGGTCACCGCGATACGGCGACGGGGGGCCGGCCATGCGCGTACTGGTGACAGGAGCCACCGGCTACATCGGCGGCCGGCTGGTGCCCGAGCTGCTCGAAGCGGGCCACACCGTCCGGTGCATGGCCCGGTCGGTGGAGAAGCTGCGCGACCACCCCTGGCGCGGCGAGGTCGAGGCCGTGGGCGGCGACGTGCTGGACCCGGCCGGCCTGGACGAGGCGCTGGAGGGCGTCGACGCCGCCTACTACCTGGTCCACTCCATGGGCGGCGGCGCCGCGTTCGCCGAGCGCGACGCCCGCGGCGCGCGCAACTTCGCGGCCGCGGCCGAGCGGGCGGGCCTGTCCCGGATCGTCTACCTCGGCGGACACGCGCCCGACCGCGGCCGCTCCTCCTCGCACCTGGCGTCCCGCGAGGAGGTCGCCGGCATCCTCCTCGACTCGGCGGTCCCAACGGCCGTGCTGCGCGCCGCCGTGATCATCGGCTCCGGCTCCGCCTCCTTCGAGATGCTGCGCTACCTCACCGAGCGGCTGCCCGTGATGACCACGCCGCGCTGGGTGCGCACCCGCGTCCAGCCCATCGCCGTGCGCGACGTCCTGCGCCTCCTGGTCGGGGCGGCCGAGCTGCCGCGCGAGGTCGACCGCGGGTTCGACGTCGGCGGACCCGAGGTCCTCACCTACGCGCAGATGATCCGCCGCTTCGCCCGGATCGCGGGTGTGGGGCGGCGCCTCATCCTCCCCGTCCCGGTCCTCACCCCGGGCCTGTCGAGCCTGTGGGTCGGCCTGGTCACCCCGGTCCCCGGCGCGATCGCCCGGCCGCTGGTGGAGTCCCTGCGCAGCGAGGCCGTCTGCCTCGACGACGACCTGGCCGACATGCTCGGCGACCACGAGCGCCTCGGCTTCGACGACGCCGTCCGCCTCGCGCTGCGCCGCATCCGCGAGGCCGCGGTGGCCACGCGCTGGTCCTCCGCCGCATGGCCCAGCGCGCCCAGCGACCCGATGCCCACCGACCCCCGATGGGCCGGCGGCTCCCTCTACTCCGACGAACGCAGCGTCCGGGCGCATGCCCGCGCCTCCGCGCTGTGGCCGGTCGTCGAGGGCATCGGCGGCGACCGCGGCTGGTACTCCTGGCCGCCCGCCTGGGCCGTCCGGGGACTGATCGACCGCGCCGCCGGCGGGGTGGGGCTGCGCCGCGGCCGCCGCGACCCCGGGCGCCTGCGGGTGGGCGACTCCCTGGACTTCTGGCGGGTCGAGGAGATCGAGCGGGGCGCTCTGCTGCGGCTGCGGGCCGAGATGCGGCTGCCCGGCCTGGCCTGGCTGGAGCTGCGCGTGGAGGACGAGGGCGGGGCCGCCGTCCTGTACCAGCGGGCGCTGTTCCATCCCCGCGGCCTGGCCGGGCACCTCTACTGGTGGGGGCTGCTGCCCGTGCACAGGCTCGTGTTCCGGCAGATGGCGGCCGGCATCGCGGCGCAGGGGGAGCGGGAGGCCGCGCCGGGAGCGGATGCGGCCCCGGCGTGAGCCGGTGCGCGCCGCGCCGGCGCTCCGCGGGGTCAGCCCCCCTCGTCGAGCAGCGGGGCCGGATAGCCCGGAACCGGCCGCTCCGCCTGCCACGGGGCGTGCACGACGGGCGCGGCCTGATCGGCGAGCTCGGGTACGAAACGCCGGATGTAGGCGCCGTCGGGGTCGAACCTCCGGCTCTGGCGCAGCAGGTTGAACGAGCGGTTGGGGCGCGTATCGTTGCCGGTGCCGCCCACCCATTGCCAGTTGCCGTAGTTGTCGGCGATGTCGCCGTCGGTCAGCGCCGCGTGGAAGTGGTCGCCGCCGCGCTTCCAGTGCACGCGCAGCCGCCTGGTCAGGAACGCGGCGGTGAGCAGCCGCGCGCGGTTGTGCATGAAGCCCTCGTCCAGCAGCTGGCGCATGCCCGCGTCCACGACCGGGAGGCCCGTGCGCCCTTCGCGCCAGGCCGCGAATCCGGACTCGTCGCTGCGCCAGGCGGCGTCGCGCCGCCGGTAGTCGCGCCTCGGGAGGTCCGGGAACGCGGCGCAGACCTGGTGGTGGAAGTCGCGCCAGGCGAGTTGGCGGACGAACGAGGCGCACGCGGGGTGTCCGCGGGCGGCGGCCGCCAGCTCCAGCGGCGACACGCAGCCGAAGCGCAGGTCGGCGCTGAGGCGGGAGGTGGCGTCGGCCGCGAGTTCGTCGTGGACGCGCTCGTAGTCGGCGCAGGCGGCGGCGAGCCAGGCGTCCATCCGCCGGCGCGCGCGGGCCTCGCCGCCCCGCTGGCGGCGCGGTGAGAGCGGGCCGGCGCCCGAGTCGGCGAGCCGCCGGGGGACCGCACCGGGCTCGACCCCCGGCAGCGGGTCGAGCCGTGCCGGCGCCGGCACGGGGACGCGCCAGGGAACGGACTCCCAGGCCCGCCAGTAGGGGGTGAACACCCTGTAGTGGTCGCCGTCGGCGGGAGCGACTGCGCCCGGCGGCACGACCGTCACGCCGGGGTACGTGCATACGCCGATCCGCTGTTCTTCGCCGGCCTCGCGCAGGCGGGCGGCTCGGCGGGCGGCGAAGGCGCTTACGTCGGCGCTCAGGTTCACCCGGTCGGCTCCGGTCGCCGCGGCGAGCCTGAGCGTCTCGGTCACCGTGTCGCCGGAGCGCACCACCAGGTCCCCGCCCAGGCGCCGGAGTCCGCCGCGCAGGTCCCGAAGCGCATCGCCCAGATACGAAAGGCGGTTGCGCGCCGCGCCGTCCCGGATCGCGCGGTCGAGGACGAACAGGCACACGACGGGGCGCCCGGAGCGCGCCGCCGCCGCCAGTGCGGGGTGATCGCTCACGCGCAGGTCGCGGGTGAACAGCACGATGGTGGGCCGGTCCGGCACCGGTGTCCTTCCCTCGGAATGTGCTGGGCATACTACGCACGGTGGCTGCCGGTTCGCGAGCGTCCGCCCCGGGTAGCGCGAGAGCATGGCGACGGACGCTGATCCGCAGGCCGGCGCACGTCCCCGGGTGGGCGCGTCGAGCTGCCTGCTCGGGGCGGCGGTGCGATACGACGGCGGCCACTGCCGCAGTCCGTTCCTCGCCGACGTGCTCGACCGGTACGTCGACTGGGTTCCGGTCTGCCCCGAGGTCGAGATCGGACTGGGCGTCCCGCGCGAGCCGCTGCGGCTGGAGCGGGGAGAGGGCGGCGACCGGGCCGTGGCGGGCCGCAGTCGCGCCGACCGCACCGACGAGTTGCGCGCGGTGGCCGACCGCCGCTCCGCGGGGCTGGACCGGCTGGACGGCTACGTGCTGAAGGACGCGTCGCCCAGCTGCGGGCTGTTCGGCCTGCCGGTCGTCGAGGACGGGCACCGGGTCGGCGCCGAGGGGCGGGGCGCGTTCGCGGCCCGGCTGACCGAGATCCGCCCCGATCTGCCCGTCGAGGAGCAGGGCCGACTCGGCGACCCCGTTCTCCGCGAGCGGTTTTTCGAGCGCGTGTTCGCCCACGCCCGGCTGCGGACGCTGTTCGACGGCCCCGCCGCCGACACCGGCGAGCCGGGGAGCGGGGCCGGCGGCGCGGCCGCGGCGGAGGTCCGCTGGCGCCCGCGCGACCTCGTCGCCTTCCACACCCGGCACAAGCTGCAGCTGATGGCGCATTCGCCCGAGGACTACCGCGCGATCGGCCGCATCGTCGCCGAGGCCGGGACGCGGCCGCCGCAGGAGGTGCGGCGCGACTACACCGCGGCCTTCACGCGGGGGCTGGCCGTGCGGGCGAGCCCGGGCCGCAACGTCGACGCGCTTCAGCACGCGTTCGGCATGATCGGCGACCTGCTCGACCGCGAGCGCCGGCGCGACCTGCTCGACTGCGTCGAGCGCTACCGCCGAGGCCTCGTCCCCCTCTGCGCGCCGATCGCCCTGATCCGCCACCACGCCGACGCCGCGGGGGCCGTCTGGGTCGGGGAGCAGACCTATCTGGCGCCCTTCCCGAAGGCCCTGCGGCTCCGCGGCTCCGCGGCGGCGCCGTAGCGCCGGGGCGGCCCGCCGGTGCCGGCGGGCCGACCGCGCCTCTCAGCGCGCCGGATCGATCACCGGGTGCTCACCCGTCTCCGCCAGGCGCTGGAGCAGGCGCTTGCGCAGCGGACCCACCGCCTCCTCCGCCGACTCGGCTGCGGACGGGTCCGCTATGAGGTTGTGCAGCTCGTGCGGGTCGTCCTCCAGGTCGTAGAGGTAGGCGTCGACGTAGCGGTCCGCCGCCGGGGTGTTCCAGGCGTCGGCGCCGGGGGCCACCACCCCGTACTTCCAGCGCGGCGTCCGCAGCGCCCGGCCCAGCTCCGCCTCGCTGATCTGCACCAGCACGTCGTCGGGCCGGTCGTCGGCGGCGCCGCGCACCAGCGGCAGCAGCGAGCGCCCGTCCATGTCCTCGGGGGCGCCGAGGCCGGCCGCGTCCAGCAGGGTCGGCGGCAGGTCGATGTGGCTGACCAGCCGCTCCAGAGGGCTGCCGGTGTCCAGGCCCGGACCGAGCAGCGCGGTCGGCACCCGGATGGAGGCGTCGTGGCAGCTGCGCTTGTACTCGGCGTTGCGGGTCTTGAAATGGCACCCGTGGTCGGAGGTGAACAGCACGACCGTGTCGTCGGCGAGCCCGTGCTCCCGCACCGCCGCCAGCACCCGGCCCAGGCACTCGTCCAGCCGCTTGACCATCCCGAGGTAGCCGCCGAGGTGCTCGGCGGAGCTGCCGCCCAGGGCCGCCAGGTCCCCGGGCGCCCAGGCGCCGGCATAGCGCTCGCCGTAGCCCTCGGGGGCCGGGTAGTCGTCCCGCTCGTTCTGGTGATGGGGCTCCAGGAACGACAGGAACAGGAAGAACGGCGCCTCGCGCTCGCGGGCGATGTAGTCGACGGCGGCGTCGGTGAGCGCGTCGGCGCGGTAGCCGGGCAGCTCGTGCGCCCGGCCCTCGCCGTCGTAGAGGGTGGTCTCGTAGGCGTCGGAGGTGAACTCCAGCAGGTTGGCGGCGAGCCAGTCGCGGTAGCCGCCGCGCTGCTCGGGCCGCACCGGGCCGGCGGTACCGGTGTCGCCGAGGTGCCACTTGCCGATGTAGCCGGTGTCGTATCCGGCGGCGGCGAAGCGGTCGGCGACGGTGGGCGCGTCCTCGGGCAGCGGGATGTTGTTGCGGAAGCAGCCCAGCTGGGCGGGGTAGCGCCCCGTCTGCAGCGAGGCCCGGGAGGGCGCGCACACCGGCTGGCAGGTGAAGGAGTTGCGCACGAGCACCCCCTCCGCGGCCATCCGGTCGAAGTTCGGGGTCAGGTCGAGGGGGTTGCCGTGCGCCCCCGCCGTGTCCCACCGCTGCTGGTCGGTGAAGAACACGATGACGTTCTTGCGGTCGCGGCCGCCTCCGGGCGTGCTGCTCACTGTCGGATTCCTCGTCTTCGCACCGTGGCGCGGCGAGCCCCGGGCCGCCGCGCCTGCCTTTGCGTCGTGTGCCCGGCCCCGCCGCAGCGGGGCCGGGCCGGTGTCCCGCCCTCGCCGTCAGTTCTGCGCCGGGCTGGAGAGGGCGGCCTCCTGTTCGCGCTCGGCCGTGTCCACGTGCCGTGTCTCGCGCATGAACAGAGTCGACACCACCGATACCGCGCCCAGGCCGACGACGAGCAGCGCCACCGGCCAGCTCGCCTCGCCCCCGGCGATCAGCAGCGAGGTGGCGATGGCGGGCACGAAGCCCGCGACCATCGCCGAGGACTGGTAGGCGAACGACATGCCGGAGTAGCGGACCTTCACGCTGAACATCTCGGTGAACAGGGTGGCCTGCAGGCTGGACATGCACACCGCGCCGCCGATGGCGGCCAGCCCCATCGCGGTCCAGGCCCACCACGTGCTGCCCTGCTCCAGCAGCCAGAAGTAGGGGAAGGCGGTCAGCGCCACCAGCACACCGCCGGCCAGGTAGAGCGGGCGCCGCCCGATCCGGTCGGAGATCGCACCGGCCACCGGCATCAGCGCCAGGCCGATCACGTTGTAGACCACGATCCCGGTCAGCGCCACGCCCTGGGCGAACCCGAGCGAGGTGGTCAGGTAGCTGATGGCGAAGGGCTGGTAGATCTGGGAGGTCCCGGCCTCGCCGAGGCGGGCGCCGAACCCGACGACGATGCTGCGCGGGTGGCGCTTCAGCGCCGTCCACAGCGGGATGGTCTCCTGGGCCTCGGCCTTCTTGACGCGGTCGAAGGCCGGGGTCTCCTCGATCTTGAGCCGGACGATCAGCCCGACCGCCAGCAGCACCGCACTGAGCAGGAAGGGAATGCGCCAGCCCCAGGTCAGGAAGGCGTCGTCGGGCATCATGGCGAAGAGGCTGACCACCGACACGGCGATGAGGTAGCCGATCGGGCCGCCGGTCTGCGGCAGACTTCCCCAGAAGCCCCGGCGGGCGCGCGGCGCGTGCTCCACCGTGAGCAGCGACGCCCCGCCGAACTCGCCGCCCAGCCCCAGACCCTGCACCAGGCGCAGGGTGACCAGCAGGATCGGCGCCCATACGCCGATGGTGGCGAAGTCGGGCAGCAGCCCGATGAGGAAGGTCGCGCCGCCGATGATCAGCATGGTCGCCACCAGGACCTGCTTGCGCCCGACCCGGTCGCCGAGGTGGCCGAACAGCAGCGCGCCGATGGGCCGGGAGACGAAGCCGACGCCGAAGGTCGCCAGCGAGGCGAGCGTGCCGATCAGCGGATCGGCGTCGGGGAAGAACAGCTCGTTGAAGACCAGCGCGGCCGAGAGCCCGTAGAGGTTGAAGTCGTACCACTCCAGCAGGGCGCCGGAGAGGCTGGCCGCGATGACCTTGGACATGGGTTGGCGTGGGGTTTCGCTCGGGCTTGTCATGACAGCCTTCTTCGTTGGCGGATGGCGCGTTCGGATCGCGGTCGGGACCGGGCGGGTGCCCCGGCGCGCGTCCGAGGGCGGACCGAAGCGCGGCGGTCCGGACGGGGCGCCGGCGGGTGCGACCGCGGGCGGCCGCCCGCCGCGCCGATGTTGCGGAGTGTGCTGCAGCGGTCGTGTTATTCGATTAACATGACGCACGTTACATCGCTCCCGCCCGCGTCGTCCAGCGTCGCGCCGCGCGCCGCCCGCACGGCCCGCCGGGACCCCCGGGCGGCCGACTAGTCTGCGGGTTGTGGCAGTGACAGAGCCTCCCGAACGACCGACCCAGCGCGACATCGCGCGCCGAGCAGGGGTCTCCACCGCCACGGTCTCCTACGTCCTCAGCGGGCGCCGCGGCGGCGCGAAGCCGCCGCCCGAGGAGACCCGACAGCGGGTGATGCGCGCCGTCGCCGAGGTCGGCTACCAGGTGGACCACGCCGGGCGCAGCCTGCGCCGCCGCCGCAGCGACCTCGTCGCCCTGATGTACCCGGCTCCCTCCAGCCCGTGGTCGGACCGGCTCGCCGAGCAGATGCAGGAGGCGGCCGCCGAGCGCGGCCTGGGCGTGGTGGCCCTGCCGATGAGCGACTCCGCCGCGGGCGAGGCGCTGCTGCGCGTGCTGCGGGAGCGCTACGTCGACGGCGCGGTCCTGCTGCCCGACTGCCCGGTCGACCCGGACGAGATCGCCGTGCTCGCCCGCCAGGGCCTGTCGCTGGTGGTCTTCGACGACGACCTCGATCCCGACGGCTTCGACGTGGTGCGCCAGGACCGCGGCCGCGCCTGCCGGGAGGCGGTCGAACACCTGGTGGCCGCGGGCCACCGCAGGATCGCCTATCTGGGCCACCCCGGAGAGGACCGCTGGCGCAGCGCCCGGTCGGTCAAGCTGCGCAGCTACCGGCAGGTGCTGCAGCAGCACGGCATCGGCGCCGCGCCCGACCTCGTGCTGCCGGTCGCCGACTCCCGCCCCGACGCCTACGCCGCCGTGCGCGAACTGCTGCGCCGCGCCGAGCCGCCCACCGCGGTCGTCTCGGCCACCGACCGCGCCGCCATCGACGCCGTGTGGGCGGCGCGGGACCACGGCACGGCGGTGCCCGGGGGGCTGGCCGTCACCGGCATCGGCAACATCCCCGAGGGCCTGGTGATCAAGCCCTCCCTGACCACCGTGGGCGCGCGCGAGTTCGACTTCTCCGCCCAGGTCGCCCGCCTCTTCGAGCGCCTCGACGCCGCCGCCCCGCTGCCGGGCGAGGTGATGGCGGCGCGCTGGGAGCTGATCGTCCGCGAGTCCGCCTGAAAGGCTCGCGGGAACCGCCGCCGGAGCCGCCTGCTCGGCCTGCTCGCACGGGCGCCGCTCCGGCCTGTGGACGCCTGCCGCACGTCCCCCACCGGCTCTTCTAGCCTTGGGGCGTCCGGTCGGCACCGACCTGAAACCCCTGGAGGCGCCCAGTGAACGCACCGAACGATGCGGCGGGACCGCACGAGCCCGTCGTCGCGCTGCGCAGGGCCGGCACGGCTCTGGTCGTCGACCTCGCTCCCCGAGCGGGGGGCGGGCTTCCCGAGGTGCTGCACTGGGGCGCCGACACCGGTGCGCTCACGCCGGAGCTCGCCGAGCACCTGCGCACCACCTCGGTGCCCGCGGTGCCCCACAGCGCGCCCGATGCGCCCCGCGGGTTCACGGTGCTGGCCACCGAGGCCGACGCGTGGGCCGGTACGCCCGCGCTCAGCGGCCACCGCGCGGGAACGGCCACCGCGCCGCGCCTCAAGCTGCGCGACCACCGCGCCTCCTCCGACGACGCGGCCGACACCCTGCTCCTGGACCTGCACGACCCCGGCCTCGGCCTCGCCGTGCGCCTGCGCTACCGGCTCGACGCCTGGGGAGTGCTGCGCGTGGCGGCGAGCGCCGCGGCGGACCCCGCCGCGCCCCCCGGCTCCGACACGGCCTACGACCTCGCCGCGCTGCGCGTGCTCCTCCCGCTGCCCGCACGCGCCGCCGAGGTCGTCGACCTGACCGGGCGGTGGGTCCGCGAGCGCAGTCCCCAGCGCCGCGACATGGCCGACGGCACCGTACTGCGGCGCGCCCTGCGCGGCCGCCCCGGCCACGACAGCCCGCTGCTGGCGGCCGCGGGCACCCGCGGGTTCGGGTTCCGCTCGGGCGAGGTCTGGGCCGCCCATGTGGCCTGGAGCGGCGACCAGGAGTACCTCGTCGAGCGGCTGCCCGAGGGCGCGGGCGCGCACGCGGCCGTGCTCGGCGGCGCCGAGGCGCTGCGCCCGGGCGAGATCCGCCTGGGGCCCGGCGACGCCTACGAGGGCCCCGAGATCGTCTTCGCCCACTCCACCGGCGGCCTCGACGGCGTCTCGGAGCGCCTGCACGCCGCCCTGCGCGCCCGCCCCGAGCATCCGGCCGAGCCGCGCCCGATCGTCCTCAACACCTGGGAGGCCGTGTACTTCGACCACGACCTCGACCGGCTGCGCGCGCTGGCGGACCGGGCGGCGGCCGTGGGGGTCGAGCGCTTCGTCCTCGACGACGGCTGGTTCCAGGGCCGGCGCAACGCCCGGGCCGGCCTGGGCGACTGGACCGTCGATCCCGACACCTGGCCGCGCGGCCTCGACCCGATCATCGAGCACGTGCAGGCGCTGGGCATGGACTTCGGCCTGTGGGTGGAGCCGGAGATGGTCAACCTCGACTCCGATCTCGCCCGCACCGACCCCGGCCGCCTGCTGCACCCCGAGGGTGAGCCCGGCCGCTCCTGGCGCCACCAGTACGTGCTGGACATCGCGCGGCCCGACACCTGGCGCCACATACACGACCGGCTCGACGCCCTCCTGCGGCGCTACCCCGTCCGGTACGTGAAATGGGACCACAACCGCGACCTGTACGAGGCGGTGCACGCCCCCGGCGGCTCCGCCGCGGCGGGCGCCGACCGCGTGCCCGGAGTCCACCGCCAGACCCGCGCCCTCTACGCCCTGCTCGACTCGCTGCGCGAACGCCACCCCCACGTGGAGTTCGAGTCCTGCTCCAGCGGCGGCGCGCGCGTGGACCTGGGCATCCTGGAGCGCACCGAGCGGGTCTGGGCCTCCGACTGCAACGACCCGGTGGAGCGCCAGGGGATCCAGCGCTGGACCGGCCTGCTGCTGCCGCCCGAACTCGTCGGTTCGCACGTGGGGCCCCCGGTCGCCCACACCACGCACCGCCGCACCGAGACCGCGTTTCGGCTGGCCACCTCGCTGTTCGGCCATGCCGGCATCGAATGGGACCTCACCGCCTGCTCGGAGCGCGACCTCGCGGCGCTGACCGCCTGGACGGCGCTGGTGCGCGAGTTCCGGCCGCTGCTGCACACCGGCCGCACCGTGCGCAGCGACGACACCGGCCCCGACGCGGTGCTGCACGGTATCGTCTCGCCGTCGGGCGAGCGCGCGCTCTACTGCTTCGCCCAACTGGAGACCGCGCCGGCCGAGCAGCCCGGGCGCACGCCGCTGCCCGGGCTCGATCCCGAGCGGCGCTACACCCTGCGCTACCGGACCGAGTTGGGCGACCCTACCCGGGGAGCCGCCGGGGCGCCCGCGTGGATGCGCGCCGACGCCGCCGCGCCGGTGCTGACCGGTGCGGCCCTGGCGCGCCTGGGCGTGCCGATGCCGCGGCTCTTCCCGGCCCAGGCCGTCCTGGTCGAGGCCGTCGCCGCGGAGTAGGGGCGCGGGTCCGGCGGCCGCGCCCGACTGCCGGGAGTCCGCGGGGAGCTGCGCGGGGAGAGCGCGGGGCATGCGCCCTGTCCGCTTGCGGCCCCGCCCCTGCCGCGGCGCCTGCCTTCGAGGTCCCCGCCGACCTCCGGCAGGGCGTCGGACGAGGTCGCCGGGGTGCTCCCGACCGGCGGCGGGCGGCGCGCGGGGCCCGGCGGAGACCGAACCGCGACGGGATCGCGACTTCGCGCGCGAAAGTTGGGTGCCCTCACCCTGTTACCATCGGTCCACCTTTGCGGCGGCCGCGTGCCGCGCCCGGTTCCAGGGTCCACGACCCGACCTCGGCATGCGCCCCGCGGGTGGCGATTCTGCGCGAAAACCGCGCCGACCGGTCGTCTCCAGTGGCCGAAGCGGCGGCGTCGCCGCCGCGGCCCTGCCGACGCGCAGCCGTACCCCCGCTCTATCGGTCCGTCTCCTGAAGAAGCTGTCCCCTGTCCCCCCGAAGAACCAGGAAGATGCCATGACCGTCGACCCCCAGGCCCCGTCCCGGGCCGCCACCGGCCACCAGATGAAGCGGCGCAGCCCCGCCGCGTCCTGGATCGGCCTGCCGCTGATCACCCTCGGGATCTACTACTTCGTCTGGTACGCCAAGATCCACCGCGAGCTCGGCGAGTTCGACCCCCGCTACGCGGGCAGCTCCCCGGCCGGCGCGGTGTGCTCGCAGCTCTTCGGCGGCTTGACACTGGGGATCTGGACGCTGATCAACATCGCCGGCACCGCCGGCCGGATCGCCAACGCCCAGCGCGCCGCCGGACTGACCCCCTCGTGCGGCGGCGGGGTCGCCATCCTGCTGTGCTTCCTGCTCGGCACCCACGTGATCTACTTCCAGAGCAACATCAACAAGATCACCGACGCCTACCAGCAGGTGCCCGCGGGCGAGCCGCTGCAGCTGCGCGCCTGAGTCCTCCGCTTCGCCGCGGGGTCCGCAGTGCGCACGAGCGCGGCGGGCCCCGCGGCTCAGTCTCGGCCGCCTCAGTCGCCCTTGGCGAGCGGGTTCTTCAGCCCCGGGGACCAGGCGGCTGCGGTGGCCGCGGCGCTTCCGGCGGCCTCGGCGACGTCCGACACCGTGTGCTCCGGCGGCTCGGCGTCCGAAGAGTAGCGCAGCTCGTCGGCGTCGCCGACGATGCGCACGCCCGAGTCCCGCAGGTCGTCGACGTCGTCCCGGCTCCAGGCGTCCACGGTCTCGCGGTACGCCGCCGGGATGCCCAGCCGCGGCCCGCGCGACGAGCGCTTGGCGAACCCCTCTATGATCCGCGCCCGCAGCCGCCGGGCGTCGTCCGCGGGCCACTCGGCCGCGACCAGGTTCGAGTTGAGCGTCCGCAGCACCTCGGCCTCAGGCGCCGTGACCCCGCTGTGCACGGTGGTGGAGCCGTCCGGCGCCGAGACGCCCGACGTGTCGCCGAGCTCCACCGCCTCCAGGAACCGGTGCCACAGCCGATCGGCGGGCGAGCCGGGGTTGGTGATGAGCGTCACCTTCCCGGTGCCCACGATCGAGGCCCACCGGCGCGCGAGCCTGCCCAGCGCGAACGCGCGCCACAGGTGCGCCTTCTCGTCACTCTCCACCGCCTCCCAGCCGGCCTCGCGCTGGCGCTGCAGCTGGCGCAGGTAGGAGTGGAAGCTGGAGGACTTGCCGTTGCGGATGTGCTGCTGCCACACCGACGGCAGCAGCTTGCCCAGCCCGCGCGCGGTGATGAACACGCGCGTGTCGGGGGAGCCCAGGGCCTCGATCGTCTTGCGGGCCGCGTCGGAGCGCACGACCGACAGCGCCTCGGCCGAGACGACCGCCGTGCCCTCCCACGACCGGATCTGCTTCTGCAGGTTCTCCCACCAGGCCTGCTCCTTGGCGGCGCGCGCCTCGGTCACCCACGCGTACTCGCCGCGCAGCAGTGCATAGCTGGCGGTCTCGTGGTAGTTGACCCGGGTCGCGCCTGGGCGCCGCCGCGGGGGAACCGGATAGAGCGCACCGATCGCGGCGAGCTCCCTGGTGCGGTCCTGCATCATCTGCTGCAGATAGGTCGTTCCGGATTTCTGCACCCCGATGTGCAAGACAAGCCGCTCTGCCACCGAATACTCCACTCCCTAGGTACTGCGCGCAGAAGCTACCGGCGAGGGGCGAGCGGCAGGCGAACCCTGAGCGAACAGCGGGATTCGATCGAGCGCGCCGCCGCGACCTCGCCGTGCCCCGGGCCGGCCGGTACGGCGCGCCGGGTCCTGCCCGGTTGAAGGCACGGTACCGCCAAAACCCGGTGCTGTACCCGAGTGCGCCGGTTCCGCCCCCGGAAACCGGCCGTGGAAGAGCGGGCGGCGGAGGACGGCGCCGTCGCCCGCGCAGCGGGGGAGACCAGACCGTAGCGGCAGCGGCCACCGGAGCGGAAATGTCCCCGCCCGCCCCTACGTTGGCTACCGCCCCCGCAACGCGGGGGTGAGGCGAGCGGACGCCAGACACGGGGGCCGGTCCGGCCGGGAACCGGGCCGGTCTCCACTCGCCGGGCCCTTCCGGCGGCCGAACGGGCGCCGGAAGGGCACCGTCGTCCCGGCGGCGCCGGCGCGCGGCCGCCTCAGCCGCCGGACCCCACCTCCGCCACCGCCTGGTCGATGCGCTCGGCCAGGTCGATGTCGGCCGTGGTCACCGCGTCCACCGACGCCGTGCGCACGGTGAACCGGATGCCGTCGGCGGTGCGCGTGTGGTGGGCCCGGTGCCCGGCCTGGCCGCTGATCCGGTCGATCCGGGAGAGCAGAGGCGGGAGCCTGTCGGCGGGGATCCGCACGGTCCGCGACAGCCCCTCGGTGCCGCCCTCCCATTCGGGCAGGCGCCCCAGAGCGGCGTCGAGCGTCTCCTTGTCCAGCCTGCTCGGCCCGCCGGTGATCCCGGTGTCGGCGCTCCCCTGGGCGCCGGCGGGGTCGGCGGCCCACACCGCCAGGTCCTCGGGCAGCGCCGCGGCGAGGCCGGCGGAGACGCTCGGCTCCGAACGCGCGATCTCCGCGAGGACGACCCGCGCGAGGTGCAGCCCCTCCTCCGGCACGCAGCCGAGCTCGCCCGCGACCTGCTGGGCGATCCCGCTCGTCCCGCTCGCGCGCTCGACGCGCTCGATCTCGGGGTCCTGCGCGTGCGGCGGCTCGACCCACAGGGAGTCGGGCAGGCTGTCGTGGAGCTCGCGCCGGGTGTCCTCGTCCAGACGCCGCGCGATCGAGGGGACGACCGCGCGGATGGCGCGTCCCGCCCGGTCGGTGTCGCCCACCTCGCCGTGCGCTGCCACCCGTTCCACGAGCTGCTGATGCGCGACCATGGCACACCTCCCGATTCGGCTGCAGGTGGCCGGAGCCGGCGCCCGATCGGCGCCGGACTCCGGCTGGTTGGGCCGACTAACCTGTGCGTGGCCGGTGAAACCGGGCCGCGGCGGCGTGAAAGCGCAGGTGGGGGGCACGGAGGCGGCGTGTGGGGCCGATGCGCAGCCGCGGTGCCGTGCTCCGCCCGGCGTCGTGCATAGGGGCCGTCCCCGGTGGTAGCGGACCTGTGCACGACCGTCCGGCGGGCAGCGCCGGACCGCTCGGTCCCGCTGCCACGACCCATAGGAGGGGACATGCAGCACGACGCGTTCATCGGTCAGGTGCAGGACCGCGCCCGCCTCGACAGCCGCGGCGCCGCCGAGGCCTTCACCCGGGCGACCCTGGAGACCGTCGCGGAGCGGATCAACCCGGACCTCGCCGACGACCTCGCCGCCCAGCTCCCGCAGGAGATCGGGGAGAACGTCCGGCGGGTCACCGACCAGTGGGTCCCCACCCAGCGGTTCGGCCAGGACGAGTTCGTCCGCCGCGTGGCCGAGCGCGCCCACGCCGACGGGGCGCAGGCCGCCTACGCCGCCCGGGTGGTCTTCGAGATGCTGGACGAGGCGACCACCGGCGACGTGATGGGCAAGGTCCGCGAAGGCATGCCCGAGGACCTGCGCGAGTTCTCGCTCGCGGGCAGCAGCGGCGAGGCGTGACGGCCGTCCCCGCCGGGCCCGGCCGACGCCGGGCGCAGGCGGGGACGAGGCGCACCGGCCGCCGCCCCGGCCGACTGTAGGCTGGGGCGCCGATACCCCCGGGTGTACCGAGACCGACAGCGCCGGGGACCGTCGTCCGCACCGTGCTCCGGGGGCGCGTGGGGGGCGACCGCCCCGCAGGAGCGCAGCCGGCGCGGCGGTCGCAGCGGCGGGCTCCGCCCGCCGACCGCCCGCCGAGCCTGCACACGAGAGGTGAGGAAATGGCGGCGACGGCGATGCGGGCCGTATCCCAGGACGTCCACGGCGGCCCCGAGGTCCTCCGCGAGGTGGAGCTCGACGTGCCCCGGCCCGGGCCCTCCCGGGTACTGGTGCGGGTGCACGCGGCCGGGGTCAACCCCACCGACTGGAAGCACCGGGCCGCCCGCCTCTTCCTCGGCGACCCGCCCTACGTGCTGGGGTGGGACGTCTCCGGCGTCGTCGAGGAGGTGGGGATCGGGGTGACCGTCCACCGGCCCGGCGACGAGGTCTTCGGCATGCTGCCCTACCCCGACGGGGCGGGTTCCTTCGCCGAGTACGTCACCGCGCCCGCGCGCTCCCTCACCCGCAAGCCGCGGGGGACCACCCACGTCGAGGCCGGCGCCCTGCCGCTCGCCGCGCTGACCGCCTGGCAGGCGCTGGTGGACACGGCCGGACTGGAAGCGGGCCAGCGGGTGCTCGTGCACGCCGCGGCGGGCGGAGTGGGCCACCTCGCGGTGCAGGTGGCCAAGTCCCGCGGCGCCTACGTGTTCGGCACCGCCAGTGCGGGCAAGCACGACTTCCTGCGCGGGATCGGGGTCGACGAGCCGATCGACTACCGCGAGACCGACTTCGCCGATGCGGTCGCCGACGCCGACGTGGTCCTCGACACCATCGGCGGCGACAACGCCTTCCGTTCGCTGGGCGTGCTGCGTGCCGGCGGAACGCTCGTCACGATCCTGCCGGTGCCGCCCGAGGGCCTGCTCGACGAGGCCGAGCAGCGCGGCGTGCGGGCCGCGCCCATGCTGGTGGAGGCCGACCAGGCGGGGATGGCGGCGATCGCCGATCTCGTGGAGTCGGGCCGGCTGCGCCCGCACGTCAGTGAGGTCTTCCCGCTGGAGCGCATCGCCGACGCCCACCGCGTCGGCGAGACCGGCCGCACCACCGGCAAGCTCGTCGTCGACGTGGCGGGGGAGGCCTGAGCACGGCGATGGACGCGGCCCGCCCGCCGCTCGGCCTGCGGCGGCTCCGGGGGAAGCTCCTCGGTGCCGGGTGCCGGGTGCCGGGTGCCGGGTGCCGGGTGCCGGGTGCCGGGTGCCGGGTGCGTAGGAGTCGGGGCGCCGCCGCGCGCACGTTACTCCGGGAGGTCGGCCGAGGCGATGCGGGCGGCGCGGGTGATGAGGTGGTCGCGTTCGGGGCCGTTGGCGGTGCGCGCGGCCGCGGCCCGGTAGTCGGCCCGAGCGGCGCCGAGCTCGCCCGCCATCTCCCGCAGATGGGCGCGGGCGGCGAAGAAGCGGTGGTGGTCGGAGACCCGCTCGTCGCCGGCCAGATCGGACAGCATGGCCAGGCCCGCCTCGGGGCCCTGCGCCATCGCCGCCGCCACCGCCCGGTTCAGCGAGACCACCGGGTTGTCCGTCATCCGCTCCAGCAGCCCGTACAGCGCGAGGATCTGGGGCCAGTCCGTCTCCTCTGCCGTGGCGGCCTCGTCGTGCAGCGCCGCCACGGCCGCCTGGAGCTGGTAGGGGCCGACCGAACCCTTGGCCAGCGCGGCCGTGACCAGGTCGACGCCCTCGCGGATCGCCTCCGCGTCCCACAGCGACCGGTCCTGCTCGGCGAGCGGGACCGGGATGCCCCCCGGGCCCGTGCGGGCGCTGCGGCGGGCGTCGGTGAGCAGCATGAGGGCGAGCAGCCCGGCGGTCTCGCACTCCTCGGGCAGCAGTCCGTGCAGCAACCGGCCGAGCCGGATCGCCTCGCGGGACAGCTCCACGCGCTGCAGCCGCGGCCCGGCGCTGACGGTGTAGCCCTCGTTGAAGACCAGATAGATGACGTGCAGCACGGAGGCGAGCCTGCGGTTTCGCTCCGCCGGCCCGGGTAGGGCCAAACCGGTCTGCGAAGCGGAGATGCGCTGCTTGGCGCGGCTGATGCGCTGGGCCATCGTGGGCTCGGGCACCATGAACGCGCTCGCGATCTCGGCAGTGGTGAGCCCGCCGACCGAGCGCAGCGTCAGCGCGATCGCCGAGGGCCGGGTCAGCGCCGGGTGGCAGCACATGAACAGCATCGCCAGGGTGTCGTCGCGGCCGCTCGGCCCTTCGCCGCCGATGCCCTCGTCGGCGGGCGGCGCGAGGTGGCGGTCGGCGGGCTCGCGCGCGGCCGCGGCCTCCTCGCGCCGGCGCCGCGCCTGCTCGCTGCGGACCTGCTCGGCCATCCGGCGGGACGCGACGTGGACCAGCCACCCCCGCGGGTTGTCCGGCACGCCCTGCCGGGGCCACTGCTCCGCGCTGTCCGCCAGTGCGGCCTGGACCGCGTCCTCGGCGGCGTCGAAGTCGCCGAAGCGCCGCGTGAGCACGCCGACGACCTGCGGCACCAGCGGGCGCAGCAGGTCGTCGACGCCGGGGGCGCTCTGCTTGCCGTCCAGGGCCTCTCCCGGTGCCTACAGGTCGGCGGGCGGCGCCGACATCACCTGGCGCACCTCGATGGGCATGTTGGCGGGCCTGCCGCCGGGGCCGGGGGCCGCCGACGCGCGGGCCGCCAGCTCGTGTGCGCGCTGCTCGGTCTCGCAGTCGACGATCCAGTAGCCCATGAGGAACTCCTTGGTCTCCGGGTAGGGGCCGTCGGTGACCACGGGCGCGCCGTCGCTCCCGGCCCGCACCGTCCTGGCTTGCCCCGGGTCGGCCAGCCCTTCGCCGCCCACCAGCTCGCCCTCCTCGGTGAGCTCGGCGTGGAACTCCTTCATGAAGTCGAGATGCGCGGTGACCTCCTCGGGAGCCCAGGTGTGCATGGGCGCCAGGTCGCTCTGGGCGCCGAACTGCATCAGCAGCATGTACTTCATGGCCGTGTCCTCTCGCGTGCCTACCGGCGATCGCCGCGGCGGTCCCGCGGCGCTGTCACGGGTAGGTCGACGCCGGTGCGGCGTTCTCGACACGTCCCGGCGAGAATTTCCACAGAAGGTCCTCCGCCGCCCCGCGCCCTCGGCGGCACGCTACTGGCGCGAGACCGCGGAGGCGCCGTCGCGCAGCACGTACTTCTGGATCTTGCCGGTGGCGGTCTTGGGCAGCTGGTCCACGAACTCCACCCGTGTGGGCGCCTTGAAGTGCGCGAGGTTGTCCCGCGCGAAGGCGATCAGCTCGTCCTCGGTGGCCGAGGCCCCTTCGCGCAGCACCACCGATGCCTTGGGGGTCTCGCCCCAGCGCTCGTGCGGAACGCCGACGATCGCGACCTCCTGGACCGACGAGTGGCGCAGCAGCACCCCCTCGACCTCGATCGAGGAGATGTTCTCGCCGCCGGAGATGATCACGTCCTTGATGCGGTCCTGGATCTCGACGAACCCGTCGGGGTGGGTGACCGCCGCGTCGCCGGTGCGGAACCAGCCGTCGCCCATGACCTTCTCGGTGGCCTCGGGGTCGTTGTAGTAGCCGGCCATCACCACGTTGCCGCGCACCGCGATCTCGCCGACCGTCTCACCGTCCCAGGGGACCTCGTCGCCGCCCGGGCCGAGGACCTTCAGCTCGCCGGAGGTGATCAGCTCGACGCCCTGGCGCGCCTTGACCGCGGCGCGCTCGGCGCCCACGAGGCCGGCGTGCTCGGGCCAGGGCTCGCACACGGTGATGAAGGGCGTGGTCTCGGTGAGCCCGTAGACGTGGGTGACCGACCAGCCGAAGGTGCCCTCCAGCCGCTCGATGGTGTCGGCGGCGGGCGAGGCCCCCGCGGTGACGACGTGCACGCCGGGCGGCACCTGGCCGCGGACGTCCTCGGGCGTGTTGGCCAGGGTGATCAGCACCGTCGGCGCCGCGCACAGCCAGGAGACCTTCTCGTCGCGGATCAGGTCGAACACGCGCGCAGGGTCGACGGCGCGCAGGCACACGTGGGCGGCGGCCGCCGCGGTGACGGTCCAGGTGTAGGTCCAGCCGTTGGCGTGGAACATCGGCAGCGTCCACAGATAGCGCTCGCCGACCCCGACGCGCAGGTGCAGGAGCGTGCCCACCACGTTCATGTAGGCGTTGCGGTGGGTGATCATCACACCCTTGGGCCGGGCGGTGGTGCCGCTGGTGTAGTTGATCGTCAGCAGGTCCGTCTCGGCGATCTCGGGCCGGGTGAAGTCCGGGTCGGCTCCCGCGACCAGGGACTCGTAGTCCTCCCACCCCTCGGCGGAGCCCTCCAGCGCGACGAAGCGCTCCACGCCGGGCATCCGGTCGCGCACCCCGTCGACGGCCGCGAGCTGGTCGGCGTGCGCGCACAGCACCGTGGCGCCGGAGTGGTTGGCGATGTAGACGAAGTCCTCGGGGGACAGCCGGTAGTTGATCGGCACCAGGACCGCGCCCAACTGCGGCACGGCGTAGAAGGACTCCAACTGCGCGTGGGTGTTGGGCGCGATGTAGGCGACGCGGTCGCCCTTGGCCACGCCCATCCGCTGCAGGGCGGCCGACCAGCGGTCGCAGCGGTCGAAGAACTCCTCGTAGGTCAGCCGCAGGTCCTGGTCGACGACCGCCTCGCGCCGCGGGTGCAGCCTGCGCGTGCGCCGGGCGAACTCCAGTGGGCTAAGGGCGGTTTCCATGGCGCCTTCTCTCCGTGACGGCGGCGAGCGGATCGTCCCCGGTACCTGGGTGCAACGAAAATACGGTGCGCCCGCGGTCCGGGACAAGACCGCCACACGCTCGGCGGACGGCGCCGCTGTCAGCGAGGACGCGGCGCGCGGCCCCCGTCGGGCCGGTGCCCCGAAGGCGAGCGGCGCGCGGGGCGCTCCATCCCGGGCGCGGCGGGCGCCGCCGAAGGGCTCAGGCGCGGGCCGCCCCGGCTCCGGTGAACGCGCCCAGCCCCGAGGCGCAGGCGGTGAGGGCGCGCCGCAGGGCGGCCGCGTCGTGCGGCGCGACGTCGCGCAGCATGCGCTCCTCCAGCAGGTCGGCCGCGCGGTCGCAGGCCTCCAGCGCCGCGCGGCCCGCATCGGTCAGGTGCGTGCGCAGCACGCGGCGGTTCCCGGGGTCGGGCTCGCGGCGGATCATCCCCTTGGCCTCCAGCGTGCCGACCATCTCGGTCGTCGCCTGCGGACTGACGAAGGACCGCCGGGCCAGCTGGGCGGCCGACAGCCCGGGCTGGGCGCGCAGCACGCTCAAGGCCGTGTACTGCAGCGTGGTCAGCCCGTACTCGCGGGTGATTGCGTCCAGCTGCGCGCGGGCGATGAGCTCCACGCGTTTGACCAGGTAGATGATGCGCGGCTCAGGGGACTCGGCGGTGTCGTCGGCACCGGCTGGAGTGATCATGATTGACACATTATCAAGGTTCTTGTTAAACACCTTCATCAAGGTTCCTGATATCAAGGAGTTTGACATGGAGTCAGAGGGTGGAGCGGCGACGAGCGCCCCGGCCGAGCCCTGGGGGGAGTCGGTCCTCGTCGACTTCGACGAGGGCGTCGCCTGGGTGACGCTCAACCGGCCCGAGAAGCGCAACGCCATGAACCCCTCGCTCAACGAGGAGATGGTCGCCGCCCTCGACGCGCTGGAGGGCGACGAGCGCTGCCGCGTCCTGGTGCTCACCGGCGCGGGGGAGTCCTGGAGCGCCGGCATGGACCTCAAGGAGTACTTCCGCGACGTCGACGCCTCCGGCGATCCCGCACTGCAGAACCGGGTGCGCCGCACCGCGGCCGAGTGGCAGTGGCGGCGGCTGTCGACCTACGCCAAGCCCACCGTGGCCATGGTCAACGGCTGGTGCTTCGGCGGCGCGTTCACTCCGCTGGTCGCCTGCGACCTGGCGGTGGCCGACGAGGACGCCCGCTTCGGCCTCTCCGAGATCAACTGGGGAATCCCGCCCGGCGGGGTGGTCAGCCGGGCGCTGGCTGCCGCCGTTCCCCGGCGCGACGCGCTGTACCACATCATGACCGGCGAGGCCTTCGACGGCCGCGAGGCCGAGCGCATGCGCCTCGTCAACGAGGCGGTCCCGGCCGCGAACCTGCGGGCCCGCACCCGCGAGCTCGCCCAGCGGCTGGCCGCCATGAACCCGGCGGTGCTGCGGGCCGCGAAAACCGGCTACAAGCTCGCCGCCGAGATGTCCTGGGACCAGGCCGAGGACTACCTCTACGCCAAGCTGGAGCAGTCGCAGTTCCTCGACCCCGAGCAGGGGCGAAGCCAGGGCTTGGAGCAGTTCCTCGACTCCAAGAGCTACCGGCCCGGCCTCGGCCGCTACGCGCGCGGCTGACCCCCCGCCGACAGGCCCGGGGGGCGCAGCGGGCCCCGGCTCCGCCCCCCGCCACGGCCAGGAACCGGGGCGATCCCCCCTCTGCAACGGAGACCGACGTGACCAGCTCTGTGCCCCCCACCGCAGCGTCCCAGCAGCGCGAAGCCCGCAAGATCGCGCTGGCCAGCTTCGTCGGAACCAGTATCGAGTGGTACGACTTCTTCCTGTACGGAGCCGCCGCCGCTCTCGTCTTCGGCCCCCAGTTCTTCCCCTCCGACAACCCGCTCGCCAGCCAGCTCGCCGCGCTGTCCACGTTCGCCGTCGGGTTCGTCGCACGCCCGCTCGGCGGGATCATCGCGGGCCACCTGGGCGACCGCGTCATCGGCCGCAAGCGGATGCTCGTCGTGTCGCTGCTGGTCATGGGATGCGCGACGGTCCTGGTCGGCCTGCTGCCCAACTACGCCCAGATCGGTGTGGCCGCGCCGATCCTGCTGGTGGTCCTGCGGCTCGCCCAAGGGCTCGGCGTGGGCGCCGAATGGGGCGGGGCCGCCCTCATGGCCGTCGAGCACGCGCCCGCCGGCCGCCGCGGGCTCTACGGCGCCGCACCGCAGCTCGGCGTGCCCGCCGGTGCGATCACCGCGAACCTCGTCATGCTCGGCGCCTCGACCATGACCGCCGAGGCCTTCGCCGAATGGGGATGGCGGATCGGCTTCCTGGCCAGCGTCGTGCTCATCGCGGTCGGCTACGTGATCCGCCGGCGCATCAGCGAGAGCCCGCTGTTCGAGGAGGAGCGGCGCAAGCGCGCGGAGGGGGCCGCGGAAGCCCCGAGCTCTCCGCCGCTGGCCGAGGTCGTGCGCCGCTACCCGCTGGGCGTCCTGCGCGCCGTGTTCGCGACGGCGGCCTCCACCGGCCTGGGCTACATCGTCCTGGTCTACACGCTCTCCTACGGCACCACCGAGCTGTCCTACTCGCGCGACGCGCTGCTGGCCGTGGTCACCATCGCCAGCGGCGTGCAGCTGGCCGCCATCGTGGGCTGGTCGGCGCTGAGCGACCGGGTGGGTCGGCGCAGCGTCTTCATCGGCGGCGGCCTCGCCCAGATCGCGCTGGCCCTGCTCTTCTTCCCGATGTTCGACCGGGAGAGCCTGGCCTGGGCGCTGCTGGCCTGCACCCTCGCCGTCATCGTGGTGTCCGCCCAGTACGGCCCGTTGCCCGCGCTGCTCGCCGAGCTGTTCCCCACCCGGGTGCGCTACAGCGGCATCTCCGCGGGGTACCAGCTGGGCAACGTGGTCGGCGGCGGCCTGGCGCCCATCGCCGCCACGGCTCTGTTCGCCGCCCAGGGCGGATCCGCCGCCGTGGGCCTCTACCTCGCCGGGATGGCGCTGCTGGCGACCCTGGCCGTGCTGCTGACTCCCGAGACCTCCGCACGCGACCTGCGGCGGATCTGACCCGCCCGCTGCGATCCCCGAAGGCCGCGCCCCGCGCATCCGCCCACCGACTGTGCCCATCCGCGATTCGCACGGAGACCGCAATGCTCAACCACGGCATCGGATCCTGGCCCGCCCGGAGAAGCCGCGCGGCCGGTGCGCGCGCCGCCGTCGTGCACGAGGGGCGCTCGGCCACCTACCGCGAGCTCGACGAGCGCGCCACCCGGGTGGCCCGCGTCCTGGAGGAGCACGGGGTGCGGCGCGGCGACCGCGTCGCCTACCTCGGCGCCAACCGGCCCGAGTTCCTGGAGGCGATGTTCGGCGCCGCGCTGCTGGGCGCGGTGTTCACCCCCTTCAACACCCGCCTGGCGCGCGCCGAACTGGAGGTCCTCGCGGCCGACAGCGCGCCCGCCCTCCTCCTGGCCGACGCCGACCGCGGCGCCGACGCCGAGGCGCTCCACCGCGCCGGCCTGGTGGGCGGCTATCTCACCGTCGGCACAGCGGCGGGCGGAGAGCACGGGCCCCGGGCCCTGGAGCCCGCGGTCGCGGCCGCGCCGAGCGGGGCACTCGACCGGCCCGTCGAGCACGACGACCCGTTCCTGCTGCTCTACACCTCCGGATCGACCGGCCGGCCCAAGGGAGTGGTGCTGACCCACGGCAACGTCACCTGGAACTGCCTCAACTCCATCGTCGACACCGACCTGGCCGGCACCGACACCGCCCTCGTCAGCGCACCGATGTTCCATACGGCGGCGCTGAACATGCTGTGCCTGCCGGTCCTGCTCAAGGGCGGCCGCCTGCTGCTGGAGGAGCGGTTCGACCCCGAGCGCACCGTCGACCTCATCGAGCGCGAGGGCGTGACCGTGACCTTCGGCGTGCCCACCATGTACGAGCGCATCGCCCGCTCGCCCCGGTGGCCCGGCGCCGACCTGTCCGGGCTGCGCCTCCTGCTGTGCGGGGGCGCGCCGGTGCCGCCGCCCCTCATCGAGAGCTACATGCGGCGCGGCCTGGCGTTCGTCCAGGGCTACGGGTTGACCGAGGCGGCTCCGGGCGCGCTGCTGCTGCCGGTGGCCGACTGCGCCGGCAAGGCCGGCAGCGCCGGCGTACCCGCGTTCTTCACCGACGTGCGCACCGCCGAGCCCGGACCGGGGCCCTCGGAGGTGCTGGTGGAGGGGCCCAACGTCACCCCGGGCTACTGGAACCGCCCCGACGAGACCGCGGCGGCGCTGCGTGACGGGTGGCTGCACACCGGCGACGCCGCCGAGGTCGACGCCGACGGCTACTTCCGCATCGTGGACCGGGTGAAGGACATGTACGTCTCCGGCGGGGAGAACGTCTACCCGGCGGAGGTCGAGGCGGCCCTGGCGGCCCACCCCGACGTGCTGGAATGCGCGGTCGTCGGTGTGCCCGACGACACGTGGGGCGAGTCCGGCGCCGCGCTGGTCGTGCCCGTGCCGGGCCGCCGGCCCGAGGCCGAGGAGCTGCGCGGCTTCCTCGCCGAGCGCCTGGCGCGCTACAAGATTCCGGCCGCCTTCTCCTACGGCGGCGAGCTGCCGCGCAGTGCCGTCGGCAAGATCGACAAGAGGGCGCTGCGCTCCCGGTTGGCGGGCGCGTAAGGGCGGGCGCGGCGACGGACGGGGAGCGCTGCGGCGGCCCGCGGCGCGCCCGCCGGCGCGGCGGGCCGGTGCTCGGGGGACTCCGGGGGAAGGAGGGTGGCAGAATCGCCGGGGCAGCGGGCAGCGGGCAGCGGGCAGCGGGCAGCGGGCAGCGGGCAGCGGGCAGCGGGCAGCGGGCAGCGGGCAGCGCCGCCGTCCCGTTCACGGTCTCCGGGGCGGTAGTGTCCGATTCACCCGGAATCAGGCTCGGCGCATGCATCGGCGGCGAACGTGATCTTGCTCACGGTTGCGTTTTCTGTCCGGGTGCGCGAGCCGGTATGCGGATTCTCGCCTCTGCGGAAGCCCGTTCCAGGTCAGTGCCATATTCGGCGCGGTCGGCAAAGGTGTGCCCGGCCGTCATGCGTATTGCGCATCGAGGGCCGGGAGTCCGGAGCGCCGCCGTGGCGGTAGGTTTGAGATCGGTCGGCCGCCCCGGAATTCTGCCGCACTAAATGTCTGATTCGCGGGTATCTGTGGCGGCTGGGTGAGCCGCAGGCCTCGTGTGGCGTTTTTCTGGGGTGTGCGCTGTCGGGTGATATCTCTACGGAACAGCTTTCCTGTGCTAGCGTAACCGCCGATTCGTCGGATTCCAGGCGCTTGCTGCAATGGGATCGCGCCCGGTGCAGGAATTCGGGAGCGATCTTTCGCGGAGTGCGCCTGGCTCTGCCCGCGGCGCGGACCCGGGTGACCGCTCGGAGCTGCGCCCCACGCTGCTCCGGCTCGCGGGACTCGGCGAACCGGCCGCCGCTCACCCGTTCCCGCATAAGAGGAGGTGTGCCGTGGCGCAGGCGTCGTCATCGGCCGGCCAGGGGAATCCGCCCCCGGCGCAGCCGCCGGTCACACATCAGAACCCCCCGCCGCCCATGTGGCCGGCGCCCCAGCCCGAAGGCCGCTGGAAGCGGATGCTGAGACGGCTCGGCATCGGCAGACGCGGGTCGGCGCAGCAGGGGATGACCGCCAACGACCTGTTCGCCGCCCAGCAGCAGGCGCTGAACCAGCAGTTCAACGGGCGGCCGGTGCCCAACGGCGCGGGCCATGCCCAGTACCCCGGGCAGCCCCAGGCGGCCTGGCCGCAGTACCCGCCGCCCCCGGCTCCGGGGAGCCCTCCCCAGCCTGAGGCCTACCAGCAGCCCGGCCAGGCGCCGCCGCAGGGCGGCTACCAGTGGCACCCCACCCCGGGCGAGCCGCTCCCGCAGGCCGCACCACCGCAGCCGGTGGAACCCGCCGCGCCCGCGGAGCCGGTCGGCCAGGGCGACTCGGCCGCATCGGCCGGCGCCTCCGCGAAGGCGGCCGCCGCCGGCGAGCAGGCGTCGGTGAAGCTGGTGACCAGCACCCTGGCCGGACTGGCGATGCGCGACCTGGCCCTGGTCGACTCGCTGATCGAGGTGGTCGAGGAACTGGAGGACAGCAGCGAGGATCCCGAGCTGCTGGACAGCCTGTTCAAGATCGACAACCTCGCCACGCGGATGCGACGCAACAGCGAGAACCTGCTGGTGCTCGCCGACCAGGACACCGGCGACCCCTCGGCCGAGCCCGTGCCGATGCTCGACGTGGCGCGCGCCGCGATCTCGGAGATCAAGGACTACCAGCGCGTCCAGGTGGGGCGGCTGCCGCAGATCTTCGTCGCGGGCACCGCCGCCGACGACCTCAGCCACCTCCTCGCCGAGCTGATGGACAACGCGACGGGCAAGTCGCCCGAGCACGCCCAGGTGGTCGTCAGCGGCCAGTACATGGTCGACGGCGAGCGCCTGCTGATCACCGTTCAGGACGAGGGCATCGGCATCCCGGACGACCAGATCGCCGACCTGAACGAGCGCCTGCGCGGCGAACCCGTGCTCGACGAGCAGGTCATGCGGCACATGGGCCTGTACGTGGTCAGCAACATCGCCCACCGCCACGGCATGGAGGTGCAGCTGGAGGCGCGCGCCTTCCGCGGGATCAGCGCACACGTGATGGTCGGTTCCGACCTGGTCAGCAAGACGGGTCCCCAGCCTCCCGCTCCCGCCCCGGCACCCCCGCTCCCGGCGGCTCCCCCGGCCCCGCGCCGTCCGGCCCCCGAGTCCCCGAGGGCAGCGGCTCCTGTCCAGAATGCGCAAGAGGAGCGCAGCGCCATGGATTCCTCCTCGTCGGTCACCCCCGCCGGCCTGCCGCGCCGCAGCGCACACCGCACCACGTCGCCGTTGCCGACCGCAGAGACGTGGGAGTCCGAGGCGCAGGCCGAGGAGTCCGACGAGGCGGAGTCCGACAACAGAGCCGAGCGCATCCGCGACGACCTCGCCGGATTCGTCGAGGGCGAGCAGGCCGCGCGGGGCGACGAGGATGTCTGACCGCCGTGATCGGCTCAGGACCACCACCCGAACCACTGAAGAAGCTGGACCGAAATGGACAACCGCTTGAGTGAGAGTGCCGACGCGGAGAATTTCACCTGGCTGATCTCCAACTTCGTCGACGACGTCCCCGGCGTCGAGCACGCCATCGTGGTCTCTTCCGAC
The DNA here is from genome assembly GCF_039531585.1 of Streptomonospora arabica. Classification (NCBI taxonomy): domain Bacteria; kingdom Bacillati; phylum Actinomycetota; class Actinomycetes; order Streptosporangiales; family Nocardiopsidaceae; genus Streptomonospora; species Streptomonospora arabica. The sequence continues at coordinate 19,084 of NZ_BAAAQI010000003.1, read as the reverse complement.
GGCCTGCTGCTGACCGCGTCTCGCGACTTCCCCGAGCAGTACGCCGAGCAGTTGGCCGCCATCGCCAGCGGCATGCACAGCCTGGCGCTGGGCGGGGCGAAGATGTTCGGCAAGGGCGAGTGCGAGCAGCTGATCGTGCGCATGCAGCGCGGTCACCTGTTCGTGATGTCGATCAGCGACGGTTCGTGCCTTGCGGTGCTCAGCGCACCCAACGCCGACATGAAGGTCGTCGCCTACCAGATGACCAAGCTGGTGGAGAGCGCCGGGCACGCGCTCACCCCGCAGCTCCGCTCACAGCTGCGCGGGGTCGTGTCACCGTGAGGGAACCATTGCCAGTCAACGAACGCCCGTGCGCAACGGCGGGGACGAAGAGGGTGGCAGCCGAATGAGGAACCGCAGGAGCAGGCGCGGGCGCATCCGCCCCTACACCTTCACCGGCGGTCGCACGCGCTCCCGCCACCCGCTGCTGGTGCAGACACTCGTCTCCGCTGCCGACGCGGGCACCGAGACCCCGTCCAACCTGCCTCCCGAGGCACAGCGCATCTACGAGATGTGCCGCGAGACGCGCTCGGTCGCCGAGCTCTCCGCGGCGCTGAAGATTCCGTTGGGTGTAACGCAGGTCCTGCTCAGCGATCTCGCCGACCAGGAGCTCGTCTACATCCACCCAACAATCACCGGCCACAGCCCGTCGGAAAACCAAGTTCTTGAAAGGGCGCTTCGTGGACTCGAACGTCTCTTCCAGTAGCTCCAGCGCAACGGGTCGGTCGCTCGTCTCCGCCAAGGTGGTCGTCGCCGGCGGATTCGGTGCGGGAAAGACCACGCTGGTCGGCTCGGTATCGGAGATCCCCCCGGTCTCGACCGAGGCCGTCATGACCGAAGCAAGCGAGAAGCACGACGACCTCTCCTCCACTCCGGAGAAGGTCACCACCACAGTGGCCATGGACTTCGGCCGACTGACCCTCGAACAAGAGCTGATCATGTACATGTTCGGCACGCCGGGTCAGGCGCGGTTCTGGTTCATGTGGAACGACATCGTCCGCGGCGCCATCGGTGCGGTCATCGTCGTCGACTCCCGCCGGCTGGCGGACTGCTTCGACGCGATCGACTACTTCGAGACGACGCAGGGCGTGCCCTACATCGTCGCCGTCAACCGGTTCGACGACGACCTGCCCTACACCGTCGACCAGATCCGCGAGGCGCTGGAGATCGCCCCGCACGTGCCGATCGTCGACTTCGACGCCCGCGACCGCAACTCGGCGGGCAACGTTTTGAAGATCCTCCTCCGGTACGCGCTCGAGCGTCCGGGCCAACCCGACGCCGCGGCCTAGTCCGCGGAAACCCGATGCGAACGGCCGGGCCGCCGCACCCCCGCTGAGCGGGACGCGGCGTCCCGGCCGTCGCGGTCCGGCGCCGCTCCGGCCGCCCCGCGGCTCAGCCGACGATCGGGCGCTCCTCGGGCAGTTCGTATCGGCGGCCCGTGGTGCGCAGCGCCAGCGCGGTGGCCAGCGTGATCGGTCCGAGCCGGCCCACGAACATCAGCAGCGTGATCAGCAGGTGGCCCAGCGTGGGGAGTTCGGCCGTGATGCCGGTGGACAGACCCACCGTGCCGAACGCCGACACCGTCTCGAACAGGACCTGGTCCAGACTGAACCGGGTCGTGGACAGCAGGATGAGCGTGCAGACCATGACGCCGCCGATGCTCAGCAGCGCGACGGCAAGCGCCTGCTGCTGCGCGCCGGTATCCAGGCGGCGCCCCATCACGTGCACGCTGGGCTCGCCGCGCACGATCGCCCAGAGCACGAAGCCCACCAGGGCGAAGGTGGTCACCTTGATGCCGCCGGCGGTGCCGGCGCTGCCGCCCCCGATGAACATCAGCACATCGGTCACCAGCAGGGTGGAGGGCCGCATCTCGCCGACGTCCAGGCTGTTGAACCCGGCGGTGCGCGGCATGACGCCGTGGAAGAAGCCGTTGAGCAGCTTTCCGGCGGTGGTGTAGGTGCCCAGCGTCGCGGGGTTGCGCCACTCCAGCAGAGTGATCAGCGCCGTTCCCGCCGCGAGCAGCAGGACGGTCGTCCCGGCGGTGATCTTGAAGTGCAGCGACCACTGGCGCCGGCCGCTGTGCCGCGCGTGCCGCCACAGCTCGAACCACACGGGGAACCCGAGTCCGCCGGCGATGACCGCGAGGGCGACGGGCACCAGGATCCACGGGTCGGACTCGAAGCGGACTAGGCTGTCGGTGTAGAGCGCGAAGCCGGCGTTGTTGAACGCCGAGACCGCGTGGAACACGCCGTACTCCAGCGCCCGCGGCCAGGAGTAGCCGTGGTGCAGGGCCAGGCGCAGCACCAGGACGAGCGCGAGGACCGCCTCGACGCTGACACTGACCAGAAAGACACCCTGCACGACGCGGCGCACCTCGCCGATCGACAGCGACTTGGTCTCCATCTGGGCGCTGAGCTGCATGCGCAGTCCGAAGCGGTGGGCCAGGAGCAGGACCACGACCGAGACCAGGGCCATGATGCCGAAGCCGCCGATCTGGATCAGTGCGCCGATGACCACGATGCCCAGGCCCGACCAGTAGGAGGCGGTGTCGAGGACGATCAGCCCGGTCACGCACACCGCGGAGGTGGCGGTGAACAGCGCGTTCTCGAACCCGGTGGCGGTGCCCTCGCGGGAGGCCCACGGTGTCATCAGCACCGCCGTGCCCGCGAGGACCACGGCGGCGAAGCTGCCCACCACGATCACCGACGGGTGTTGGAGGCGCACCAGCAGTCCGCGAAGCGGGCGCCATCCGTCGAACCGGCTCCGGGCGAAAGCCATTTTGCGCCGGGCGATGCTGCCGAGGTTCTGCCGCACAGCCCTACGCCGTCCCGAGTCGAAGGCATCCGTTGGTCACGAGTTCCGCAGTCTATCCCGCGCCCCCTCGCCCACCCCTGCGGCTCGGCGCCCCCCGCCCCATCGACCCCACGCCCGCCCGCGGGGCGCGCCGCGAGGCGGGGAGCCGGGTTTGGGGGTTGTGTGACGTAGATCACATATGCGGCGTGCGGAGACGGGTGGGCGGCCGGGCGGCCTGGAAACTCAGCTCGTCCTCGGCTCGAAGCGGCCCGGCCGCGCGCTCGCGCGGTTGCGGGCGGGGCCGGTACCGGGTAGCCGGGGAAAAGGAAAACCAGCGGGCGCAGGTGCGTCTCCGCTGGTCATCGGTGAGAGCCGGTGCTCTCGGTGCGGTGCCCCCTGGAGGATTCGAACCTCCGCACACGGCTCCGGAGGCCGTTGCTCTATCCCCTGAGCTAAGGGGGCGCTTTGCGAGATCAAGAATAGCAGGCGCCGAGGGGTGGATCGCGCAATGTCCGCGGGCTTGGCGGATCGCCAGCGGAGGCGGGGGGCGGAGCGTTATTCTCGCGCCCGTGGGTGATGCTCTGGCACGGGTACTGGTGGTCGACGACAACGAGGTGATCAGGCAGCTGATCGCCGTCAACCTGCAGCTCGAAGGCTTCGAGGTGCACACCGCTGTTGACGGCGAGGACTGCCTCGCCCGTGTGGGCGAGGTCCAGCCCGACGTGATCACCCTGGACATCATGATGCCCAGGCTCGACGGATGGGTGACGGCCTCGCGCCTGCGCGAGGACGCGGCCACGCGCGGCATGCGCGTCCTGCTGATCACCGCCCGCGCGCAGGAGGACGACGTGCGCCGCGGGAAGGAGATCGGCGTCGACGCCTACCTGACCAAGCCCTTCGACCCCACGGAGCTCATCCGCCTGGTCCGCGAGCTCGCGGCGGGCAACCGGGCCGAGCGGGCCGGCTGATCCGTGGCCGCCGACCGTCCCGAGGGACCGGGCCTGTGGTGGCGACCGGACGGCGCCGCCCCGTGGCGTGTGGACGCCTTGCTGCGCGGCGCCGTGGCCCGGGCGGCGGCATGCCCGCCGGAGGACGTCCCCCCGGCCGAGCCGCGGCGCGGCGCACCGCCGGGGTCCTTTCGCTGCTCGACCGCGCTGCCGCTGCGGACCGCCCGCCCGCTCGGGCTGAACGTGTCCCGGCTGGCCGAGCGCGCGGTCGCGTCGCTGCTCGACTGCCCCGGGGTCGCCGACGCCGGGGTCGAGCGGGGCGGGTTCGTCGCCCTCGACGCGACCCCCGAGGCGCGCGCCGCGATGGTGCGCGCCGCGGCCGCCGACGGCGACCGGTTCCTGCGCGGCTACCTGCACTACCTGGAGGGCATCGGCCACCTCGGCGACCCCCCCGGCCCGGACCGCGCAGGTGCCGCGCCCTCCGCCCCTTCGCCCACCGTCGCCGCGGCAGCGGGCGAGCGGCACTCCGTCGAACCGCTCGACGAGGCCGCCGGCGTCGAGGACCTCCGCCGCCTGGCGCGCGGCGACGCCCTCCGGCGGATGCGCGCCGCCTCCCGGACCGGTCCGGGAGGCGGCGGCGGGACCGCGCCCGCCCGCGACGTCTCCTGGCGCGACCCCCGGATCGACGGCGGGGGAGGCGCGGCGACCCCCGCTGCACGGCTGCTCGCTGCCGTCGGCGAGGCGAGCGCGCGCGTCGCCTTCTGCCGCTCGGCCGCCGACCGGCCGCGACCGGGCGAGGAGACCGGGCCGGGCCTGCCCGCGGTGCCGACCGCCGAGCATCCCGGAGCCTGGGCGCTCGGCACCGCGGCCAACCCCGCCTTCGCCGTCCGCTACGCCCACGCCCACGCCGCCTCGACCCTGCGCTGGGCGCGGGAGGCGCACGAGGCCCGCGCGGCGCGGGCGCCCGAGGCCCGCGGATCCTCCGATCCGGCCGGGGAACGCGCCGGCGCCGCCCTCGCCGCCGCTCTGCAGGCGCCCGCCGCCGCCGAGCTCGCCGGGGCGCTGTACGACGGACCCCTGGTGCTCCACGCGGCGCGGAGACGTAGCGAACCCCATATGCTGGTCAGATACCTCGAAGGTCTCGCGGCTGCCTACCATGATTGGCGGGGTTCCTGCGGCGGACTGATCGTCGAGGCCGCCGGCGGCCCCGCGGATGGGGAACCCGTGTCCGCGTTCGGTCGGCTGCGGCTGTGCGCCGCGGCGGCCGAGGTCCTGAGCGCGGGCCTGTCCCTGCTCGGCGTGTCCGCGCCCACAAGGCTGTGAGCACTCCGAAGGCGAGAACCGCCCGCACCCGCTCCGGTCCCCGGGGACGCCCCTTCAACGCCACGGCAGCGGGGGCGGTGCGGGCGCTTCGGCCCGACCGGGACGCCCGCCGACCGTGCCCGCAGCGCCGCGGGCCGGCCCGAGGATCGGCACCCGACGCCGACGCCGGGGGCACGCCTGCCGCTCGCACGCCGGTCCCCGCGCCCCGCACCACACCCGGTTCGGCCGGTCCCGACCACGCCGGACCGCCCCGGACCGGCCGGCACGAACACCCGCCCACACGTCGAGAGTGCACACTGATGAGCCGTTACGCCCACCCCGCGGGTCCGCGCCACGCGGAGGTGCTGCCCGAGGAGAACCCCCCGAGCCCGCCGCGCGACCTGGCGCGCCTGGACCCGCGCGTGTGGCCCGCCACCGCCGGGCGCGGCGGCGCCGACGGCGAGCTGGCCGTCGGGGGCGTGGGCGTGCGCCGGCTGGCCGCCGAGTACGGCACGCCGCTGTTCGTGCTCGACGAGGAGGACTTCCGCCGCCGCGCCCGCGCCTACCGCGAGGCCTTCAGCGACGCCGAGGCCGACGTCTACTACGCGGGCAAGGCGCTGCTCACCAAGGCCCTCGTCCGCTGGGTGCACGAGGAAGGGCTCAAGCTCGACGTGTGCAGCGGCGGCGAGCTGACCGTCGCCCTTGCCGGGGGCATGCCGCCCGAGCGCATCGGCATGCACGGCAACAACAAGTCCGAGGCCGAGCTGGCCCGCGCCGTCGAGGCCGGGGTCGGGCGCATCATCGTCGACTCCTTCGAGGAGATCGAGCGCCTGGAGCGCATCTCCGCCGAGCGCGGCCGCGTCCCCAAGGTACTGGTGCGCGTGACCACCGGCGTCGAGGCCCACACGCACGAGTTCGTCGCCACCGCCCACGACGACCAGAAGTTCGGCCTCGCGCTGAGCACCGGCGCCGCGGCCGAGGCGGTCCGGCGGGTCCTGGCCTGCGAGCACGTCGAGCTGGTCGGCCTGCACTCGCACATCGGATCGCAGATCTTCGACACGGCCGGGTTCGAGGTGGCCGCGCGCCGCGTCACCGAGTTCCTCACCCGCGTCCACCGCGAGACCGGCGCCGAGCTGGCCGAGCTGGACCTGGGCGGCGGCCTGGGCATCGCCTACGTCTCCGACGACACCCCGCTGGAGCCCGAGGCGATCGCCAAGAGCCTGCTGAGCATCGTGCAGCGCGAGTGCGACTCCCACGGCCTGCCGATGCCGCGCATCGCGGTCGAGCCGGGCCGCGCCCTCTCGGGGCCGGCCGGGATCACGGTCTACGAGGTCGGCACGGTCAAGGACGTCGAGGGCATCCGCACCTACGTCAGCGTCGACGGCGGCATGAGCGACAACATCCGCACCGCGCTCTACGGCGCCGAGTACACCTGCGCGCTCGTCTCGCGCGCCGGCGGCGCCGAGCCGGTGCTCTCCCGCCTGGTCGGCAAGCACTGCGAGAGCGGCGACATCATCGTGCACGACCTCTACCTGCCCTCCGACGTGCGCCCCGGCGACCTCGTCGCCGTCGCCGCGACCGGCGCCTACTGCTTCTCGATGGCCAGCAACTACAACCACCTTCCCCGCCCCGCCCTGGTCGCGGTGCGCGAGGGCGTCCCGCGCACGCTGGTTCGCCGGGAGACCGAGGAGGACCTCCTCCGCTTGGACGTAGGCTGACTTGCGCGCCTCCGGCGGCGGACGAAGTGGACGGCACGACGTGACAGAAGTGGGAGTCACTCCTCTTATGGCGATGAAGGTGGCGCTGCTGGGATGCGGCGTTGTGGGTGCGGAAGTGGTGCGGCTGGTCGACCAGCAGGCGTCCGAACTCGCCGCACGGGTGGGAACACCCCTGGAGATCGGCGGGATCGCCGTGCGGCGCCTGGGGCGCGACCGCGGCACCGGAGTCGACCCCCAGCTGTTCACCACCGACGCCACGGAGCTGGTGACACGGCCCGACATCGACCTCGTAATCGAGGTCATCGGCGGAATCGAGCCCGCCCGCTCGCTGATCCTGGAGGCGGTCAAGGCCGGCAAGTCCGTGGTCACCGCCAACAAGGCGCTGCTGGCCGAGGACGGTGCGACGCTGCTGAGCGCCGCGCGCGAGGCCGGCGTCGACATCTACTACGAGGCCGCGGTCGCCGGGGCCATACCGCTGCTGCGCCCGCTGCGCGACTCGCTGGCCGGCGACCGGGTCAACCGGGTGCTGGGCATCGTCAACGGCACCACCAACTTCATCCTGGACCGGATGGACAGCCAGGGGGCCGGGTTCGCCGAGTCGCTGGAAGAGGCGCAGACGCTCGGTTACGCCGAGGCCGACCCCACCGCCGACGTCGAGGGGTTCGACGCGGCCGCCAAGGCGGCGATCCTGGCCCGGCTCGCGTTCCACACCCAGCACGTCACAGCGGCCGACGTGCACCGCGAGGGCATCACCGAGGTCTCGGCCGGCGACATCGCCAGCGCCAGGGAGATGGGCTGCGTGGTCAAGCTGCTGGCGATCTGCCAGCGCACCCCCGACGGCGACTCGGTGGGTGTGCGCGTCCACCCCGTGATGCTGCCGCGCGAGCACCCGCTCGCCGCGGTCACCGAGGCCTACAACGCCGTGTTCGTCGAGGCGGAGTCGGCCGGCCGGCTGATGTTCTACGGCCCCGGCGCCGGGGGGGTGCCCACCGCCGGCGCCGTGCTGGGCGACCTGGTCGCGGTGGCGCGCAACCGGCTCGCCGGGACCTCCGCGGGTGAGGGCGGCCACGACACCGGGCTGCCGGTGCACCCCATGGGCGAGACGGTCACGCGGTACCACATCTCGCTGGACGTCGCCGACCGCCCCGGCGTGCTCGCCCGCGTCGCCGAGGTCTTCTCCGAGATGGGCGTGTCCATCAAGAACGTGCGCCAGGAGGGCTCCGGCGAGGACGCGCAGTTGGTGCTGGTCAGCCACATCGCGCCCGACTCCGCCTTGGCCGAGACCGTCGAGCGGCTGCGCGGGCTGGACATGGTGCGGTCGGTGGCCAGCGTGATGCGCGTCGAAGCGTTCTCCGAGGACGCGTGACGCCCGCGGGCGCGGCGGCGCCCGGACGGGCGCGCACCGCGCGAAAACACCGTCCCAACTGCTGAGACGAGGGACGCGGGATGCACGCGCCACGCCTTTCGGGCTCTAGACTCGGAGGCGGATACACGGCCGCGCGGGGGCGCCCGTCGGCGTCCGCCGCAACTGCCGCGCACATCCGCCGGGGCACGCCGCGCGAGCGGGCGTGCTCCCATCCGCGGCACGGCCGCTTTGCGAATACGCTTTTCCATCCGTTCCTTTTCGAAAGGGCCCTGTCGTGAGCATGGCACGGGCATGGCGGGGGGTCGTCGAGGAGTACCGCGACCATCTCCCGGTCACTGCGAACACCTCGGTCGTCACCCTGCTGGAGGGCGGAACCCCCCTGGTTCCCGCCGCACGCGTCTCCGAGCTGACGGGGTGCGAGGTGTTCCTCAAGGTCGAGGGCCTCAATCCCACCGGGTCCTTCAAGGACCGCGGCATGACGATGGCGATCACCAAGGCCGCCGAGGAGGGCGCCAAGGCCGTCATCTGCGCGTCGACCGGCAACACCAGCGCCAGTGCCGCCGCCTATGCCGTGCGCGCCGGGATGACGTGCGCGGTGCTGGTGCCCCAGGGCAAGATCGCCATGGGCAAGCTCGCCCAGGCGCTGGTGCACGGCGCCAAGCTGCTGCAGGTCGACGGCAACTTCGACGACTGCCTGGAGCTCGCCCGCAAACTGTCGGTGGACTACCCGGTCGCGCTGGTGAACTCGGTGAACCCCTACCGGCTGCAGGGCCAGAAGACCGCGGCCTTCGAGATCGTCGACGCGCTGGGCGACGCGCCCGCGGTGCACTGCCTGCCGGTGGGCAACGCCGGCAACATCAGCGCCTACTGGATGGGCTACAGCGAGTACGCCGACTCCGGGGCAGCCACCTCCGCCCCGCGCATGTTCGGCTTCCAGGCCAGCGGGTCGGCCCCGATCGTCTCGGGCGCTCCCGTCGAGCAGCCGCGCACCATCGCCACCGCCATCCGCATCGGCAACCCGGCCTCCTGGCTCTACGCCGAGCGGGCGCGCGACGAGTCCGGCGGGCGCATCGACTCGGTCACCGACCGCAAGATCCTGGCCGCCTACCGGATGCTGGCCGCCGAGGAGGGCGTGTTCGTCGAGCTGGCCTCGGCCGCGAGCGTCGCGGGGCTCATCCAGTCGGTCGAGGCGGGCCACATCGCGCGCGGCACCCGCGTGGTGTGCACGGTGACCGGCAACGGCCTCAAGGACCCCGACTGGGCGCTGGCCGGTGCCTCCACCGCCACGACGGTGCCCGTCGACGCGCACGCGGCGGCCTCGGCCCTCGGCCTGGCCTGAGCCGGCGCGGCTCCGCCCGCCGCGGACCGCGGCCGCAACGGCCGCGACGCGCCCCCACGAGACCCCCGACCCACGGAAGAGCGTACGCATGCTCCAGACGCGCCCCACCGGGGTGCACGTCCGCACCCCCGCCACCTGCGCGAACCTCGGTCCCGGATTCGACGCGCTCGGGCTCGCCCTGCGCCTCTACGACGAGGCCGACGTCCGCCTGACCGATGACGGCCGGCTGGTGGTCGACGTCGAGGGCGAGGGCGCGGCCGACGTGCCGCGCGACGGCACCCACCTCGTGGTGCGGGCGATGCGGGCGGTCTTCGATGAGGCGGGGGAGCCGCTGCCCGGACTTCACCTGCGCTGCACCAACCGCATTCCGCACGGGCGCGGACTGGGCTCGTCGGCCGCGGCCATCGTCACGGGCGTGTGCGCGGCGACCGCGCTGCTCAGCGGCGCGGACCCGGCGCTGGGGCGCCTGGACCGCGACCGCGTGTTCCGGCTGGCCGCCGAAATCGAGGGACACCCCGACAACGTGGCGCCGTGCGTCTACGGCGGGTTCACCGTCGCCTGGCGCGGCGCCGGGGAGTGGCGCGCGACGGGGGTGGCGCCGTCGGCGCGCCTGCGGCCCGTGGTGTGCGTGCCCGAGGACCGGCTCTCCACCGAGGAGGCGCGCGGTCTGCTGCCCGACACGGTGCCCCACGCCGACGCGGCGTTCACGGCGGGGCGCGCCGCGCTGCTGGTGGCGGCCGTTTCCGGCCACCCCGAGTTGCTGCTGGACGCCACCGAGGACCGGCTGCACGAGCAGTACCGGCGCCCGGCGATGCCCGAGACTCTGCGCATCGCCCGTGAGCTGCGTGAACTCGACGGGCTCGCGGCGGTGGTCTCCGGGGCCGGGCCCACCGTCCTCGTGCTGGTCGACGGGGGGCCCGACGCACACGGCCCCGCATCGCCGGAAGCGGCGGATGTCCCGCAAATCAGTGACGACCTGGTTGATTCGATTCGGCACCGGACGGGTAAGCATTGGCACATACGCCCCTTAGCCATCGATCCGGCAGGAGCGTGGATCGAAACTCCCCGTTCATAGACCTGTGTCAAGGAATAGCTGTGGGCTCCGGTGATGTTAGGCTGGGTGAAGCACCAGATGCCCCGATGCGGGGCGTGTGCTCATCCGCCACAGTGTTTTCCGCGTCCAAGGTGTACGTGGTCTTGGCCATGCGATCACTGCGCACGGTTACCACTGTGTTGAGTTCGCGGCGCACCCGTGAATCCGTCCACCCTGACTGTGTCGCCGGCTCGCCCGACGAGGGCGGCAGAACGGGTCACGGGCGGCACTACCGGACTCATCGCCCTCACGCCTGGCTGTACCCAGAGCCCGCCGCGATCGGGTAGGGGATCGACGGTTCCCGACACATCCGCGTGGGGCATGCCCGACCCGGCCCCCGCCGGTTCGCACCACCGGGCCGGCCGTTAGCGACACGATGACGGCCTGAGCCCGCTCCTTGGGAAGGACCCTTAGTGAGCGACACCACCGAACTCCACACGGACGCGGCGGTCAGCAAGCAGCAAGAGACGACCGCGTCCGCTGCGGACGCCGGCGACGCCGCGACCTCGTCCAGAAAGAGCACGTCGTCCCGGTCGCGGTCCGGCGGAACCGGGCTGTCGGCGCTGAAGCTGACCGAACTCCAGCGCCTGGCGTCGAGTCTCGGTATCACGGGCACGGGGCGGATGCGCAAGAACGACATCATCGCCGCCATCGAGGCGAAGCAGGGCGGCCCGGTCTCGGCGCCGCAGGCCGACGGCTCGGCCAAGCCGGCCGCGGACCGTCCTGACCAGAGCGCCGGGCAGCAGGGCGGCGCCACCACCGGGCAGCAGGCTGCCGCGCAGCCCGCCCCCGAGCAGCAGGACAACAGGCAGGACGCAGGGCAGAGCGCCCCCGCGGCCAAGGCCGAATCGGGCGGGCGCGGCTCCGAGTCCGCGCAGGCCGACCGCTCCGAGAAGACGGCCCGCAGCCGCCGGTCCCCGCGCAAGCGCGGTGAGGACTCCGCAGACCAGAACCGGCACTCGGACGGTACCGATCCCTCTACCCCCGCGAGCAGCGTGACGAAGACATCCAATTCCCAGAAGACCGACTCCCAGGGCGGCCAGTCCGGGCAGGGCGGCGGCCAAGGCGGCCAGCAGGGCGGCGGTCGCGAGCGCCAGCGCAACCGGCGCAACCGCGGCAACCGCGACGACTCCGGCGGCGACGGCCAGCAGCAGAGCCAGGACGGCGGCCAGCAGCAGGGCGGTAACAACCGCGGCGGCGGCGGAGGCGGAGGCGACGACGACTTCGCCGGCGGGCGCCGGCGCGGGCGCCGCCGGGACCGCCGCGACCGGCGCCGCGACCGCCAGGACCCCGAGCCCGTGATCAGCGACGACGACGTGCTGCTTCCGGTCGCCGGAATACTGGACATCCTGGACAACTACGCGTTCGTCCGCACCACCGGCTACCTGCCCGGCGCCAACGACGTCTACGTCTCCCTGGCCCAGGTGCGCAAGAACGGTCTGCGCAAGGGCGACGCCATCACCGGCGCGGTGCGCCAGCCGCGCGAGGGCGAGCGCCGCGAGAAGTTCAACGCGCTGGTGCGCCTGGACACCATCAACGGGATGACCCCGGAGCAGGCGCGCAACCGCCCGGAGTTCTCCAAACTGGTGCCGCTGTACCCGCAGGACCGCCTGCGGCTCGAAACCGAGCCCGGCATCCTGACCACGCGGATCATCGACCTCGTGGCGCCCATCGGCAAGGGCCAGCGCGGCCTCATCGTCTCGCCGCCCAAGGCCGGCAAGACCATGGTGCTGCAGTCGATCGCCAACGCGATCACCGAGAACAACCCGGAGACCCATCTGATGGTCGTACTCGTCGACGAGCGGCCGGAAGAGGTCACCGACATGCAGCGCACGGTTAAGGGCGAGGTCATCCACTCGACCTTCGACCGCCCGGCCGAGGACCACACCACCGTCGCCGAGCTCGCCATCGACCGCGCCAAGCGCCTGGTCGAGATGGGCCTGGACGTGGTGGTGCTGCTCGACTCCATCACCCGGCTCGGCCGCGCCTACAACCTCGCCGCGCCGGCGAGCGGGCGCATCCTCTCCGGCGGTGTCGACTCCACGGCGCTGTACCCGCCCAAGCGGTTCTTCGGCGCCGCCCGCAACATCGAGAACGGCGGCTCGCTGACGATCCTGGCCACCGCGCTGGTCGACACCGGCTCGCGGATGGACGAGGTCATCTTCGAGGAGTTCAAGGGCACCGGCAACATGGAGCTCAAGCTCAACCGGTCCCTGTCGGACAAGCGGATCTTCCCCGCGGTCGACGTCGTCTCCTCCAGCACCCGCAAGGAGGAGATCCTGATGTCGGGCGAGGAGCTCAACATCATCTGGAAGCTCCGCCGCGTGCTGCACGCCCTCGACATCCAGCAGGCGCTGGAGCTGCTGCTGGAGCGGATGAAGGAAACCAAGAGCAACACCGAGTTCCTCCTGCAGGTGCAGAAGACCACGGTGGGCGGACCCAACGAGCACTGACGGTGCGCGGCGGCCCGCAACCGGCCGCCGCGCACCGTCGCACGTGTGAGCGCGGCGCCGCGTCCCGGGCCGGGACGCGGCGCCGCGCTTTTTCGCGCCCGCTCGGGGCCGCCGCGGACGTCGGACGCTCCTGCGTACTCCTCCCCGCCCGAGCGTCCGCCGCAGGCGCGCGGAGCCCGCCCGGTGCGGGCGTGTATCCGCTGTGAATCCGTGTGATCCGGATGACCTGTGGATGTGCGGATTCCGCGGACTTTCGGCCTTTACCCGATGGGATCATGTGATCTAAGGTTCACGGCGTACGGCGCGTACTGCATACCGTGTACTACTCCACCCCCGGGAGTGAAGCGGATGGACAGCCTCCCCGTCCTCAGCCTGTTCGCCATCGCGCCGATCCTGGTGGTCGGCGTCCTGCTCGTCGGATTCCGCCTACCCGCCAAGTACGCGATGCCCGCCGGCTACGCCGTGGTCGTGCTCGTCGCCCTGACCGTGTGGCAGATCGAGTGGACCGCGGTGGCCGCCTCCACGGTGCAGGGCCTCATCCTCGCCGTCGGACTCCTCTACATCATCTTCGGCGCCCTCCTGCTGCTGGCCACGCTCACCAAGAGCGGGGCCATCCACACGATCCGCGCCACCTTCACCGGCATCAGCGCCGACCGCCGCGTCCAGGCGATCATCATCGGCTGGCTCTTCGGCAGCTTCATCGAGGGCGCCTCGGGATTCGGCACCCCCGCCGCCATCGTCGCCCCGCTGCTGCTGGCGCTGGGCTTTCCCGCGATGGCGGCCGTCATGGTCGGCCTGGTCATCCAGAGCACACCGGTCAGCTTCGGCGCCGTGGGAACTCCCATCCTGGTCGGCGTCGACGGCGGGCTCGCCGGCTCGGAGGCGGTGCAGCAGCGGGCGCAGGAGCTGGGGCTGGCCGTGCCCGAGCTCGTCGAGCGCATCGGGCTGCAGACCGCGATCGTGCACGGCATCACCGGCACGCTCATCCCGCTCTTCCTGTGCTGCCTGCTCTGCGGCTTCTACGGCGAGCGCCGCCGCTTCGCCGACGGCCTGCAGGTCTGGCCCTTCGCCCTGTTCGCCGCCTTCTCCATGACCATCCCCTCCGTGCTCTACAACGCCTTCCTCGGTGTGGAGTTCACGTCGCTGCTGGGCGGCCTCACCGGGCTGCTGATCGTGGTCGCCGCCGCCCGCCGCGGCTTCCTGCTGCCCAAGACCACCTGGGACTTCGGGCCGCGCGAGAGCTGGCCGGCCCGCTGGACCGGCCGGCTCAGCCCCGGCGACGGCGACGGTCCCGAAACCTCCGGCGGAGGCGCGCCGTCCATCGGGCTGCTGCGCGCGTGGTCGCCCTACCTGCTGGTCGCGGGGGTCCTGGTGGCCACCCGGGTGCTGCCCGGTGTGCCGGAGTGGCTGCAGTCGTTCGAGCTGGGCGCGAGCGAGCTGTTCGGCACGTCGATCGGCGACGCCGTGCAGCCGCTGTACTCGCCCGGTGCGGTCTTCATCCTGGCGTGCCTGGTCACCTACGCGCTGCACCGGATGAGCGGCACCCAGATCGCCGCGTCCTGGCGCATGGCCGGGGGCCAGCTCGCCGGCGCCGCGGTGGCCCTGCTGTTCGCGGTCCCGCTGGTGCGGGTCTTCATCAACTCCGGGTCGGAGTTCAGCGCCGGTGGACTGGACAGCATGCCGCTCACCCTGGCGCAGGGCGCGGCGGCCGCCGCGGGCGGCTCCTGGCCGATCCTCGCCCCGTGGATCGGCGCGCTCGGCGCGTTCGTCGCCGGTAGCAACACCGTCTCCAACCTGATGTTCTCGCTGTTCCAGTTCTCCACCGGCGAGCACATCGGTGTGGCGCCCGAGACCGTGGTGGCCGGGCAGGCGGTCGGCGGCGCCGCCGGGAACATGATCACCGTGCACAACGTCGTCGCGGCGTCGGCGGTCGTCGGCCTGGTCGGGCGCGAAGGGGACCTGATCCGCCAGACCTTCATCCCGATGACCTACTACCTGCTGACGGCAGGCGCGCTGACCTACCTGATGGCCTACGGCCTGAGCCTCAACGCGGGGCTGCTGATGCTCGCGCTGATCCTGGGCGCTCTGGCGGCCCTGGTGGTGCTGATCCGGCGCACGCCGCGCGGCGGCGCCCCGGGGCGGGGGCGCACGCCCACCGGCACCGACGTCCGCTGACGCCGGACGAGCCGGGCGGACGCCCCCGTGCATGGGAGGGGCGGGGCGTCCGCCCGCTTTCGCGGCGGTCGGACGCGGCCCCGGCAGCGGCGGCCGCGCGGGCACCGGAGAGGGCGCGCAGGCGCGGGCCGCGAGCGTGCGCCCCGGTGTCCGCGCCGTGGGGAATAGCCGCTGGTCGGTTCTTGTTCGAAGGTCTGGCAAACTGGTATATCGACCGCCGCGGTACCGGTTCACGCCGTCGTAGGCAGCGATGCGGCGCGCAGCAGTGCGCGCCCTGCCCAGTGCGCCCGGCGACCGCCACTAGCGAGGAGATCCACGTGAAAGCCGACATCCACCCCGAGTACGTCGTAACCCAGGTCACCTGCACCTGCGGGAACACCTTCACCACCCGCAGCACCGCATCGACGGGTGAGATCCGGGCCGACATCTGCTCCGCCTGCCACCCGTTCTACACCGGCAAGCAGAAGATCATGGACACCGGCGGCCGGGTCGCCCGCTTCGAGAAGCGCTTCGGCAAGCGCTCCAACAAGTAGCTCCGCAGGCGGCGCCGGAGCGCGCGGTCCCGATTCCGGGCCGCGCGGCCGGCGCCGCTGTTCGTAGGCAGGCCCTCGCGGGCCGCGCGGGCACACCCGCGGCCGGCGGCGTTCGCCGGCCCCGCGCGCCCGACCACCACGCCACCCACGGAAGCTGGATACCAAACGTGAAGCTGGACGACCTCCTGGGCGAGTACTACGAGCTGGAGCAGCAGCTCGCCGACCCGGCCGTGCACGCCGACCAGTCGCAGGCGCGCGCTCTGAGTAAGCGCTACTCCCAGCTCACGCCGATCATCTCCGCCTACCGCGAGCTGACCCGGGTCGAGTCCGACCTCGAAACCGCCAAGGAGCTCTCGGCCGAGGACCCGGCCTTCGCCGACGAGGCCCGGCAGCTGGAGAAGAGCCGCGAGGAGCTCGTCGACCGCCTGCACCACCTGCTCATCCCGCGCGACCCCGCCGACGAGAAGAACCTCATCATGGAGGTCAAGGCCGGCGAGGGCGGCGAGGAGTCCGCGCTCTTCGCGGGCGACCTCGTGCGCATGTACCTGCGCTACGCCGAGCGGCACGGCTGGAAGACCGAGGTCATCGACTCCACGCCCTCCGAGCTCGGCGGCTACAAGGACATCACCATCGCCTTCAAGAACAAGGGCGCGCCCCAGCCCGGCCAGGGCGTGTGGCCCCAGCTGAAGTTCGAGGGCGGCGTGCACCGCGTGCAGCGGGTACCGGTCACCGAGTCCCAGGGGCGCATCCACACCTCGGCCGCCGGCGTCCTCGTGGTGCCCGAGGCGGAGGAGGTCGAGGTCGAGATCAACGACAACGACCTGCGCGTGGACGTCTTCCGCTCCTCGGGCCCCGGCGGCCAGAGCGTCAACACCACCGACTCCGCGGTGCGCATCACCCACGCGCCCACCGGGATAGTGGTGTCCTGCCAGAACGAGAAGAGCCAGCTGCAGAACAAGGAGCAGGCCATGCGCATCCTGCGCTCCCGGCTCCTGGCCGAGGCCCAGGCCAGCGCCGACGCCGAGGCCGCCGCCGAACGCCGGAGCCAGGTGCGCACGGTCGACCGCTCCGAGCGCGTGCGGACCTACAATTTCCCGGAGAACCGCATCTCCGATCACCGTGTCGGCTACAAGGCCTACAACCTCGACCAGGTCCTCGACGGCGACCTGGGCGGTGTCCTGCAGGCGCTCATCGACGCCGACACCAAGGAAAGGCTGGAGCAGGCCGAGTCATGAACTTCCTGCTCGACGAGGTCGCCCGGGCCACGCTGCGGCTGGCCGAAGCGGGCGTCCCCTCGCCCCGCACCGACGCCGAGGAGCTCGCGGCGTTCGTGCACGGCGTTCGTCGAGGACGGCTGCACGAAGTCGCCGACTCCGACTTCGACGCGCTCTACTGGGAGTGCGTCGCCCGCCGCGCCGCGCGGGAGCCGCTCCAACACATCACCGGGCGCGCCTACTTCCGCTACCTGGAACTCCAGGTGGGGCCCGGAGTGTTCGTGCCCAGGCCCGAAACCGAGATCATGGTCGGTTGGGCGATCGACACCCTGCGCGCCATGGACGTGGCCGACCCGCTGGTCGCCGACCTGGGCACCGGTTCGGGCGCCATCGCCATCTCCATCGCCCAGGAGGTCCCGCGCTCGCGCGTGCACGCGGTCGAGTTCGACCCCGACGCGCTGGGCTGGGCCAAGCGCAACATCGACGCCAGCGGCCACGCCGACCGCATCACCGCCCACCAGGCCGACATGCGCTCGGCGCCGGCCGACCTCGACGGGCGGCTGGACCTGGTGATCTCCAACCCGCCCTACGTGCCCACCGCCGAGGCGGCGCTGATACCGCCGGAGGTCGCCAACCACGACCCCGGCCCCGCGCTGTGGGCCGGCGACGACGGCCTGGACGCCATCCGCGACCTGGAGGCGGTGGGGCGCCGGCTGCTGCGGCCGGGCGGGGCCATGGCCCTGGAGCACGGCGACGGCCAGGGCATCGACATCCCGCGGCTCTTCCCCGAGGAGCGGGGATGGCGCGACGTGCGCAACCGCAAGGACCTGGCCCACCGGGACCGGTTCGTGGTCATGCGCAGGGCCGAGGACTGACGGCGGTGCCGGCGGCGCGCTCCGCGGTTCTCACGACGTGACAGGCAGGCGGTCAGCGCGCCCGTCCGGGCGCCGACGAGAGAAGAGGTGACCTCAGGTGAGCCGCAGTTACGACTGCGCCGACGCGCAGGGGCGCAAGGACGGCATCGCCGACGCGGCGTCGAGCGTCCGCCGGGGCGAGCTGGTGGTGCTGCCCACCGACACGGTGTACGGCATCGGCGCCGACGCGTTCAGTCCGGCGGCCGTATCGGCGCTGCTGGACGCCAAGGGCCGCGGCCGCGACATGCCGCCGCCCGTGCTCGTGGGCTCCGTGCGCGCCGCCCAGGCGCTCATCGAGGACCTGGGCAACTACGGCCAGGACCTCATCGAGGAGTTCTGGCCCGGGCCGCTGACCATCGTCTGCGCCGCCGCCCCGAGCCTCTCGTGGGACCTCGGCGACACCAAGGGGACCGTGGCCGTGCGCATGCCGATGCACCCGGTCGCCCTCGAACTGCTGAAGGAGGTCGGCCCCATGGCGGTGAGCAGCGCCAACCTGTCGGGGCACCCGGCCGCCACGACGGCGCAGGAGGCCGAGAAGCAGCTCGGCGACGCCGCCGCGGCCTACCTCGACGGCGGTGCGTGCGAGGACGACGTCCCCTCGACGATCGTCGACCTGACCTACGCCGTTCCGCGCGTACTGCGCGACGGCGCGATCTCCGTGCAGCGACTGCGCGCGGTCTGCGGCACCGTGATCGGCGTACCCAAGCGGCGCTCCACGGCCAGTGGTGAGACGGGCGACGAGGCCGCCCAGGACGGCGCTGAGGAGTCCTCGGGCGCCGAGCCGGGGGAGAGCGCCGGGAGCCCCGAGGCCGGCGCAGACCCGGCGGGAGAGGCCGCTGAGGGCGCAGAGCCGGCCGTGAAGGGCGAAGCGGCGCAGGCCGCTCCCGGGGAGGCGCCCGACGCGCCGCCCGACAAGACCGCGACCGCGGCGCCGGACTCCGGTTCGGCCGCGGCGGGGGAGTCGCCTGAGTGACTGTTGGGTATGCGGGTGATTACGCGGATCGGGTGGCAGGGCGATTGCTCCAGCGTGCGCTCTGACCAGCCAGCCGTGTCGCCATCAGGCGGATCATTGCGATCTTGACCATGGTCTCGGAGTTGCCGGTCAGACGCTCGTAATCACGGGCCAAACGCCGGTTGCGCACCAGCCAGCCGAAAGTCCGCTCGACCACCCACCTGCGCGGCAGCACCTGGAAGCCCT